>JAVJUS010000131.1:0-3891 GCA_040220455.1 Azospirillaceae bacterium
GACCGAGGACGGCCATTCGGGTCGGCTCTACGAGCTCACCGGCCCGCGCCTGATGACTTTCGCCGAGATGGCGGCCGACCTCGCCGCCGCGACCGGCCGGCCGATCCGCCACCAGCCGATCGCCTTCGAGGACTTCCACGCGGGCCTGGTCGCGGTCGCGGGCCCGTTCGTCGCCGACATCTTCACCGCCATCGCGCGGGAGACGCTCGACGGCCGCAATGCCTGGCTCGCCGACGGAGTCCGGGAGGCCCTGGGCCGCCCGCCCCGCGACTTCGCCGACTTCGCCCGCACCGCGGCCGCGGCCGGTGCCTGGGCCGAGGCGGCGTGATCCGGGCCCGGCCCCGGAGGGGGAGTCACGAATGACCCGTTGCGGCATGGCCGGGACGGCATTCGCTATCGCCGGCCTCCGCGCCGACCCCAACTGGAAAGAAGTGAGGAAGAGAATGAAGCGAAGCGCGACCCACGGCTCGGCCGAGGATACCGGCTATCGACCCGACCGGACGAACCAACCATTGCTCAGATCGAAATGGCGAACAGAGCATTCCTCGATCAGATCCTCGTAGCCCTCCGGCAGGTACGACTCTTGCCAATCCTCGCCAAAACGCCGCTTGACCGCGTCCAGATCTTTCCAGAGCGAGGCGAAAATCAGCCGGCCGTCATCACCGGAAATGATCTTACCGAAGAAATAGCCCTCATTGCCCGGTTCATCGCGGACAACATCCGCCGACGTCGTAGCAAATTTTTCGAGCAAAATATCCCCGTAACCATTCTTCATCTTCACTTGAAATAAGCGCAGGAGAGGTCCGTTTTCATGCCAGACGTCATCCATCGTGTTTCTCCTCTCCTATGAACTCGTACTTTGTTTTTCAGTACCAAACAACGATTCTTATCTTGAGTGAGAGACCCGATCCCGCTCAACACAAGAACTCCATTGCCGCCATGCCGATGAATAGCTGGACATAGCGGTCAGCGGCGATCATCCAGAGGTGAACGAAGATCGGGATCATCGCCAAGCCGACGCCGGCGCCGACGAATATCCACCAACGACTAGCCATGACCGGGCACGCGCGAGCGAGCACGTTCTCCCGCCGCGAGCGGCCGTTCGTCTATCGGCCAGTGGAGCAAGGCAGCGACGATCCCGAGCACGACCACGCTCCACCAAACAAGATCGTAGGAGCCGGTTCGCTGGAATGTGAGTCCCCCGAGCCATGCGCCCAGGAAACTGCCAAGCTGGTGCATAAGGAAAGTGATGCCGACCAGGGTCGCGAGATATCGCGGGCCGAAGAGCTGAGCGACGATGGCACTCGTCAGTGGGACGGTACCGAGCCATGTGAAGCCGATCGCGGCGGCGAACGTGAGCGTCGCGACGGTCGACGAAGGCAGCAGGACGAAGACGGCGGTGACCGCCGCCCTTGTAAGGTACAGCGCTGCAAGTACTTTCTTCTTGCTGAGACGGTCGCCCAGCGCGCCGCACGCCAGCGTACCCACGATGTTGGTGACACCGATGATCGCCAATGCGGCGCCGCCGAGCCAGACATCGAGCTGGCGGTCGAGCAGATAGGCCGGCAGGTGCGTCCCGATGAACGCGAGCTGGAAGCCGCAAACGAAGAACCCGAGCGCGAGAAGCATGAACCCCCTGTGCCCTAGCGCCGCTGTCAGCGCGGCGCGAAGGGATTGCTCGGCACCCTCCGCTCGAGCGCGCCCACCGAGCACGGGCGCCATGACACAGATCGCGAGCGCGACCAGCGCGAGGCTGATCAGTGCAATCGACCAGTCGTAGGTATCGATCAGGGCCAGGGTGACCGGTACCGACAGAAAGATGCCGATCGACCCACCCAGCGACGCGATGCCCAGCGCGGTCGCGCGCCTCTCCGGCGGAAAGCGACGTCCGACCGCGCCGAGCACAACGGCGTAGGTGGTCGCACTCAACCCGACGCCGACCAAGACGCCCAGCCCGAGCGTCATGCCGAGCGCTGTCGAACTGGCGGAAGCCCAGATCAGCCCCGCCGAGTAGAGGGCCCCACCGACAAAGATGACACGGGCGCTGCCGAATCGATCGGCGATCATGCCCGCGAAGGGCTGGGCAAGACCCCACATGAGGTTCTGCAACGCGATGGCGAAGCCGAATGTCTGGCGATCGATCGCGGCCAGGTTCTGAGTAACCGGATTCAGGAAGAGGCCGAACGAATGGCGGGTTCCCACCGCTATCAACGCGATCATCGATCCCGCGAGCAGTATCAGTCGCGGATCGCGGAAGTTGCGAGCAGCCGAGACGGTCGCGCTTGCGGTCTGCATGTCGGATCCCCGGTCAGGTCGAGAGGGCGGACGCGCTCGTCGCGGCCGGAAGGCATGTCTCGCCTTGATCAGGAGGCTAGCGTCAGATTATATTTCAGAAAATCGAATATATCGAAATCGCGAGTTCAGGAAATTCGATATGACAACGAGCTTCGATATCGACACGCTTCGCGCGGTCGTGGCCGGCATCGAGCAAGGAAGTTTTGCACGCGCTGCCAATGAACTTGGCCGATCCCAGTCGGCGGTCAGTATGCAGCTCAAGAAGCTCGAGCAGCTGACCGGCGTGCAGCTCTTCGTCAGGCGGGGTAGAGGCCTCGTCCCGACCGAGGCCGGCGAGACGTTGACGCAATATGCTCGCCAGCTCATCGCGCTCAACGACGAGGCGGCGAGAGCCGTGGGGGCTGCCGTCGCACCCGAAACAGTTCGGCTCGGTCTGCCGCAAGACTTCTATGACGACGTCATGCCTGCCACGCTCAACGCGTTTTCCGACCTGCATCCGGAGGTCCACGTCACCGTACAGGCCGGCAACAACCACACGATGAATGACGACATCGAGGCCGGGCGCCTGGATGGCGCAATCGCCTTCTTTCCAAAGTATTCAGGAGCGAAAGGTCAGTTGCTCTGCGAACTTCCGCTACGTTGGCTCGCCCACGAAAGCTACGCCGAGCCTACCGAGAACGCGATCGTGCCGTTGGTGCTGTTCAATCATCCCTGCCTCTTCCGGCAAGCAGCCCTCGCTTCCCTCGACCAGGCCGGATTGCGTTGGCGCGCCGCCCTGACGACGCCCAGCCTCGCGGCCGTCTGGGCCGCGCTCCGGTCGGAGTTCGGTATCGGTGTCCGGATCGAGCACGGTGTACCTGCCGATATTGTCGACGTCGGCAACCGGACATACTTGCCCGCGCTCCCGTCGGTCGAACTGAGGCTGCTCGGATCACCCGCCACTTCGACGCTCGCCAGCGATATGATGGCGGTGCTGAAAGCCACGACCATTGGCGTCATCGAAAACTGGAAACCCGCGACTGAACAGGTGTCACCCGGGATCTAATTTGAAAAGATAAAAAACTTTCTTATTAAAATTTCGCCGAATAAGTCTTTTTTCACAATAATTAGTCCAAAATGAAACCAAAGAGTATTTACGTTTTAGCGCCTTCGTCGAGAATGAGACTTCGAGAAATACGTCGCGCCGGAGGGCCTCCTCCGCAAGGTCGGCGATGAAGCCCTCGAGGCGGCTGACCCTCTGTGTCCTACTACCCCGACCTCGCCTTCCCCGGCGCGGTCGACAAGGTGGCCGCGCTGGCCGAGGCCGCCCGGGCGACCGGGCTCGAGCGGCTGGTCCTGCTCTCCGGCCGGGGCGAGCACCACGCGCGGCTGGGCGAGGAGGCCGTGCGCGCCTCGGGCCTGGATTTCGCCCTCGTCCGCGCCGCCTGGTTCGCCCAGAACTTCAGCGAGGGCTACCTGCGCGATCCCGTGCTCGGCGGCGTGATCGCCATGCCCGGCGGCGACGTGCGCGAGCCGATCGTCGATGTCGACGACATCGCCGACGTCGCGGTGGCGGCGCTGACCGAGGACGGCCATTCGGGTCGGCTCTACGAGCTC
>JAVJUS010000132.1:0-71701 GCA_040220455.1 Azospirillaceae bacterium
CGCGGGCGACGGCGCGCGGGGTGGCGGCGGCGGGGGCAGCGGCGGCGGCAATCGGGGCGGAGGCGGAGGCGGCGGCGGGGCGGGCCGCTTCGGCTCCGGGATCAGGCTTCCCATGGGCGGAGGCTCCCTCTCTCGGCGGCCGCGGCGAGGCGGCGGTAGAGCTGGTAGGGCGTGACGATCCGCGGATCGGCGAGGCCGATCGCGCGCTTGACCGCCTCGACGCAGGTGAAAGGACCCCAGGGCGCCGGCCGCCGCGGCACGTGGTCGAGGGGCGCGGGCACGACCGTGAGGCCGCGCGCGGCCAGATGGCCCGGCAGGTCGAACGCGGCGCCGACGGGCTGGACCGCGATCTCGGTGAAGGCGGCCAGCGGGTCCATCGTGACCCAGTGGGGGCCGTCGGCGAGCACCAGGAAGCAGTGCCGGAAGCCCGGGCGCAAGACGCGAAGCCACGCGATCTCCGTCCGGCCGGTGAAGACGGCCCAGGCCCGACGTCCGGACCCGGCCGGGACCGGCGCGGGCGCCGCCGGCACGGGCGTCGGCAGATGGGGGGCGCCGGCGCTCACGCGACGATGCCCTTGACGCGCAGGGCCTCGGCCAGGCGGTCCAGCGCCTCGGCCCACAGGCCGTGGGCGCGCTGTTCGCGCCGGCGGCGGGGATCCGGGGCCAGGGCGCGCCGGCCGTAATGGCCGAGCACCAGGACGTGGTCGCGCAGCAGGCGGCGCTGGCGGTAGAGCCTGTCCACGACGCGCAGGACGTCCACCGGCTCGCACGGCCGGGGCCGGGCGCCGGCGCCGGCGACGACGCGGGCCCCGGCATGCCGGGCCTGCCAGCATTCGACGAACCAGAACCAGGCGGCCTCGGCGCTGGGGAAGGGCTCGGCGTCGCCCACGGAGGGCGCCGGGCGGGGGACGCCGCCTCGTTCGGCGGCGCGACGGCGTGTCGGCATGGCGGCCGGCCTCTCTTCTTCGGCGGATGTGGGGATCGGGGCGCCGGCCTCCGGATCGGGCGGCGGAGCGCCCGCGGAACCGGCGATGATGGGGCGACGATATCGGACTAAAATCCTAAGTCAAGCGAAATATGAAAACGTTCCTACAGACGCGTTCCCTTAGATATGAGAAAGTCTTCCCATGCTCCGGCATGCGGATATCTGGCGCGCGATCGATCGCCTCGCCGCCCGTCACGGGTTGTCGCCGTCCGGCCTGGCGCGCCGGTCCGGCCTCGACCCGACGACGTTCAACCCGTCCAAGCGCAAGACGGCGCAGGGCAAGCTGCGCTGGCCGTCGACCGAGAGCCTGGCGAAGATCCTGGAGTCGACCGGCGCCGGCATGGGGGAGTTCGTCGGTCTGCTCGACGAGCAGCCGGGGACGTCGGTGCGCCAGCGCATCCCGATCATCGGCCATGCCCAGGCCGGCTCGGCCGGGTACTTCGACGATGCGGGCTATCCGGTCGGCAGCGGCTGGGACGAGGTGATGTTCCCGGATGTCGGCGACCCCCACGCCTATGGCCTGGAGATCGCGGGCGACAGCATGGAGCCGGTCTATCGCGACGGCGACACGATCATCGTCTCGCCGGAATCGAGCATCCGGCGCGGCGACCGGGTGGTCGTGCGCACCCATGCCGGCGAGGTCATGGCCAAGGAGCTGGCGCGGCGCAGCGCGACGCGGGTCGAGCTGGCCTCGCTCAACCCCGACCACCCGACCCGCGCGCTGGGCATCGACGAGATCGCCTGGATGGCGCGGATCGTCTGGGCGAGCCAATAGCGGCGGCGGCATTGTCCGGTGTAGGGAATATTTTCTTTACACATTGATAGGTTTTTGTTCCTGTAACACGGCCATGACCCGATCCCCGCCCCGCCCCTCGCCTCGCCTGCCGTCGGACACTGCCGCTTCCCGCCTCGCCGCCCTGCACGCGGCCGTCGACGGGCCGGTCGCGGGGCCGCTGCGTCGGGCCCTGGCCGCCGGCCCGGACGTGCCGCGCCGGGTCGCCCGCGCGCGCCATCGCGGCCTCGCCCGGCGGGCGGCGGAGTTGCGCCGGGCGGTGGCCGGACGGCGGGCCATGGATAGCGGCATCCCGGATGCGCGTCGGCGGACCGAGGCGCTGGCGGCCGCCCTGGCCCGGGCGCGGCACGAGGCCGTCGCCGCCTTCGACGCCGCGGCGATGGCGCACGGACCACACGGTTGGGCGGAATAGCCGGCGCCGGGATTGGCAGGCCCGCGCGGGTCACGCTATACGTGCCCGTCTCGCGGGCCGCTGCAACCGCCGGCCCGCCTCCGGCGACCGAACAGCGGAGAGCGCCATGTCGGGACGGACCCTGACCTATGTCGACGGCGGATGGCAGGAGGGCAGCCCCGCCCTGATCGGCCCCGATACCCACGCCATGTGGATGGCGTCGGTGGTGTTCGACGGCGCCCGGGCGATGGAGGGGCGCACCCCCGACCTGGACCGGCACTGCGCCCGGCTGATCGAATCGGCCCGCGTCATGGGGCTGGAGCCGGTGGCCGACGCGGAAACGGTGGAGGGCCTCTCGCGCGAGGGGGTGGCGAAGTTCCCGGCCGGCAGCCCCCTCTATATCCGGCCGATGATGTGGGCCGAGCGCGGCTTCGTCGCCGCGGAGCCGGACAGCACCCGCATGGCGATCTTCATCAAGGAAGCGCCGCTGCCCGAACCGTCGGGGGTGAAGACGATGGTCTCCGCCTACCGCCGGGCCTCGCCGGAGTCGATGCCGACCCTGGCCAAGGCCTCGTGCCTGTACCCGCAGGCCGGCCTCGCGCTGCAGGACGCGCGACGCAAGGGCTTCGACAACGCGATCATGCTCGATATGCTGGGCAATGTCGCCGAGTTGGCGACCGCCAATGTCTGGATCGCGCGCGACGGGATCGTGCATACGCCGGTGCCCAACGGCACCTTCCTCAACGGCATCACGCGCCAGCGGATCATCGCCCTGATGCGCGCCGAGGGGATCGAGGTGGTGGAGCGCACGATCCGCCCGGACGAGCTGGACACGGCGGACGAGGCCTTCACCACGGGCAACTACGGCAAGGTCATGCCGATCACCCGGATCGGGGAACGGAACTTCCAGCCGGGCCCCTTCTATAAGCGCGCGCGGGAGCTTTATTGGGACTATGTCGTCTCCGGCTGAGAGCCCGTCCGCGGCCCCCGACGCGGCACCGAACCGATCCGCCGGGCGGGCGAGTCCCGTCCTGCGGCCCGGGGAGGACCGTGACGCCGACGACCTGATCGCCCTCGTCGGGACCTGCTTCGCCGAATATCCGGGCTGTGTCCTCGACGTCGACGGCGAGATCCCGGAGCTGCGCGCCATCGCGACCTGGGCGGCCGGGGGCGGCGGCGCCTTCTGGTGCGTCGAGCACGACGGCCGCGTGGTGGCCAGCGTGGGCGCGATGCCGCTGGCGGGCGGCGGCGACGGCCCGGCGATCGAGCTGGTCAAGCTCTACGTCCTGCCCGAGGCGCGCGGCACGGGCCTGGCCCGGCGCCTGGTCGGCGCGGTCGAGGATCACGCGCGCGCCACCGGCGCCGGCCGGATCGAGCTGTGGACCGACACGCGATTCACGACCGCGCACCGGGTCTACGAGCGCCTCGGCTACCGCCGCACGGCCCGGACGCGGGCGATCCCGGACAAGTCCGACACGGTGGAATTCCACTACATCAAGGCCCTGAGGGCGGCGGAGAATGCCGTCGCCGGGCCGGGCCGCGCGCCGTGACCGAGGCCGGCGGCGAGGCGCCCGTCTCGAAGAACACGGCCAACCTGATGGCGGTGATCGCCCATGCCGGGATCACGACGGTGCTGGACGTAGGCGCGAACACGGGCCAATACGCGAGCCGCCTGCGCCGGGCCGGATACGACGGGCGCATCGTCTCCTTCGAGCCCCTGTCGGAGGCGCATGCCGCGCTCGAGGCCGCGGCGGCCGGGGATCCGGACTGGACGGCGGCGCCGCGCCTGGCGCTGGGCGACGCCGACGGGGAGATCGCGATCAACGTCGCCGCGGCCAGCGACATGAGCTCCGCCCTCGCACCGACGGCGGAGATGGCGGCGCTGCTCGACGACGCCCGGGCCGTCCGGCGGGAGACCGTGCCGCTCGCCCGGCTGGACACGATCTTCGACACCCATGTCGCACCCGGCGAGCGGGTGCTGCTGAAGCTCGACACCCAGGGCTTCGACGGCCGGGTCCTGGACGGGGCGGCCGGCGTCATGGACCGGATCGCGCTGGTCCAGAGCGAGCTGGCCCTGGTCCCGATCTACGAGGGGGAGCCGGACTGGCGGGCGATGATCGACCGAATGGCGCGGGAGGGATTCACGCCCGTGCTGTTCATTCCCGGCTATTTCAACCGGCGCACCGCGCGCCTGATCGCGATGGACGGCGTCTTCGCGCGGAACCCCGGGGACGCGGCGCCCCGGCGATGAGAACAGGGCGAGCGCGAGGGAGGCGGGCGCGAGCGGGCCGGAAACCCCCGGGAGTCGACGGGCACACCCGAATATCGGGCCGGCGAATGGACCCGATCTCGTCCATCACCTATGGTGATGCTGATGCGTGACCTGGATGTCGACCTGCTCCGCGGCTTCGTCGCCGTGGTCGAGGGCGGCGGCTTCACCGCCGCGGCCTCCCTGCTCGGCCGGACCCAGTCGGCGGTGAGCATGCAGATCCGCCGGCTGGAGGAGATCTGCGGCCATCGCCTGATCGACCGGGAGGCACGCCCGCTGCGTCCGACCGCCGCCGGGGAGCGGCTGCTCGCCCATGCCCGGCGGATGCTCGCCCTCAATCGGACGGCACTCGACGAACTCGTCGCCCCGGCGAAGACGCAGACGGTCCGTCTCGGGTTTCCCGAGGACTACACGAGCCGCTTCCTGCCCGGCGTGCTGGGATACTTCGCCCGGGAAACGCCGAACGTCGACGTCACCATCGACTGCGACGTCAGCGGTCGGCTCCTGGAGCGGCTGGCGTCCGGGGCGCTCGACCTGGCGATCGTGGTGCGCCCCGCCGGGGAGAGCGGGCCGGGCCGTCCGCTCCGTCGCGAGACCGTCGTCTGGGCCCTTCCACGCCATGGGCCGCCGCCCTGGGGCGACCGGGAGCCGGGCGCCGACACGGCCGCGCCCCTGCCGTTGGCGCTCATGCGGGACGGCTGTCCCTTCCGACGCATGGCGCTCGACGCCCTCGACCGGGCCGGGCTGCCCTGGCGGCCTGCCTTCGCCAGCAACGCGCTGGCCGGGATCGCGGCCTCCGTCGCCGCGGGGCTGACGATCAGCGTGCTGGCGACGAGCAATCTGGGCGCCGACCTTCGCGCCGCCGGACCGGCCGACGGCCTGCCCGCATTGCCGGAGTCGGAGATCGTCCTGGTCGGCCCCGACGCTGCCGCGGACGAGGCAGCCCATCGTCTGGCCGATCTGCTGGCCGAGCGACTGGTCGACAGTCGCATGTCCGCCGCGACCGCGTGACGGGCGCGCCAGCGTGACGGGGAAGACGGCGTGACGGCGACCGTTCCCGCGGCCACCACGCCCGGCGGCCGGCTGGTCTGGCTCGACGCCGCGCGCGGGGCGGCGGTGGCGGCCATGGTGGCCTATCACCTGTGCTGGGACCTGGCGTTCTTCGGGCTCGCCGGCTTCGACCTGACCGGCGATCCGGTCTGGCTGGCCGCACGGACCGCGATCCTCTCGGCGTTCCTGGCCGTCGCGGGCGTCAGCCTGGCGCGGGCCTCGGTTCACGCCCCGCCGCGGGGTCGGCGCTGGGCGATCCGGCTCGCCATGATCGGCGGCGGCGCGGCGGCGATATCGGCCGGGACCTGGTTCGCCGTGAGCGAGCGCTTCGTCTGGTTCGGCGTGCTGCACCACCTGTTCGTCGCCGGGCTGGCGGCGCCGCTGATCGCCCGGCTGCCGGCGACCGCCGCCACCGGGCTCGGCCTGGCCGCCCTGGTCCTGCCTGAGGTGGCGGCGACGCCGGCACTGGACGCGCCCTGGGTCGCCTGGATCGGCCTCGGCATGGCGGAGCCGGCGACCAACGACTGGGTGCCCGTCCTGCCCTGGATCGGCGTGCATCTCCTGGGCTTCGCCGCCGGGCGGATCGTGTTCGGGCGGCGCGCGGCCGAGCAGGCGGCGAACGGGGCCGGGGCCGGCGGACGCACGGACGGGCTGCTGCGGCCGTTGGCCCGGGTCGGACGGCACAGCCTGGCGGTCTATCTGCTGCACCAGCCGATCCTGTGGGGCGGTCTCTGGCTGGCGGTGGAGGGCACGGGCGTCCTCGCCCCCGAGCGGGCGGACCGCGAGGCGGCGTTCCTGGCGAGCTGCGAGCGGGCTTGCACCGATTCCGGCGCCGACGCGGCGACCTGCAGTGCCTATTGCGGCTGCGTGCGCGACGGGCTGGCGGGCGAGGGCCTGCTGGACCGGGCGCTGGCCGACCGGCTGGGCGACGCCGACAGCGCCGCGGTCAACCGGGTGGTCGGCCGCTGCGTCGCGCGGGAGCGATAAGGGCCGGCGGTCACCGCGTCGTCAGTCGCCCGCCTCGGCCGAGTCCGCCGCCGCCGCGTCCGCCCGGGCCTCGGCCGGGCGGGTCGTGGCGATGTGGTCGGCGGCGATCAGCAGCGCCGCCAGCGCGAGCGCGGCGCCGAGGATCCAGCGGTTGAGCGGATCGGGCATGGCCGTTCTCCTGCGCGCGGGCGCTCAATTGCCCAGGCCGAAGCGCGGCCGGAGCGGGATCGCCAGGGCCGAGCCGATCCAGGCGACGGCGAACCAGAGCCAGCCGTGCAGGCTGCCCGACGCGATGCCGGAGAACATCGCGCCGATATTGCAGCCGAAGCCGAGCCGCGCGCCATAGCCCATCAGCGTCCCGCCGATCGCCGCCGCCAGGATCGAGCGCGCCGAGGGCCGCGCCCCGGTGGCGAAGCGCCCGGCGATGCCGGCCGCGAGCAGGGCACCCAGGATGACGCCGAAATTCATCACCGAGATCGAGTTGGTCAGCACGCTCGCCTCGAGCATGCGGCCACGGCCGTCCGGGTCCCAGAAGGACCACGCGGTCACCTCGACCCCGATCGCCGAGGCGATCTTGGCGCCCCACAGCATGAAGCCGGAGGTGATCGCCCAGGGATGGCCGGCGACGATCATGGTCAGCGCGTTGAGCGCGGCCAGCGCCACCGCGCCCCAGATCAGCGGCCAGGGCCCGCGCAGCAGGCGCGCGCCGAGGGAGGCCGGCGCGCCGTCCGGTACCGCCGCGCCGAAGACCGGCGCCGAGCCGTGGCGCCGCCGCTCCATCCACCAGGACCCCGCGCCCAGGGCGACGAGAGCGGCGATCTGGACCGCGACGGCGGACGGGTAGCCGAGCTCCCGCCCCAGGCTGATCCAGCCCAGCGACGGCAGCTCCAGCCACCAGGGCAGATGGAAGCTGCCGATCAACGAGCCGAAGACGAAGAAGGCGAGCGTGACCAGCATGCGCACGCTGCCGCCGCCGACGGTGAACAGCGTGCCCGAGCCGCAGCCGCCGGCAAGCTGCATGCCGAAGCCGAACAGGAACCCGCCGACGGCGACGGACACGCCGAGCGGGCCGAGCACGCCGTAGACGCCGCGCCCGAAGGCCTCCCCGCTCGCCAGCATGGGCGCGAAGAGCACCATGGCGATGGCGATCGCCAGGAACTGCGCGCGCAGCCCGGCGCCGCGCCGCTCGACCATGAAGCGGCGCCAGCCGGCGGTGAAGCCGAATGCGGCATGGAACAGCACGACGCCGAAGGTGCCGCCCAGCAGCAGCAGGGCGACGAAGCGCGTCGACACGTCGCTGGCCAGGGCCAGGGCCAGCAGAAGGAAGCCGGCGAGCGCCGCCAGGACGGCGCCGCGGTCGATCGGCCGGGGGGCGGCGGCCGGGCGGGCCGCGACGGTAGCGGTCATCGCGAAGCTCTCGAACTCTGCGGGGCTCGGTCTCGTGGGGCGGCGTCGTCAGGATGGGGCGGGCCCATCATGGCGCAGCGCCGGCCGGGACGCGAGGGGCCGTCGAGCGGTCCCCGCGCCCCGGCCGAATCGCGATCGAGCGATCGCCCGGGTCAGTTGCCGGCTCAGTTGACGGCCGTGCCGGCGCCGGTCTGGACCGGGCGCCCCTCGCCCGTCCACTCGACCATCGAGCCGTCGTACATGCGGACATCCGGATTGCCGGCGACCTCGCTGAGCGCGAACCAGCCGACCGACGCCCAGTGGCCGGTATTGCAGAAGGAGATCTGCGCGCCCTCGGGCTCCAGGCCCACCTGCGCGATCAGCGACACCAGCGCGTCGCGGTCGATGACGTCCCGGCCCTCGTCGACGACGAAGGTGGAGTGCGGGACGTTGACCGCCCCCGGCAGCGTGCCCGGCTCGGCCGCCGCGTCGTGCTTGGCGTCGCCGACATACTGCTCGTTCGGCCGGGCGTCGACCAGCGGCACGTCGCCCGCCTCGACCGCCGCGGCGACATCCGCCGTGGTGGCCAGCAGTTCGGGCCGGAACTCGGCCGTGAAGGCGGCCGGCTCCGGCGCGCTCGCCCCGGTCGCGACCGGGTTGGCCGCGTCGGCGGACCAGGCGGACCAGCCGCCCTCCAGGATCGACACGGCGTCGTGGCCGAGCACCTTGAACGTCCAGTAGACGCGCGCCGCGCTGCCGAAGTCGCTCGAGCTGACGCCCGCCGGGACCACGACGACATGGTCGTCGTTGTCGATGCCGAGACCGCCGATCAGCGCTTCCAGATCCTCGACCGCGGGCATCTTGCCGGGGACGCCGTCGACGGTCGCCCGCCAGCCGTCCCCGGTATAGCTGGAATAGACCGCGCCCGGGACGTGGCCGGCGGCGAAGGTTTCCGCCGTGCCGCCGTCGATGGCGTTGCGGATGTCGAGGACGACCAGGTCCTCGGCCTCGAGATTGGCGCGGAGCCAGGCCGGATCGACCAGCGGGCCGGCGTCCACCGCGAAGGCCGGCGCCGAGGTCGCGAGACCGCCGGCGATCGCGGCGGCGGCGAGAAGCGTGCGCATGGCGCGTTCCTTTCCCCATCATTCGACGAAATCCTGAACGGACGACATAGGCCCGCACGCCCGAAAATGCAAGTTTATCTTGTTAAACATTTGATTAGTGTACAAATGATCGTGCGAGCGACCGATGCGGTTCATGGCCCCATGACAAGATACTCTCTTTCTGGCTGTTAAAACCTTTCAGCGACTTGACATGAAGTTGTGTCTTTGATGGCATGTCCCCGTGTTGCGATGATCGTTGCCTAGACAATACTACTGTAGGTCGATCGCCGATCGTGCCGGGCTCTGCCGGGTCGTCCCCGTCGCGCGGCCCCCGCAAGACGGACCGCCGGCGCCCGACCCGCCAATCCGGAGAGACGCAATCTTCAGGTGCCATGCTCCAGATTTTTTACCGCCCCTGTTGCATGCCGACGAGAGGTCGGGTTGGATGAAGCGCGACCGGATCGGACTCGGAGGATTCGATGGACGCGAGCGCCCGCGGCACGGTGACGCGAGGACCGGCAACGCGACGGCCGGCGACGCGACTGCCGGCGACGCGACCGGGGCGCTGAGCCGTGGTCGATCCGGAACTGCTGGCCTCGCTGATCGTCTTCGCCCTGGTCGGCACGCTGACGCCGGGCGGCGCGACGATCCTGATCGCGGCGTCGGGCGCCCGGTTCGGCTTCCGCTCGAGCCTGCCGCTGCTTCTGGGCATCGTCATCGGGCTCGCCTCGCTGGTCGCGCTGGCCGGAGCGGGGATCGGAACGCTCCTGCAATCCGCGCCGGCCTTGCAGACGGCGATGCGGATCGCCGGCTCGGCCTATTTCCTGTGGCTGGCCTCGAAGATCGCGCGCGCCGGCTCCCCGAACCTGGATCGCGGCGACGCCGCCGAGCCGGAGACGGTGATCTCGGGCCTCGTGCTCCTGTGGCTCAATCCGAAGGGCTGGACGATGGCGCTCGGCGCCTCGGCCGCCTATTCGGAGTTGGCGCCGAGCCCGGCGACGCTGGCCCTGGTGATGGGCGGCGTGTTCGCCTGCGCGGCCGGCCTGGCGCTGACCTTCTGGTGCGCCGGCGGACTGATGCTGTCGCGCCTGCTGACCACCGACCGGCAGTGGCGGATCCTCAATATCACGCTGGCGCTTCTGCTGATCGCGTCGATCGCGCCGATGTGGCTCTGAAGTCGCGGGCCGACGCCGCCCGGCCGCCGAGCCCTCGACCCGCGGGTTCGCCGACGCCGGCGACCCGGTCTCTCGCCCCTCGTTCCTGCTCCCGCCCAGGCACGCGCCCTGCCGAGGCGGGTCCCCCGACCCCCCGACCCTGACGACCGACCGATCCGCTCGGCCGGGAAGGTGGAGATACGCCATGGCTGACAATTACAAAGCGCAGATGCTTTACTTCAATGCGCCACCGGTTGAGCGGGAATTCTCGCTCAAGGGCGCAATCGACGCGATGATGGCCGACGAGTGCCACGCCATCGTGATGGACGTCGTCCCGGAGAGCGATCTGGAGGACTGGTGGGAGGATGACGGCTTCGCGACCTCCCCGTTCACCTACAACGCCCACCACGCCGGCATCCAGGCGACCGCGGTGACGCTGGGCCAGCTCCAGCGCGAGACGGACGAGGACCTGGTCGTCAAGACGGCGGAGTATTTCTCGCTCGCCAGCCGGCTCAATCAAGGCTTGCGCGAGACCAAGTTCGTCAAGTTCTTCGCCGACGGCCTGGACGCCGCGCCGCTGACCATCGGGCGCGAATACAACGCCGAGTACCTGATGGCGACCAAGCGGGTCTACGAACCCTTCGACAAGCCGTTCAACTTCGCGCCGCACTGCGACGACATCAGCTATTCCCGCGACACGACCAACTGGCCGCAGCGGCGGTCCTATACCCACCAGCTGGGCTCCTTCCTGACCATCGAGGGCTCGGCCAACGACGCCGGCATGGTGCTCTGGGACAACGTGCCGGAGTCCCGGGCCAAGCTCGACGTGATGAACAAGGAGTACAGGGAGACCGGGACGATCGCGGAGCTCGACGCCTCGGACAAGCTGGTCATCAAGCCCCAGCCCGGCCAGCTCACGATCTTCCACTCCAAGCGCATCCACGCCATCGAGCAGTGCCAGTCCCGGCGCCGGACCATGGGCCTCTTCCTGATCGAGAAGGAAGACGGCTGGAAGTTCTTCGACTAGACCGAGAATACCGGGACCCCATGGACGAGACCGCGCCCCCCGCCGCGCCTCAGCGGCCGGCCCCCCGTCCGGCCCCTGCGACGGCCGTCCCCGGCCTCCACGCCCTGTCGCTGGAGAGCCGGGACGGCACGCCGATCGCGGTGTTCCGGACCGACATGGCGCCGGACCGGCCGACGATCGTGCTGGCGCTGCCCTTCGGGCTGCGCCACGCGGCGGCGGCCGGATTCTTCGCCGCCGTCGCGGGCCGGTACAACGTGGTGACCTGGGAGTCGCGGTTCGTCCTGAATTTCGACGGCCCGTCGGAGACCGAGACGATCACGGCCGACCTCCACGCCGACGACCTGCTCGCCGTCATCGACAGCTTCGACCTGGCCCCGGCCGACGTGGTCGGCTACTGCTCGGGCGCCGGCATCGCGCTCGTCGCTGCGGCGCGCGAGCCCCGGCGGATCGGCCGGCTGACGCTGGTCTGCGGCGAGTTCATGCTGCCGCCCTCGGCCTGCCGGCAGAGCGGATTCCAGCGCGAGGTCGCCGTCGTCCTGCCGGCCGCCGCGAGCAGCCGCGACGACGCCGCGATGCTGCAGGAGAAGATCGCCGACGGCGCAAAACCGGCGACCCACGAATTCCACGACTTCGTCGCCCTGCCCTTCTCGACGGGCGAGCATCTCTACCGATTCGGGCGCAACTACCTGGCCTACCGGGCAGTGGACATGCTGGCGACGGCCGCGACCGTGCCGCACGAGGCGCTGGTCATCGCCACACGCCGGGACGAGCAGGTGCCGCTGGACAATGCGGCCATCGTCGCCGGCTGCCTGCCCGGCGCGGGCGAGCCGGTCGTCCTCGACGGCGATCATTACGAGCTGTGCCGCGGCAATCCCGACATCACGGCCGAGTTGGACCGGTTCCTGGCCGCCTCCGGGCGACCCGCGCCGGCCGGACGGCCCGCCTGACCGAGGCCCGGAGACGACGATGCCCGCCCCGACCTCTTCCTCCTCGCCGCCTTCGGCCGTCCCGCCGGGCCGGCAGACGGTCGACGCACGCTTCCGGGTCCAGGCCGCGCACACGCCGGGTGCCACGGCGCTGGTCGGCGCGCGCGAGCGCCTGACCTATGCCGAGCTCGACCGGCGCACCGACCGGCTGGCCGGGCTGCTGGCCGGGCGCGGCGTCAAGGCGGGCGACGTGGTCCTGATGTCGCTGCCCCGCTCGGTCGAGGCGATCGTGGCGATGATCGCCGTCGTCAAGCTGGGCGCCGCCTTCGCCCCGATCGACCCGAGCTACCCGGCGGCGGTCAAGCAGCGCTTCGTCACCGATGCCGCGGCGCGCCACGCGGTCGTCGGCGAAGCCGGCGACGCGGCGCTCGCCGAGGCCGGGGTCGACTGCGTCGATGTCTGCGACACCGCGGCGATCGACGCCTTTCCGCCGGAGCCGGAGACCGACGCCCACGGCCCGGACGCGCCGATCTATATCATGTTCACCTCGGGCAGCACGGGCACGCCGAAGGGCGTCGTGGTGCCCCATCGCGGCGTGACCCGGCTGGTGCTGGCGGCGAACTACGTCACCGTCGACCCGGGCGACGCGATCCTGCAGCTCTCGCCCATCACCTTCGACGCCTCGACCTTCGAGATCTGGGGCGCGCTGCTCAACGGCGCCCGGCTGGTGGTCTTCGAGCAGCCCGGCTTCGACCCGAACGCGGTCGCCGAAATCGTCGAGCGCGAGGGCATCACGATCCTGTGGCTGACGGCCGCGCTGTTCCACCTGGTCGTGCGCAGCTTCCCCGAGCTCCTGGAATCCCTGCGCGTGCTGCTGGCCGGGGGCGACGTGCTCAACCCGGCCGCCGTGCGCGACGTATTGGAGCGGGTGCCGGGCATCGTCGTGATCAACGGCTACGGCCCGACCGAGAACACGACCTTCACCTGCTGCCACGTCATGACCGCGGCCAATCCCCCGGGCGACGCGGTGCCGATCGGCCGGCCGATCAGCGGCACCGAGATCCATGTCGTCGACGCCGACGGCCGGCGCGCCAAGCCGGGCGAGCCGGGCGAGCTCTACGCCGGCGGCGACGGGGTGGCGCTGGGCTATCTGGCCGCGCCGGAGATCACGGCCCGGTCCTTCGTCACCGCGCCGAATCTGGGACCCGGCACGCTCTATCGCACGGGTGACCTGGTCCGCCAGCGCCCCGACGGCGTCGTCGAGTTCCTCGGCCGGGCGGATTCCGTGGTGAAGATCCGCGGCTTCCGCGTCTCGGCCGACGAAGTGCGCTCGCTCCTGATCGCGGTCCCCGGCGTCGAGGACGCGATCGTCGCCGTGGACGCCGACGCGGCGGGCGAGAAGCACCTGACGGCCGTCGTCCAGGCCCGCGACGCGCGCGAGGACATGGCGGCCTACATCCGCGGCGAACTGCGCAAGCAGGCGCCGGCCTTCATGGTCCCCGACCGCATCACCGTGCGCGACCAGCTTCCCGTTTCGGCCAACGGGAAGGTGGATCGCAAACAGATCTCAGCCAATCCGACGCTCGAAGGAGGAAAGCATGTCCGATAATGCCGCCATCGCCGAGACGGTCCGCGCCATGTGCCTGGAGCGCCTGGGCGTCGACGACCTGAAGGACGACGAGGAGTTCTTCGACCGAGGCGCCAACTCGCTCACCGTCGTCGAGCTCCAGATCCAGCTCGAGAAGAAGCTGGAGCTCAAGGTCCCGACCAGCACCCTGATGGCCTCGCCGTCCATCGAGGGCTGGATCGGCGTCTATTCCCAGGCTGCCGAGCAGGCCAAGACGGCCGCCGAATGACCCCGACCGGCGGCGCGGCGCGGTCGCCCAGGCCGAGAGCCCGCGCCGTCCGCCTCCCGGTTCCGAATCCTGACGGAGAATGCCAGACATGACCGACTTCACCCTGTCGGACGCCGAGATCGCGAAGTTCCGCGAGCAGGGCTTCATCGGCCCGTTCAAGCTGTACGAGCCCGAGGAGGCCAAGGAGCGCTACAAGCAGATCCGCGCCCAGCTCTTCGACCGGACCCACGCGGTCTACGACCTGGATCCGGCGAGCGCGATCGCCAACTACGACCGGCACCTGGACATCGACCTGCTCAGCGAGCACGTCATGCGCTCGGAGATCGTCGACCGGCTCAAGCCGGCGCTGGGTCCGGACATCGTGTGCTGGCGCTCGGAGATGTTCCCGAAGTATCCGGGCGACGAGGGCACGGACTGGCACCAGGCCGACACCTTCGCCCACGCCTCGGGCGAGCCGCAGATCGTCTGGCCCGGCGGGTCGGATTTCGGCGGCGCGGTGACCGCCTGGACCGCGCTGACCGACGCCACCGAGGAAAACGGCTGCCTGCGCTTCATCCCCGGCACGCAGGAAGAGATGTTCTATGACGAAATGAAGGGGATGAAGTACTCCACCGAGAACGTGAACACCAAGGAGAAGGACGGCATCAAGCGCGGCTTCTTCGGCTATGACTATCGCAGCCTGCAGAAGGACCCGAACTGGAGGCCTGACGAGAGCCAGGCGGTGTCGATCACGATGAAGGCGGGCGAGTTCGTCATCTTCTGGTCGACGCTGATGCACTCCTCCCTGCCCAACATCACCAAGGACAAGACGCGGCTCGGCTTCACCAGCCGCTACGTCCCGGCCTCGGTGCAGGTCTACCCGAACACCGACACGATCACCGAGTACGGCTCGACCATCAGCCTCGACCGCTACGGCGTGGTGCTGGTGTCTGGCGAGGACCGGTTCGGCCACAACCGCATGGTCGACCAGAACGCCCGGGGCTTCCGCTTCGCGGCCTGAGGCGACGGCGCCCGGGAGCGGCGGCCCGGCCCGAAACCGGGACCTGGCCGCCGCTCCCCCGTTTCTCCCGACTCCCCCGAACCGACCCCCGAACCGACACGGGAGCGCGACCATGACCGAGACATCCCCGGCAGCCGGCACGGTGCCGGTCGAGACGACCGTGCTGCGCGTCTTCGCCGAAGTCCTCGGCCGCGACGCCGTGGCGGGCGAGGACGACTTCGTCGAGCTGGGCGGCACCTCGCTGTCCGCCGCGATCGCGGTCTCCAAGCTGGAGGGCGCCCTGGGCGTCGAGATCCCGCTGCGCCTGCTCATGGAGGACACGCGCATCGGCGCCTTCGCCGAGCGCGTCGGCGCGCTGACCGACTGACCCCGGCGCCGCCCGCCTGCCGAGCGGGGCCGCCCACGGCGCCCCGCCCCTTTTCGCCCGCGCGACCGCGAGGCCGGCCATGCTGCAAGCCGAACTGGACCGTTTCTTCCGCACGCGCGACCGGGCCCGGCTGGGCGCCGCGTCCGTCGAGCCGCTGGACGAGCACGGCTTCGTCCTGCGCCCCGACGGCGCGCCCGGCCCCGACGCCAACGGACCGGACGGCGACGGCCGGGACATCGACCTGGTGATCCTGGCGCTGGTCCATGGCGACGAATACGGCGGCCTGCCGGTGATCAACGCGCTGTGCCGGCTGATCGAGACCGGTGCGCTGGCGCCCGGCCCGACGATCGCGTTCGTGCTCGGCAACGTGCCGGCGGCCCATGCCGGCCGGCGGTTCCTGGAGCGCGACCTCAACCGCTCCTTCGCCCGGACGGACACGGAGACGGCGGAGGACCGGCGCGCCCGGCAGATCGAGCCGGTCCTGCGCCGGGCGCGCTTCGTCGTCGACCTGCACCAGACGATCGAGCCCTGCCACACCCCCTTCTTCATCTTCGCCTTCACGCAAGCGAACCTGGGATTCTGCCAGTCCATCTCGACGACCCTGCCGGCGGTCACGCACAAGGGCGCGACCTACTGGGAGACGGCCAAGGGCCTGACCCTGTTCGAATACGTCGTCCATGTCGGCGCGATCGGCACGGCGGTCGAGCTGGGGCAGAAGGGCTTCGGCTTCTACGACGAATCGGCCGGCCTGGCGGTGACCACCGGCGCCATCGCGACCCTGCGCGGCCTGGCCGACGGCGCCGCGCTGCCCGCTGCCAGCGACGAGGCCAACCCGCTCTACACCTGGCAGGCGATCGTGCCCTATCCGGAGGGCGAGGTAGCACTGGACGAGGGGCTGGTGAACTTCCAGCCGATCCGCCAGGGCCAGCGCCTGGGCCGGGTCGACGGCGCGCCGATCGAGGCGCCGTCGGACGGCGCGCTGCTGTTCCCGAAATACGCCCGCACGCCCGGCGAGCCCAAGCCGAGCGAGCTCTACCGCCTGATGCGCCGGATCCCGCTGGCCGAGCTGACGGCCGGCGACGACCCGGCCGCCGCCAACGGCTGAGCGGCTCGCGCGCCGACACGCCGACACGGGAGACCGGCCATGCTCGACAGCAGCGACGTCACCGTCGCCGACTTCACCGAGGCCGATATCGCGGGCTTCCTCGCCTACTGGTATGACTCCGACCGCGCGTTCCTGGAGGCGATGGGCGTTGACCCCGGCCGGCTGCCGAGCCGGGGCAAGATGCGCGAGATGCTGGAACTGGCGATCGAGCGCGACCGCCGCGCCGAGCGGCCGCAGAGCACGATCCTGGCGATCAAGCTGGGCGAGGAGACCGTCGGCGTCCACGAGATCACCCATCTGACGGCCGGCGACAGCGGCATCCTGCACGCCCATATCTGGAAGGCCGAGCATCGCCGGCGCGGCATCGGCATCGTGTCCTATGTCCGCGCGATGGAGGCGTTCTTCGAGCGCTTCGACCTGGCCCGCATCGTCTTCGAATCCCCCGCCCACAACGCCGGCGCCAACCGGATAAAGGAGCGCCTGGGCATTCCCGCGGTGGGCACCGGGACGATCGAGATGCCGTTCCAGCGCGGGGCGCTGGCGACCGTCACCTATATCGTCACGCCGGAGGACCTGCCGCGCATCCGGCGCAACATGGCGGCGGCCTGGCTTGCCCGCGGCAACACGGTCGACGGCCACGGCACCGTCCCCGCCGCTGCCGAGGCCGCCGACCCGGCCGGCGCGGCGGCGCGGGAGGACGCCCGGTGACCGGTCCCGCGGCCTTCCGCGGCGGCATCGCGGCGCACAATCCCCTGACCGAACCGGCCTCGCGGCTGATCTGCTGCACCTTCGCGGGCGGCAGCGCCATGGCCTATGCCGGTTGGCCCGCCTTCATGCCGGAGGGCGTGGAGGTCGTCGCCTTCGAGCTGCCCGGCCGGGGCGCGCGCTTCGCCGAGCCAGCCTTCGACCGGCTGCCCGACGCCGTAGACCATCTGGCGGGGCTGCTGGAGGCCTGGCGCGACCGGCCCTTCACCCTCTACGGCCACAGCATGGGGGCGGCGACCGCCCTGGAGCTGTGCAAGCGCCTGGCCGAGGCGCCGGACCGGCCGGGCGCGTTCAAGCCGGACCGGCTGATCGTCTCCGGCTGCGCGGCGCCGCACGTGCCGTCGCTTCGGCCGCGGCGGCTGTGGGACATGCCGCGCGACGACCTGCTCCACGAACTGACGCTGCTGGGCGGGCTGCCGGAGGAGATCCTGGCCAACGACAAGCTGCTCGACGCCTTCCTGCCGACGATCCGCGCCGACATGCGCTGCCGGGAGGAAGCGCCGGCGGACATCCGCGACATCGCCATCCCGATCCACGTCATGGCGGGGCGCGACGACCGGCTGGTCGTCGGCACCGACCTCGGCGAATGGCAGCGCTACACCTCCGCCGCGACGACGGTGACGATCTTCGACGGCGACCACTTCTTCATCGCCAGCCACCGGGACCGGGCGCTGGCCCATGTCGCGCGGCTGCTGAGCGGCGGGGGCGAGGCGGCGGCGGCGGCCGGGGCGGCCTGAAAGGCGCGCCCGCTCTCTTCATCCGGCGCGCAGCACGCGCAGGCGCGGGTCGAGCAGGTCGCGCAGGCCGTCGCCCAGCAGGTTGAACCCGAGCACGGCGAGCGCGATCGCCAGCCCCGGCACGATCGCCTGCATCGGCGACAGGAACATCCAGGTCTGGGCGTCGAAGAGCATCTTGCCCCAGCTCGGCGCCGGCGGGCGGATGCCGAGGCCGAGATAGGCGAGCGCCGCCTCGGCCAGGATGGCGATGGCGAACTGGATCGTCGCCTGGACGATCACCGCGCCCAGGATGTTGGGCAGCACGTGGCGCAGGGTGACGTCGACCCGGCTACGACCCAGCGCCAGCGCCGCGCGCACGAACTCCCGCCCGTGGACCTGCAGCGCCGCGGCGCGCGTCACCCGGGCGAAGACGGCCGCGTTGAAGATGCCGATGGCGATGATCGCGTTGACCGCTCCGGGGCCGAGCGTCGCGGTCAGCAGGACGGCCGTCAGCAGCGCCGGGAAGGCGAAGACGAGATCGGTGGCCCGGCCGACCGCCTCGTCGACCAGCGCGCCCCGGCGGTAGAGCCCGGCCGAGGCGGCGAGCAGCCCCGCCGGCACCCCGATCGCGAGGCCGAGGCCGACCGCCACGGCGCCGACGGCCAGCGAATTGCGCGCCCCGACCATGATCATGGACAGGATGTCCCGGCCGAAATGGTCGGTGCCCAGCCAGTGCCCGGGCCCCGGCGGGGCGAGCCGGGCGGTCACCGAGATCGCCTCCGGGTCGTGCGGCGTCCAGGCCAGGCTCACCAGCGCCATCGCGACGATCACCCCGGTCAGCCCGGCGCCGAGCAGGAAGCTCGCATGGCCGAGCGCGCGGCGCGTGAACGGCGATCCCACCTCGGCCGTCCTATCCGCGGCCCGTTCGGTCACGCGCGCGCCCGAGGCCGGGGGTCGATGGCGGCGTAGAGCACGTCGACCAGGAAATTCACGGCGACGACCATGGCGGCGAGCAGCACCACCACGTCCTTGATGACGATCAGGTCGCGCTGGGCGATCGCCTGGAACAGCAGGCGGCCCAGCCCGGGCAGGGTGAAGACGGTCTCCACGACGATCGCGCCGGCGAGCAGGAAGCCGAACTGGAGGCCGACGATGGTCGCGATCGGGATCAGGGCGTTGCGCAGGACGTGGCGGTAGAGAACCGCGCTCCGGCTCAGCCCCTTGGCGCGGGCGGTGCGGACATAGTCCTCGCCCAGCGTCTCCAGCATGGCCGAGCGTACGACGCGCGCGAGGATCGCCGCCTCGACCACCGCCAGCGCCACGGCCGGCAGCACCAGCGCCTCGAGCGCCGGGCCGATCCCGGCCGACCAGCCCGGGAAGCCCCCGGCGTCGAACCAGCCGAGGCCGACCGAGAAGACCAGCACGAGCACGATGGCGAGCCAGAAATTCGGCACCGCCATGCCGACTTGGCTGAACGCCATGACCGCCCAGTCGCCCGGCCGGTTGCGCTTCATCGCCGCGAGCATGCCGAGCGGCAGGGCGAGCGCCGTGGACAGGGCCAGCGCCAGCGCCGTCAGCGGCGCGGTCACGGCCAGCCTGTCGGCGATCAGCTTGGCCACCGGCACGTCGTAGGCGTAGCTCGTGCCGAGATCGCCGGTCAGCAGCCCGCCGATCCAGGCGAGGAAGCGCACCGGCGCCGGCCGGTCCAGCCCCATCTCCGCGCGCAGGGCGGCCAGGGTGTCGGCGCGCGCCTCCGTGCCCAGCATCAGCAGCGCCGGGTCGCCCGGCAGCACCTCGAGCACCAGGAAGACGACGAGCGCCGCCGCCGCCAGGGTCAGCGCGAGGGTGACGAATCGCCGGGCGAGATAGGCCAGCATGCCGGCACCTTAGCCGCGAGCCCCCGCCGGCGCGAGAGGGCCACGAGAGAAGCGGCGGCCCCTATCCGGCGGCCCCTATCCGGCGGCCTTGTCCATGAACCCGGCCAGCGTCGTGTCGAGCTCCGTCAACCCGCCGGCGTCATGGGTCGACAGCGTGACCTCGACCGTGTTGTAGACGTTGAACCACTCCGGGTGGTGGTCCATCTTCTCGGCCTTCAGGGCGCAGCGGCTCATGAAGCCGAAGGCCTGGTTGAAGGTCTTGAACTTGAAGGTCTTGGTGATCGCGTCGCGGCCGTCGACCTCGGTCCAGCCGTCGAGGTCCGCCAGGGCCTTCTCGCGCGCGTCGCCGGTCAGCTTGTCCGCCATGTTCGGCTCGGCTCCGTTCCGGTCATCGGGGGAAGGCGGGACGCCCGAGCCGTGGAAAGGGCCCGGCCCCGCCGGTCCACGGGAGGTGGGCCATTCCGCCGCCGCCGTCAACGACCCGGATCGTGCGAGATGCGGACCGCCGGTGCTGTCGCGCTCGGCCTTTCGGCCGTGGGCGACCTACGTCCGCAGGACGCACGAAACGAGGCCGATCAGAACGAGGGCGCCGTAGGTTGCCCACCGCGGAGCGGTGCGCGACGGCACCGGGACTCGAGGAAGGGCCGGGCCGACGGCGTCACGCATGGCCCGCCGGCCGTCAGTCGAGCTCGATCCGCAGCTTCCGGCCGACCGCCTCGGCGGCGCGGGAGAGGGTGGCGAGCGTGACGCCGTCATTGTCCGGATCGAGCAGCCGGTCGAGCTGCGACCGGCTCGTCCCCAGCCGCCGCGCCATCGCCGCCTTGGACACCCCCTGCTCCTTCATCACGGCGGCGAGCTGCCAGGCGACCACCGCCTTGATGGCGGCCTCGGTGACCTCCTCGGACCGTCCACGTTCCCGCAGATAGTCATCGAAATACCGGCCCTTGCGGCCCCGTACCATCGCCTCGGTCATCGTGAATTCCGCATCCTGGCTTCCGCTACCCTGAGCTCACGTTCGGGTGTTCGCGAACTCTTCTTGACGAAGCCGTGCAGAAGAATCGCCTCACCGTCCTCGATGTAAAAGATCAAGCGACCGGCTCGGCCATCGCCGAGGCGGCTGCGGATCTCCCAAAGTCCGTTCCTGCCCTTGATCGGGCGGCATATGGGCATCCCGATCGGCCAGCCGAATTCTACCTTTCTAATGTCCAGTTCGACGGTTCTCCTGTCGACCTCGGGCAAGTTGTCCAGCCAATCTTCGACAGGGGCTCGTCCGCTGTCGGACTCGTAGAAGCGGGCACGAAGACGCTTTCGTTCTGACGTCGGCATATGTACCACATCCGGTACGTATCGGGGAAGAGCCTCGGTGGGACGGTGTCGGAGCACCGATCGTCTTTTCACGCCTCAAGATAGCGTTAATCCATAAATTATTCCCGAAAAATGACGCGCCTCGCCCCTGCGGCTCCTGACACAAAGCTGTCAGGAGGCGGGGCGCATAGTCGGGTCATCGACATCCACCCCGACACCCCGGAGACGACCATGAGCTTCGCGCCGAAGAACTTCACCGTCTGGGCCGAGATCCCGGTCACCGACCTGGATCGCGCCATGACGTTCTATGCGACGGTCTTCGACATCGACCTGACCGAGACCACCGACGGCCCCAACCCGATGGCGATGTTCCCGAGCGCCGAGGACGGCGCCGGCGGCCATCTCTATCCGGGCAAGCCGGCGGCTCGGGGCGACGGCCCGACCGTGCATTTCGCGGTGCCGGACAGCCTCGAAGCCGCGCTCGGCCGCGTGACGGAGGCCGGCGGCACGGTCCTGAGCGATCCGATCTCGATCCCGGCGGGCCGCTTCGCCTATTGTCAGGATCCCGACGGCAATTCGATCGGGCTGTTCAGCGCCTGATCCCGCCCGAGCCCCGTCGCGTCAGAGCCCCGCCAGGGGGGCGTCCCGCCCATGCGCCGCGCCGACCGCCTCTTCCGCATCGTGCAACACCTGAGGGGCGGTCGGCTGGTCACCGCGCGCGGGCTGGCCGAGCGGCTCGAGGTCTCCGAGCGGACGATCTACCGCGACATCGCCGACCTCCAGGCCAGCGGCGTGCCGATCGACGGGGCGGCGGGCGTCGGCTACGTGATGCGCCAGGGCTACGACCTGCCGCCGCTGATGTTCACCCATGACGAGATCGGCGCGCTCGTCGCCGGCGCGCGGCTGGTGCGGGCCTGGGGCGGCTCCGGCATGGCGCGGGCGGCGGAGGAGGCGCTGGTCAAGATCGCCGCCGTCCTGCCCGAGGCCGCGCGCCACCGGGCGGCGACGGTCCAGGTGCACGCCCTGGCGCCGGAGATGACCGAGTCCCTGCGCGCGCGCCTCGACGCCCTGGAAGGCGCCATCGACGCGCGCCGGCCCGTCGCGATGACGTACCGGGACGAGCGCGGTCGCGCGAGCGAGCGCACGGTCCGCCCGCTGGGGCTGTGGTTCTGGGGCAAGGTCTGGACACTGGTCGCCTGGTGCGAGCTGCGCGACGATTTCCGCATGTTCCGCCTGGACCGCATCGCCGACTTCACCGTTGACGACGTGCCGTTCCGCCCGGAACGAGGCAAGACGCTCGCCGATTTCCACCGCCTGATGGAGGCGGAGAGCGGCTGCCGCGACGGGGGGCAGGACGGCGGGCGGGACAGCGGTGAGCGATCGGGCGGCGCGCGGTGAGCGATCGGGCGGTGCGCCCGCCGCTCCGTCCTATCGGCGCGCGGCCGTGTCCCCCAGCCGGTCCCGGCCGCACCACCAGTCCATGACCGTGCGGACACGCGGGCTGGTCGGGTACAGCGCGACGGCGACCAGGTCGACGCGATCGGGCGTTCCGGTGTGGAACGGCAGCATCAGCCGGTGGTAGCCGAGCAGGCCGAAGGACAGGCGGAAGGTCCGCCGCATGTACAACGGCTCGCGCGTCTCGATCACGCGGGCATAGGCCTGCATCGCCTCCGCCGCGATCGGTTCGGCATAGACCTCGTCGACGTAGCGGCCCTTGAGCTCCCGACCCCACAGCTCGACCAGATGGATGCCGACCAGCCGGTAGCGCGCCCGCAGCGGCGTGTGCTCGATATCGACCAGCGCAACATTGCCGAGCGCGAAGGCGATCGACGCCGGGTCCAGGTCGGCACGGTCCGGCAGCCCACCCTCGCCGCGCAAGTCCTCCCAGACATCGCACAGACGGGCGAGCGGTTCCGGCCCCTCCGCCAGCGGCCGGGCGTCGGGCCCACCGTCGAGGCCGGGATCGATCGCCACGTCCGACGCGCCAGGGCCGGCATTGCGGGCCGGTTCGCCCGCGGGCCGCACCGGCGGCCCGCCGGGGCCGGCACCGGCAGCCGGAGCCGACGGGGACGACGAAGTCTCGAAGGGGGAGGTGGAGGCGTCGTTCGGCATGGCCGGACTATCGGGCCCGGTTCGTGAACAACCGGTGAAGCCCGGGACCGTCATCGCCCCGAAAAAATCCGGCATTGCACCGATCGCCCGCGCGCCCGCCGCCGGCTCAATCCCAAGCGGGGGCGAGGCCGGCGGGTTCGATGATCCGGCCATCCGGGCGGGCGAGGCCGTGGATCGCCGCCATCTCGTCCTCGCTCAGGGCGAAATCCTCGATGGCCAGGTTGGCGCGCACGCGCTCCGCCTTGGACGAGCGCGGGATCGCGATCACGCCCGCCTGCTGGACGTGCCAGCGCAGCACCACCTGGGCCACCGTGTGGCCGTGGGCGGCGGCGATGTCGCCCAGAACCGGATCGTCGAGGACGCGGCCCTTGGCGATCGGGCAATAGGCGGTCAGCGCCATGCCCCGACGGCGCAGCTCGGCGAGCAGCACCGACTGGTCGAGATAGGGGTGGTATTCCACCTGGTCGACGGCGAGCGGGCTGTCGGCCAGGTCCGCCGCGCGGGCAACCAGGGCCGTGGGGAAGTTGCTGACGCCGATATGGGCGGCAAGGCCGCTTGTCCGGGCGGCGTTCAGCGCGCCCATCGTCTCCTCGAGGTCCATGTCGGGCGCGGGCCAGTGGAGCAGCAGCAGGTCCGGCTCCGTGCCCAGCCGACGCACGCTGTCCTGGGCGGCCGCCGTCAGGGCGTCGGCGCGGAAGTCGTCGGGCCAGATCTTGGTCGTGACGAACAGATCGGCGCGGGGGACGGCCGACTCGGCGATGCCGCGCCCAACCTCCGCCTCGTTGCCGTACATCCGCGCGGTGTCGACATGGCGATAGCCGGCGGCCAGCGCCTCGCGCACCATCTCGGTCGCGGTGCGGCCGTTCAGGCCGTAGGTGCCCAGCCCCAGGGCCGGAACCCGGGCGTCGCCCGCCTGGACGCGGTGCATGGCGGTCCCCCTCATGATGCGGGTCAAGCGGGCGGGGCCCCCTTCGGATCCGCCCCTAGGGCAATTTCCGAACTGATAGACCCATCAGTTCGGAAGGAATTGCCCTATTTTCAACAACCTAGAGCACCTTATCTGAACCCGGTAGGGCGCAGATAAGATGCTCTAGCCCTCACAAGGTCGACCCGGATCGCGGGACGATCAACCCCGGGGCCGGCGAAGGCCGTCACGGGGGCGCGCTTGCCCGGGCCGCCGGATGCGCGTATGAGCGGTCCCGCGATGCAGACCCTGACCGTGAGGCACGTCACCACCTACCTCTATGATCGCCCGGTCCGATTCGGCCCTCACCGGCTGATGTTCCGGCCGCGCGACAGCCACGACCTGCGCCTGGTGTCGACCGGCCTCGCCATCGACCCGGCGGCCCGCATCCGCTGGATCCACGACGTCTTCGGCAACTCGATCGCGATCGCCGCTTTCGAGGCCGAGGCCGACCGGCTGGTCTTCGACAGCACCATCCGGGTCGAGCACTACGGCGCGGAGGCGGAGGACTTCTCGATCGAGGATTACGCCCGCACCTACCCGTTCAGCTATCCGACGGAGGAGATCCCGGATATCGGCCGGACGATCGAGCGGCACTACGCCGATCCCGAGCATTCGGTCGACCGCTGGGCCCGGCGCTTCGTCACCGAAGCGACGCCGCCCGGCGGCTCGCCGGAGACCTTCGCCATCCTCAGGGCGATGACCGCCGCGATCCCGAACGCGTTCGCCTATTCCGAGCGCTTCACCATGGGCACGCGCCCGCCGCCGGAGACCCTGGCCGAGGCGTCGGGCACCTGCCGCGACCTGGCGCTGCTGATGATGGAGGCGGCGCGCTCGCTGGGCTTCGCGGCGCGCTTCGTGTCGGGCTATCTCTACGACCCGGCGCTGGACGGCGCCGAATCGGGCATCGTCGGCGCCGGCGACACCCATGCCTGGGTTCAGATCTACCTGCCCGGCGCCGGCTGGGTCGAGTTCGACCCGACCAACGGCCTGGTCGGCGGCCCGAACCTGATCCGCGTCGCCGTGACCCGAGACCCCTCCCAGGCCTTGCCGCTGACCGGCAGCTACTTCGGACCGGCCGACGCCTTCCGCTCCATGACGGTCGAGGTCGAGGTCCGGGCGGGCTGAGGCCCCGCCGGCATGCCGGATGGCACGGCCCGGTCGGCACGCCCACATTCCCTCCATGCCCGCCGACGACGCACCGCCCTCCCCGACCGCCGCTGCCCGTCCCGCCCGGATCGAGGACTACGCCCTCGTCGGCGACCTCGCAACGGCGGCGCTGATCGGGCGCGACGGCTCGATCGACTGGCTGTGCCTGCCGCGGTTCGACGCGCCGGCCTGCTTCGCCCGCCTGCTCGGGTCCGAGGCGAACGGCCGCTTCCGGATCGCGCCGGCGGACCCCGACGCGCGGGTGAGCCGGGCCTATCGCGACGGCACGGCGATCCTGGAGACCCGGTTCGAGACGGCGAGCGGCGCCGTGACCCTGATCGATTTCATGCCGATCGGCGAGCCCGACGGCCGGGTCGACCTGGTCCGGATCGTCCAGGGCGAGCGCGGCTCGGTCGCGCTCGACGCCGAGTTGGTGCTGCGCTTCGACTACGGCCAGATCGTGCCCTGGCTGACGCAGCGCGGCGGGGACCTGCACGCCGTCGCGGGACCCGACGCGGTGCGCGTCCGGTCCTCCGTTCCGTTCGAGAACAGGGACTTCCGCAGCCGAGCACGGTTCACCTTGGGGGCCGGCGACAGCGCGAGCTTCGTGCTGACCTGCCACCGCTCCCATCGCCCGGCGCCCGAGCCGATCGAGCCCGGGCGCGCGCTCGGGGAGACCGAGGCCTGGTGGCGGGACTGGATCGGCCGGTCGCGCTACGACGGGCCCTACCGGGCGGCGGTGGAGCGATCGCTGGTGACGCTCAAGGCCCTGACCTTCCGGCCGACGGGCGGCATCGTCGCCGCGCCGACGACGAGCCTGCCGGAGGCGCCGGGCGGCACGCGCAACTGGGACTACCGCTACTGCTGGATCCGCGACGCCACCTTCACGCTCTACGCGCTGGTGCTGTCGGGCTACGAGGAGGAGGCGACGGCCTGGCGCGACTGGCTGTGCCGGGCGACGGCCGGCCAGCCGGACCAGCTCCAGATCATGTACGGGCTGGCCGGCGAGCGCCGCCTGATCGAGACCGAGATTCCCTGGCTGGCCGGCTTCGGCGACAGCCGGCCGGTTCGGGTGGGCAACGCCGCCCATGGCCAGTTCCAGCTCGACGTCTATGGCGAGCTGATCGACGCCCTGTATTTCGCGCGGGGCCGCGGCCTGCCGCCCGACCCGACGGCCTGGGGCCTCCAGGAGGCCCTGACGGGGTTTGTCGAAGGCGCGTGGCAGGAGCCCGACGACGGCATCTGGGAGGTCCGCGGCCCGCGGCGGAACTTCACCCATTCGAAGGTCATGGCCTGGGTCGCGGCCGACCGGATGGTCAAGGCGATCGACCGCTTCGGGCTCGACGGCCCGCGCGAACGGTGGGCGGGCCTGCGCGACGCCATCCGGCGCGACGTGCTCGAGCGCGCCTGGAACGCCGGGCGCGGCACGCTTACCCGGGTCTATGGCGGCCGCTCGGTGGACGCCTCACTCCTGCTGCTGCCGCTGGTCGGCTTCCTGCCCGCCGGCGACCCGCGCATGGCGGCCACGATCGCGACGATCGAGCGGGAGCTGTGCGAGGGCGGGCTGGTCCGGCGCTACGCGGAGGACGACGGCGACGCCGAGGACGGCCTGCCTGGGCGCGAGGGGACGTTCCTCGCCTGCTCCTTCTGGCTCGCCGACGCGCGCATCCTGGGCGGCCGGCGCGAGGAGGGCCGGGCGCTTTACGAGAGGCTGCTCGGCCTCGCCAACGATGTCGGGCTGCTGGCGGAGGAATACGACCCACGGGCCGGCCGCCAGCTCGGCAACTTCCCGCAGGCATTCAGCCATGTCGGCGTGATCAACACCGCCCACAACCTCGCCGATACGCGCGTGGACCGCGGAGCGGCGTAGGACGACGCCCGGGTCGCGGGTCCACAGGGCGAAAGCGACGCCGACGGGCCGGCAGGCGGCTACCCGCCCAGCACCCCGCTCAGCCGCCGGGCGAAGGCGGCCGGGTCGGCGGGGGGCTCGCCTTCCATGATCCGGGCCTGGTCGAGCAGCAGCAGGGCCGGATCGGCGATGTCCTCGCCGGCGGCAGCGCGCGCGCCCAGCCTGACGATCACCGGGTGCTTCGGATTGACCTCCAGGATCCGCTTGGCGGTCTGGTCCAGGCGATGGTGCTGGCGCAACAGGCGCTCCAGGTGCAGGTCCATGTCGCCCTCGTCGGCGACCAGGCAGACCGGGCTGTCGGTCAGTCGCTGGCTCGCCCGGACATCCTTGACCGCGTCGCCCAGTGCCGTCTTGAAGGCCGCGACGACCGTGCCGGTATCCGCGTCCTTTTCCTTGTCGGACTCCGCCTCATCGCCCGCGTCGCCGTCCTCCCCGCCGATCTCGGCCAGGTCCGCGCCGCCTCGGGTGACCGACTTCAGCTCGAGATCGCCCAGCGTGCCGAGCGTGCCGACCCAGAACTCGTCGACCGGATCGGTCAGCAGCACCACCTCGACGCCCTTCGCGCGGAAGCCCTCGAGATGGGGCGAGCGAAGCGCCGTCTCCGGGTCGTCGGCGGTGATGTAGTAGATCGCCTTCTGGCCGGGCTTCATCCGGGCCTTGTAGCCCTCCAGGTCGGCGAGGCCGTCGACCGCCGTCGACCGGAAGCGCAGCAGCCCGACCAGCTTGTCCTGGAGCGTCGCGTCCTCGTACAGCCCCTCCTTCAGGACGGCGCCGAAATTCGTCCAGAACTCGGCGTACGCGTCTGGCTCGGCCTCCGCCTTCTTCGCCAGCTCGTCGAGCACGCGCTTGCTCAGCCCGTGGCGGATCTTGGCCACCATCGGGTTGTTCTGCAGCATCTCGCGGCTGACGTTGAGCGGCAGGTCCTCGCTGTCGACCAGGCCGCGCAGGAAGCGCAGCCAGGGCGGCAGAAGCCCCTCCGCCCGCTCGCTGACCAGGACGCGCCGGACATACAGCTTTACGTGCGGCCGGCGCTCCGGATCGTACAGGTCCATCGGCGGCATGGTCGGCACGTACAGCAAGCCGGTGTACGACAGCATGCCCTCCGCCCGGTAGTGGACGGTCAGCCAAGGGTCGTCGAAGGCGTGGGCGACGTGGCGGTAGAACTCCTTGTACTCGTCCTCGGTAATCTCCGACTTCGGCCGCGTCCACAGGGCCGAGGCGCGGTTGATCGTCTCGCCGGCCTTGTCGTCGCCGCCTGGGCCGCCCGGCTCGACCAGCCGGATGGGCACCGGGATGTGGTCGGAGTGGGTGCGCACGATGTGGCGCAGCCGGTCGGCCTCCAGGAACTCGCGCTCGCCCTCGGCCAGGTGCAGGATCACCCGCGTGCCGCGGGCCGGGGCGGCGGCCGCGTCGACCGGCGCGACGGTGAAGGCGCCGCGGCCGTCGGAGGTCCAGCGCCAGGCATGATGCTCGCCGGCCTTGCGGCTGACCACCTCGATCTTGGAAGCGACCATGAACGCCGAATAGAAGCCGACGCCGAACTGGCCGATCAGCGCCATGTCCTTGGCGCTGTCCCCCGTCAGCTGATCGACGAAGCTCTTCGTGCCCGAGCGCGCGATCGTGCCCAGGTTCTCGACCAGGTCGTCGCGGTCCATGCCGATGCCGTTGTCGGCGACGGTCAGCGTGCCGGCGCTCTCGTCCGCGATCAGGGCGACGCGGAAGTCCGGGTCGTCGGCGGCCAGCTCCGGCTCCGTGATCGCGGCGTAGCGCAGCCGGTCGCAGGCGTCCGAGGCGTTGGAGATCAGCTCGCGCAGGAAGATCTCCTTCTCCGAATAGAGCGAGCGGGCGACGATCTCCAGCAGCCGGCCGACCTCGGCCTGGAAGGACATCACCTCGCCGGAGGGGTCGGCCGTCTCGGGAGCCGGTCCGGCGGCGTCATCGCGGGCGGTTTCGGCGTCGCTCATGGCTGTTCCGTTCGACCTCTTTTTCGGCGGCCCGGCGACGGCGCGCGCCCGGGCCCTGCATGCGACGGGACGGCGCGGATATGTGCAAGCCGGGCGCAGGACGCAAGAGGCGAGCGCTGCGGAGACCTGCCCGCGCCCGATCGCGCCGGGTCAGAGCCGGACCGGGAGGGCGTCGAACAGCAGCACGGCCGCCGGTACCGGCGCGGTGGCGATCGCGATCGTCAGCAGGAAGGCCGGTGGCGAGAAGAGGCGGCTGATCCCGGCCACCATGGCGAGACCGCCGCCGCCGCCGAGCACGATATTGCCCGGTGCGTTCAGCAAGAGCCCCAGGGCCAGGTAGCGATGGCGCAGGAGGAATGGCGCGATGCGGCTCGGCCCGCGCTCCGCGAGGAAAGCGAGGCGTTCGTGGCGGGGCATGGGCTCCAGGCTCCGGACGAGGCTCGCCGCCCGTCGCAGCGACAGGGCGGACAGGCCTCGCACCAGAAGCGATGTCGGGATCGTCCGCCCGACGAGGAAGGCGATCGTGAGGCCCGCCAACGTGCAGGCGTAGACGAAGTGCACGATGGACTCACCGAAAGCCGCGATCAGGCCGAGGCCGATCTCGACCCCCGGAACGAAGGGAATGGCCATGAACAGGGCGTAGACGATACCCGTGGCCACCACGATCCGGCCGAGCATCGCCTCCGCGCCCGGATGCCGCCCGGCCTCCGGGGCCTCGAACACCGCCTCGGAGAGCAGGCCGCCCGCCACCGACGCCGCCACGAGGATGCAGACGAGCGCCAGGCCCCGCCGGACGGGAGGATCGACGCGCATGTCAGCCACCGCTGCTCGCCTGGGGTCGGGGTCCGGTCGGGCGCTCCGCCGGCGGCGGGGCGGACCGGGCCGCGTCGGCGTGGACGATGTCGCCCGTTCGACGCCGTCGGTCGATGAAGCGCAGGGCCTCGGGCAGCATGGCGCGCCAGAAGGTCCAGTCATGCCCGCCATCACCGACGCGAAGCGCCGGCTTCAGCCCGTGTCGACGGAGTTCCAGGTACATTTCCAATGTTCCGTCGTGGGAGCCGAAGAAATCGTCGTCCCCGACGATCAGCATGATTTCCGGTGAAGGAACCGCCGCCGCGACGTGGTCGACATAGGCGAAAGGGGACTGCCCGGTGTAGACATCGATGTCGAATGGGTCGCCGAAGGTATCGGCATACCAGCGCTCGCGTGTCGCGCGCCGCTCGCCGGCCGGGCCGTGCCGCCAGGACAGCCCGCCGGGCTTGAACAGCCCCGGGCTGAAGGCGACGACGGCGCCGAATTCGTCGGGACGCTTGAACGCGAGGCGCAGGGCGCCGAATCCGCCCATCGAGACCCCCGTCACGGCACGCGCGGCGGGATCGGCCCTGGTGCGGAAGCGTGCGTCCACCTCCGCGACCAGATCCTCCACGATGGCCGTCTCGTAGGCGGCGGCCTCTCCATCGTTCGCGGCGCTGTCGACATACCAGCTCTTCCCGGCGTCCGGCATGACGGCGATCACCGGCGCGATCTCCCCCGCCGCGATCAGTCCGTCGAGCACCGCGGGAAGATCCGCGGCCTCCAGCCACTCCCGATCCGAGGCCCCGTAGCCGTGCAGCAGATAGAGGACCGGGAAGCGCCGCGCCGACTCCGCGTCGTAGCCCGGCGGGAGATAGACGCTGTAGGCAAGGGCGGGCACCGCTTCATCGGACGGAGTGGTGCGTCTCTCCAGGATCGTGCCCGCCGCCGCGGACGGCGCCGCCGCGATGACCAGCAGCGCGAGCCATGCCGCCGCCGCGGCCGACTTTCCGATCCGCCGTCGCCGTCGATCTCTCGTCGCCATCATGGTCCCTCCACCATCCGGGCCGCCATCCGGGCGCATGTCGCACCGCCCTGTGCCCGCGCGGCTCATGGTGGTAGGATCGGCGTGCCAGCGCTTGAAAGGCGGCTGAGGGAGTCTGAGTTCGCTCTGAGTTTTCGGGGCGCGGCCCGGGAATCGGGATGACATATCGCTTCGACCGGTTCGAGTTCTCGCACGACCGAGGTCTCTTCGAAGACGGGCGGCCGGTCGCTCTCGAACCGCGGGCGCTGTCCCTTCTGGACCACCTCCTGGCCAACCGCCATCGCGTCGTCACGCGCGACGAGCTGGTCGAGCGTCTCTGGAACGGCCGCGCGATCACCGACGCGGCGCTCAGCACCCAGATCCGGACCGTCCGGCGCGCGCTGGGCGACGACCGCAATACCCAGCGCTTCCTGCGCACCTATCCCAAGCGCGGCTTCGAGTTCGTCGCGGACGTCGAGGTTGTCGAAAACGGGCAGGATGCCGCGTCGCCGGCGGCCCGGCCGGGTCCGGCTCGCCCGGCAGGCATCGCGAAGGTCGCGCCGCGCCGGGTGATGGTCGGCGCCGCGTTCGCCCTCCTGGTCGTGCTGCTCGCCGGGGCGATCGGCGCCGCATGGCTCCGCGACACGGCCTCGATCGCCTTCGCGGAGCCGCCGCGCAAGCATTCCATCGTCGTGCTGCCCTTCGACAATCTCTCCAGCGATCCGGGGCTCGACTACCTGGCCGACGCCTTCACGGAGGACCTGGTGACGGACCTGTCGCGCATCCGCGACACGTTCGTCATCTCGCGAAGCACGACCTTCACCTACCGGGGGACCGCCACCGACGCCGCGACCGTGGCCGCCGAGCTCGGCGTCCGTTACGTCCTGGAGGGCAGCGTTCGGGTCGATGGGGGCGACGTCCGCATCAACGCGCAGCTCATCGATGGCGAAACCAACGCCCATGTGTGGTCGGACCGGTATCGCCGGAGACTGGAGGACCTGTTCTCGGTGCAGGACAACGTGACCGGCCGGATCGCTTCCGTCATGCGCGCGGAACTGAAGGTCGCGGACAGCCGGCGCCAGGATCCCGAGGCCACGCGCGATGCCTGGGACAGCGCCCTGCGCGGGAACGTCATCCTCTACAACCACCAGAGCATTTCCGACTACCAGACCGCCCACGCGCTGCTGACCCGGGCGATCGACCTGGACCCGACGATCTCCTCGGCCTGGAGCGGCCTCGCCTTCGTCCACTATGTCGCGAGCCAGGCGGCGATCCCGGGCGTGTCGGCGCCGGATTCGGCGACCCTGTCGCTCGAGGCGGCGCGCAAGGCGACCGAGCACGACCCGCGCAACGCCGAGGGGTACTGGCTGCTCGGGGCGGGCTATGCGCGGATCGGCCAGCCGGAACGGGGTATGACCGCTTGCGAGACGGCGATGGACCTCAATCCGAACATGGATTGCGCCTATGTCTGCGCCGGGCTGGTCAACATGGCTCTGGGCCGCCCGCTGGAGGCGGTTCCGTTCTTCGAGTACGCGCTGCGCCTGAATCCGCAGTTCAGGCCGTTCACCAAAGAGAAATACCTAGGGCTCGCGTTCATCCAGAGCGGTGAGGATGACCGGGCGATCGAGGTGCTGAACCGGGCCCTGGCCGGCGCGCCGAAGGACCTCTTCGCGAATCTGGCCCTGGCGTCGGCGCTCGGTCACGCCGGCCGCGTCGACGAAGCGGCCGACACGCTCGCGAAGGCCCGCGATCTCGCTCCCGAGGGTGCGACGAGCCTTTCTGCCGTGCGCGAGCGTTACGGCTGGATGGGCCCGGATGTCGAGCGCATGCTGGAAGGACTGCGGATCGCCTCGGCGGCGGGATGAACCGGGCTGCGCAGCCGGCCCCCTACAGCGCCTCGTCCAGGAGCGGGCCCAGGTCGGCGCCGTTGAGCGTCAGCTCGCCCGCCTCGGTGAATTCCAGGTCGTAGCGGCGCACGGGCGTGCCGTCCTCGGCCGTCGCCTGCTGGCCCATGGCCTGGAGCATGGTGAGCACCGGCAGCGCGTCCTCGGCCGCCGGCTCGCCCTTGAGCCGGGTGACCAGGGCGTCGAGGCCGGCGATCTCGACCATCGCGTCGGCGGCGACCATGAAGGGCGAGGACGGCGCCGGCACGACGGCGCCGGTGGCGCCCAGTGCGGTCTCGTCGGTGACCACGGTCAGATCGTCGAGCCGGATCGACGCGCCGCCCTGCATCAGGGCCGCCTGGAGCTGGCCCAGCGCCATCGGGCCCGCCATCTCCGGCCCCATGCTCATGGCGGTCTGCAGGAAGCCGATCAGGTTCTCCCGCAGGGCCTCGTTGGGCAGGTCGACGAAGCGCAGTTCCAGCGCCGTGCGGCGCGGGACGAAGCCGGCGGCCTCTTCCGGCTCCGGGTCGATGGCGAAGCCGTCGACGCCGAGCGTCAGCCCGACGGTCGAGGCCGCGCCGTCGAGGCCGGTCAGGCTGCCGCCCATGCGCGCGCCGTCGATCGTGACGCGCGTGCCCTCCGCGTCGATCGTCAGGCCGGAGAGGGTGTAGGCGCCCTGCCCGCCGGCGAGCAGCAGCGGCATCTCGGTGACCACGCCGGTCAGCTCGGCCATCAGCGCCTCGGCGTCGGCGCCGGGGCCACCCGCCGCCGCCAGCTCGTCCTGCAGGCCGCTCAGCCGATCGGTGACGGCGACGATCTCCGCCGGGCGCATGGCGTCGGTGCGGCTGTCGAGACCCGCTTCCTCGAGCGTCAGGAGCTCCGCACCCTCCGGATCGACGAAGGAAACGCCGCGGAGGGCCCCCGTGAGCGTCTGGTCGAAGACGTCCGGCGCCGCGCCGTCGACCGGCTCGGAGCGCTGGGTCGCCTCGATCGCGCCGATCGCCAGGCGGGCGGGCGTGCCCTCCAGATTCGCGACCAGGTCCCCGAAGGCGATGTCGGCGGCCATTACGAAGCCCCAGTCCGGCGCCACCGTCACGTCCAGGCGTCGCTTGGCCGCCGTCACGGTGACCGCGTCGCCGGACGGCACCATCGACTCCCCCTCGACCTCCGCGGCCAGGACACGGACCGAGCCCGGCACGGCGAAGACCATGTCGAGCCAGCCGCGCTCGGTCTCGGTGATGTCGATGCCGATCGCGTCGAAGCCGACGATCGCGCCCTCGCCGCCCTTGGACCGGACCATCGCGCGGCCCGCCGGGATCGTCGCGGCGTAGCCGTCGCCCGCGGGCGCGACGCCGATCGGCTCCGGCAAGTCGAGGACGACCGCCATGTCGGGCTGGCCGGCCAGGCTCTCGGCGATGAAGCGCTTGATCATCAGCCGGATCTCGTCGGCCCGCGCCTCGGTCGCCTGGGCGGCGGCGGGCGCGGGGGCGACGAGCCCGGCGGAAGCGGCGGCGACCAGCCCGGCGGCCCCGGCGGCGAACAGCGGGGCGCGGACGGCGGCCCGCGCCGCGCGCAAGGGGCGGCGCGGCGACGGGGTCGGGCGAATCGGGCGGGTCGGCATGGAACGGATCATCCCGGCGCTGACGAAGAGTGACGGCGCACGGCCGGTTCCACCGGCCGCGTCGGCGACAGTCTGCCCGTAAGCTTGCAAAGCGGCAAACGAAGGTTCAATTCTCAAGCATGCTGGCCGTGCCCGACCGACCCGGCAGTCGCGTATTCGCCGTCCTCGGCCCGACCAACACGGGCAAGACGCATCTCGCCATCGAGCGAATGCTGGGGCACGAGACCGGCATGATCGGCTTTCCCCTGCGCCTGCTGGCGCGGGAGAACTACGACCGGGTCGTCCGCCTCAAGGGCCGGTCCCGGGTCGCGCTGATCACCGGCGAGGAGAAGATCCTGCCGCCGCGCGCGGCCTATTTCGTCTGCACGGTCGAGAGCATGCCGCTCGACCGCCAGGTCGCCTTCCTGGCGGTGGACGAGATCCAGCTCTGCGCCGACCGGGAGCGCGGGCACGTCTTCACCAACCGGCTGCTGGCCTCGCGGGGCACCCAGGAGACCATGTTCCTGGGCGCGGAGACCATGCGCGGCCTGATCAAGCGGCTGGTTCCCTCCGCCGAGTTCGTCGGCCGGCCGCGATTCTCCGAGCTGCGCCATGTCGGCGAGCGCAAGCTGACCCGGCTGCCGCGCCGCTCGGCCGTGGTCGCGTTCTCGGCGACGGATGTCTACCACACCGCCGAGCTGCTGCGCCGCCAGCGCGGCGGCACGGCGGTGGTGCTGGGCGCGCTCAGCCCGCGCACGCGCAACGCCCAGGTCGAGATGTACCAGGCGGGCGAGGTCGACTACCTGGTCGCGACCGACGCGATCGGCATGGGCCTCAACATGGACATCGACCACGTCGCCTTCGCCCGGCTCGCCAAGTTCGACGGCCAGATGCCGCGGCGCCTGCGCGCGACGGAAATCGCGCAGATCGCCGGGCGCGCGGGCCGCCACATGTCCGACGGCACCTTCGGGACGACCGACGGCGCCGGGCCGATCGACGAGGAGATCGTCGAGGCGGTCGAGACCCATGTCTTCGACCCGGTTCGCGCGGTCCAGTGGCGCAACGCCGATCTCGACTTCCGCGGCCCGCGCGCCCTGATCGCGAGCCTGGAAGCGCGCCCGCCGGTGGCGGAGCTCAAGCGCACGCCGAACGCCGACGACCATCTGGCGCTCGTCTCGCTGGCCCGCGACGAGGGGATCGCCGGGCGCGTCGGGACGAGCCGGGAGGCGACGCGGCTGCTCTGGGACGTCTGCCAGATCCCGGATTTCCGCAAGATGCTGACGGACGCCCATACCCGCCTGCTGGCCCGGGTGTTCGACCAGCTCTGTGGGCCGACCGGCCGGCTCGACCCGGACTGGGCGGCGCGCCAGATCGACGGCCTGGACCGGGCCGACGGCGACATCGACACCCTGGTCCAGCGCATCGCCCACATTCGCACCTGGACCTACATCGCGCACCGGCCCGACTGGCTGCCCGACCCGGCGGATTGGCAGGGCCGCGCCCGGGCGATCGAGGACAGGCTGTCCGACGCCCTGCACGACCGGCTGACCCAGCGCTTCGTCGACCGCCGCTCGGCGGTCCTGAGCCGCACCCTGGAAGGCGGCGCCGAGCTGATGGCCGCGGTCAACCGCCGCGGCGAGGTGCTGGTCGAGGGCGAATATGTCGGCGAGCTGTCGGGCTTCCGCTTCGAGCCCGATCCCGCCGCCGCCGGGGAGGAGGCCAAGAGCCTGCTGGCCGTCGCCCGCCGCGCCCTGCGCACGGAGATCGCCGCTCGCGTGCGCCGGCTGGAGGCGGCCCCGGACGCCGCCTTCGCCCTGGGCGGGGACGGCCGGATCACCTGGGAGGGTGAGCCGGTCGCCCGGCTGGCCGCCGGCCGCGATGCGCTGCGCCCGAAGGTCGAGCCGATCGCCGGCGGCCTGCTGGAGCCGGCCGAGCGCGACCGGGTCGTCCGCCGGCTCGACGCCTGGGTGACGGGCCATGTGGCCGAGATCCTGGCGCCGCTGGTGCGCCTGCGCGACGCCGGGCTCACCGGGCCGGGCCGGGGCATCGCCTTCCAGCTCGTCGAGGCGCTGGGCGCCGTGCCGCGCGGCTCGGTCGCCGAACTCGCCGGCGCGCTCGACCGGGAGGGGCGGCGCGACCTCGCCGCCTGCGGGGTGCGCCTGGGCAGCCGATGGATCTACCTGGCGCAGCTGTGCAAGCCGCGCGCGGTGGCGCTGCGCGGCCTGCTGTGGAGCCTCGCCGTCGGGGCCGCGCTGCCGGCACCGCTGCCGGCGCCGGGCGCGCCCTCCATGCCCGTCGCGCAAGAGGCGCCGGCGGGCTTTCACGAGGCGATCGGCTATCCGCCGGCCGGCGGCCGCGCGGTGCGGGTCGATCGTCTGGAGGCGCTGGCGCGCCGGGTCGAGGTCCTCGACAAGCAGGGGCCGTTCGCCGCCGACCCTGCGCTGGCCCAGGCCGTGGGCGCGCCCAAGGCGGCGCTGCCGGAGATCCTGGCCGCGCTCGGCTTCCGGGCGGAGACCGGCGAGGACGGCCGCGAGCTGTGGCGCAAGACCGGCAAGGCCAAGGCCTCCGCGAAGGCGGGAGCCAAGGCGACGGGCAAGGCGAAGGCCCGGCGCGACCGCCGCCGGCGCGAGCCGGCCGCCGACTCCCCCTTCGCCAAGCTCGCCGCCCTGGGCGGCACGCGGTGACGGACGAGGCCGGGGACGGCGCCGGCCCACTCGCGGGGCCGGGCCAGCGTCTCGACAAGTGGCTGTGGCAGGCGCGATTCTTCAAGACGCGGGGGCTGGCCGGGCGCCAATGCGGCGAGGGCCGGGTGCGGATCGACGGCGCGGTGGTGCGCAAGGCCCATTTCGCCGTGCGGCCTGGCCATGTGCTGACCTTCGTCCAGGGCGACCATGTCCGGGTGATCCGCGTCGTCGCGCTGGCCACCCGGCGCGGACCGGCGAGCGAGGCGCGCACGCTCTACGACGATCTCGACCCACCGAGCCCGGAAACCCGCCTTCCGCGAGCCGATGCCGGTCAGCCGCCCTCGCCCTCGCGGCCGCCCGGGGCGGGCAAGCCGAACAAGCGCGAACGCCGCCAGCTCGCCCGGCTGAAGGGAAAGTGACGGCGATTCCGCGTCATGCCGCATTGCATCGTCGGGCCCGAGGCGCCACAAAGAGGTCGGCACGCGTGTATGACACGCTCCGCGCGTGCAATCCTGGCAATTCCGCGGTTTCTCGCTTACGGGTTGCAGCCGCGGGGCAATGGTGATAGGCACTTTCATGCTGAACCGGATCAGAAGCTTCCTGATCGAGGGGGAGGCGGAAACCCGCTCAGGGGAGGACGGCCACAGCCTCGACGAGCTCCAGGTTGCCGCCGCCGCGCTGCTGATGGAGGCGGCGCGCATGGACGACAGCATCGATCCCGACGAGCGCGATCGGATCGAGGCTCTGGTCCGGTGGCGCTTCGGGCTCACCGAGGAGGAGGCGGCCCTCGTCGTGGCGGAGGCGGAGCGCGTCAGCCATGGCGCGACACAATGGCACGGCTTCGCCGAGACGATCCGGGCCGGCTTCGACGACCGCGAGCGCGTTCGTCTGCTGGAAATGCTGTGGGACGTGGTTTATGCCGACGGCCGACTGCACGATCTGGAGGCCAGCCTGATGCGCCGTGTCGCGGGCCTGCTCTATGTCTCGGACCAGGACAGCGGAGCGGCGCGCAAGCGGGCGATGGCCCGTCACGGGCTGGACCCCGGCGAGGCCGGATCGAACGGGGGCTGAGCCCCCCGGGAGTGGAGCGATCAGGAGCCGGGCGCGAGGCGCGCCGTCCACGCGGCGAAGGGCCGGCGGGCGGCCCGCGCGCCGGGAACGACAACGTCAAGCCGGCCGGAGCGCCGGCGCCTCGGGAGTAGCTACATGCCGTACGTCGTCACCGAAGTCTGCATCAAGTGCAAGTACACCGACTGCGTCGAGGTGTGCCCCGTGGACTGCTTCTACGAGGGCGAGAACATGCTGGTGATCCACCCCGACGAATGCATCGACTGCGGCGTCTGCGAACCCGAATGTCCCGTCGAGGCGATCCGGCCCGACACGGAAGTGAGCGCGGCGGAGAAGTGGCTGGAGCATAATCGGAAATATTCCGAACTCTGGCCCAATATCACGCGCAAGAAAGACCCGGCGGATGACGCCGACGCGTGGAAGGATACGCCGAACAAGCTGGAACAGCATTTCAGCGAGGGCCCGGGCAAGGGAGACTGACGCGAAGGCCGCGGGGATCGCGCGCGATCCCCGCGGCGCGTTCCCGACGATTTTTCGCGCTTTCGGCGCCCATTCCCCCTCGGCGGGTGTCAAAAAACGGCAATACCGCTACCGCACATCTTTCATAAGCCGGCATTTTACGCTATATTCCTGCATGACCCGGGTCGGTTTGTCGCGCCCGGGTCCGAATCCGTCGCGGGTCCTGTGGTCCACACGATGTCTCACGCGCACGGCCGCTCGTGTCTCATCGAGCGGACGAGAGGTCCCGCGATATTCCGGCGTGCACGGCTGGCTCCTCGTCACGTGACCCCAGGGTCCCGGGTCACGGCGTCGGCTGTCGGACGGGCAACAGCGGATCGTGATGACCCGGATCCGCGCGATGGCCCCTGCCGGACGGATCCGACGCAGTCAGGGTCGAACCGGGTACGCAGAGTCGGGACATGGCACGAACGATGGCACAAGCACGAGAGCTCGATTACAGCGTCGGCGACTATGTCGTCTATCCCGCCCACGGCGTCGGGCGGATCGAGGGGCTCGAGACCCAGCGCGTCAGCGGGCTCGAGGTGGAACTCTACCGGATCAGCTTCGACAAGGAGCGCATGATCCTCAAGGTTCCGATCAGCAAGGCGCGCAATTCGGGCCTGCGCAAGCTCTCCTCGAAGGACCGCATCAAGACCGCGCTCGAGACCCTGAAGGGCCGCAGCCGCGTTCGCCGCACCATGTGGAGCCGGCGCGCCCAGGAGTACGAGGCCAAGATCAATTCCGGCGACCCGGTGTCGATCGCGGAGGTCGTGCGCGACCTGCACCGCGCCGCCGACCAGCCCGAGCAGTCCTACAGCGAGCGCCAGATCTACCAGGCCGCGCTGGAGCGCCTGGCGCGTGAGCTGGCGGCGGTCGAGCATATCGGCGAGGACAAGGCGACCGAGCGACTGGAGCAGGTGCTCTCCAAGGCCGCCTGACGCCACCGGCCGCGCGGCCGCGCCGAACCGGACACCCATCGACGGCGCCGCTCCCGAACCCGGGGCGGCGCCGTCGGTCTTTCCCGCCCCCCGGCGATGGCGGCCGGTCCGGCAGGCACCGCGCGACAGGCCCCGCTTTTCCTGCTAGCGTTCGCTTCGCCGGGTGGCCGAGGGGGGTCCGTCCGGGCAGTGGCGCCCCACCGGGGCGCCGAGCCCGGCGACGCCGAACGGCCGGGCGTCGGAGCGGCGCCCGCGCCCGGCCCACCGCCGATCCCGACCGTGACCGCCAGCGCCGATCGCCAGCCCGTGCCCGCCACTCCCGATCCGCAACGATTCGCCTATCTCGGCCGGCCGCGCGCCGTCTGGGCCATCGGCGCCGCCCATGGCGACGCCGGGCGCCTCGCCGCGCTGCACGACCATATCGCGCCGCGCTTCCGCGCCGGCGAGCGGATGATCTACCTGGGCAACTTCCTCGGCCGCGGCGCCCATGTGCGCGAGACGGTGGAGGAGATGCTGGCCTTCCGGCGCGGCCTGCTGGCCCAACCCGGCCTGCTCGCCGAGGATGTGGTCTACCTCCGCGGCCAGCAGGAGGAGATGTGGCAGAAGCTCATGCAGCTCCAGTTCGCGCCGAATCCGGCCGAGGTGCTGGGCTGGATGCTCGACCAGGGCGTCGGCGCGACGCTGGAGGCCTATGGCGGCTCGCCGCGCGAGGCCATGGTCGCCGCCCGCGAGGGGGCGGTGCAGGTGACCCGCTGGACCAACCGGCTGCGCAAGGCGGTCAACGATGCAGAGCACAACCGCCTGCTGGCCGCCCTGCGCCGCGCCGCGCTGAGCGACCCGGTGCCGCCGGCCGAGGGCGCCGCGGCCGCGGCCGAGGCCGCCGCCGAAGCCCCAGCGGATACGGGGGCCGAGGCCGGGGCGGGCGTCCGCACGATCGCCGCCGGCGAAGGCGGGGTCGCGCGCCCGGACCATGCCGATCGCGACCTCGCGGGGGACCAGGGCCTCGGCCTGCTCTTCGTCTCCGGCGGGCTCGACCCCAGCCGGCCGCTCGCCGCCCAGACCGACAGCTTCTGGTGGGACGCCCGGGGCTTCGACTCCATCGATGCCCCCTACGAGGCGTTCGGCCGGATCGTGCGCGGCTTCGATCCGAAGAACCGGGGCGTCGTCGTCGAGGCGGTGATCGCGACGCTCGACGGCGGCTGCGGGCGGGGCGGCAGCCTCGTCGCCGGCTGCTTCGCGCCCGACGGCACGGTCCTCGACCTGGTCGAGGTCTGAGGCCCGGATCGCCGCCGGTCGTCTCGCTCGCGAATTCGTGAGCGGTCGATGGCCGGCCGCGATGATCCGCTCGCGCTCGCCCTGCGTACTCCTTGACAACGACGCTCGACGGCCGCCGCCCGGCGGGCCGGGCGCAAGAGGCTTCAAGGAGACGCGCGATGGCGCATATCGACGATCCCGACACGCAGCGGGCCAATCTCGCCTACATCAAGGCCTCGATGCGCGAGCCCCTCCTGTCACGCGAGCGCGAGTTCGAGCTGGCCCGCCGCTGGCGCCACGAGGGCGACGAGGACGCGCTGCATTCGCTGGTGCGCTCCTACACCCGGCTCGTCGTCTCGACCGCCTCGCGCTACCGCAACTATGGCCTGCCCATGGGCGACCTGGTGCAGGAGGGCAATGTCGGCCTGATGCAGGCCGCCGCCCGGTTCGAGCCGGAGCGCGACGTCCGTTTCTCGACCTACGCGGCCTGGTGGATCCGCTCGGCGATGCAGGACTACATCCTGCGCAACTGGTCGATCGTGCGCACGGGCACGACCGCGGCGCAGAAGTCGCTGTTCTTCAATCTCCGCCGCCTGCGCGCCAAGCTGGAAGACGTCTCCGCCCAGCACCTGACCGACGAGGGCCGCCAGCGCATCGCCGACGAGCTGGGGGTCGACATCGTCGACGTCCAGGCGATGGAGATGCGCATGTCCGGCAACGACCAGTCGCTCAACGCCCCGATCACGGAGAGCAGCGAGGACGACTGGCAGGACTTCCTGTCCGACGTCCGGCCGAGCCCGGAGGACGTGGTCATCGGCATGCGCGACGGCGCCGCCCGGTCGCGCTGGCTGGCCGAGGCGCTGGGCGAACTGAGCCCGCGCGAGCGCACCATCATCCGCGCCCGCCGGCTGGTCGAGGACGGCGCGACGCTGGAGGAGCTGGGCCGCGAGCTGGGCGTCAGCAAGGAGCGGGTGCGCCAGCTCGAGCACCGGGCGATGATGAAGCTCAAGGCCTCCATGACCAAGCGCGTGAGCCGCCCGGACGACTACTTCCTCGAAGCGGCGTCCTGATCCGGGACGGCGGGCAGGAGGCGATGGATGGCGAGCGGACCGGCGACGCCGCGTAGCCGGCGCTCGCCGATCGGCTCGTGCTCGACGCACCCGCTCTCCCGGATGGTATCGGCGCTGGCCAGCACCACGGTCTCGGCCTCCGGGGCGACGACCTTGCCCAGCGCCTCGATCCGCGCGGCGATGTTCACCGTCTCGCCGACGATGGTGTAGTTGATCCGGCTCTCGGAGCCGATGTTGCCGACCAGGGCCGGGCCCGAATGCAGGCCCAGCCGCACGGCCAGCGCGCTGCCCCCCGCCGCCGCGCGGCGCCGGTTGTCGGCCATCAGGTCGGCGGCGATCGCCCGTGCGGCGCGAACCGCGCGCGCGGCGTGGTCGGGCTGGTCGTCGGGCGCGCCCCAGAACGCCATCACCCCGTCGCCGATGAACTTGTCCACCGTCCCGCCCTCGGCCTCGATGCGCGCGGCGACGAGGGCGAAATGGCGGTTGAGCAGCGCGGCCGTCTCGGCCGGCGGCAGGCGCGCCGACAGGCTCGTGAAGCCCCGGATGTCGGTGAACAGAACCGTGAGCTCGCGCTCCTCGGCGACGACGCCCTGGCGGCCGTGCAGCCGCATCAGCCGCAGCACCAGCGCCTTGGGGACATAGGCCTCGAACCAGCCGAGCCCGGTCTTCATGGCGTTGAACGCGGCGGCGGCCTCCGCCATCTCGCGCACGCGGCTGTCGGGCAGCGCCGGGGTGTGGGCGAAGTCGAGCGTCGCCATCGCCGCCGCGGCATCGGCCAGCCGGTGCAGCTTGCGGCTGACCTTGATGCCGATGTACAGGGCCGCGGCGACGGCGAGCAGCAAGACGGCGACGCTCGCCCCGATCGCCTTGGCGAAGCGCAGCAGTTCGTCGGCGATCTCCTCGGTCTCGACGATCGCGCCGACCTGCCAGGCCCGGCTGCCGAAGGCGGGGGTGGCGCGTATGAGCGCCAGGTGACCGTCCGCCGGGCCGCCTGTGTCGTCGATTTCCAACACGCTGATGCCCCGGAAGCCCGCCTCGCCGACCTCCTCGCCGAGCCGTTCCCCGTCGCGCCTGGCCTCCGCGACCAGCCCCTCGAGGACCGGGTCCCCGACCTCCTCGATGCGCGGCAGGGGCGGCGTTCGGTCGGCGATGTCGACCCGGGCGAAGGGGGCGGTCAGGGCCCGGTGGGCGATGACGTAGCGCCCGCTGTCCAGCACGAAGGCGTTGGTCCCGGATTCGAGATAGAGATCGTCGAGAAAGCTCGACAGGTCCTCGAGCGACACGCCGATCAACAGAACGGCGACCATCTCCCCGTCCCGCCTGATCGCCCTATTGTGCGAGACGATCGTGCGCTCCAGCGAGGGCTCCCATATCGGATCGAACCAGTAGGGCGCCGGGCGCGCCTTCGCCTCCTGCCAGATCGCCCGCGCCGTGCCGACATCCGCCAAGGGTCCGATATGCGTGACCAGGCCGTCGGGAAAGCGGCCGACGCGGACGGACCGGCCATCGGCGTTCTGGACGCTGATCCCGGTGATCTGGGGCGCGCTGCCGAGCGCCTGGCGCAGCGCGTCGGCCAGCGCGATCGGCCGGGCGAGCGAGAGTTCGCCGCTGCCCAGCTGGTCGGCCAGGTAGTCGGCCTGGTTGCGCACCGGCACCATGTGCGCGCTCAGCCGCTGGGTCACCGCGTCGAGCGTCAGCGCCGCCTTGTCGGCCAGCAGGTCGAAGGTGTTGCGCCCCGCCGCCGTCAGCCCGAGGGCGATCACGGTCACCATGGCGATCGTCATCAGGCCGCCGAAACCGCCCACCAGGATCGCCGAGATCGGCAGGCGCAACCGACGGCGCAGCCCCGGCAGGGGCACCGCGCCGGCGGATGCCCCGGCCTCGGGCCGGGCGCGACGCGCCCGGCGGCGCGCGAGACCGCGCATCAGCCGGTCACCTCGATCTGCTCGGGATGGTCGACGTCGATCATCGGCCCGTTGCGCTCGTAGAGCCAGCCGCGCACGCGCACCGTCCGGCCCGACAGCGAGAGCGGGTCGAAGCCGGCCTCGCGGAAGGCGCCGCGGTCGTCGGGCGCGATGGTGGCGGTGACATCGCGCCGCCAGTCATCGCCGAAATTCAGGAAGATCCGGCCGCTGCGCACGATGGCGGCGTCGCGCACCCGGCCCTCGACGAGCTGGAAGGTGTCGATGTCGGCGGCGAGCCGGGCCGGGTCGGCCGGGCGCACGGCATACCAGTCGAGCGCCCAGATGCCGGCCAGCGCCGCCCGGGCCGCGCGCTCCAGCGCCAGCATGTCGGCGACGGCCGTGCGGTTGTCGGCGAAGCTGTAGACCCGGGCGAGGCCCCGCTCCAGCATCGCGCCCTGGATCCACACCCCGTCGTCGCGCCGCAGATGGGCCAGCGCCCGGCCGTGGCGGTCGACCGGCCGGCCGCCGACGGCGAGCGCCACCCGCCGGCCCAGCGCCAGCGAGCCGAGCCCGGCCATCGCCTCGTCGGCCAGCGGCCAGTCGACGAAGCCCTCCCGCCCCAGCGCGCGTTTGGGCGCCTGCAGCCCGACCAGCCGCACCTCGGTATCGTCGTCGAGGAACAGGGTGTCGCCGTCGACGATGCGCACCACGGTCGCGACCCGCTCGGGCGCCAGCGCGCGCGGCAGGAGCGGCCCCGGCACCGCGCCCCGCGCGGAGAGAGGACCGACGACAGCGGCGAGCGCGCCGCCCAGCAGACCCGAGAGCGCACCGCGCAGCACGGCGCGCCGTCCGGCGCCCGGCCCGCCGGCCGGGTGAGTTTGGGGGCGCGACAGCCGCCTCATCCGCGCTATATACCCTTCGTCGAGTGACATCGGCGACACCCCGGGCGCGGCGGGCCGCACCCGGGAAGGAACAGCCCGCCCGCGGCCCGCCGCCGTGCCCCGGGAGGGCGATCATGGAGCAAGGCCGGGCGCCGCGCCAGACCGGGCGTGCCCGCCGGCCGGGGACGAGCAAGACACGCCAGGGCATGCCGCGCGACATCATCTTCCCGCCGATCGAGCCCTATCAGGCCGGCTATCTGCCGGTCGATCCTCTGCACAGCCTCTACTGGGAGCAGAGCGGCAACCCCCATGGCGTGCCGGCGCTGTTCCTGCACGGCGGACCCGGGGCCGGCGCCTCGCCGACCCATCGGCGCTTCTTCGACCCGGCGCATTACCGCATCGTCGTCTTCGACCAGCGCGGCGCGGGGCGCTCCCGGCCGCATGGCGAGACGCGGGACAACTCGCCCGACGCGCTGGTCGCCGACGCCGAGGCCCTGCGCCGCCACCTTGGCATCGCGCGCTGGCACATCTTCGGCGGATCCTGGGGCTCGACGCTGGCGCTCGCCTACGCCCAGGCCCATCCGGATCGCTGCCTGTCGCTGATCCTGCGCGGCATCTTCCTGCTGCGCCAGCAGGAGGTCGACTGGTTCCTCTACGGCATGCGCCTGTTCTTCCCGGAGGCCTGGCGCCGCTTCGCCCATCACCTGCCGGAAAGCGAGCGCGGCGACCTGCTGGAAGGCTACTGGAAGCGCCTGATCGACCCGGATCCGGCGGTCCATCTGCCGGCGGCCAGGGCCTGGAGCTACTACGAGGGCGCCTGCTCGACCCTGATGCCCCATCCGGAGGCCGTCGCGGCGGCGAGCGAGGACGCCCACGCCCTGGGCCTGGCACGGATCGAGGCGCACTATTTCCGCCACAACCGCTTCGAGCCGGAGGACCGGCTGCTGCGCGACATCGACCGTATCCGCCATATCCCGACGGTGATCGTCCAGGGCCGCTACGACGTGGTCTGCCCGGTCTCGACCGCCGACGAGCTGCACGCCGCCTGGCCGGAGGCGGAATACGTGGTCGTGCCCGATGCCGGGCATTCCGCGATGGAGCCCGGAATCCGCAGCGCCCTCATCTCCGCCGTCCAGCGCTTCCGACGGATCGGCTGACACCGCCGAGGAGCGCCCGAAGCGCCACCGAATAGGCCGTATCGCGCCCGAAACGCCTTCAAACGGGCCGCAATGGCGCCATATTGACGCAACACCGTCCTCACGACCCCGCTCGACGGCGCGCGCGATCCGGCCCGCGCCCGTCTCCGGGCGGGGCGGTTCACCGGGGACAGGGCGAGGAGGCTCGGGCTTGAGCGGCATGATCGCGTTGGTCGACGACGACCGGAACATCCTGACCTCGGTCTCGATGGCGCTCGAGGCCGAGGGTTTCGAGGTGCGCACCTACGCCGACGGCGACGAGGCGCTGCGCGGCCTTGCCCATCGGCCCTGCGACCTGGCCGTGCTCGACATCAAGATGCCGCGCATGGACGGCATGGAGCTGCTCAAGCGCCTGCGCGAGCATTCCAATGTCCCGGTCATCTTCCTGACCTCCAAGGACGACGAGGTCGACGAGGTGCTGGGCCTGCGCATGGGCGCGGACGACTACATCAAGAAGCCGTTTTCCCAGCGCCTGCTGATCGAGCGCATCCGCGCCCTGCTGCGGCGGGAGCAGCTCTCCCGCGACCAGTCGCCGGTCGACCCGGAGACGGTGATCACCCGCGGCTCGCTGGTGCTCGACGGCAACCGGCACGCCTGCCTGTGGAAGGGCGACCCGATCGAGCTGACGGTGACCGAATTCCTGCTGGTCAAGGCGCTCGCCCAGCGGCCCGGCCACGTCAAGAGCCGCGACCAGCTGATGGATGCCGCCTATGGCGAGCACATCTATGTCGACGACCGCACGATCGACAGCCACATCAAGCGCATCCGCAAGAAGTTCAAGGCGGTCGATGACGATTTCGCCCAGATCGAGACCCTGTACGGCGTCGGCTACCGCTACAAGGAGGCCTGACGTCGGTCGGCACGGCGGCGCCCGCGACGCGCGGGGCCGGGCGTGACGGCGGCGACCGAGGACCGTCGGACGCGCCGCCGCGCGCGCCGCTCGGGTGGCACGGCCGAGCCCGTCGACCCGACGGCGCCGGAGCGTGGCGCCGATCGGCCGCCGGTGCCGGGCGGGCGGCCCGTGGAGGAGGCGCGCCGGCGCGTGACGGCCCGCCCGGCCCGGCGCCGACGGTGGTTTTCCAAGCTCACGGCGCGGGTGCTGGCGATCAACGTGCTGGCGCTGCTGATCCTGGTCGGCGGCCTGCTCTATCTCGGCCGCTACGAGGAGCGGCTGATCCAGCAGGAACTGGCCTCGCTGCATTCCGAGGCGCTGATCTTCGCCGCCGCCCTGGTCGAGGGCGCGATCGAGGAATCGCCTGACGGCGTCGGCCAGCGCCTGAACGAGCGACGCGCCGCGCAGATCGTCCGCCGCCTCTACGAGACCACCCAGACCCGCATCCGGCTGTTCGGGCCGGAGGGCGCGATGATGGCCGACAGCCGGATCATCGCCGGGCCCGGCGGCGTGGTCGAGGTCGAGCCGCTGCTGCCGCGCCAGGACGACGGCGTGCTGCGCACGCTCATGGACACGGCCTACGACTGGGCGACGCTCGCCGTGCCGCCGCGCAAGCGCTGGCCGGTCTATGACGAGGACCCGGAGCAGCGGGCCACCGACTACGAGGCGGTGACGCGCGCCCTGCTGGGCCAGGTCGGCCGCCAGATCTGGAGCGCGCCGGAGAGCGGGCTGGTGCTGGGCGTCGCCGTGCCGGTGCAGCCCCTGCGCGAGGTGGTCGGGGCGGTGCTGGTGACCCGCGACACCCGCGCGATCGAGCAGGCGATGCGCTCGGTACGCGGCGACATCCTCAGCGTGTTCGCCGTCTCGCTGGCGATCACCGTGTTCCTGTCGATCTATCTGGCCGGCACGATCACCCGGCCGATCCGCCGCCTGGCGCTGGCCGCCGAGCGGGTGCGCCGGGGCCACGGCCGCGAGGTCGAGATCCCGGACCTGACCGGCAAGCGCGACGAGATCGGCGAGCTGTCGGGCGCGCTCAGGGCCATGACCGCGGCCCTGTGGGCGCGCATGGACGCCATCGAGCGCTTCGCCGCCGACGTCGCCCACGAGATCAAGAACCCGCTGACCTCCCTGCGCAGCGCGGTCGAGACCACGGCGCGCGTGACCGATCCCGAGCAGCAGCGCAAGCTGATGGCGATCATCCTGCAGGACGTCCAGCGCCTGGACCGGCTGATCACCGACATCTCCGACGCCTCGCGCCTGGACGCGGAGCTGTCGCGCGCCCGCATGGCGCCGGTCGACATCCACTCCCTGCTCGACGCCCTGGCCGAGCTCTACCGTGCCACGGTGGACGCCGAGGACGGGCCGGCGATCGTCTTCGACGCCGAGGAGGCGCCGGTCGTCGTGCCCGGTCTGGAGGACCGGCTGGTCCAGGTCTTCCGCAACCTTATCGCCAACGCGATCACCTTCTCCCCGCCGGGCGGGACGATCACGGTGAGCCTGCGCCGGGAGGCCGGCGAGGTCGTGATCGTCGTCGAGGACGAGGGGCCGGGCATCCCGCCCGGCAAGCTGGAGGCGATCTTCGACCGGTTCTACACCGAGCGGCCCAAGGAGGAGAGCTTCGGCACCCATTCCGGGCTGGGGCTGTCGATCTCCAAGCAGATCGTCGAGGCGCATGGCGGCTCGCTGCGCGCGGAGAACCGCGAGCGGCGCGGCGGGGCGCGCTTCGTCATCCGGCTTCCGGCTTCGTGAAGGTCGCCCTGCGGATCGATCCCCCGCCGCGCCGCGAAAAGCGATAGAGTAACGCCTCCGGAGTCGCGCAGGAGAGGACGCATGACCGCCGCCCGACCGAACCGCGCCGCCCCCCGATCCCGGCCCCGATCCGCTCGCCGCCCGATATCGCCGGCGCGCGCCCTGGCGCTGGCCGCTGCGCCAGCCGCCCTGCTGTCCCTCGCCTGTGGCCCCACGGCCTCGGCGCAGGATGCCGCGCCGGGCGCGGAAACTGGCGCCGTCACCCCGATAGACGCCCCCTATTACGTGAGCTGGGTGCGCGCCACCCTGCGCGCCGAGCCCTCGCCCGAGGCCGAGGTGCTGGCCGTGCTGGGATTCGGCAGCCTGGTCACGGTGACCGGGGAGCTGGAGGCGGGCCCGTGGCTGCGGGTCGTCGACGACGCCGGGCGCGCGGGCTGGATCTTCGCGGAGGTCCTCGCCCCCGCCGTCGTGGCCGGGCCCGGAACGGTGCCGGACGCGGGCGAGCCCGGGCCCGGCGCGACGCCGGAGTCGCCCGACGACACGCCGGAGACGGCGACCCCGATCGACCCGCCGGAAGCGACGCCGGCCGTCTACGAAGGAACGATCGGGCCGGACGACAGCGCGGACATGTTCCGTTTCGAGGCGTCGGACTGGACGGCGGTGACCATCGAACTCGACGGGCTGTCGGCCGACGCCGATATCGGCCTGCTCGACAACACCGGCCAGGCGATCGCGGAGAGCCTGGCCGGCGGCGCGACGTCCGAGCGCATCGAGTCGGTGCTGGCGGCCGGGACCTACTACATCGAGGTCTATCGCTACGACGGCGAAACCGACTACCGCCTCACCGTCAGCGGCACGCCCGGCGTCCCGCCGCCGGACGACGACGCCGGCGCGACGCCCGACGCCGCCTTCGACCTGGGCCTAGTGTCCGGAGAGGCGCGCTACGAGGGCTGGGTCGCGCCCGGCCGGGACGATGTCGACTACCTGGCCTTCGACCTGCCGGAGCGCTCGCGGCTGACGGTCGCCTTGACCGGGCTGGAGGCGGATGCCGATATCACCCTGGAATCGCCGATAGAGGGTGAGCTCGCGAGCTCCATGCTCGCCGATACGGCGGACGAGACCATAGACATCGCCCTCGGCGCCGGGCGATACCTCCTCCGCGTGACGGCGTTCGACGGCGAGACCGACTATGTGGTGACGGTGCGCGCCACGCCGGTCGGCGAGAAGCCGACGCCGCAATAGGCCGCCTCCGGCCCGCCGGGGGTGGCGGAGGTCGCGATGAGCGTTGCCGATACCCGCGCGACCGCCCGGCCCGCCGGCCGCGAGTCGGACGGCGACCTGTCCGGCCGGGAGGGCGCGGTCGCGCCGGCCCGAACCGTCCACGCCACCTGCGTCGCGCTCGACGGCCATGGCCTGCTGCTTCGCGGGCCGTCGGGCGCCGGCAAGTCGGATCTGGCCTTGAGGCTGATCGACGGCGGCGCGCTGCTGGTCGCCGACGACCGGACGGTGTTGAGCCTGCGGGGCGGGATCGTCCGCGCCGCCGCACCCGCCGCGCTGGCCGGCCTTCTGGAAGTCCGGGGCATCGGCCCCCTGCCCGTAACCGCCGTGACCGAGAGCGCGCCGGTCGCCCTGATCGTCGACCTGGTCGGCGCCGGCGCGATCGAGCGTCTGCCGGCGCCGGAGACCGAGCCGCTGCTGGGCGTCGCCGTGCCGCGCGTCGCCCTCGACCCCTTCGCCGCCGGCACGCCGGCCGCGCTGCGCCTGCTGGCCGCCGCGATGGAACGGTCCTGCGGCGCCTGGCCGGTGGTCGACCGCCCGGCGGGGGAGGACGGATCGTGACCGCCGGACCGGCGGACGGCACGCCGCTGGCCGAGCCGCCGGCGGCCGACGCGGCGACCGGCAATGCGCGCGGCCGGCCGCCCGGAGACGGTCGGCGGCCCGTGGTCCTGATCACCGGCCTGTCCGGCGCGGGGCTGTCGACGGCGCTCAAGACACTCGAGGATCTGGGCTACGAGGCGGTCGACAACCTGCCCATGGCGCTGGTGCCCGGCCTGGTGGCGCTCGATGGAGACCGGGGCGGAGACCGGGGCGGCGACCGGGGCGGCGACCGGGGCCGGCCGCTCGCCATCAGCATCGACTGCCGCACGCGGGATTTCTCCGCCGCCGCCCTGCGCGGCGTGATGGAGGGGCTGGAGGCGCGCGGCGACCTGGCGGTCTCGCTGCTGCTGGTCGTGTGCGACGACGAGGTGCTGCAGCGGCGGTTCACCGAGACCCGGCGCCGCCACCCGCTGGCCGGCGACCGGCCGGTGGCCGACGGCATCCGGCGCGAGCGCGCGCTGCTGGCGCCACTCTACGACGTCGCCGACGAGACGGTCGACACCTCGATCCTGTCGATCCACGAGCTGCGCCGCTGGCTCGGCGGCCGCTTCGCGCTCGATGCCGGGCCCGCGCTGTTCGTCACGGTCCAGTCCTTCGCCTTCCGGCGCGGCCTGCCCCGGGAATCCGACCTGGTCTTCGACGTCCGCTTCCTGGCCAACCCGCACTGGGACCCAGCCCTGAGGGCGCTGACCGGACTCGACCCGGCGGTGCGCGCGGCGGTCGAGCGCGACCCGGGTTTCCCCGGCTTCTTCGACGACCTGACCCGGCTGCTGGCGCCCCTGCTGCCGCGCTACCAGCAGGAGGGCAAGAGCTATCTCACCATTGCCATCGGCTGCACCGGCGGCCAACATCGCTCGGTGTGTATCGCCGAGCGGCTGGCCGGCTGGCTCGGCGAGAGCGCCTACAAGGTGGCCGTCGTCCACCGCGATCTGCCCGCGTCGGGCGTCTCCCCGGCCGGGTGACCGGTCCGGACGCCCGGCGCCACCATCGGGAGGCCCGCCCATGTTACCCCCTCACGGTCCCACTCCGCCGCGTCCCTCCGGCAGCCCGGCGGGGCGACGATGATCGGCATGGTGCTGGTCACCCACGGCCGCCTGGCCGAGGAGTTCATCGCCGCGCTGGAGCACGTCGTCGGCGGGCAGAGCCAGATCGCCGCTGTGTGCATCGGCCCCGACGACGACATGGAGCAACGCCGGCTGGAGATCCTCGGCAAGGTCGACGAGGTCGACGACGGCGACGGCGTGGTGCTGCTGACCGACATGTTCGGCGGCACGCCCTCGAACCTCGCCATCTCGATCATGGACAAGGCGCGGGTCGAGGTCATCGCCGGCATCAACCTGCCGATGCTGATCAAGCTCGCCTCGGTCCGGGCGACGGAGTCGCTGGCCGATTCCGTCACCCATGCCCGCGAGGCCGGCCAGAAATACATCAACGTCGCCTCGGCCCTGCTGGCGGACAGCCGCTGATGAACGACGCCGGCGACACCAGGGGGGCGGATGCGGTCCGCCGGCGGGTGACGGTGGTCAACCGGCGCGGGCTGCACGCCCGGGCGGCGGCGAAGTTCGTCAAGCTCGCCGGGCGCTTCGACGCCCGCGTCCTGGTCTGCCGCGCGGGCATGGAGGTCGGCGGCAACAGCATCATGGGCCTCATGATGCTGGCCGCCGGGCCGGGCGTGGAGATCGAGCTGACCGCCAGCGGCCCCCAGGCACGGGAGGCGGTGGACGCCCTCGAGGGCTTGATCGCCGCCAAGTTCGATGAGGACTGAGACGACCAGACGCGCGCGCGCGGCCGCCTTCGACGCCGCCCGGGGGGACGTGGACCCGGGCGGCGCGGCGGTCTTCAACGGCCTCGGCGTGGCCGCCGGCATCGCCATCGGCCCGGCGCACGTGGTCGATGCCGGCGCGGTGCCGGTGCCGGAATACGCCATCCCCGAGGCCGAGCGCGAGGCCGAGCTCGCCCGCCTGCAGAAGGCTGTCGACAAGTCGCGCCGCCAGATCTCCAAGCTCAAGGCCAAGGCCGGCGCCCTGCCCGAGGCGGCGGCGGAGGAGATCGCCTACCTGCTCGACGCCCACATGGCCTTCCTGTCGGGCTCGCGCCTGCTGCGCGGCGCCCAGCGGCGCATCGCGGAGGACGGCTGGAACGCGGAATACGCCGTCCAGTCGGAGATCGGGGAGATCGCCGGCCAGTTCGAATCCATGCACGACAGCTATCTGGCCGGGCGCATCCAGGACGTCCGCGATGTCGGCGACCGACTGATCCGGAATCTCGCCGAGCGGAAATACGAGACCTATGCCCGGGTCGACCATGGCAGCATCCTGATCGCCGAGGAGATCACCCCCGCCGACACCGCGCTGATGGACCCGGCGCGGGTCGCGGGCTTCGCCACCACGCTCGGCGGGGCGGAGGGGCATACCGCGATCATGGCCCGCTCGCTCGGCCTGCCGGCCGTGCTCGGCGTCGCGGGGCTGGTGCGAGGGGTGCGCAGCGGCCAGACGATCATCGTCGACGGCACGGCGGGCCGGGTCGTCGTCGACCCCGACGCGGAGACCCTGGCCCACTACGTGGAGCGCCGGGCGGCGCTGGAGGCCGACCGCGAGCAGCTTCGCGCCCTGATCGCCCTGCCGGCGCGCACCCGCGACGGCGTGACCGTGCCGCTGCACGTCAACCTGGAGCTGCCGCGGGAAATCGCCGCGGCGCTGACCCTCAACGTCGACGGGGTCGGGCTGCTGCGCACCGAGTTCCAGTTCATGAATCGGGAGGACCTGCCCGGCGAGGACGAGCAGTACGAGGCCCTGCGCGGGATCGTCGAGGGCATGGAAGGCCGGCCGGTCACGCTGCGCACGCTGGACGTCGGCGGGGAGAAGATCGCGACCGCCTTGGGCGACGACCTGGCCGACGCGCCCAACCCGGCGCTGGGCCTGCGGGCGATCCGGCTCTCCCTGCGCCGGCCGGCGCTGCTCGACGCCCAGCTCCGCGCGATGCTGCGCGCGGGCGCCCACGGGCCGATCCGCATCCTGCTGCCGATGATCGTGACGCCGGCGGAGGTGCGGGCGGTGCGCGCCGCGATGGAGACGGCGGCGGAGGACCTGCGCGGCCGGGGCACGCCGATCGCCGACCCGCTGCCGCCGGTCGGCTCGATGATCGAGATCCCTGGCGCCGCCGTGGCGGCCGACGCGCTGGCCACCGTAAGCGACTTCTTCGCCATCGGCACCAACGACCTGATCATGTACACGCTGGCCATCGACCGGGGCGACGAGCAGGTCGCCGATCTCTACGACCCGCTGCACCCGGCGGTGCTGCGCCTGATCCAGTTCGCCGCCGCGGCGGCGCGGCGGGCCGGCATCCCGATCAGCGTCTGCGGCGAGATGGCGGGCGAGCCGCGCTACACGCCGATCCTGCTGGGTCTCGGCATCCGCGAGCTGTCGATGAGCCCGACCGGCTTTCTCAGGGTCAAGCGCCGGCTGCGCGCGCTCGACCTCGAAGGCGCCACCAACCTCGCCAACGCGGTCATGGCCGAAAGCGACCGCCCCCGCATCGCCGCCCTTGTCGACGACTTCGAGGCCCGCCTGGGCGGGGCGTGAGATATGGCGCTCCGGCGGCGGGCCGCATCGTAGGTTGCCCAGCGTCGAAGACGCTGCGCAACGGCCCCGACCGTGCCGTCGCGCACGGCCTCCGGCCGTGGGCGACCTACGTGACCGGCGACACGAAACGTTGCCCTACGCCACTTCCTCCGCGGCCACGCACGCATCCGCGTCCCGGCTAGGGGCCGGCGCGCCGCCCTCGACGACGCGCAGGCCGGGTCGAGGCAGCGGCAGGTCGGCGAGCTCGCGGGGGCTCATGGCGGCGAGGCTCGGGTGGTCGAGCGGCGCGGCGGGGCGGCGGTCCGGTGGCGCCGATCGGCGATCGCGGGGGTGGCGGCGCAGGCCGAAGAGGGACATGGTGGCGACTCCGTTTCGAGATTTCCTCGAAAGATGCGGCCGCAACGCCGCCGTCGCCATGGAGTTCTCCGCGCTCAGGGCATAGAAAAACTGCATGAGCGACCTGGGACGCGTCCACCTGAACGGCTTGCGTGCGGTCGAGGCCGTCGCCCGGCTCGGCACGCTGGCCCGCGCGGCGGCGGAGCTCGGCGTGTCCCCGGGCGCGGTCAGCCAGCAGGTGATCAAGACCGAACGACAGCTCGGCCGCGCCCTGTTCGAGCGCCGGGCCGGCGGGCTCGTCCCGACCGCCGCCGCCCGGCCGGTGCTCGAGCGCCTGACGGCCGGCTTCGACGAGTTGTCGCGCGCCGTCGCGCTCGCCACCGCCCGGCCCTCGAACGCGCTGACGGTGACCGTCGCGCCGGTCCTGGCGGCGAAGTGGCTCGTTCCCCGCCTCGCCCGCTTCACCGCCGCTCATCCGGCGCTGCGCGTGCGCATCGACGCCTCGCTCGGGATCGTCGATCTCGACCGGGACGACATCGACCTGGGCATCCGGGTCGGCGACGGCGGCTGGCCCGGGGTCCGGGCGGAAAAGCTGATGTCGCACCGCATCTTCCCGGTGGCGGCGCCGGCCCTGGCGGCCCGGCTGCGCGAGCCCGCGGACCTCGCCCACGTCCCGATCGTGCGCGACCACGGCACGATGATCGCCTGGTCGACCTGGCTCGCCCCGCACGGGCTGGACGAGAGCCTTCTCGGGCCGGGGCCGGTCTTCTCCGACGCCGCGCTGGGGCTCGACGCCGCGATCGCCGGGCAGGGCGTCCTGCTGGCCTGGGAGACCCTGGCCGCCGACGCGCTGGCCGACGGGCGCCTGGTCGCCCCCTTCCCCGGCCCCCCGGTCGACAGCGGGCTCGGCTACTGGCTCGTCACCTCGGCCACCCGCCGCCCCGGCCCCCGGGTCCGCGCCTTCGCGGCCTGGGTGAAGGCGGAGATGGAAGTGCACCGAGGGTAGGTTGCCCAGCGCCGCAAGGCGCTGCGCAACGGCACGGACCCCGCAGGCCGGTTGTTGCCGCCGCGCTTGCCGGGCTGGAACCGGGCAAACGCGGCGGACTCGGGAGTCGTCCGGTTCACGTGACGGCCAATCCACTCGATTGCCTGGCTTCCCGCTCCATGCGCTCGGCCCAGGCATCCGCGAGATCGATGAGGATGGTCTTGAATTGTGGCTTGGCCAGCGTCGCGAACAGCCGTTTGGACAGCGCATTCCCCTTCAACACGGCCACGATTTCGATGTCGAACTCGGACCCCACCGGGTGCTTCTCGACGGCCCAGCGTCCCGACAGTTCCGCGAACGGGTAGGGATAGTCCTCGGCCTCGGTATGAACGCGGAAACCATAGGTGTGACCGGGCTCGTAGAGGTCACAGGTTTCTTCCCAGTTTTCGCCCTTCGGGCCGTAACACCGCCGCTTCATCCCGAGGCCATCGCCGGAGAGGACCTCGACCTTCGCGAGATTGTCGGCGACAGCAGCGTAGGCCGGATGATCGGTCATGACCTCCCAAACCGTCGCGGTCGGTGCCCGCACGGTCCGTTGGACGGTGGCATGAAGTCTCCCGTCGCGTAGTGCCACGTTGGCGACCGGGATCGGCTTCTCGATTTTGGCCGCGGCGACGAATTGCGATATCGCGAAGAATGCGACAACCATGGCAACCGCCGCCACGGTGATGATGCCGGTTGTCGTGAAGATCTGGCCAAAGAAAGCGATCAGAACGACGCTACCAAGGACCCAGAGCGCATCAAGAACAACAATCTCGTTGACCATGGCTCGCGGCACGAGTTCGTACCTTGACAATCCATAGACCAGCGCAGCGAAGCCGAGCAGGCCGACACCCAAACCCCTTAGACCCAGGGCGGCCCAGTCGACGGGGTTGGCAAACAGAAACGGGGCTACCGTCCCCCCTGCCAGCAGCAGGGGCAAACCGCAAAGCACCGAAAACTGACTGTTCAGCTTGAGAAAATGCCGGGCGACGGCGGAACGTGGCATGATGGACCTCTGCTGAGTGGATGCTTCGGGGTCATCCATCCCAGCGAGGGCCGCGCGCCTCAATTACCCCCCATGTAATGGAAGTCGATGCAGCTTGGCGCTACGACGGAGCATGACGTTTTTGAAGAACCGACCCGAGGATACGTTCGGCCCGCTGCTGAAATCATGGCGAAACAGGCGGCATCTGAGCCAACTCCATCTCGCCTTGGATGCGGGCATGTCGCAACGCCATATCAGTTTTCTCGAGACCGGCCGCTCCAGGCCGAGCCGATACGCGGTAAGGCAAATCTGCGAGGCGCTCGAGATGCCGGCCGCGGAACACGACGTCATGCTCATCGCGGCGGGATTCGCGCCTCGGTCATCCGATACGAACTGGAGTACGGATGTGAGGCAAGCCGTAGGGGCGTCGATCGACCATGTTCTGAGGGGTCATGAGCCGTTTCCCGCGGTGTCGATCGATCGTATCTGGACCCTTCAGCGGGCCAACGAGAGTGCGCGAGCGTTCTTCGCGATCGCTGGCGGGACCGGGGAACCCAATCTGCTTCGCGATCTGTTTTCACCCGGTGTATTGCGGAACAATATCCGCAACTGGTCCGAGGTGGCGCGCGCCTTGTTCCGATTGCTCGATCTGGAGGTGGCGCGCAGGCCACATGATTACGAGGCGAAGACCCTGTTGGATGAGCTGAAGGATCTGCCCGGGGTTGCCCAAGCCATTGCGGATCGTCCCAAGGAGCATCCCGCGCCGGTTCTTTCCATCGAGTTTTCGATAAACGGGGCAGAGTTGAAGCTGTTCTCGTTGATCGCCACCGTGGGGATGAGCATGGATGCGTCTTTGGATGACCTGCGGATCGAAACACTGCTCCCGGCCAATGAGCCGACACGTCGTTGGTTCATGGGCATGGGATCTCGAGAGACCCTTGACGTCAAAACGGTGGAAGTCGGAGCCGAGTGACGGGGATACCGGGCGGGGTGACGGGCCTGAAGCCCGGCAGGCACTGGCGAGTGCGGCGGTGCACGAACATGGAGCAGCCGGCGCCCGAACGGGCGTAGGTCGGCTGGAGGCCGATGCGGGCGACGCCTTTCCGACGGCCGGGCCGGGGCGGCGACGTGTCGGATTTCGGCTTCGCCACTATCCGACCTACCGCTCCATCCACCAGCTTTCCAGCACGGAGCCGTAGACCGGGTCGTAGTCCACGCGCCCGAGATCGCCCCACCAGGCCCAGTAGTCCTCGTCGAGATAGTAGAGCGGGACGAAATACCGCCCGCTCATCAGCACCCGGTCAAGTGCCCGCGTGGCGGCGACCAGGCCCTCGCGGTCGCGGGCGTCGGCGACCTCCGCGATCAGGGCGTCGACCACCGGGTCGGTGATGCCGGCGTAATTGCGGCTGCCTTGCGTCTTGGCCGACCGGCTGCCCCAGTAGAGGTCCTGCTCGGCCCCCGGCGACAGGGTCACGATCCAGCGATACAGGATCATGTCGAAGTCGAAGCTGTCGAGCCGGCCCTGGTACTGGGCGGAATCGACGGTCCGCAGGGTCACGTCGATGCCCAGGCGGCGCAGGGCGTCGGCATAGGCGATGGCGACCCGCTCGTCCCCGGCGTCGCCCAGCAGGATCTCGAAGGCGAAGGGCTTGCCGTCGCCGTCGACCAGCCGGCCGTCCTCGATCGTCCAGCCGGCCGCCGCCAGCAGGTCGCGCGCCTTGCCGAAGGCCGCCCGGTTGCGCCCGGACCCGTCGGAGGCCGGCGGCTGCCACGGCTCGCCGAAGACCTCTCCCGGCACGGCGCCGCGATGGGCCTCCAGGAGATCGCGCTCCCGGCCGTCGGGCACGCCCACGGGTGCCAACTCGGAGTTGGCGAAGACGCTGCCGATGCGCTCGTACTGGCCGTGGAGCAGGTTGCGGTTGATCCAGTCGAAATCCAGCACCTGGATCAGCGCCTCGCGCACCCGGCGGTCGTCGAAGATCGCCCGGCGCGTGTTGAAGACGAAGGCCCGCATGCCCGAGGGCCGGTCATGCGGCAGGGTGGCGAGCGTCACCTCGCCCGCGTCGACCGCCGGGAAGGCGTAGTCGGTCGCCCAGGAATCGGCCGAGAACTCCCGCCGCAGCGTCGCCTCGCCGGACTTGAAGGCCTCCAGCGCCACCGACTGGTCGCGGTAGTAGTCGAAGACCATCCGGTCGAAGTTGTACTGGCCGCGGAACACCGGCAGGTCGGCCGCCCACCAGTCCTCGACCCGCTCGTAGGCGATGCGGCGGCCGGGATCGACCTCGGCGATGCGGTAGGGCCCGCCGCCCAGCGGCACGTCGAGCGAGGCTTCCTCGATCGGGTGGGCCTCGTACCAGGCCTTCGGGATCACCGGCATCAGGGCGATGATCAGCGGCGTCTCCCGATCGGCCTCGTCGGACAGCTCGAAGCGCACGCCGGTCTCGCCCAGCCGGGTGATCGTCTCGATCCGGCCGTAGTTGCGGCGGTACCCCGGCAGCCCCGTCTCGCGCAGGGTCTCGACCGTGTAGATCACGTCGTCGACGGTGATCGGCGTGCCGTCGTGCCAGCGCGCGTCGGGGTTCAGGCGGAAGGCGACCCAGCTCCGATCCTCCGGCATCTCGATCGATTCCGCGACATAGCCGTAGAGGCTGAACGGCTCGTCCCAGACCCGCGCCATCAGCGACGGGAAATGGTAGTCGCGCACCAGCGCCGCCGTACGGCCCTTGACGATGAACGGGTTGAGGCTGTCGAAGCTGCCCGTCATCGCCTGGGTCAGCGTGCCGCCCTTCGGCGCGTCCGGGTTCGCGTAGTCGAGATGGGCGAAACCGGCCGGATATTTCGGCTCGCCGTGCATGGCGACGCCGTGGCTCGTCCGGCCGGCACCGGTGTCCTGCGCCCGGGCTGGGGCGCCGGCGAAAGGCGACGCGGCGAACAGGACCGCGATCAGACCGGCGAGCACCAGGCGGGTCGGGACGGCGGGCGGGCGGACCATGGGACGGCCTCCGGTGGCGCGGCGTTCGCGACGATTCGGGCTGCGGTGAGCGTATCGGAATCCGCCCGCCCGCGCATGGGGTTCGGCGGCGCGGTCCGTAGGTTGCGCACCGCGAAGCAGTGCGCAACGCCCCGCCGCCGATGCCGTCGCGCACGGCCTGCCGGCCGTGGGCGACCTACCGGCCCGTCGGCGGCCCCGTGCCCGCTCCGCGCAGGCGCCGGCGGCGGTCGACGGCGCGGTTCCAGACCAGCGGCAGGGGATCGGAGATCTGGCGCCAGGCGAGGCCGAGCTCGCCAGCGCCGGGCGCCCTGCCGCGCAGCAGCTCGGCGAAGCCCCGGCGCATCAGGGGCGAGAGCTTGCGCACCCGGACCGGCGGATGGGCCGGGGCCGGCTCGACCGGCTTGCCCATGGCGAGGTCGAGCGCCAGCGCCACCATGTTGACCCCGCTGGCCGAGGCCGCTCGGATCGACGCCCAGGGCCGGGGGTTGCACTCGATCACCCGCAGGTCGCCGGTTTCCGGATCGTGGCGCGTATCGACGAAGCCGAGGCCGCTGAAGCCCGTCGCCGCGACCACCCGCTCGGCCATGGCGACGGCGCGCGGCGCGTCCTCGAAGACCAGCTCGCCCGGCCCGCGCCATTCCTGATAGCGCGCCGCGACGATCCGGCCGTGCCAGGCGAGCAGGCCGACACCGCCGTCGATGCCCGGAACCAGGCGCTGGGCGATCCCTTCGGTGTCCGCCGGCAGCGTATCGACCAGCGCGGCGACCGCCTCGGCCGTCGCGGCGAAGCGCACCCCGCGCCCGCCGCTCTCCGCAGGCGGCTTGACCACCAGCGGGGGGCCCAGCGCCCGGATCGGGTCCGGGTCGCCCGCCTCCGGCGGCAGCACGCGCGTCTCCGGCATCGGCAGGCCGAGTTCCTGCGCCAGCGCGGCGAAGCGGCGCTTGTCGTGGAGGCGGGCCAGCACCGCCGGCTCGGCCAGCGGCACCGTCGGGACGTGGACATCCCGGGCGATCGCGGAGAGCAGGCCGACCGTCTCGATATTGGTGGCCATCAGGACGTCGATCTCCGCCTCGGCGGCATGCTCGTCGAGCCAGCCGGCGAAGGCCGCGAGCGCCGCCCGGTCGACCGGCAGGTCAGGCCCCGCGCCCGGCACCGTCGCCGGCGGGTAGGGCGCGACGACATAGTGCTCGACATAGCGCGAGGTCGACGCCACGCGGGTGCCGCCGTCGCCGATGACCACGATGCGGGCGCCGGTCGCCGCCAGGGCGTAGACGACCTGCATCGTCAGCATGTCCATCGGCCTCTCGGTCGAAAGGAGCCCGACGCGCAGGCTCATGGCCACCTCTCCTCCTCGATGTCCGGGCCGGGCCGAGTCGCCGCGCTCCCGGGGGGCGCCCGTGTCCCGATCGCTGCGTGCGGAATAGCGCACGGAGCGTGAACCGGGACGCCAACGCTGTCGGGCCTCCGGGAGAACGAACGCGCGCGCGCCGGCGAAGATCCGGACCATCGCGCAGTCGGCCCCGGGACGGCAACCGGCGCGCCTCGGTCTCCGCCCTTTGCGCCGGGCGGGAATGCGAAAGGCGGCCCGCCAGGAAACGGACCGCCTTTCGAGGCAGGCACCGGCTTCGGCCGGCCGCGAGCCTCACGCGAGCATCACTGGCGCGGGTGGTGGACCTGCTCGACCTCGTCGTGGAAGGACGCCGCCATGGCCGATTCCGCCGCCGCGGCGCCGCCATCGGCGGTGGAATCGGCACGCGCGAACTCGGCGAGCTCGGCCTCCAGGTCGTCGAGCTCCTTGCCGCCCGCCATCATCTCCAGGATCTGCTCGCGCGTGACGTCGGTCTTGGCGAAGTTGCCCAGGCTGCGCCCGCGGTTGAGCAGCGTGAACTTGTCGCCGACCGGGAAGGCGTGGTGGACGTTGTGGGTGATGAAGATCACCCCCAGCCCGCGCGCCTTGGCCTGGGCGATGTAGCGCAGGACCATCGAGGCCTGCTTGACGCCCAGCGCCGAAGTCGGCTCGTCCAGGATCAGCACCTTGGCGCCGAAATAGACCGCCCGGGCGATGGCCAGGCACTGGCGCTCGCCACCCGACATGGTGCCGACCGCCTGGGACGGGTCGCGCACGTCGATGCCGATCTTGGCCATCTCCTCCGAGGCGACCCGGTCGGCGAAGGTGACGTCGAACCGGCGCAAGGGCCCGCTGCCCTTGGTCGGCTCGCGACCCATGAAGAAGTTGCGCGTCACGCTGAGCAGCGGCACCAGGGCCAGGTCCTGGAACACGGTGGCGATGCCGTGGTCGAGCGCGTCGCGCGGCGAGTCGAAGGCCACCGGCTTGCCGCCGACCCGGATCTCTCCGGAGGACGGCCGGTGGACCCCCGACAGGGTCTTGATGAGCGTCGACTTGCCGGCGCCGTTGTCGCCCAGCAGACAGAGCACCTCGCCGGCCTCGACCGTCATGGTGATGTCCTTGAGCGCGATCACCGAGCCGAACATCTTCGAGATGCTGTCGACCTCGATCAGCGGAGCCTCGGCCATCACCGCGCCTCCGTCGCTTTCTTGCGGATGTAGTTGTTCGACAGGACCGCGATGACCAGCATCGCGCCCAGGAACACCTTGAACCAGTCGGTGTTCACGCCGGTGTAGAAGATGCCCATCTGCACCGTGCCGAAGATCAGCGCGCCCAGCATGGCGCCGATCGCCGAGCCGTAGCCGCCGGTCAGCAGGCAGCCGCCGATGACCGCGGCGCTGATCGCCTCGAGCTCCTTGAGCAGGCCGCGGTTGGTATCGGCCGAGCCCGCGTCGAGCACCTGGATCACCGCGACCAGGGTGGCGACCGAGGCGGTGATGACGAACAGCGAGATCTTCACGCGGTTGACCGGCACGCCGACATTGCGCGCGGCCGACTTGTCGCCGCCGGCGGCGTAGATCCAGTTGCCGTAGCGCGTGCGCAGCAGCACCCAGGTCGCCACGGCGCCGAGGACGAAGAACCAGACGATCGACATCGGCACGCCGCTGACCAGCGGCAGGCCGTCGAGACGTTGTCCGACCACGCCGATACTCGACAGCCAGACGAACAGCCCCTGCAGCACCTCGCCGCCGAACAGCGGGGCGAGGAAGTCGCCCTCCGCCGCGTCGCCGACGCCGGAGACCTGGGTCCGCCCGGTCAGCAGCCGGGTGAAGCCGATCGTGGCGCCGCGCAGGATGAACAGGCCGCCCAGCGTCACGATGAAGGAGGGCAGCCCGGTGGTGACCACCAGCCAGCCGTTGCCGAGCCCCACCAGGACGGCGACGCCGAAGGCCAGCAGGATGCAGAGCCACATCGGCCAGCCCCAGACCACGGCCGGGATGGCGACGACCATGCCGGCCGCGGCGATCATCGAACCGATCGACAGGTCGAACTCCCCGCCGATCATCAGCAGCGCGACGCCGATCGCCAGAATGCCGAGCAGCGAGGAGACCTCGAGGAAATTGATGATGCCGCGGGCCGAGAACATGCCCGTCCCGCCTGCGACGATCCCGAAGAAGACGAAGACGAGGACGGCGCCGGCAACGGCACCCAGCTCCGGGCGGCCCAGCGCTTTCTTGACGAAGGGCGTCTTGCTCAGACGCTCGTCGCCGTCCGCGGTCGCCGGGGCCGCAGTGGTTTCGGCCATGTCCGGAACTCCCCAAGGAGGGGCCGGGGAGCCGGCCCGCGCGGTCGAAGGTGCGGACCGGCTCCAGCGGCAGGGTCAGTCAGGACTCAGCGGTAGCCTTCGGCGGCCAGGTCGATCACCCGCTGCGCGTTGTCCGGCGTGACGAAGCCCGGGCCGGTCAGGACCGTGCCCGACGGCATGACGCCGTACTTGGCGTTCTGGACGAGCAGCGTGACCGGCAGATAGCCCTGGAGATACTGCTGCTGGTCGATCGCGAAGCTCATCTTGCCGTCGACCAGGGCCTGGAGCACCGTCTCGGAAAGATCGAAGGTCCCGAAATTGACGGTACCGACGCCGCCCATCTCCTCCAGCGCGGCGAGCGTGGGCTCGGCGGCGGTCGGGCCGAGCGCCAGGATGCCGCCGGTGTCGGGGTTCTGCGTCAGAAAGGCGACGACCGCGTTGCGGATCTCTGTCGGGTCCATCGAGACGGCCAGCACCTCGACCTCGGCGCCCTCGCCCAGCCCGTCGGTGAAGCCCTCGCAGCGCAGGTCGAGCGCGACGTTGCCGACCTCCTGGTTGACGCAGATCGCCTTGGAGACGCCGGCGTCCGCCATGCGCTTGCCGCCGCCCAGGCCGGCCTCGTACTCGGTCTGGCCGACATGGGCGCCGATGCCGAGCTCCTCGCGGACGTCGGAGCCGGAATTGAGCGAGATCACCGGAATGCCGGCGGCCACCGCGTTGCGGATCGAGTCGCCCAGCGCGTCGGCGTCGGGCACGGAGACCGCCAGGCCGTCGGGTTGGGACGCGGCGGCCGCGTCGATGAGCTGGCCCATCTCGACCATGTTGAAGGTCGACGGCGCGCGGTACTCGACCGTCGCGCCGGTATCCGCCTGGGCCGCGTCGACGCCGTTCTTGACCACCGACCAGAACGGATCGGCGGCCTGGCCGTGGGTCACGACGACGATGCGGATGTCCTCCTGCGCCTGGGCCGGCGCGGCGGCCGGGCCGGCGAAGGCCGCGACCGCAAGCACGCCCGCGGCGGCCGCCTGGAACAGACTGCGCATGGTGTTTCCTCCCGTTTGTGGCTGCGGTTCCTTTTGATGGAACACGCATTCCATATTCTCATTGTGAGGATCGACTGGTCTGAACGCAATGGCGATGTCACAGGGCGCGACCCGCCTGATTGTCGCGATGCTGCGCCTCGCCCCCCGACCCTTTCCGAACGTTACGCCGGAGCGGGGGAGGGAGTCACAGGGTTTCGTTCAATGGTCTGCGGGTCGACCACGAAGGCGCGACGGCTCGAAGGGGGCACGACGGGTCCGGCCGTCGCTCCTTTGGCATGAGCGCCTTTCGATGTAAGCCAGGGGGTGGACTACGAATCGTGAGAATGGATGATCCGGTGCCCGTTACCGACAACCCGAAACGCTGCCGGATGTTCATCGACGAGGTCGGCAATGCGGATCTCAAGAAATCCGACGACCCGAATGTCCGGTATCTGAGCCTGACGGCCGTCGTCACGCGCCAGAACCGGGATATCGATACGATCGAGCCCGCGCTGAACGCCTTCAAGGCCGCGATATTCGAGCGCCACCACGCCGAAGTGATCCTCCACCGGCGCGAGATCGTGCGGCGCGAAGGCGTGTTCGCGGCCTTGCGCGACGAATCCTTGCGACAGCGGTTCGATGCCGATCTGCTGGACCTGATCCGGACGCTGCCCTACAGGGTCATGACGGTGACAATCGACAAGAAGCTTCACCGCGACCGATACCCAAAGGAGCCGCTGGACCCGTACGACTACTGCCTGCGCGCCCTGCTAGAGCGCTATGTCCGCTGGCTGATGCGCCACGGGTTCCGAGGCGACGTCCTCATCGAACCGCGCTTCAAGAAGGTCGACAGGAGCCTGAAAGACTCCTTCCGGCACACCGTGGAAACCGGCACACCACATATTCCGTCGGCGGCGTTCCGGGAGCATCTTCTGAGCTCGGACATCAAGTTCTTCGCCAAGTCGGCGAACATCGCCGGCCTGCAACTGGCCGACATCCTCGCCCACCCGAGCCAGCGGGCCATGCGGGCCCGCCGCGACGGCTCGACCCTGGAAGGCGATCTCGGGGCGCGGATCGTCGAGATCCTCGAAGCCTCGAAATACTTTCGCAACCCGAAGACCGGGGAAATCAGCGGCTGGGGAACCAAGTGGCTCCCATGATGCGGACGCCGCGGCCGAAAAAGGCAACGGGGGCCTGAAGCCCCCGCCGAAGGCGTGTCACCTTCTCCCTCCACGCACGGTGGATTGTCGTCACACTGCGTCCGGCCCACCGCCATGTCAACATGTTGCAAGCTGGCAAGCTAGCAAGCTGCCAAGCCTGCAGTCGATGGGCGGCGATCGGCACTCACGCCGCCTCCCCCACGCCCTACTTGTACGGGTCCGCTGCGTCGCGCAGGCCGTCGCCGAAGAACTGGAAGGCCAGCACGATGATGACGACCGGCAGCACGGGCAGCATCAGCCAGGGATAGAGGGCGACCACGTTGATGTTCTGGGCCTCGTTGAGCAGGACGCCGAGGCTCGTGATCGGCGGGCGCAGGCCCAGGTTCAGGAAGCTGAGCGCCGTCTCGCCCAGGATCATGCCCGGGATCGCCAGCGTCGCCGAGGCGATCAGGTGGCTCATGAAGCTGGGCAGCAGGTGGCGGCCGATGATGCGCTTGGGCGGCGCGCCCATCAGCTCCGCCGCGACGCAGAAATCCTCCTCGCGCAGCGCCAGCAGCTTGGAGCGCACGGCCCGCGCCAGCCCGGTCCAGTCGACCAGGCCCAGGATGATGGTGATTCCGAAGAAGATGAGCAGCGGACTCCAGTTCGCCGGCAAGGCCGCCGACAGCGCCATCCACAGCGGGAGCTGGGGGAAGGACTGGACGATCTCGATGATCCGGTTGACGACATTGTCGACCAGCCCGCCGTAATAGCCGGCCAGGCCGCCGATCGTGATGCCGAGCAGGAAGCTCACCGCCACGCCGACCAGCCCGATGGTCAGCGAGATGCGCCCGCCATGGATCATGCGGCTGAGCATGTCGCGGCCCAGCCGGTCGGTGCCGAGCAGGTAGAGCGTGCCGTCCTCCGCCGGGCAGAACAGGTGCAAGTCGCCCTCCCAGGCGCCCCAGAACTCGTAGTCGTCGCCCCGGCACAGGAAGCGGATCGGCTGGACGTCGGTGGTGTCGACCTCGTAGTCCCGCTTCATCGTCTCCATGTTGAGCGTGACGTCGAAACCGTAGACGAAGGGCCCGACGAACCGCCCCTCGTGGAACAGGTGGAGCTGCTGCGGCGGGGCGTAGATCGCGCCCGTATTCCGCGTCTCCAGGTCGTAGGGCGCCAGGAACTCGACGAAGGCGATGGAGAGATAGAAGAAGCCGAGGATCGCGCCGGAGATCACGGCCAGCTTGTGGCGGCGCAGCTTCCACCACATGATCCGCCACTGGGAGGCGAGGTAGTAGCGCTCCTGCTCCGGCGTCAGCGTGTCCTCGACATAGGGATCCCACGGCTCGGCGTCGACGAAGTGGTCGAGCCGCTCGCCCCCGCGCGGGCCCCGCCCGCTGTCCTGGCGCGCCGTCATCGGGCCGTCCCCCCGCCCAGCCGGATGCGCGGGTCGAGCACGGCCAGCAGCAGGTCGGAGAGCAGGACGCCGACCACCGTCAGCACCGCCAGCCACAGCACGAACGACCCGGCGAGATACATGTCCTGGCTCTGCAGGGCGGAGAGCAGGAGCGGCCCCGCCGTCGGCAGGCCCAGCACCACGGCGACGATGGTCGCCCCGGAGATGAGCTGCGGCAGGATCGAGCCGATATCCGCGATGAACGGGTTGAGCGCCATGCGCAGCGGATACTTGAGCAGCGCCTTGCGCGGCCCCAGCCCCTTGGCGAGCGCGGTGACGTAGTACTGCTTCTGCAGCTCGTCGAGCAGGTTGGCGCGCAGCCGCCGGATCATCGCGGCCGTGCCGGAGGTGCCGATGACGATGACCGGCACCCAGAGATGCTCGAGCACCGAGAGGAACTTCGCCCAGCTCATCGGCTGGTCGAGGTATTGCGGATCCATGAGACCGCCGATCGAGGTGCCGAACTGCACGTTGGCGAAGTAGAGCAGCACCAGCGCCAGCAGGAAGTTGGGCGTGGCGAGGCCGAGGAATCCCAGGAAGGTCAACCCGTAGTCGCCGACGCTGTACTGGTGCGTCGCCGAATAGATCGCGATCGGGAAGGAAACGACCCAGATGAACAGGGTGGTCGCGAAGGTCAGCAGGATGGTCAGGAACAGCCGGTCGCCGACGACCTCGGTCACCGGCATGCGATACTCGAAGCTGTAGCCGAAATCGCCCTGGACGACGCCGCCCAGCCACATCGCGTAGCGCTCGACCAGGGACTTGTCGAGGCCGTACTGCTCGCGCAGCCAGGCGACCCGGCCCTGGTCGACGCCCTCGCCCCGGGCCTCCTGCTCGGCGATCATGGTCGAGAGGTAGTCGCCCGGGGGCAGCTCGATGATCGCGAAGCTGATCGCCGAGATGGCCAACAGCGTCGGGATCATGATCAGGAGACGGCGGGCGACGTAGGCGAGCAACGATCGGGGTATCCGGATCAGCGGGCGGAAACGGGCGGCGGGACGCGCCGGAGCCGGCGGGCCCGGAAGACCCGCCGGCGACTTCGATCTATTCCTTCCAGAACGTGTCCGGGCGGTACATGCCGAAATGCGCCCCCGGATCCCAGCTGTAGACGCCCTTGTCGGGCACGTTGCGCAGGCCGTTCGTCACCACGACCGGCTGGGGCACGCCCTCGACGACGCCGATGGTGTCGACCTCCTCGGCGTGGATGTCGAGCATCTCGTCGATCGCGGCGCGGCGATCCTCGTCGCTGGTCGCCGTGCGCCAGGTCGTGTAGAGCGCCATGAGCCGCTCGCCGAAGGGCATGTCCGGCGGCGTTCCGGCCTCGCCGTTGGTCTGGACCCACTGGCCCCAGGCCGGGTACTGGAGCTGGGCCTGGTCGACCGGCGCCAGCTCGATCGGCACGGTCGAGGCGGTGAAGATGGCGTTGTCACGGCCGTACCAGACCGACATCACCGCTTCGCCCGAATAGACGCGCTGGCGGAACACCTCGCGCGAGGACGGCGAGGGGAAGAGCCCGACGCCGATCTCCTTCCAGCTGTCGGCGATGAGCTGGAGGACGTCGATCTCGACGGTCCGCTCGCCCGCGGTCTGGACGATGATCTCCAGCGGCCGGCCGTCGGGCAGCAGGCGCAACCCTTCGTTATTGCGCTCGGTCAGCCCGATCTCGTCGAGCAGCGCGTTCGCCCGATCGAGGTCGTACCCGGTGTAGAGCGCCGAGCGCTCCGGATCGTGCAGGGGCGAGGCCGGCAGCGCCGTGTTGTTCGACGGCCGGGCGAGCCCGAAATAGATGATGTCGCTGATTTCCTGACGGTTGATCGCCAGCGACAGGGCGCGGCGGAAGCGGACGTCGCGGTTGAGCTCCCGCCACACCGGGTCGGCCGCGTTGAGGTTCGGGTAGAGCGCGATTTCCGCGCCCAGCGCCGTGTCCCACAGGCGCACGTCGTAGCCGTGACGCTCCGCGCCTTCCTTGAGGAAGGTGATGTTGTCGAAGCGCAGCGAGCGGGATTGCAGGTCGCTTTCCCCCGATCCCGTCTTGGCCGGAATCAGCGAGGAATCGGCGATCGTGACCACCGCGTCGTCGAGATAGGGGAGCTGGCGGCCCTCCGCGTCGATCCGGTGGAAATACGGGTTGCGCGCAAAGACGAAACGCTCGGACGGCGGGTCGGTCGTGTTGACCCAGGGCTGGAGCGTCGGCAGGTCGGGGTTGTCGGCGTCGTAGAGGTCGCTGTTGACGATGTGGACGGCGATCCAGTCCTGGTAGCCCGACTCCTCGACGATCTCGCCGAGTTCTTCGGGATCGGCGAAATCCTCGTGGAACTGCTCGAGGTAGTGGGCCGGGGCGTAGAGGTAGAGCGGCGTGGCGCCGGCCAGGGCGGGCAGCAGCTCCGGATTCGGCTTCGACCATTCGTAGCGGATGGTGTGCTCGTCGACGACCGTCACCTCGGGCCGCTCGCCGTCGACCAGCAGGCGGGTGTCCGGGCCGTAGGGATGCAGATCCTCGTTGAGCTGGACGTCGAACCACTCGTACCGGAAGTCCTCCGTCGTGAAGGGGGCGCCGTCGGACCATTTGTGGCCGGGGCGCAAATGCAGGGTGAAGATCCGGTCGTCCTCGACCTCGATCGACTCCAGGATGTCCGGGACCAGCTCGAAGTCCGGCGTCCAGCCCACCAGCCGGGCGTAGCCGTAGACGTTCATGATCCGGATGTCCTTGGCCCGGCGGGCGAGCCAGTTCCAGGACCCGCCGTGCTCGCCGATCTCCCCGCCGCGTCCGGCGATGTCGACGACCAGGGGCGTGTCGGGCAGGCGCTCGGCCACCGGCGGCAGCGCGCCCGCCTCGACCCGGGGCGCGAGCGAGGGCGTGTCGACGGGCTCCACGGCCCAGGCCGGTGCGGCGGCGGCCAGCCCGGCCGCGAGGATGGCCGGGGCCAGGACCCGGCGCGCCCGCGCGCCGATCCCGTGGATGAACATACGCCTCATCGTGCCAACTCCCTGTCCTTGCCGGTCGCGTCTCTGCGTGTCGCGTCTCTGCCGGTCGCCGGTTGGCCGCCCGGCTCGGGCAGGTCCGGCGTTCGGTGGGCGCGGACCCAATGCCCGCCGCCGAGATCGATCAGGCGGGGCCGCGCGTCGGTGGTTTCGGGTCCGTCGGGGGCATCGGTGAACGGATAGGCCCACGCCGCCGGATCGGAGGCCCGCCCGTCCATCAGGGCGGCGAGATCGAGCGGGTGATCCGGGTCCGGGTGGGGCACCGCGGCGAGCAGCGCTCGGGTGTAGGGGTGCCGGGGATCGGCGAACAGCGCGTCGGGCGGCGCCACCTCGACGATCCGGCCCTTGCACATGACCATGATCCGGTCGGCGATGTAGTCGACGACCGCCAGGTTGTGGCTGATGAACAGGTAGGTGAGCCCGAGCCGGCTCCGCAGGTCCTCGAGCAGGTTCAGCACCTGGGCCTGGATCGAGACGTCGAGCGCGGAGACCGGCTCGTCGCAGATGATGATGTCCGGCCTCAGCGCCAGCGCGCGGGCGATGCCGATGCGCTGGCGCTGGCCGCCGGAGAAGCTGTGCGGGTAGCGTTGCAGGTGGCGGGTGTCGAGGCCGACCAGGCGCATCAGGTCCTTGGCCATCTCGCGCCGCCAGGCGGCATCGCCGATGCCGTGGATGACCAGCGGCTCGGTCACGATGTCGAACACCGTCATGCGCGGGTTGAGCGAGCCGAACGGGTCCTGGAAGATGAACTGCATGCGCCGGCGGAAGGCCTTGAGATCCTCGCCCGCCAGCCCCAGCACGTCGACCGGCCGGCCGTCGCCGTGGAAGGTCACCGTGCCCCGGTCCGGTGTCAGCGCGCGCATGAGCATCTTGCTGAGCGTGGTCTTGCCGCAGCCGCTCTCCCCGACCAGGCCCAGGCACTCGCCCTTGTTCAGGGTGAAGCCGACGCCGTCGACGGCCATGATCTCGCGCTCGCCGCCGCCGATCCAGCCGCCGCGTCGGATGGTGAAACCCTTGGCCAGGCCGTCGACCTCGAGCAGCGGCGCGCCCTCGCGCAAGGAGCCGGCCGGGCGCTGGTCGAGCCCGTCGAGCAGGGCGCCGCCCTCCGAGCGGATCTCGCGAATCGGCTGCAGGCGCTCGCCCGCGGCCATGTCGAAGCGCGGCACGGCGCGCATCAGGGCCTGGAGATAGGGGTGGCGCGGATCGCGATAGATCGCGTCGAGCGAGCCCGCCTCCATGACCCGGCCGCGATACATCACCACGATCTCCTCGGCGATGTTGGCGACGACGCCCAGGTCGTGGGTGATCATGAGGATGGCCATGCCCAGCTCGGCCTGCAGGTCGCCGATCAGCTTGAGGATCTGGGCCTGGATCGTCACGTCGAGCGCCGTCGTCGGCTCGTCGGCGATCAGCAGCGACGGCCGGCAGACCAGCGCCATGGCGATCATCGCGCGCTGGCGCAGGCCGCCCGACAGCTCGAAGGGATAGGTCTCCAGCGCGCGCGCCGGGTCGGGGAATCCGACCAGGCCCAGCATCTCCCGGGCAAGCTCTCTCGCCTCGCGCTGGCCGACCGGGCGGTGCAGTCGGACCGTCTCGACGATCTGGTTGCCGACCGTGTGGAGCGGCGACAGCGAAGTCATCGGCTCCTGGAAGATGATCGAGACGCGCCCGCCGCGCAGCTTGCGATAGGTCGCGCTGTGCGCGCTCAGCCCGGCGAGGTCGACGGGCGGTCCGAAATCCGGGTCGTTCAGGATGATGCGGCCGCCGGTGATCTTCCCGTTGCGCGGCAGGATGCCCATGATCGCCTGGGAGATCACCGACTTGCCCGAGCCGCTCTCGCCCACGATGGCGACGGTCGAGCCGGGCCGGACCCGGAAGGACGCGCCCTTGACGGCGGCGAGCGTGCCGCCGGGCACCGTGAACGCGATCTCCAGATCCTCGACCCGCAGCAGATCGGTCATCGGCGCCGCTCCGCCGCGCCCCGACTCGCCCCGTCCCGGTCGGCGGGTCCGGCCGGCCCGGCCTCCTCGTGCCCGCCGCCCGCTTCCGCCGCG
>JAVJUS010000133.1:0-7420 GCA_040220455.1 Azospirillaceae bacterium
TGCCGCAGGCGAGCGAGACCTCGGCCACGTCGGCGGGATTGCAGACCATCACCACCGGCTCGAAGGCCGCGATCTCGCGCGCCACGGCGGCATGCGCCCGCCGCGCGGCGTCGATGGCGCCCTTGCCGGCGCGCGCCCACAACTCCTCCCGGCTCGGCCAGGCCATCCAGCAGCGGGCGTGCGGCGCCCATTCCGGCGGCATGCGGAAGCCGTCCTCGCGGGGTGTGGTGGCGGGCATGCCGTCCTGGTGCGGTTCCGGTGTCACGGGCCTCTCCCCGGGTATCGGGAGAAACGCTCTCCGATCCAGGCAGAACTACACTACCCCGCCCGGCCAAGCGAGACCAGCGCACCGGCTCCGTTCGTCCCGGCCCCGATCATCGGGCGGTATCGAGCACACCGCCGGCGCGCGCGGCTTTACGACGGTCGGCGATGACGCCCCAGGCGAACAGGACGGCGGGGTAGATCATGAGCCAGGAGAAGCCGGATACAAGGAAGACCCAGCCCACGAGCGCGACCGCGCTGACGAGCCAGGCGACGGGCCGCCGGTTGTCCCGCAAATACGCGATGACCGAGGCGCCGTAGAGCAGGATGAATCCCTGGGTCGTCAGTAGGAACGCGTATTTCTCGTGGATCGCGGCGATCTCCAGCCCGGCGATGACCAGGCAGTAGAAGGCCAGGCAGCCGAACAGGCTGGCCGCCGGGATCCCGCGGCTGTCGACCCGGGCCATGAGGCCGGGCAGCAGGCCCTGGCGCGCGGCGGCGTAGAACGCCCGGCTCGCCCCGAACACCCAGGCGTTGGCATTGGTGAACAGCACGAAGACCAGAACGACCAGCAGCGCGATCCGCACCGCCCCGTCGCCGAGCAGCGCCGAGACGCCGGAAATCCCGGCGACCTCGAGACCGCCGACCGCCGAGGCGGAGACGATCCAGGCGAAGAGGAAATAGATGGCCGAGACGACGACGAAGCTCGTCCAGTAGACCAGCGGCACGGTCCGCCGCGGATTGCGGAACTCCTCCAGACCGAACGACATGTTCTCCCAGCCCTGGAAGGCCCAGAAGACGATGGTCGCCGCCAGCCAGAGCTCGCCTGCCGAGATGTCGGCGCCGGCCGTCGCGAGATCGTCGAGGAGACGGGTGCTCTCCGCGTCGAGCGCCGGCAGCCGGAAGACCACGAGTCCGATCGTCAGCACGATCACGGTGACGACCACCGCCTTGTTCACGGCCCCCATGTTCTCGACGCCGCGCAGATTGAGGGCGGTCGAGGCGCAGGCCAGGAGGATGGCGAAGGCGAATCGCCACCTGTCGGGATCCAGAGCCAGCAGATCGGCCGTGTAGGCCCCGCCTACGAGAAAGAACGCCGGCATCCCCACGGCCAGGGCCCCACACGCGATCAGCGTGAAGCCGGACTGGGACCACTCGCCCAGCCCCATCGCGGCGAATCGGGCGATCCCCGCCGAACTGGGGTAGCGCATCCCGAGATAGGCGAAGATGTGGATCAGCGGCGGCATCAGCGCGATCACCACCGCCCAGCCGAGCAGGGCGACGACGGGGTCGGTCGCCTCCAGCGCCAAGCCCGGCAGGCCGAAGACGCCCGACCCCACGACCATCGTGATCGCGATGGCCACACCCGAGAGGAAGGTTATTCGCTGCTGGAGTTCACTGCCCGCCATGATGTCCCGGCGTCATCGAGCTTCGATCCTGCTGGTCTTGGCCAGCGGCGAAAAATCGAAAAACGAATGCTGCGTCGGGTTTATCTCTACGTCAATGGGAAAGCCGGCGGCGGATTCCGCCCTCTCCGCGACTTCCCGCGCGAAGCCGTCCGTGGCGCGATCGGCGTCGCGGCTCAGCGTGATCACGGTGAGTTCGCCGCCGCCCTGGCCAATCCGGGCCTCCCAATGGACGACCGGAACCGAGGCGCCAAAGATCGCCTCATCAAGGCGGGTCGCGCGGTCGGGCCCGAGCCCCGCGATCGTGCGCCGACCTTCTGCCTGGAAGACCCACTCGCCGACCCGGTCGTCGCGCCAGACCGTGAACACGTCCTTCGAATTGTACCGAACGAGCGGCAGGATGCCGTCCTGCAGCCAGGTGACGAGCAATTCGCCGGTCACGGCACCGGCCGGCGCGGCGTCGCGCAACGCTGCTTCCCACGGCTCGCCCGTGGGAAGAATCTCGAAGACGAAGTCGTCGACATACCCGCGATAGGTGGCGTCGGGCATGCCGTACATGGTTGTCGCCGCCTCGCTCGAGCCGTGAACGAAGGCACGCGCCGCCCCCGGCTTGCCCAGTATCCGGTCGAAGTTGTCGAGATTTGCCCGCGTCAGCAGTTCGCCGGTGAGCAGCAGCTTGTCGAGCCTGTCGGGAATGCCTCCGAGCCGGTCGAGCTCGTAGAGCAACTTGTACGCCAGGGTCGGCGTCGTCATGATGGCGGAGAGGGCGTAGTCCTCGAAAACCCGTTTCAAGCGCGGATATTCGCAGATCCGCGGGATGGGGAAGAGCCGCAGATAGGGCACGCCCGCCTCGCGCAGCGCCCAGGCCGACACTTCCGCGTAAGGGCTCATGATGACCGGATGCAAGATCGCCGCCCGGTCCCGGCCGGGCCGGAGATGGCGCAGATAGGCCCGCATCTGGTTGAAGCCGTTCCAGCGCAGCTCGTCGCGCCCGCGCGGCGTCAGCAAGGGGCCCGCCCCCGTCGTCCCGGATGTCTCGCTGAACAGCGCGATGAACCGCTCGTCGCAGGCGAAGGCGTCGGTTCCCGCCTCGGCGAGGTCGCCCTTGTCGGAAATCGCGAACCGGGCCAACGCCTCGGCCAGCGGCAGGGGGCGGGCGTCGCGCAGCGCCTCAGCGGCCTCGCGGTGCATCGGGATCTCGCCGCCGAGGGTGACGAGCCGGTCGACGGCATAGGCCTCGTCACGGGTGACCACCAGCGCGGCCTGCGTACCGGCCTCGTAAAGAGGGGCGGCTGTCATGCGGTCTCGCCTCCGTCGACGGGAATATGCTGGCCGGTAATGTACGCCGCCTCGTCGGAACTCAGGAACGCCGCCAAGGCGGCGATCTCGGCCGGGTCGGCGTGCCGCTTCATGGGGATCTTCTCGTTGACCGCGGCGAACATGGCGTCGGTGTATTCGGCACGCTGCATCGGCGTCAGGACGTAGCCCGGGCACAGTGCGTTGACGCGGACTTCCGGGGCCAGTTCCAGCGCCATGGTGCGGGCGAGCAGGATCACCGCCGCCTTGGTCGCGTTGTAGTCGGCGTAGTACGGGTGGGCGCTCATGCCGTTTGTCGAGCCCATCAGCAGGATCGTCCCGGAGCCTTGCGCCGCCATCCGTCGGGCGGCGAGCGAGGCGGTGTTGAAGACCCCGTGCAGATTGACGTCGACGACCCGCCGCCATTCCTCGACGGTGATGTCGAGAAAGGCGTGGCGCAGGCTGATCCCGGCATTGGCGAAGACGACATCGACGCCGCCCAGCATAGAGTCCGCCTGGGCGAAGGCCGACTCCATCGCGGCATGATCGGCGACGTCCGCCACGAGCGGGAAGGCCGTGTCTCCCGCATCTTCGAAAGCGGCATGCAGGGCGTCGCGATCGACGTCGAGCGGCGCGACGCGCGCGCCCTCTGCGAGGAAGCGACGGGCGGTGGCATGCCCGATGCCGCTCGCGGCGCCGGTGATCAGGACTCGTCGACCCGCGAGTTCGGGATAGCGGGGTCGTGGCCGGGATTCGCTCATACTCCGCCCTCTCGATCGGCTTGAACGGCGGGCCCGGCGGCATCGGCCGGCGGCCCCGGAAGCGGCTGGATGTAGTCGAGCACGCCCGTCGTCAGCCCGAAGCGCTGACGGAACGCGCGGGCGAACTCCGCCCGTCCCGCGAGACCGTATGTGGCAAGGAAATCCCGGGTCGACGGCTCGTCATTGGCGAGAGCGGTCGTCGCCAGGGTGCGGGCCAGGTCGCGGCAGCCCGCCACGAGCCGCTCGACCGAGGTCGCGATCGTGCCGGCCTGCCAGTCGATGATCACATGGCCATGATCGACCAGATAGGCGAGCTCCAGAAACGCGGCTCCGGAGTCCGGGAAATAGGTCTCGCCGCGGCGCAGATAGCGCAGCATCTCGGTCAGGAACGTCGTCGCCGCGACCCGGCAATCGAGCTCCACCGTCTCCGTCCACGGACCCTGCGCGATCAACAGGAAGCCGAACACGTCGGCGAGCGTTTCCTGCATCATCATGGACGCCCAGCGCCCTTGTCGGCCCAGGGCCTTGAAATCGGTCTCGGGCAGCGTCACTCCGTGACCGGTGTCGTGGCCCCGGAACCAGAGCGCCAGGTGGTCCTGGACGGCCTCCGGCGACGGGTCGGCCACGGCGCCCTCGATGTCGAGGACCTGCAGGCCGAAGGGCTGGCTCAGGCACCGATACATCTCCAGATAAACGTTCCGGAAGACGATCGTCTTCTTCACCGGCGCGTGCTTGACGCCCTCGTCCTCCGGCAGGAAGTAGGCGAAGTGCTTCGGGTAGCGGTTCGCCTCCCCGCCGCACAGCATCAGATCGCCGACCTTGAAGCCGGGCGGCGGCGCGAGCTCGAGGCGCGGATGCACCGTCGCGCGCAGATGATCCTCCACGGCCTCGCGCCGCGCGTCGATGGTGGCGACGAGGGTGTCGAAGCGCCGTTCGACCGTGGCGAACAACGCGGAGTGGTAGACCTGCCGGCCCTTGCCGTGCCACGTCGCCAGATCGCCGCAGACGCTCAGCAGTTCCGTCTCGTCCTGAGCGACGGCCTCGGGCGCCACCTCTCTCAGGGGCCGGCCGCGCAGCGCCTCGGCCCGGCGGCGCAGCACCGTCGCCGACGCCGGGCAGGCCAGTCCCAGAGACGCCCTTTCGAGCAGCTCGGCCGATTCCACGCACAAGGCACCGATCTCTGACTCGCGCCCCTGCGCGCAGACCGTCTGAAGATCCTGATAATCGCGGATCAGCTCGGCGAGGTGAGCGACACGGCGCAGGGCCGTTGCCGCCTCGTCGGCCACCGCCGTCTCCGGCGCCGGCAGCCGCAGGCTGTGCACGACGTGATTGTCCCGCGGTGGCCAGAAACGGCTGACCAATGCGTCACGCTGGTCCGGCCGAACCGTCTGCAGAGTCGCGGAAGGGCGCGGTGGCGTGTCGAGCCCGCTGTCCATGGGTCGCTCCCGGCATACGTCGACCGCACGACCCGCACCGCCGCCTAAGGACGACGACCGGGATCGGCCGCACGATCGGGTTGGGGGAAAGGGTTGGCGGGCGGCCGGCGCCTCGGCGCCGGCCGCCGTCGGTCGCCGGATCAGAACGCGCGCTCGGGAGCGTGGACGATTTCCCGCTGCTTGCCGGTGAGGTCGCGCCACAGGGCCACCGGGCTGGGGTGCATCAGGTTGGTGTACTTGGAGTACTCGATCCACTGCTCGCCCAACAGACGCCGGCCGCGCGTGTCCTGATGAGCCGTGCCAATATAGGTGTAGACGGTCGCGAAGATCGCCAGCCACAGGGTATCCAGGGTCATCACCGGCTGGCACCAGAACAACAACGCCAGGAAGGTGTGGTGCGGAAAACGGATGTAGCGCTTGATGCCGTTCGTACGGACCCGATAGTACGCGGCGCCTTCCTTGCCCGTGATGAGGCTCTTGAGCTGGGCGAGCCCGATCCACTGCCAGAAGGAAGTCGTGTACTTGAAGCACCAGAAGAACATGAAGACGCAGAAGGCGAAGGCGCCCCACATCGCCCAGTACCAGGCACCTTCCAGTGCGTAGATCGTCACCCCCGACGACTGCCAGAAGGCGAAGCCGACGACGAGGAGCGCGACCGCCACCATGCTGTAGAAAAAGTTCCAAAGCTTCTCATGGAGAAAACTGTTGAGGATCTTAACCGCCTTTTGCGTGGTGAGCAGCGAATGCTGCAAACCGTAGGCAAGCATCAGGCCGGTATTGATGAAGAACCAGTCTAATTCCATGATTCCGTCCTCTCGCCGATTGAAGGAAAGCACCGACCCGGGGGTCGACGCATTTCAGGTCGTCGTGACGCTGAGCGGCTCGATCGTCGGCGACTCCCGGAGACTCTCGAACTCGGCGAGAACGCCATCCCACAGGGCGATCCGGGCATCGACCGCCTCCCGGGAGGCGCGCACGAGATCGCACGTTCCCTCGGGAGAGCGTTCGAGCACGCGCGCGATGAGACGCTCGGCCGCCGGCCCGTGCTCGTCGCCGTCCAGATGGATGTGCCTTTCCAGGTAGTAGGTCAGGCACGGCACCTCGTCGGGCCGGATCGCCCAGCGCTCGAGCAGTTTGGCGAACATGTCGGGGATGAGCTGTTCACGGCCGTAGAAAAAACTGCCGAGAACCGCTTCGGTGGAGCCGTTCTTCGCCACGTCGATCGTCTTCGACACGAACCCGCGCACGTGATCGGGCGCGTCGGCGGCGCTCAGCGCCCGATCGATCGCCTCGCCGGCGGCGATCGCGGACAGGAAACGACGGATGGGGACGGTTTCGGCTCCGATCTCGTCCATGGCGCCGAGGTAGAGCTCCAGATGGCTCGACGGCGCGCCGTCGGGACCTTCATCGCTCTCCTCGCCCAGCACGATCTCGTTGACCAGTCGTGCGGCGACCCGATCGGCCGGCGGCGTCCACATCACGTCGCAACAGGTCATGTCCCGCTGCAATCGCTTCAGCAGGGCCATGAAGTCCCATACCGCGAAGACATGGGCCTGCATGAAGACGCGCAGCCTTTGGGCGTTCGCGACCGCTGAGAACACGTTATGGTTGATAAGATGGTCACGCTGATGGGCAATCGATTCCGGAAGCTGGGCGACCATAGGCGATCTCGTTCTTAATCATGAATTGTATAATAAGCGTATCAAGCACGTTAAACGAGTTAATAGCACATTTATTAAAACATACAGTAGTGTGAAGTGCCGAATTATGGTCCTTCAAGGTGGATTGAACCTCGGCAATGCTATCGCACTGAAGCCGAGTGGGAGGCGAAGAGACGCTTTTCGGTTGTATAGCGTGATGCGTCATGGCGCGGCGACCACGCGGGACCAGACTCAGGCCGCCGCTTTTTCCGCCTGCAAGGCCATCCGCGCGTCCGCCGCGCACTGGTGCTCGCGCCGGGCGTTGATCCAGCCCGCCGTGGCGACGCAAATCGAGACGACCAGCACGATGATCGTCGCCAGCGCGTTGATGTCCGGGCTCACGCCCAGAGGCACCTTGGAAAAGACGACCATCGGCAGGGTCGAGCTGCCCGGCCCGGAGACGAAGCTGGCGATCACCAGGTCGTCGGCGACCAGCGCGGCGACCCGGCCGGGGGCCAGGAAGCACGCGATCTCGTCGACATGGCCGTCGGTCTCGTCGTCCTCCAGCCCGCGGCCGAGCCAGATCACCGTCTCGACACCCAGATAGTCGCGCAGCGCCC
>JAVJUS010000134.1:0-119391 GCA_040220455.1 Azospirillaceae bacterium
GATCCGCCCGCGCGCGACGGGCGAACGCACGACCGCCAGGAACAGCGTCGCCGCCGGCGCCAGGTCGTCGAGATAGGCGCCGGCGCCCGTCAGATAGGCCGCGTCCTCCAGCCGCGCCAGCGACCGGCCGGTCCAGGGGGCGTCGGGCGGCTCCGCCGTCATCTCACGATCCATCCTGGCGAGGTGGGCGCGCGCTCGTCCGGAAGCGATAGTCGATCACTTGCCCGATGATGACGCCGAGCGACATTTTTACAGAGGCGTAAGTAAAAAAGAGAAAATAGTCTGATTTTTACTTTTTGTGCATTTACATTTTTCTAGACAGATGTCAATCGCCACTGTATCTTCCTCTTGATATTCGCTACGACAACAGGACAGGAAGGCCACGGCATGACCGTCGAGAGTTCCGACATCGACATCCCCGAGGTGTTGGCGGAGCTGGAGGCCGCCTTCGCGGCCTATGAGGACGCCCTGATGGCCGACCGCCCGGCGGACCTCGTCGCCGCCTTCTGGGAGGATGCCCGCGCGATCCGCTACGGTGTCGCCGAGAACCTTCATGGTCATGCCGAGATCGCGGCCTTCCGCGCCAGTCGGTCGGCCAGCGGCGGGGCGCCCAAGCGCACGACGACGCGCACCAGCATCACGACATTCGGTCGCGACTTCGGCACGACGAATATCGAATACGTGCGGGATTCGACGGGACTCCACGGCCGGCAGAGCCAGACCTGGGTACGCACCCCGGAGGGCTGGCGGATCGTCGCGGCGCATGTCTCCCTGATCCGCGACCGCGACTGACCCGGCATGGCCACGCCCGAAACAGGCAGCGACGCGAGCCCCGCTTACGGTTCCGCGGCGCTGCGGATCCGCGATGCTCGCCGCTGGACGGACGGGGCGTCGATCGACATCGATCTCGAAGACGGTCGCATCGTTGCCGTCCACGCCGCGGGAACCGGCGGAACGTTCCCGGGCGCCGAGCTCGATGCCGCCGGCGCTCTCGCCGCGCCGCCCTTCGCCGAGCCGCACTACCATCTCGACAAGGCCTTCGCGGAGGCCGAGCCCCTGCCGGGCGGCACGCTGGCGGAACAGCTCGCCGCCATCGGTCGTGCGGCGGCGGACACGCCGGAGGCGACCTTCACCGAGAGGGCGGTGCGGGCGGCCGGGCTCATGGTGGCCAGCGGCGTCACGACGATCCGCACCTTCGCCGATATCGACCCCCATGTCGGCCTGCGCGTCTTCCGCGCCCTGCAAGAGGCCAAGCGCCGGCTTTCCGGCCTGGTCGATCTTCAGGTGATCGCCTTCCCGCAACACGGGCTGTTCACCGAGCCGGGGATCGCCGGGAACGTCGAGCGAGCGGTCGCCGAAGGCGCCGACGGGGTCGGCGGCCACCCCCAGCTCGAGCGGGACGCGACGGACGGACATCGCCAGATCGAGCGGGTCTGCACCCTCGCCCGCGAGGCCGGTGTGCCGGTGGATTTCCATGTCGACGAGACCGACGATCCCGCCTCCGCCTGGCTCGCCCCCGTGGTCGAGGGGGCGCTGGCCGCCGGCCTGGCGGGGCGGATGTCGCTGGCTCACTGCAATAGCCTCGCCTGGAAGCCGCACGCCGAACGGGCGTCCCTGATCGCCCTGCTGGCCCAAGCCGGCGCGACCGTCGTCGTCAGCCCGACCTCCGGACTGCTGTTCCGCGGCCACGGCGCCGACGATCCGACCCGGGGTATCGCCCCCGTCCGCGCGCTGCTCGACGGCGGCGTCCGGGTCGCCTGCGGGCAGGAGATCTACCGCTCGCTGTTCAGCCGCAACCTGCGATACCCCGATCCCCTGATGTCCGGCCAGCTTCTCGCCTACATGACCAGGATGGCCGACGACGCGGGGCTGGAGCGCGTCTTCGCCATGCTGACGGCCGACGCGCCGGCGTCCCTCGGCCTCGCGCCGCGGCACCTCGTTCCCGGCGAGCCGGCCGATCTCGTCCTGCTCGACGGTGCTTGCGTCCAGGACGTGCTGACCCGCCCGCCGCCGGCCCGGACGGTCATCAAGGCGGGCCGCGTCATCGCCCGGTCGCGCTTCGCCGCGGAGATCGCGGAACCGGGCACGGCGCTCGCGGTCTAGCTCCCGCCGGCTCACGGACCCGCGCTCCCGCCGGAACGGTCGAAGGCGAAGAGCGCGGCATGGCCGCCCGTGTGCCAGAACAGAACGGGCCCGGCGCCCGGCAGCGAGCCCTCCGCCACCCGCGTGGCCAGGCCCACCAGTGCCCGGCCCGTGTAGACCGGGTCGACGAACAGCCCGTCCAGCCGGGCGGCGGCGTCCATGGCTTCGAAATCCTCGCGTCCGGGCTTGGCATAGCCGTCGCCGTAGAACCGCTCGTCGACGATCCAGGCGTCCGGGGCGACCGTGCCGGGCCAGTCGAGCAGGGCGGCCGCCTCCGCCGCGAGGGCCGTCATCGCCGGAATCATCTCCGCGGCGGTCTTGCCGGTACTCAGGCCGACGACCGGCAGATCGATCCCGGCGATGGCGAGGCCGAGAACCAGCCCCGCCTGGGTTCCGCCGGTACCGGTGGGCATGACCAGGACATCGGGCCGCGGATCCGGCCCGGCGAGCTGGCCCGCCAGCTCGAACGCCGCCTCCACGAAGCCGAGGATGCCGAGCGCCGTGGATCCGCCGGGCGGCAGGACGAACGGCCGGTGGCCGGCGTCGCGCAATCGCGCGGCCTCGGCCGCCATCACCTCCGCCACCGGGCGACCCGCCGTGAAGAGCGTCCGGGCCCCCAGCAGGTCGCCCAGGATCAGGTTGCCGCTGGCGACCGCCGGCGGCGCGCCGTCGAGGACCAGCACCGGCTCCAGGCCGCAGCGCCGGGCGGCGGCCGCCGTCTGGACGGCGTTGTTGGACTGCACGAAGCCGGTCGCCAGGACGCTGTCGCATCCCTCCGCCAGGGCGCGCGCCATCAGGAATTCGAGCTTGCGCGCCTTGTTGCCGCCGAGCGCGAGACCCGAAAGGTCGTCGCGCTTGACCAGGAGGGGCCGGCCGATCCGGCCCGCGAGGCGTGGATAGGTTTGGATCGGCGTCGGGCGCACGGCCATGAGCGGCACGCGGTCGATCGCCGCCAGCGCGCGCGACACCGCGGCGGGGACGTCGCCTCTCGCATCACTCCCCGACATGGCGACCCTCCTCGTAGAAGCGGGCCAGCGCGGCCTGGTAGCGCTCCAGGACGGGACGCCGGGCGCGCATCGTCGGCCCCGCGGCCCGGATCTGCTCCTCCAGCCGGGCCTCGAGATCGGGCAGGCACACCGTGCGCACCGCGCCGTCGGCGACGACGGGCCGGCCGTCGACGATCAGGCCGCGGACATGGCGGGCGGTGGCGCGCGCCAAGAAAACGTCGACCGGGTCGTTCAGCCCCTCGATCACGTCGCCCGCCATCGCCGCGTAGTCGATCATCAGGATATCGGCGGGCGCGCCCGGCGCGATCACGCCGGCATCGCGCCCCGTCACGGCGAGGGCTCCCGTGGCGAACGCCGCGACCAGCAGGGCGTCGCGGTCAAGCCCCGGCTCGAAGCCGATGCCCGCCTGGACATGGCGGGCGAGCCTGAGCTCCCGCAGCGCGTCGCCGTCATCGTCGAGGCCGAGGCTGTCGACGCCCAGGCCGAGGGTCACGCCCGCGGCGGCCATCGCCGGCCCCGGCGCCCGGCCCGAGCGGAGCCGCAGATTGGAACTGGTGTTCAGGGAGACCGTCACGTCCCGCTCGGCCAGCAGCGCGATTTCATCGCCACGCAGCCAGACTCCGTGAGCCACGGTCAGCCGGGGCGAGAGCAGCCCGATCGCGTCGAGCCGCCCTAGAAGGTCGCCGCGGTAGGTGGCGTCGGCCCATTCCCGCTGGTAGCGCGTTTCCAGCAGATGCATGTGCACGCGCCGCCCGGTCTCGGCGGAGGATCGCGCCACGGCCTCGAGCAGGGCGTCGGAGCACCATTGCGGCGCGATCGGCCCGTGCTGGACGGCGACCAGCGGCCCGTCGAGCGCGGCGCCGAGCGCCTCGACCCGAGCGACCTGGTCGGCGGCGGCCAGCGGCGGCCGGGCCCAGGCCTCCGCCACGGCCCTGCGGTCGGCTTCGGGCAGCAGGGACAGCAGGGCGTCGTCGGGTCCGTAGGCGAGCAGGTTGCGGTCGCGCATCGGCAGGACCAGCGCGATGCGCAGGCCCACCGCCTCAGCCGCCGCCGCGGCGGCTTCCGCTTCTTCGCGATAGCGCTGCGGTTCGTGGACCAGGTGGCAATGGATCGACGCGCCGATTCCGCTGGCGGCGTGACGCGCGAACGCGACCGCGGCGTTGAGCCAGGGATCGACCGGCGGGTTCAGGTAGATGCTGGGCAGCCAGCCCTCGAGCGGGGCGTGGAGACCGCCGTGGCAGCTATAGCGCGCGCCCCGCCCGTGTTCGTGAGCGTTGGCGATCGGCGGGAGGGCGAGAATGCCCCGGGCGTCGGGCGGCGCGTCCTCAATCGGCTCGACCGCCGTGACGACCCCGTCGCGCCACGTCACACGCGCCGGGCCGCCCATCGGCCGGCGACCGGGCCGGGCGAGCAGCCGGCCGACGACGATCTCCCCGTCGCGCCCGGGCGTGGTCACGCGACCGGCCCCGTCCGGGCGATCACGGCGACGACGCCGCCGCCGACCGGGCCCTGGTGATAGCCCCAGCCGGCCGAGACATAGGCCGCCGGGTCGCCGATGACGGACGCGACGACGGCGTTGAGGACCGCGCGGGCCGGCCGGGTATTGAGGTCGGAATCGGTCAGCAGGGTCGTGCGCCGGCCCCGGAGCAGGCCGTCCAGCGGCACCTGACCCTTGGCGAAGACCGCCGCGACCCGACCCCGCTCGGCCGGCGCCAGGCTGCCGGCGCAGGACAGGCCCGTGTCGCCGAGCGCGCCGCGGACCGCGTCGGCGTCGATCAGGTCGTCGAGCCGGCGGTGGGCGATGACGCAGTCCCCGCCGGCGCCGGGCGCATTGCCCATGACCACCACCTGGCAGCGCATCAATTCGATGCCCGCCGACGACGCGCCGCGCGTGGTGTAGAGCCCCGGATCGCCGCACAGCGCGCCGTCAGGCCAGTCCGGGGCGACCTCGCCGAGACCGACGGCGATGCCGAGCGCGCCGGCGCCGTTGGAAAAGCCGAGCGACTTCAGCGTGTCCGCGATCGACGGCTCCCGTCCCCGGGCCCGGGCCGCGTTGATGCGGTCGCTGGTCAGCAGCGGGCCCTTGACCTGCACATAGTGGACATCCTCGATCCCGGCGAGCCCGGCATCGGCGACGGCGGCGCGCGTCGCCTCGGCCACCAGATCGACCTGGGTGCGCGTGCCGACCTCCTCCGGCAGGAGATCGCGGGTCGCGGCCAGGCCGAGCGACAGGCGCCGGTCGCCGGCCGCCGCTTCGCTTCCGGCCGGTCGGCGGGCGAAGACGACGGCATGCGGCGTCATCACACCCTCGCAGCCACCGGACATGACGAAGGCGACGCGGGCGTCGACATCCCCCGGCGCGCGGCCCGTCGCGGCGGCTAGGCAATCCCGGAACGCGCGATGGGCGAGCGGCCGGGAGTAGTCGTTGACCCGGCCGTTGCCCTCGGTCTTGGCGATCACGCAGCAGACCGTCTCGGGATCGACGGCGCCGCTGTCGAACAGATGCTCGAGCGGACCGACGTCGTCGGGCCCCGCCATGTCGAAACGGTGTACGTCGACGGTCCACATGATCCGTTCGGCCTTTCGGGAAAGCGGGTATCGGATCCCGGACCCGCCGGAATCCGGCCGTCAGACGCGCCGAAGCGCGCCCTCCAGGGTTGCGGTGGTCCAGAAAATCAGCAGGCCCAGCAGCATGCTCACGACGATCGCCGCCCACAGCAGGTCGAGTTCCCGCAAGGCGGCGGAATCGAGGATCAGGTAGCCGAGCCCGCGGTTGCCGGTCAGCCACTCCGACAGCATCGCGCCGAGGATCGCGATCGGCGCCGCGGTTCGCAGGCCCGAGAAGACGAAGCCGACGGCGTAGGGCAGGCGGACGTACCACAGGACTTCCGCCGGTCGGGCGTCGAGGACATGCATCATCTCGAGCGCGCCGCGCGGCAGGGAGACGTAGCCCCGCATGCAGTTGACCAAAATCGGGAAGAAGGCCGCCAGGACGACCACCGTCACGCCCGCCCAGAACCCGCGTCCGACCATCAGCGTGACGATCGGGGCGATCGCGACGACCGGCACCGAGCGCAGGGCGACCGCCCAGGGGAAGGCCAGGCGATGGGCCGCGGGGGAGGCGACGAAGAGGCCGCCGAGCACGACCGCGAGGGCGGCCGCGACGATCAGGCCGACGCCCGCCTCGGCCAGGGTGAAGAGCGCGTTGGCCAGGATCTTGTCGCCCTGCCCGACCAGCGCGCCGGCGGCGTCCAGCGGGGTCGGCATCAGATAGGGCGGCATGGCGAGGGCCCAAACCGCCCCTTGCCACAGCAGCGCGAAGGCGACGGCGAAGACGACGATGCTCGCGACGCCGCGCAGCGCCACGCCGGCCCAGACAGGCAGTTCGCCCGTGCCACCCCGCGTCATGGCGCCGAGTCCCCCGGTCCCGTGCCGTCGGGCGGCGACCAGCGCACCACCCGCGCCTCGAGCCCGCCCATCAGGCCGTAGGCGCCAAGCGCGAGGACGACCGACACCGCCATGCACATCCAGACCTGCGGGACGTTGAAGGAGAACAGGGCGTAGGCCATCATCATGCCCAGCCCCCGGTCCGCGCCGACCCATTCGGAAACGATCGCGCCCAGGACCGCGCCCGCCGCCGAGATCTTCAGGCCCGCGAAGAGGTAGGGCAGCGCCCCCGGCAGCTCCAGGAGGCGGAGCCGGTCGATGCGCCCGGCCGCCAGCACGTGGAACAGTTCGCGATGACTGCGGTCGACCGCCCGCAGGCCCTGGATCGCGCCGACCAGCACCGGGAAGAAGCTGGCCAGGGCGGCGACGATGACGCGGGTCTCGGGCCCGGTGCCGAACCAGACGACCAGGATCGGCGCGGCGGCGATCAGCGGGATGGCGTTGACCCCGACGGCGAAGTTGTAGAGCACGCCCTCCGCGCCGCGGACCAGCAGCGCCACGCCCGCCATGGCGATAGCGAGGGCGACGGCGGCAAGCCAGCCGATGACGGCCGCGCGCAGGGTCGGCGCCAGATGATGGGCGAGCGCGGCCCGGTCCTGCACGAACTGGACGGCGACGGCCGATGGCGCCGGCACGCTCTGCGGCAGCGCGCCCATGGCGCCGAGCGCCTCCAGCATCGCCAGCACGCCGCCGATCCCGCCGACGGTCCAGCCGAGTCCGGCCAGCCGGGCGGCGATCATCCGTCGTAGCCCGCCTCGGGGCCCGCCTCGGGCGATCCGTCGGCCCCGAACAGGGCCGAGCGGACGGCGTTGACCGCCTCGACGAAGGCCGGCTCGCTCATCATCGACAGGCGCCGGGGGCGATCCAGCGGGATGTCGAGAACCTCGCGGATCCGGCCCGGCCGGGGACTCATGACGAAGACGCGGTCGGCCATGAAGACCGCCTCGGCGATGCTGTGGGTGACCAGCAGCGCGGTGCGCCTGCTCTCCGACCAGATGCGCAGGAGTTCCAGGTTCATGCGCTGGCGCGTGATCTCGTCGAGCGCGCCGAAGGGTTCGTCGAGCAGCAGCACCTCCGGATCGAGCGCCAGGGAGCGGGCGATCGACACGCGCTGCTGCATGCCGCCCGACAACTGGTCGGGCAGCGCGTTCTCGAAACCCTCCAGGCCGACCAGCCGGATCAGGTCGTCCGGCGTCTGGCTCGGCTTCGTGCCGGCACGGTTCAGGGCCATCGGCAGGCGGATGTTCTCGCGCACGGTGCGCCAGGGCAGCAGGGTCGGGCTCTGGAAGACGAAGCCGATCCGCTGGGCGCGCCTCAGCGCCGCCGGCGTGACGCCACCCAGGCTGACCGTTCCCGCGCTCGGCGCGACGATGTCGGCGACGACGCGCAGCAGGGTCGACTTGCCGCAGCCGCTGGGGCCGATCACGGCGGCGAAGCCGCTGGCCGGAAGGTCGAGATCGACGCCGTCGAGCGCCGTCACCGTCTCGCGCTTCAGCCGGAACGTCACCGACAGTCCGCGCACGGCGAGGCCGCCGGACGGATCGCCGGCGGCCTGTTCCGACCGCTTCGTGTCGCCCTGCCTCGCCGGCGGCACCGGCGAGGGGGCATCCGCGTCAGGCATGGGCGGCAGTGATGAACGACTGGTCGACCAGCGCCTCGATGTCGATCGCCTCCTCCAGGATGCCCGCGTCGACGGCCAGCTTCATCCCGGCCTCGAACTTCTCCGGCCCGATCCACAGCGCGCCCTTCTCCAGGGCGTCGCCGGCCATGATGTAGTCCGGGTAGGTCCGGGACTCGGTGATCTGCTGCTCCAGGTCGAGCCCCTGCTGACCGTAGGTCTCGACCGTCACTCGGGCCGTCTCCTCGGGGTTCTCGGCGAACCAGGTCCAGGCGGCGATCTCCGCCTTCAGCCACCGCGTGACGACGTCCGCCTTCTCCCCGAGGGTCTCCTCCGTGGCGAAGAAGACCATCGGGTAGGTCAGGTCGCCGAGCTCGTCCAGGGTCACGATCTCCAGGTCGACGCCGCGCATCTGCAGCATGACGCCCTGGTTCGTCGCCCAGCCGAAATAGGCGTCGACCTGACCGGTCGGCAGGATTCCCGGATCGGTGCCCGTCGGCACGAAGGTCACGCTGTCGGGATCGAGGCCCGCGCCGCGCATCAGGGCGACCATGGTCGGCCGGCGCTGGCTCGGGATCGCGATGGTCTTGCCCTGCATGTCCTCGAGGCTGCGAACCGGCGACTCCGCGAGGCTCATCATCGCGTAGGGGCTCTTCTGGAGGGCCGCGGCGAAGGCCTTGACCGGAATGCCCTTGGCGCGCGCCAGGATCAGGTTGGTCGAATCCCGGTCGCCCAGCATCGACTCCCCGGCGGCGACGAGATTGATGGAATCGATCCCCGGCCCGCCGCTGATGAACTCCGCCTCGATGTCGTTCTCGGCGAAGAAACCGTTGTGCAGGCCGGCGAAGTGGCCGCCGAACTGGACGCTCTTGACCCAGTTGAGCACGAGCGAGACCGGGTCGGCGGCCCGCGCGCCGGTCATGGTCCCCGGCAGGACGCCCAGCGCCGCGCCGGCGGCCAGCAGGCCGGCGCCGTTGCGCATCAGCGCGCGGCGCCCCATCGCGGCCGATCCCGCGATGCCGATGGTCGGAATGGCGCGGTTGTCGGCGAAGCGCCGGGGGTCTTTCGGCATGGAATCCCTCCGTTCGCGCGCAGCCGGCAGCAGAGGACGGCCGGTGGGAAAGCTGCGCCCGAGGGTCCATTAGGCGCCGATCCGCGGCGCGGGAGTAGCGTTAACAATCGCGCACGGCGCTGCCGAAACGGCATCGGTCCGCCATGACATACGCTGAATGGGAGAGCGCTCCGCCGAGCGAAGCCGGTCGGCGAGGCGGGTGGCACGCGCTGCGCGATCAAGCCGCGCGATCGACGCGCGTCCGGCGCCATGCGCGGCGCCGGCTTGATCCGCCGGCGGCGGAGGGATCATCCTGTCGCATGGACCCGCCCCCGCGGGCCATCGAGCGCGGCCGATGCGTCATCTGCGATATCTCCACTACGTCGATGCCGTCGCGCGCGCGGGCTCGATCCGCAAGGCGGCCGAGGGGCTGAACGTCGTCTCCTCGGCGCTCAATCGCCGGATCCTCGACATCGAGGATGAGCTGGGCGCCCCGATCTTCGAGCGCCAGCCGCGCGGCGTCAGGCTGACCGCGGCGGGGGAGTTGTTCCTCGGCTATATCCGCCGCTCGCGCCAGGACCTGGAGCGGGTGCGCTCGGAGATCGAGGACCTCGCCTCGGTCCGCCGGGGCACCGCGCGCATCGCGGCGGTCGAAGCGGTCGCGTCGAGCTTTCTGGGCCGCGTCCTAGCCGATTTTCATGCCGACTATCCCCGGATCGGATTCGTCGTCAGCGTGGTCGGCGCCGACCAGGCGGTCGCCGCGGTCACCGGCGACGATGCGGAGATCGGCTTCACCTTCAATCCGAGCCCCGATCCCCGCTTCCACGCCCTTCGACGCAAACCCCAGCGCCTGTGCGCATTGATGGGCCGGGACCACCCGCTCGCCGGCCGGGCCTCGATCCGTCTGGAGGAATGCATCGGCTATCCGCTGGCGATCCCGGATCCGACCCTGGGTGGGCGGAATCTGCTGGACCAGGCGCTGACCGGGTCCTCGCTGTCGCTGCACCCGACCATCGAGGCCAATTCCTTCGACCTCATGATCGGCTTCGCGCTCGCCACCGGGGGCATCGCCCTGCAGGTCGAGATCGGCGGCGCGATCCCGGCCCGCGCCGATGCCCTGGCGGTCGTGCCGCTCGAGGGCAAGCGGCTCCAGGGCGAGGTCGTGCTCGGCGTCCGGCGCGATCGCATCCTGCCGGTCGGCGCCGCCGTGCTGTGCGAGACATTGGTCGAGCGGATGGACGCCCTCGTCCGCGTGCGCTGAGGGGCGTCGCCGTCCGGCGCCGGCGCGTCGAGCGGGAGAGCGGTCCCGGCGGTGCCGTTTCGGCACCGGTGCGCGCTGAAGATAGCGCTACCCAGCATCATCTCCGTGGCTCTTACTCGCCTCGTGGCCGCGACCGACGCCGGCCATGCCGCCGATCCCCGGAGCCGCGGGAGTCAATGGTCATGACCCAAGCGCCCACGCGCCGGGCGACGCCCGTCCAGGGCCCGATCCGTCCGCCCGTCCGCACGGCGCCCGCGCCATGAACGCCCGGGCCCGAGAGACCGGCGCCGACGCCCCGACCGACGGGCTGCCGGTCGTCGACATCGCGCCGATGCGTGGCGACGATCCTGGGGCGCGTGCCGACTCCGGCCGCGCGGTCGCGGAGGCGTGCGCCACGGCCGGTTTCCTCTATGTGGTCGGCCACGGCGTGCCGCGCGCCGAAATGGACGGCATCCTCGACCAGGCCCGCCGGCTGTTCGGCCCGGACCGCGATCGGCTGCCCGGCGTCTCGATCGAGCGGTCGCCGCATTGGCGCGGCTGGCTGCCGGCGCGCGCCCGCGGCCGGGACGCCGCGCTCAAGGGCAACAACCAGGAAGCCTTCCAGATCCAGCGGGAGGAGCCGGGTGGCGAGGACGTCGACGCGATGCGCGCCGCATTGCACGGGCCCAACCTGTGGCCCGAGGACATGCCGGACTTCCGCGCGGCGATGACCGGTTGGTGGGCGCGCATGGAAGCGCTGTCCCGCGACCTGCTGCGCGCCTTCGCGATCGGACTGGGGCTGCCCGAGGACGCGTTCCTGCGCCACTACGACCATCCTCTGGCCCAGCTCCGCCTGCTGCACTATCCGCCCCAGAGCGAGCCGGAGGACTCCGGTATCCTCGGAATCCGGCCCCACACCGACACCGGCGCCTTCACGATCCTGCTGCAGGATTCGGTCGGCGGGCTCCAGGTCGAATCCCTCGACGGGGAATGGCTCGACGTGGAGCCGATCGCGGATGCCTTCGTCATCAATATCGGCGACATGATGCGGATCTGGACGAACGGCCGGTTCCGCTCGACCCGCCATCGCGTGATCAACCGGAGCGGGGCGGAGCGCTACTCCGTGCCCTTCTTCGTCAATCCGGACTTCGACGCCGTGGCGGAGCCGGAGCCCGCGCTCCTCGCGGCGGACGAGGCCCCGGCCTTCGAGCCGCTTCCCGTCGGGCCCTTCATCTACGAGCGCTTCTCGAACGTCTGGCCCCGGGCGGAGCCGGGTACGGCAGCGACCCCATCGGGCGACTGACACCGTCACTGCGACCGCCGGTCCGCAACCGGGGTCGAGGACGAAGACAAGGAGACGATCATGACCGGCATGGACCGCCGCAGCCTACTGCGCAACGCCTCCCTTCTCGGCCTTTCCGCGGGCGTCGCGGGCACGCTCGGATCATGGGCACCCACCGCCAGGGCCCAGGGCGCGACCATCCGCGCGACCCATTTCGGCGGACCCTACGGCCAGCTCCAGGAGATCATCGCCGACCCCTTCGCCGCCGCCGGCCTGGGCGAAGTGGTCTACGAGGTCGACCAGCCCTCGCTGGTCATGAGCAAGTGGCAGGCCGCGCCCGACGATCCGCTCTACGACGTCGGGCTGATGGTGCCGATCTCCGCCCTGCGCGCCCAGCAGGCGGGCCTGGTCACCGCCCTGACGGCGGAGGACCTGCCGAACCTGGCCGACGCCATCCCGGAGGCTCTGCCGCCCACCGGCTACGGCGTCCATCAGATGATCGACTGCATCGACCTGATGTACGACAAGCGCCAGATCCCCGAGCCGCCGACCTCCTGGCTCGATCTCTGGAAGCCGGAATACGCGGGCAAGATCGCCCTGCCGGCCCTGCCGCTCAACAGCATGGCCGCCCTGACGACGATCGCCGTCTCCCGGGCGCTGGGCAGCGACGAGCGCGACGTCACGGAAGCGTTCGAGCGGATGAAGGAACTCTCGGCCAACGCGCGTCTCTTCTTCGCCGACCCCAACCAGGTCACCCAGCTCATCGAGCGCGGCGACATCGCCATGGCGCCGCAATACGGCGCCCGGATCGCCCAGGCCATGCGCCGCAACGATTTCGTCGGCCGCGTCACGCCGGCCGAGGGTGTCCCGGCCTCGCCCCAGACCTGGTCGATCGCCGCGGGATCGCCGCATCAGGAGACCGCGAAGGCGTATATCGACTTCGTCCTGTCGCAGGAGGTCCAGCAGAAGATGGCGGAGACCTTCCTGCTCGCCCCGGTCAACCGCAACGTCGCGCTGCCGGACGAGCTCGCGCCGCTGGTGATGTCGGACTACACCAAGTTCTACTTCACCGACGACGAATACGTGGCGTCCCGGGAAGCGGAGTGGTCCGACCGCTGGGCGCGGGAGGTCCAGGCTTGACGGCCACGATCCGCCGGTGCCGGGGGACGGGGCGGTGACGGAGGCCGCCCCCACCCTTCTCGTGCGCCACGCGGCCGTGCTCTATCCCTGCGCGGAGCCGGGCGAGCGCCCGCTTCTCGACGCCTGGATCGCGATGCGCGGCGGGGCCGTCACCGGGCTCGGCGCCGAGCCCTATGACGGGCCGCCGGCGACGGAGACGATCGACGCGTCGCGGCACCTGGTGCTGCCGGGCTTCGTCAACGTCCACCATCACTACGCCCAGTCCCTGACCCGGGTGGTCCCGACCGGCCAGAAGGGGCGTTCGCTCGATTGGCTGGGCGCGATGTATCCGCTGTGGCAGGAGATCGACGAGGAGGCCATCGACGCCGCCGCGCGGCTGACCGCCGCGCAACTGATGCTCTCCGGCGTCACGACGTCGCTCGACCACGCCTATTTCTATCCGGGCGGGCGCGACCGGCTGCTCGATGTCGAGATCGCGGCCGTGCGCGAGGCCGGGCTGCGCCAGCACGCCGTACGGGGATGCGTCGCCCGCCTCGAGGGCGATATCGAGGCCATGATCCGCGCCATGCCCGGCGGCACGGATATCGCGACGAGCGAGGAGCCGGACGCCATTCTGGCGGCCTGCGAGCGCACGCTGGCCGATCACCACGATCCCGCACCCCTCTCGATGGTCCGCGTCGGGCTCGGGCCGACCCAGATCGCCTATCACCACCCGGCCCTGATGGACGGGATCGGCGCCCTGGCCGCCGAGGCGGATTGCGACCTGCATGTCCATGTCACGCCGCGGCCCGACGACGTGGCGCTGTGCGCCGACAAGCACGGCTGCCGGCCGACCGCCTACCTGGCGCGGATCGGCTGGCTCCGGCCCAAGACGTGCCTCGCCCACTGCACCATGCACACGGCCGAGGACATCGCCGTTCTGGCCGGCACGGGCGCGGGCGTCGCTCATTGCCCGAGCCAGAACATGCGGCTGGGATTCCCGATCGGCCCGATCCCCGAGATGCGGCGGGCCGGCGTGCCGGTGGGCATCGGCGTCGACGGCGCCGGCAGCAACGACGGCGGCAGCATCCTGACCGAGATGAGGCTCGCCACGCTCGCCCATCGCCTGGCGGGCACCCACGACGACTACGGCCCGGACGACTGGATGACGCCGCATGACGTGCTGTGGATGGCGACGCGGGAGGCTGCGCGCATCCTCGGCCGGGACGATATCGGCCGCATCGCGCCCGGGGGCGCGGCCGACCTGGCGATGATCGATCTGGACCGGCTCTGCTACGCCGGCGGCCTGCACGATCCCCTGGCCTGCGTCCTCTTCGTCGGCGACACCGGCCAGGTCGATACGACCATCGTCGCCGGCCAGGTCCGGGTTCGCGGCGGAAGGCTCGTCGACGGCGACGAGGCGGCGCTGGCCGCGCGGGCCAACCGGGCCGCCGCGCGCCTGGTCTCCCGCGTCCGCGCGCGCACCGGAAGCGATTTCGGGAGCCTGGCCGACCGGCTGGCGGCGACGCCGGAGGCGACGGGACGGGCATGACCGCAAGCCGATCCCGCCCGGCCGACCCGCCGCCGGCCGCCGCGACGGCGGCGGCCTCCGAGGCGCCGGCACCCGTTCCGGAAGACCTCGAGATCTTCCGCATCTCGAAGAGCTTCGATCGGGTGCGCGTGCTCGAGGACTGCTCCCTGCGCGTGGCGCGGGGCGAGGTGGTCGCCCTGCTCGGCCCGAGCGGCTGCGGGAAGTCGACGCTGCTGAACATCGTCGCCGGCTTCGAGCGCCCGGACGGCGGGGACGTCTCGATCCGGGGCCGAACCGTCGACGGCGATCCGCCCAATCGCCGCGCCACGGCGATGGTCTTCCAGAACTACGCGCTGTTTCCGCACATGACGGTGCGCGCCAATATCGGCTACGGCCTCGCCGCCCGCCGGCTCGACCGGCGCGAGACGGCCGGGCGGGTCGCAGAGGCGCTGGCCCTGCTGCGCCTCGACGGGCTGGAAGACCGCTATCCGAACGAGCTCAGCGGCGGCCAGCAGCAGCGCGTCGCCATCGCCCGCGCGATCGCCACGCGGCCCGACGTCCTGCTGCTCGACGAGGCGCTTTCGGCGCTCGACAAGACCCTGCGGGAGGCCATGCAGGTCGAGCTGTCGCTGCTGGTCCGGCGCCTCGGCGTGACCACCATCATGGTCACGCACGACCAGCGCGAGGCCTTCGCCATGGCCGACCGCATCGCCATCATGCACGGGGGCCGGATCCTCCAGGTCGGTCGGCCCGACGAGATCTATGGCCGGCCGAAGACGGCCTTCGTGGTCGAGTTCCTGGGCTCGGTCAATCGCTTGCCGGGCACGGTGACGCCGCGGCCGGGCGGTGGCGTCCGGCTGGCGGGCGCGGCGGGCCTGGACGTCGCCTTGCCGGCGCCGGCGACGGATACGGGCGGGACACCGACCGACCCCAGCGGCCTCGCCGTCTATCTGCGGGCCTCGGACGTCGACCTGGCCTCGGCGCCGACCGACCAGCATAGCGCCGCGCCCGCCACCGTCACGCTAGTGAGCCTTCTGGGCGCCACGCGCCGCATCGTGGCGAGCCTGGGCGACCATCAGGTGATCTCCGAGCGGCCCGACACGGGCTCATCGCCGGCACCCGGCGACGCCGTCTATCTCGCCTTCGATCCGGCGACCTGCCATGTGGTTCCGCAATGACCGCGGCGAGCGTCGATGCGAGCCGGGTCGGCGACGCGGGACGGGGCGGACCGCGCGCGCGACCGGCCCGGTTGCCGGTCGCCGAGCGCGCGGTCGTCGCGGTCATGCTGCTGCCCGCGCTGGCAGTGCTCGTCCCGTTCTTCCTGCTGCCGATGGCCGTGCTTGTCCGCAACAGCGTATGGATCCAACAGGCGCCGGGCCTGCTCGTGCCGGCCCTGTCGCTCGACACCTACCTGATGGTGCTGACCGACTTCTTCTATCTCGAGATGTTCGCCAACACCTTCGGGGTCTCGCTGGCGGTCACCGTGCTGACCGCCCTGATCGGCTACCCGTTCGCCTATTTCATCGTGCGGCGGTCGGGCCGGTGGCGGGCGGTCCTCATCTGGTGCCTCTACCTTCCGCTGCTGGTCAGCGTCATCGCGCGGGTCTTCGGCTGGATCGTGATCACCGCGGACAGCGGCCTGATCAACGCGACGCTGCTCGGCCTCGGGCTGGTCGAGGAGCCTGTGCGCATCCTCTACGCGCCCGGCGGCATGCTGCTGGGAATGACCCATCGCTACCTGCCGATCATGGTCCTGCCGATCGCCGCGGCGATCGTGAAGTCCGATCCGGCGCTGATCCGCGCCTCGCGCGACCTCGGATCGGGGCCGGTGGCGACCTTCTTCCGGGTCGAGCTGCCGCTCAGCCTGCCCGGCATCATCGCCGGCGCCCAGCTCGTCTTCGCGGCCGTCCTCAGCGACTTCGTCCTGCCGCTGCTGCTCGGCTCGACCCGGTTCCGGATGCTCGCGCCGGCGATCTACGACGAGGCGGTGGGGCGCATGAACTGGGGCCATGCCGCGGCGATCGCCTGCCTGGGCGTGGCGATCATGGCGGTCGTGCTGATGACCTCCAACACAGTGGTGCGCCGCCTCGCGCCCTGGGCCCGCGCCCTGTGAGGGCCGCCTTCGAAGCCTCCGCGGCGGGCGGACGCCCCGGGCGCGCCGGGCGCGGCGCCGGCACGGGCCAGGTCTTCTGGGTCGTCTTCGCCGCGGGCGTGCTGGCCTTCCTGTTCGCGCCGATCGCCGTCGCGGCCGTGATCTCCTTCAGCTCGGCGTCGAGCCTGGTCTTCCCGCCGCCCGGCTGGAGCCTGGAATGGTACGCCGCGATCCTCGCCGACGAGCGGATCTGGCTCGCCGCCGGCGTCAGCGCCGCGATCGCGCTGGCCTCCACGGCGATCGCCGTCGTCGCCGGAACGCTGGCCGCCGTGGCGATCAACCACTACCGCTTCACCGGCCGCAACAGCCTCAAGGAGTTCCTGCTCCTGCCCCTGACGCTGCCCGCCATCATCCTGGGCCTCGGGCTGCTCTACGCCATCTCGCTGTTCGGCATGCGCCCGGGCCTGACCGCGGCGATCCTCGGTCACAGTGTGATCAGCGTGCCGTACGTGACCTATTTCGTGCTGGCCGCGCTCGCCAACTACGATCTGGCGCTTGAGCGGGCTTCTCTCGACCTGGGCGCCGGGCGGGTGCGGACGTTCCTGCGCATCACGCTGCCGATGATCCAACAGGGCGTCATCGTCGGGGCCGTGTTCGCGTTTCTGCTCTCGTTCGACAACGTCTCGCTGTCGTTGTTCCTGACCCGCGGCGACACCCTGCCGCTGCGCCTGCTTCAACGCATCCAGTACTACGCCGACCCGAGCGTGGCGGCGGTCTCGACCGGCCTGATCGTGCTGTCGATCCTGCTGATGCTGCCGATCGGCGGCTATCTCGCACGGTCGTTCGAGCCCCGGCGATGATCCCCCGCCCCGCCGCGACCCCACCTCGACACCGGCGCCGGGCTGGCGCGCCGGTTCCGATCGGACACGGCCAGCCGGCCCGAGGGCCGAAGCCTCATGCGTGAATGCATCGTCGCCAGGGTCCCGATGCGCCATCCGGGCGACATCTCCGGCATCGAGCGGCTGATCGCCGAGGGCACGGTGGCCGCCGGCGAGATCGTGGCCGTCCTCGGCAAGACCGAGGGCAACGGCTGCGTCAACGACTTCACCCGCGCCTATGCGGCGGACATGCTCAAGATTCGCCTCGGCGCCCGGCTCGGCATGACGGCCGAGGAGGTCGGCGAGCGGATCGCCACGATCATGTCCGGCGGCACGGAAGGGGCGCTGTCGCCCCATTTCGTCGTCATCGCCATACGCGAGACGACGGGCGGCGGCGACGATCGGTCGACCGCGAACGGGCCGCGCCTGGCGGTCGGCGCGAGCTTCACGCCCGATCTGCTGCCGGAGGAGATCGGGCGCATGGCCCAGGTTCGGGCGACCGCGGACGCCGTGGCCCGCGCCATCCGCAAGGCGGGCATCGAGCGGCCGGAGGACGTGCACTGGGTCCAGATCAAGTGTCCGCTGCTGACCACCGAGCGCATCAACGAGGCCCGTGCCCGTGGGGGCGAGCCGGCGACCGACGAGACCTACCGGTCCATGGCCCTGTCGCGCGGGGCCTCGGCGCTCGGCGTCGCGCTCGCGCTGGGCGAGATCCCGCCCGAGGCGCTGTGCGATGAGGCGATCGGGCGCGACATGGGCCTCTGGTCGGAGCGCGCGAGCACGTCGGCCGGCATCGAGTTGATGCGCAACGAGGTGATCGTCCTCGGCAACGGCCAGGGCTGGGACGGAGACGCGATGATCGCCCACGACGTGATGCGCGATCCCATCGACATCACCGCCGTTCGCAGCGTGCTCCGCCGGCTCGGCATGGAGCCGGGAGACCAGCTCGGCGAGGCCGACTCCCGTCGCGTCATCGCCGTTCTCGTCAAGGCCGAGCCCTCGCGCGACGGGCTCATCCGGGGCCACCGGCACATCATGTGGGACGACAGCGACATCAACGCGACCCGCCACGGGCGGGCGCTCGTGGGCGGCGTGGTGGCGGCGGCCATCGGCCACGCGGCCATCTTCGTCTCGGGCGGCGCGGAACATCAGGGCCCGGACGGCGGCGGGCCGGTCGCCGTCATCGCCCGCGTCGCGCGGTGAGCATCCGGGGGACAGCCGACGACCGGCGGAGGCAGACATGTCCATGACCACCGACCTCGACGCCGATGCCTGGCTCGACGCCTCCGCGGCCGTCCTCGGGCTGACGGTTCGGCCCGAGGATCGCGACGCCGTGCTCGCCAACCTCCGCATCCTGGCGGGCATGGCTGCCACGCTGGAGACGGCCGAGATCGACGACCGGTCGCAATCCGCGACGGTCTTCCGGCCGTGAGCGGCGGCGTCGACGCGACCGCCGAGGCCACGATCGGGATCGCCTCGGCCGTGCGCGCCGGGCGATGCAAGGCGGAAGCGGTCGTCGAGCGGAGCCTCGCCCGGATCGAACGGATGGACGGGGCGATCAACGCGATGACCGCGGTGCTGGGCGATCGGGCGCGGTCTCGCGCCCGGGCGCTGGACGCGCGCATCGCCCGGGGCGAGGACCCGGGACCGCTGGCCGGCGTGCCGTTCGCCGTGAAGAACCTCTTCGACATCGAAGGCGTCGTCACCCTGGCCGGTTCGCGCATCAACCGGGACGATCCGCCCGCCGCGCGCGACGCCCCGTCGATCGCCGCGCTCGAGGCGGCGGGCGCCGTCCTGGTCGGCGCCGCCGGCATGGGCGAATACGCCTACGACTTCACCGGACGGAACGCGCATGACGGCGTGGTGCGCAACCCGCTCGACCCCGATCGCCTGGCCGGCGGCTCGTCGAGCGGCTCCGCCGCGGCGGTCGCCGCCGGGATGGTGCCGTTCGCGCTGGGCACCGACACCAACGGCTCGATCCGGGTCCCGGCGTCGCTCTGCGGCCTATTCGGCCTCAAGCCCACCTTCGGGCGGCTGGGCCGCGACGGCGTGTTTCCGTTCGTCGAGAGCCTGGACCATGTCGGCCCCCTGGCCCGCTCCGCCGCCGACCTGGCCGTGATCCATGACGCGCTCCAGACCGCCGCGTCGGTGGATCGGAGCCATTCCGGCCGGCCGGTCGAGCCCGTGACGCCGGCGCTTGGCGACGACACGCCGCTCCGCGTCGGCCTTGCCGGCGGGTACGCGGTCGACCGGGCCGGGTCGGAGGCGAGGCGGGCGGCGGAAACCGTCGCCGACGCTCTCGGCGCCTTCGGGCGCGTGGATCTCGACGGAGCGGGCGAGGCGCGCGCGGCCGCCTTCGTGATCACGGCGGCGGCCGGCGGCGCCCTGCACCTGGATCGGCTGCGCCGCCGCGCGGGCGACTTCGACGAGGAGGTCCGCGGCCGGCTGATCGCCGGCGCGCTCGTCCCCGCCGCCTGGGTCGCGCGGGCCGAGCGGGTGCGTCGCGCCTTCGCCGAGCGCATGGCGACTGTCTTCGAGCGGGTCGACCTGCTCGTCGCCCCGGCGACGCCGTGCCCGGCGCCCCTGATCGATCAGCCCACGATCGAGGTCGGCGGCGAGCCGGTCCCCGTTCGCGCCAATCTGGGCGTCCTGACCCAGCCCTTTTCCGCCATCGGGCTGCCGGTCGCGTGCGTCCCGGTACACCCCGGCGATGGCGGGATGCCGGTCGGAGTCCAGATCGTCGGCCCCCTCTGGCGGGAGGACCTGGTCCTCGCTGCCGCTCACCGGCTCGAGCTGTGGGGCGTCGCAACTGTCCCGTCCCTGGCGGCAAGCGCGGCGGCCCCGGGGATGAGGAGTTAGCGAGATGACGACCGAGCCGACCGTTCCGGCCCTTCTCGATGTCGCGTCGATCCATGCCGCGGTCGCCGCCGGCCTGCCGCCGACGGCGATCGTCGCGGCGGTCCACGACCGGATCGAGGCGGCCGACGATCCGGGGATCTTCATTCATCTCCGCGATCGCGAAGAGACGCTGGCCGCGGCCGCCGCGCTTCCGCCCTTCGACCCCGACCGCTATCCGCTCTGGGGCGTGCCGTTCGCGATCAAGGACAACATCGACCGGGCCGGCTGGCCGACGACCTGCGGATGCCCGGACTTCAGCCATATCCCCGACGCGACGGCGACCGCCGTCGCCCGGCTGGAGGCGGCCGGCGCCATCCTGATCGGCAAGACCAATCTCGACCAGTTCGCCACCGGCCTGGTCGGCGTGCGCACGCCCTACCCGGTCCCCCGCAACGCCTTCGACGCCGAAATCGTACCGGGCGGCTCCAGTTCGGGATCGGCTGTCGCGGTCGCGCGTGGCCTGGTCGCATTCTCGCTGGGCACCGACACGGCCGGATCGGGGCGCGTCCCGGCCGCGCTGAACAGCGTCGTCGGGCTGAAGCCGAGCCGCGGCCTCGTGCCGAACACGGGCGTCTTCCCGGCTTGCCGATCCCTGGATTGCGTCTCGATCTTCGCGCCCGCCGTCGGCGACGCCGTCACGGTCCTGGCGGTGATGGCCGGGCCCGAGCCGGCGGATCCATGGTCGCGACCGTTCCCGACCCCGACGCTGGCGGCCCTGGCGCCGGGCATCCGGGTCGGCATCCCGGACCGGGCCAGCCGCGTTTTCGCCGGCGACAGGGACGCCGAGCGCGCCTTCGACGCCGCGGTGGCGGACATCGCCGATACGGGGAGCGAGGCCGTGACGCTCGACCTGTCGGCCTTTCTGGAGGCGGGTCGGCTCCTGTACGAAGGCCCCTGGGTGGCCGAGCGGTATCACGCGCTGCGGGAAGTCATGGAGCACCGGCCCGCCATCCTGCACCCGGTGACGCGGCGGATCGTGGAGCAGGCGAGCGGCTATACAGCGACGGACACCTTCGAGGCGATTTATCGGCTGGTCGCCCTGCGCCGATCGGCAGAGACCGCTTGGCGGCAGGTCGACGCGCTGATGGTGCCGAGCCTTCCGCGCCCCCGGACACTCGCCGACCTGTCGGCCGATCCGGTGGGCGCGAACAGCGAGCTCGGCGTCTATACCAACTTCGTCAATCTCCTCGATCTCGCCGCCATCGCCGTGCCAGGACGGTTCCGGCAGGACGGCCTGCCGGCCGGCGTGACGGTGATCGCGCCGGCCGGCGAGGACAGCCGGCTTGCAGCGCTGGCCGACCGGCTACATCGCGCCGCAGGCGTTCCCGCCGGAGCGACCGGGCTTCCCCTGCCGGCGGCCGCGACACCCCCTGATCGGGCGGCCGACGGCGAGGTCGAACTCGCCGTCGTCGGCGCGCATCTCTCGGGACAGCCGCTCAACGGGGCGCTGAGGGCCGCGGGAGGGCGCTATCTCCGCCAGGTCGCCACGGCACCGGTCTATCGGCTCTACGCATTGGCCGGAGAGCCGCCGCGCCCGGGCCTCCTGCGGACGACCGAGGCCGGTGCCGGCGTGTCGATCGAAACGGAAGTGTGGGCCCTGCCGCCGGCGGGCCTGGGGCGTCTGATGACCGAAGTGTCGCCACCGCTGTCGATCGGTACCGCCGACCTCGCCGACGGCACGTCGCCCAAGTGCTTCCTGGTCGAGGCCGCCGGTACCAAAGGGGCGAAGGACATCAGCGACAGCGGGGGCTGGCGGGCCCATCTCGCGGCGATCGGGGCGTCCGTGTGACGGGTGGGCGCCGCCGAGGACGGGACGACAGCAGGATTCCCTCGAGAACCCGCTAGGGCAATTTCCGAACTGACGAAATCATCAGTTCGGAAAAAATAGCCCAATCTACCACAACCTACACCATCCTGCGCCCGAACGGCCGTCGGGCGCGCGAAGGGCGCCGCCTCGGCGACGCACGACGCGGCTCAGACGTTCTCGCGCGTGTAGATGTCGAACGGCAGGATCGTCGTCCGGTTTCCGGCGTCGAGGTCGGCGTCGCACGCTCGCGTCATGCCGGCGATCGCGGCATCGGCCACGCGCTCCAGCGGATGGGAGAGGACGACCGTCAGGACGCCGTCGAGCAGGGCGGCCCGCGTCACGTCCATCAGCTCGTAGCCCACGGTCGCCATCCGGTCGGCCCGGCCGCTGGCGCGCAGCGCGGTGATCGCGCCCGTGATGCCGCCCCCGGCGACATAGAGTCCGGCCAGGTCCGGGTGATCGCGCAGCAGCCGCTCCGTCATCTCCTCGGCGACGGCGGTCGTCTCGAAGGTCGACAGCGGCTCCAGAAGCGTGAAATCGGGCGCGTGCTCGCGGAAGAAGGAGCGGAAGCCGGTCTCGTTCATCTCCTGGCACCGGTAGCGGTGGCTGCCGATCAGGATGCCCAGTTCGCCCGGCGTCTTGCAGATATTGGCGATGACCCAGGCCGCCGTCCGGCCGACCTTCCAGCTGTCGAGGCCGACATAGGGCACCTCGCCGCTGGCCGAGAGCTGGGAGATCAGCGCGAAGACCGAGACCCCGCGCCGCCGGAGCGTGTCGACCGCCTCCGTGACCAGGGGGTGGACCGCCGCCACGACGCCGACCGCCTCGCAATCCTCGCCCAGCTCGATCAGCGTCGAGGCGAGGTTGCGCGGCGACAGGTCCGCGGCGAACGCGATCCGGACATCGATCTCCCGGTCTCGGGCCCGTCCGGCGGCGGCCTCCAGCGCGTGCGCCAGGTTGCGGTACCACGCCCGCGTCGGCTGGTGCAGCAGGAAGCCGAAACGATACCGCGGCCGAGTCTCTTCCAGCCGCCCCTCGATCGCGCCCAGCCCGTAGAACCCGATCCGCCGGGCCGCGTCGTGGACACGCTCGGCCGTGCTCCGCCGCACGCTCCCGCTGCCCGCCAGGACGCGGTTCACCGTCGACACCGACACCCCGGCGGCGCGGGCGAGGTCGCGGATGGTTGGCCGCGTGGTCATCGACGCTCCGTTTCATTTCGTCTCATTCGACGGCTCATGGATGAGACCGAATGAGACAAATATCGTCATTGCCTACCATCGTCCTTGCCTCGACGCCGATCAAGGCCGTTATCTCGGCTCCATATCGAGGGACCTTTCGACCCGGGCGAGGGAGGTCGGGGATGGACGACACGCAATTCGGGCGCCGCGACAGGCGCGGGGACTGGGCGCCGAACGAGGCGCTGACGATCGCGCCGATCTGGCGGTTCCCGCCCGATCCGCGGGCGATCCTGCGCTGGCTGCCCGGCTACTTCTTCCCGTGGAACATCCTGTTCGCCCTGTCGGCGGTGGCCTACTGGGCGTGGGTGATCCCGCCCGTGGAGACCATGCAGACGCTGGCCTGGGGATGGGCGCTGCGGCTCTACGCGGTCAACGCGGTCGCCGTGTTCGTCTTCTACGGCGCCTTCGAGCTGTGGCTCTACGTCCGGCGCGCCCAGGGAACCCGGTTCAAGTTCAACGCAAAGTTCCCGGCCGACCACTCCAGCGACGTCTTCCGGTTCAGGAGCCAGACCGTCGACAGCATGCTGCGCACGTTCCTGTCCGGGGTGACGATCTGGACCGCGATCGAGGTGGTCGTGCTGTGGGTCTTCGCCAATGGCTGGGCGCCGTGGCTGAGCTTCGCGCAGAACCCTTTCTACCTGGCGGCCTTCGCGCTGCTCGTACCGGTGATTCACGAGTTCCACTTCTTCTGCATTCACCGGCTGATCCATGTTCCTTTCCTGTACAGGTGGGTGCACTCGGTCCACCACAACTCGATCAACCCGTCGCCGTGGTCGTCGCTCGCCATGCATCCGGTCGAGCATCTGCTCTACCTGTCGACCATGGCCTATCATCTCGTCCTGCCGTCGAACCCGCTGCTCGCGCTCTACCAGCTTCATTTCGCAGGGTTCGGCGCGATCCCGGGCCATGTCGGATTCCACAAGATGCTGGTCGGCGAGGGCCGGGCGATCGACAGCCACGCCTACACCCACTACCTCCACCACAAGTACTTCGAGGTGAACTACGGCGACGGCCTGCTGCCCTTGGACAAAATCTTCGGGACCTGGCACGACGGCACGAAGGAGTCCGACGAGCGGATGAAGGCGCGCTTCCGGAAGAAGAAGGAGCGCCTGGCCGCCGCCAAGGGCGCCACCCGCTCGCGGGCGACGTGACGGCCGCCAAGGACGCGGGGCGGCTGTACGAACCCGATCATGGCGAGGAGACGATGGCGGACTGGATCGACGCCTGCGCGACGGGCGATATCGACGCGGAGGAGGTGATCCGCTTCGACCACGGCGACCGCACCTTCGCGATCTTCCGGAGCCCGGACGACGCGTATTTCTGCACCGACGGGCTGTGCACGCACGAGGCCGTCCACCTCGCCGACGGCCTGGTCATGGACCACACGGTCGAGTGCCCGAAGCACGCCAGCATGTTCGACTACCGCACCGGCGAGGTCGAGACGCCCCCGGCCTGCGAGGACCTGCGCACGTATCCGGTCAAGGTCGAGAACGGGCGGGTCTGGGTCGAAATCTGACCGCCCGCCGGCGAATCGGCCGGGCCCGCGCCGTCAGGTATAGCGCTTGTGCAGCGTGGTCTTGAGCGAGTCGAGCAGCACGGCCACCAGTACCAGCCCGCCGCGGATCACCTGCATGTAATAGGGCTCCAGCCCGATCAGGTTGATCGCGGTGTCGATGGAGCTGAGCAGCAGCACGCCGGCGAAGACGCCCGACAGCCGGCCGACGCCGCCGGACAGGCTGACGCCGCCGATGACCACCGCGGCGAACACCTCGAACAGCATGCCGAGGCCCAGATTGGCCGTCGCTCCGTTGGTGCGCGCGGCCAGCAGCCAGCCGGCGATGCCCGCCAGCAGGCCCGAGAGTACGAAGACGGTCGTCAGCACGCCCTTGGTCGACACGCCCGCGCGGTAGAGCGCCTGGCTGTTGCCGCCGACCATGTAGACGTAGCGCCCGAAGCGCGTGTAGTGCAGCACGAAGCCGAAGAACAGGAACGCCGCCACCATGATCAGGCCCAGCACCGGGACGCCGCCGATGCTGGCGACGGCGACCCAGCGGAAGTCGTCGGGCAGGCTGTAGACCGAGCGCCCGCCGCTGAGCACCAGGCCGAAGCCGCGCACGCCGATATAGGCGGCGAGCGTCACGATGAACGCGCTCAGGTGCAGGCGCGTGACCAGGAAGCCGTTGAACCAGCCGACGGCCAGCCCGATCGCGACGGCGACCGGCAGCGTCGCGAGGCCGGGCAGCGGCAGCCCGATGCCCGAGCCGGACGTGGCGACGAGCCAGGCCGCGGCCATGGCGGCGAAGGCGAGCGTCGATTCGATCGACAGGTCCAGGTGGCCCGAGATGATCACCATCGCGAGCCCGATCGCCATCAGCCCGACGAAGGTCGCGTGCCGGAAGATGTTCATGAAGATTCCGAACTGGAAGAAATCCTCGATGAACATCGAGAACAGGATCAACGCGATCGCCAGGACGAACCAGACGATGTTGTCGACGACGAAGAGGATCGCCCGCCGCCCGACGACGGGGCTCGTCAACGCCGTCATGCCCGTTTCGCTCGTTGCCATCCCGCTCGCTCGGCTGAAGGGAAGAATGGGGGGGGGGGGCGCCGCCGCGCCGCCCCCCCGATGACGGGTGGAAGGATCAGGGCTCGATCGGGTCGACCGGATCCTCGGGCGGCTGCAGGTTGCCCCAGAACCGCGGCTCGTCGACGTTGTCCGACGTGATCGCGGCGCCGGGGATGTAGAGGGTCGGCCCCCAGTCCTCCATCACCAGCTCGGAGTCGAGCCCGAGGATGTCGTAGGTGCCCTCCTCCGGCGTTTCGCCGGCGACGATCATCGGCGTGAACATCGCCATGCCCCAGATCTGGGCGTAGAGCGGCTGCTCGACCTCGACCTGCTCCCAGCCCTGGCGGATGAGATCGAGGCCGACCGGCGCGCCGTTGGAGCTGACCAGCATGACGTCGCCCGGCTCGTTGCCCTCGGCCTCGAGGACCGAGACCACCGGCACGGCCAGGTGGGCGGCGTGGACGAAGATCAGGTCGATGTCCGGGTCGGCGACGAGGCGGTCGCTGGCGATGTCGCCGGCGTTGGACGCCTCCCAGCGCTGGGCGGCGCGGGTATCGACCTCGATGTTCTCGTACTCGGCGATGCGCTCGTCGAAGCCCTGGCGGATGTCGAGCGTGTAGGCGTCGCCCGGATCGCCCATGATCTGCAGGACCTTGCCGCGCGGCTCGCCATAGCGCTCCTCGAGCAGCCGGACGATGTTCTCGGCCGCGATGTAGCCCATCTGGATCGTGCCGGCCATGGAGGTCAGCTCGGTCCCGGCCGACTTGATCACCCGGTCGTAGACCAGCACCGGAATGTCGGCGCCGTGCGCCGCCTCGATGCAGGGCCCGGCGGCGTCGAAGTCGACGGCGTTGAGGATGATCGCGACCGGATCGGTCTGGACCGCGTCCTCGCACTGGTTGAGCTGGCGGGCCGCCTCGTTGTTGGCGTCGAGCGAGGTGACCTCGTAGCCCATCTCGCCGTAGACCTGTTCGATCGCCTCCTGCGAGGTCGACTGGAATTCGTCGAGCAGGGTCGGGATCAGGTAGTAGATCTCGCCCCTGTCCTGCGCGGCCGCGCCGCCGGCGCCGAGCGCGACGGCGGCCGCCAGGGCCGTTGCGGTGAGTCGGATCATGAAGCTCCCCCTTCTTGTCGTCGCCGGAATCGGCGGTCGGCCGGGGGCCTCGTCGCGGCGGCCTCCGGCCGGCCGGGGCCCTTGGCTAGGAGCCCCGGTCTCCCGGGGCGGAGTCCGGCGGCCGGGTCTCGGCGTCGACCAGCTCCTCCCCCGTGATCATGTTCACGATCTCCTGCGAGGACGTCTCCTCGCGGCGGCGCACGCCGGTGACCCGCCCGTGGCGCAGCACGACGATGCGGTCGGCCACCTGGAAGGCGTGCAGCATGTTGTGGGTGATGACGACGACCGCGACGCCCTCGCGCTTGACCCGCTCGACGAGATCGAGGCCGCGGCGCGTCTGGTCGACGCCGAGCGCGGCGAAGGGCTCGTCGAGCAGCACCAGCTTGCCGCCCCAGTAGACGAAGCGGCCGAGCTCGACGCCCTGGCGCTGGCCGCCGGAGAGCTTCTCGACCTTGGCGCGGACGTCGGGCAGGCGCACGCCGATATTGCCCAGCGCCTCGGTGGCCTCGCGCTCCATCTCCCGGTCGCGCACCACGTTCAGGCCGAGGAACCGGGTGCAGATCTCCCGCCCCATGAAGAAGTTCGCGACCACGTCCATGTTCATGCACAGCGAGAGGTCCTGGTAGACCGTCTCGATGCCGTGGGACTTGGCCGTGGCCGGGCTGTCGATCGTGATCGGCCGGCCCTCGAACAGGATGCGGCCGGAATCCGGGTATTCGGTGCCCGAAAGGATTTTCACCAGCGTCGACTTGCCCGCGCCGTTGTCGCCCAGCAGGGCGACCACCTCGCCCCGGTCGACGTCGAAGCTGATGTCGTCGAGCGCGACGATGGTGCCGAAGCGCTTGGCGATATGCTCGACGCGCAGCAGCGGCATGTCGTCGGCGGCGCCATCGGCCGTGGAGGTCGCGGAATCCGTCGCCCGGTCCGTCGTCGGAGTCTCGCTCATGCCTTGCTCTCCGGCAGGATCTGGCCGCCGTCGACGATAATCGTCGTGCCCGTGACATAGGCCGCCTCGTCGGAGGCGAGGTAGACGCAGGCCATGGCCACGTCGCGCGGCGAGCCCAGCCGGCCGAGCGGGACCGAGGCCTCCATCCCGGCGATGAACTCGGCGCTGCGATGCGCCTTCACGCCCTCGGTCAGGATGTTGCCGGGCTCGATGCCGTTGACCGTGATGGTGTCGGGCGCGAACTCGATCGCGGCGGAGCGGATGAAGCCGTTGATCCCCGCCTTGGTGGCCGAGTAGTGGCCGTGGCCCGGGCTCGTCACCCGCGGGCCGGTGATCGAGGAGGTGAAGACCATGCGTCCGCCGCCGCGCCGCTTCATCGCCGCGTGGCAGGCCTGGGCGGCCAGGAAGGTGCCCCGCAGGTTCACCGCCATGACCCGGTCCCACTCCTCGACCGAGATGTCGGGGATCATGGTGTAGGGATAGATCCCGGCATTCTGGACCAGGATGTCGACGCCGCCGTTGCGCGCCTCGGTCTCCGCGACCAGGGCGGCGATGGAGTCCTTGTCGGAGACGTCGCACGCGACGAAGGTGCAGTCGCCGTCGCGGGCCAGGCGCTCGGCGGTCTGCCGGCCGGCCTCGACCTCGGTGTCGGCGACGACGACCCGCGCGCCCTCGGCGACGCAGGCCTCGGCCATGGCGGCCCCGATGCCCCGCGCGGCCCCGATCAGGATGGCGCTCTTGTCTTTCAGGCGATCGACCAAGCCGGACCCTCCGCCTGTCCCGGACCCGTTCATCATGCATTCATGTGCAATCTGACAAGTCCGGATCGGAGTCCGTCAAGAGAAAAATTGAATGATGATTTGGATTAGACAATAAAAACCGGCGACTTCTCTTCAAGAAGAGGCCGCGCTGAAAGGGGGGGGATTTTCGCAGCGTCGGGTCTATCCTATCGGTCGGCGTTCCCTCGTGTTTCCGGGTTTCGCGGTCACGACGCGGTGCGCGACAGCGACCGGGCGCTGGTCAGCAGGCGTTCCATCAGGCGCTCCTGGCGCTCGGTCGGGGTGTTGCGGGTGACGACGAAGCAGATCGTCGCGACGACCCGGCCGGTGCCGTCGATGACCGGCGCCGCCATGCAGGTGGTGAAGTCGTCGACCAGCCCGCTCGTCACCGCGTAGCCGTGGCGCCCGGCCTCGTCGATCTCCGCCAGGAAGTCGGTCTTGTCGAGGACCCGGCCGTCGGCCAGGACGAAATCCTCCTCCGGGATGAAGGCCAGGATCTCCTCCGCGCTCATGTGGCCGAGCAGCAGCCGGCCCGAGGCGGTCCATGGGATCGGCACGGTCACGCCGATTTCCGAGGTGATCTTGAAGGTCCGCCGGCCGGCGTCCATCAGCACGACCGTGTACTTGTTGCCCTCCAGCCGGCAGAACTGGACGGTCTCCCCGCACTCCTCGGCCAGATGCGCGACCTCCTTCTGGGCCTGCTCCAGCAGGGCGACGCTGCGCACGTAGTCGGCGCCGTAATAGTGCATGGCCCGGCCGAAATAGACGCCGCCATCGCCCCGGGGCTCCAGGATCCCGGCCTCGATCAGGCGGTTGACGAGCTCGTAGACCGTCGAGCGCGGCGCGCCGACGCCGCGCGCGATCGCGCCGATGCGCGCCGGCTCCCGATGGGCGTGGAGGAAGGCGAAGATCGCGATCACGCGATCGATCCCCCGCGCCCGCCCGCCGGGCGCCGCGCCATACGGGGCCGCCGCCGGGGCGGCGATGCCGTCCGAAACACCGTCCAAGACTTTGCCCCTTGCATCCCTACGCATGTCCACCCTACCGTCGGACTGTCCGTTATACAAGACGTCTGTCCGATATATCGGACAGTTCCTGTATCGGACAGCTTCGGTTCCAAGAGGGGGAGGAACACCGATGCGAAGGATCGAGACACTGGGCGTCGCCGCGATCGCCGCGGCCGGCGTCGCGGCGGCCGGCGGGTCGTCCGCCCTGGCGCAGGACAAGCTGCAGGAGGTCCTGGATCGCGGGACCCTGATCGTCGGGACGGGCAGCACCAACCCGCCCTGGCATTTCCGCAACGACGAGGGCGAGCTGGTCGGCTTCGACACCGACATCGCCCGGATCATCGCCAACGGCCTGTTCGACGACCCGAACGCGGTCGAGTTCGTCACCCAGGCGCCGGATGCGCGCATCCCGAACCTGGCGACCGACAAGGTCGACATCTCCTGCCAGTTCATGACCGTCACGGCCGGGCGCGCCCAGCAGGTCGCGTTCACCGTGCCCTACTACCGCGAGGGCGTCGGCCTGCTGCTGCGCGAGGACGGCGACTACGCCGACTACGAGGCCCTGCGCGAGGCGGGCGGCGACGTCACCATCTCGGTGCTGCAGAACGTCTACGCCGAGGAGATGGTGCACTCCGCGCTGCCCGAGGCGCAGGTCGACCAGTACGAGAGCCCGAACCTGATGTACCAGGCGCTCAATTCGGGCCGGTCGGACGCGGCGGCGACGGACGCCTCCTCGCTCGCCTACTACATGGCCCAGAACCCGGGCGCCTATCGCGACGCGGGCTACTTCTGGAACCCGCAGAGCTATGCCTGCGCCATGAAGCCGGGCGAGCCGACCTGGCACCGCTTCGTCGACACGGTGCTGCGCGAGGCGATGGTGGGCGTCGAGTTCCCGGCCTACGCCGATGCCTTCGAGCACTGGTTCGGCGTGCGGCCGCCGGCCCCGGAGATCGGGTTCCCGCAGGAATTCCGGTGAGAGGCCGCCGGGGCGACCCGGCGCGACGCTGAGCGGAACGGGCGGCGACGGTGGACTACAACCTGAACTTCGCGGCGGTCTGGCGGAGCTTCGACCTGCTCCTGGGCGGGCTCGGTCTCGGCCTGTTCCTGGCCGTCGTGTCGATCTTCATCGGGTGTCTGATCGGCATCGTCGCCGCCTTCGCCAGCTTCTCGAAAAGCCGGGCGATCCGGGGCACGGCCTCGGGCTATGTCACGGTCGTGCGCAACCTGCCGATCCTGGTCATCGTGCTCTTCGTCTATTTCGGCCTGCCGGAGACGGGGATCACGATGGGCAAGATCGAATCCTTCGTCTTCTCGCTGTCGATCTATGCCGGCGCCTATCTCACGGAGGTCTTCCGCGCCGGCCTGCTGGCCGTGCCGAAGACGGTGACCGAGGCCGGCTACGCGATCGGGCTGAGGCCGCTGCAGGTCAAGCGCTACGTCGTCTTCCCGATCATGCTGCGCAACGCCCTGCCGTCGATGGGCAACAACTTCATCTCGCTGTTCAAGGACACCTCGCTCGCCGCCGCGATCGCGGTGCCCGAGCTGACCTTCCACGCCCGCAAGATCAACGTGGAGACCTTCCGCGTGATCGAGACCTGGCTCGTCGCCAGCCTGCTCTATGTCGCGACCTGCTACCTGATCGCGATGGTGCTGCGCCGGATCGAGCGGCGCTACGCGCTGATGTGAGGCGGGGATGGAGATTCTCCAGGAAGTCTGGTCCGTCCGCCTCGACCTGCTGCAGGGGCTGTGGCTGACGGTGCTGATCTCGCTCTCGGCCATCATGCTGGGCACGCTGCTCGGCACGGCGGTCGGCATCGTGCTGACCTACGGGTCGTGGCTGATGCGCCTGCCGGCCCGGATCTACGCCGACTTCGTGCGCGGCACGCCGGTTCTCGTGCTGATTCTGGCGGCGTTCTACATCCTCGCAGTGGTCGGCATCGACCTGACGGCCGTGCAGGCCGGCATCTTCGCGCTGACCCTGTTCTGCGGCTCCCATGTCGGCGAGATCGTGCGCGGCGCGCTCCAGGCGATCCCGCGCGGCCAGACCGACGCGGCGAAGTCGATCGGCCTGACCTTCGGCCAGACCTTCGTCCACGTCCTGCTGCCCCAGGCGATCCGCCAGATCCTGCCGACCTGGATCACGGCGGCGACCGAGATCGTCAAGGCGTCGACGCTGCTCTCCGTCATCGGCGTCTCGGAGCTCCTGCTGACCACGCAGGAGATCATCAGCCGCAACTTCATGAACCTGGAGTTCTATCTGGTGGCCGGGATCATCTATTTCTTTATCGACTTCGGCATCGAGCGGATCGGCAAGGCCGTCGACCGCCGGATGCGCGTCGGCTAGGAGGCGCCACCCGTGTCCGCCCTTCTGGAAGTCCGCGACCTGCACAAGCGCTTCGGCGACGTCACGGTGCTCGACGGCGTCGACCTGGATGTCGAGGCGCGGGAGGTCGTCGCCATCATCGGCTCCTCCGGGTCGGGCAAGACGACCTTCCTTCGCTGCATCAACCTGCTGGAGGAGTTCGACGCCGGCGAGGTGCGCATCGACGGCGAGGCGATCGGCTACCGCATGCGCGGCGACCGCCGGGTGCGCGAGCCCGAGCGGGTGATCGCGCGCCAGCGGGCCATGACCGGCATGGCCTTCCAGCACTTCAACCTGTTCCCGCACCTGACCGCGGCCCGGAACGTCATGCTGGGGCTGACCAAGGTGCGCGGCATGCACAAGGCCGAGGCGCGCGCCGAGGCGGAGAAGTGGCTGGCCCGGGTCGGGCTCGCCGACCGCTGCGACAGCTACCCCAGCCAGCTTTCCGGCGGCCAGCAGCAGCGCGTCGCGATCGCGCGCGCCATCGCCATGAACCCGAAGCTGATGCTGTTCGACGAGGTGACCTCCGCGCTCGACCCGGAACTGGTCGCCGAGGTGCTGGCGACGATCAAGGATCTCGCCGACGAGGGCATGACCATGCTGATCGTGACCCACGAGATGCGCTTCGCGCGCGACGTCGCCGACCGGATCGTCTTCATGAACGAGGGCCGCGTCGCCGAGCAGGGCCCGCCCGCCGAGCTGCTGGCGAACCCGAAGACGCAGCGATTGCAGGAGTTCCTCCAGGGCACGGCGCTCTAGCCGCCGCTCGACCGACGGAGACCGTCCCCACCGATGACCGACGCCGCCGCTCACGGCCGTGTTCCCGAGGCCCTTCGCGACCTCGCCCCGGTGATCAACGCCGCCGGGACGATGACCGCGCTCGGCGCCTCGGCCGTGCCGGCGGGAACGGTGGCGGTGGTGGCGGAGATCCTGCCCCGTTTCGTCCTGATCGAGGAGCTGCAGGCCCGGGCCTCGGCGGCGATCGCCGCGGCCACGGGGGCGGAGGCAGGCTTCGTGACCGGCTGCGCGGCCGCCGGCGTCACGGTGAGCGTGGCGGCCACCATCGCCGGCACCGACCCCGGCGCGATCGAGCGGCTGCCCGATCCCGGCGGCCGGCCGGCGACCGTGGTCATGCAGACCGGGCATCTGGTCAACTACGGCGCGCCGGTCGACCAGGCAGTCCGGGCGGCCGGCGCCACCGTCCGGCCGATCGGCCAGGTGACCGAGGCGTCGGTGGCCCAGCTCCGCGCCGGGCTCGACGAGACGGTCTGCGCCGGGCTCTACGTCGTCTCCCATCACTGCGTCCAGCGCGGCCAGATCCCGCTCGACGCCTTCGCACGCGCCTGCCACGCGCACGGTGTGCCGGTGATCGTCGACGCCGCCTCGGAATACGACCTGCGCGGCTTCCTGGCGCGGGGCGGGGATCTGGTCGTCTACAGCGCCCAGAAGTTCCTGGCCGGGCCGACCGCCGGGATCATCGCCGGGCGGGCCGGGCTGGTGGCCGCCTGCGCGGCGCAGAGCCGCGGACTCGGCCGGATGATGAAGCCGGGCAAGGAGGCGATCGCGGGCACGATCGCCGCGCTCGACGCCTGGGCCGCGCGCGGCCATGATGCCGCCCGGGCGGCGGAGGCGGCGCGCGTCGCGGCGTGGGAGGCGGCGCTCGCCGACACCGGCCTCGGGCTCGCGCGGATCCCCGACCCGACCGGCAACCCGATCACCCGGCTGCGGGTCACGCCCGGTCCGGCGGCCGGCTGCGCGGCCTGGGATTTCGCGCGGGAGCTGGCGGCCGGGCGGCCTGTGGTCGTGGTGCGCGACGACGGCATCGATCGCGGCTATTTCGAGCTCGACCCGTGCAATCTGGACGACGCGCAGGCCGCCACGGTGGCCGAGCGGATCCGCGCCGTTGCCGAGCGCGCGCGGCGCGGCGAGGTCGCGCGGCAGGAGTTCGTGGATTGGCGCGAGGGCGCGGAGACATGACGACCGAGGAGAACGGCAGGATGGATCTCGAAGCGGTGCGCGCCTCCCGCGTCGATGGAGGCACCAAGGGCCTGCCGCCCGGCCTGGGGGGGATGGCGCTGGGCGAGGTCGGCCGCCAGGGCTGGTCGCTGCTCGCCGGCGACCTGCCGCTGCCGGCCGCCGTCCTGCGCAAGAGCGCGCTCGACAACAACAGCGCCTGGATGCGCGCCTTCCTCGGCCGGTTCGGCGCGGTGCTGGCGCCCCATGGCAAGACCACGATGGCGCCCCAGCTCTTCGACCTGCAGCTCGCCGACGGTGCCTGGGCGATCACTGTGGCGACGGTCCAGCAGTTCGAGGTCTGCCGCCGCTTCGGCGTGCCGCGGATCCTGATCGCCAACCAGGTGGTCGGGCGCGCGGCGATCGACGCCCTGTTCGCCGCGCTGGCCGATCCGACGGGGCCGGAGGTGCTGGTGCTGGCCGATTCGGTCGAGGGCGTGCGCGCGTTGGCCGAGGGCGCCGGCCGCGCCCCGGCCGGGACCCGGCCGCTCGACGTGCTGGTCGAGGGCGGCTATGCCGGCGGGCGCACCGGCCAGCGAAGCCTCGACGGCATCGCCGAGGTCGCCCGCGCCGTCGCCGAGGCCGCGCCCGGCCTGCGCCTGGCGGGGATCGAGGGCTACGAGGGCAACATCCACGGCGCCGACCAGGCGGAGACGGACGCGGCCGTCGACGCCTTCCTGGACTTCCTGGTGACGGCGGCGGAGACCTGCGACGCGGCCGGGCTGTTCACCGGGGAGCGCATCCTGCTGTCGGCCGGCGGGTCGGGCTTCTTCGACCTGGTCGCCCGCCGCTTCGCCCGCGCCGCCCTGTCGCGCCCGGTCGAGCTGGTGGTGCGCAGCGGCTGCTACCTGACCCACGACTCCCACCATTTCGAGGCGATGTTCGAGGCGGTGCGCCGGCGCACGCCCGAGGCGGTCGAGACGCCGGGTCGCCTTGAGCCGGCGATCGAGATCTGGGCCGCCGTCCAGTCGACGCCGGAGCCTGGCTTGGCGCTGCTGACCGCGGGCAAGCGCGACATCTCCTACGACATCGAGATGCCGTTCGCGATCAAGTGGTTCCGGGCCGGCCACCACGACGCGCCGGTCCCGCTGGACGCGGACTACCGGATCGCCGCGCTCAATGATCAGCACGCGTATCTTCGCGCGCCGGCCGATCATCCGCTGCGCTACGGCGACATGGTGTGCCTGGGCATTTCGCACCCCTGCACGACGTTCGACAAATGGGACGTCCTGTGCGTTGTCGACGACGCCTACCGGGTCGTCGACGCGGTCCGGACGTATTTCTGACGGCCGGGCCGGCTTCGCCCCGCGAGCAACGACGCCGCGACCGAGAGAAGGGAGACCATCGACATGACCAGGCAAGCGATCGGCGGATCGGCCCCCGGACCGGGCGGCGCGCCCGTGCCGCTGTCCAAGGCGGTGCGCGCCGGCGACTTCGTCTATGTCTCCGGCCAGGTTCCGTTCGGCCCGGACGGCAAGCTGGTCGGCGGCGATATCGAGGACCAGACCGACCAGGTCATGCGCAACATCGAGGCGATCCTGAAGCAGGCCGGCTGCACCATGGCCGACGTGATCAAGTGCACGGCCTGGCTCGACGACCCGCGGGACTTCGCCGCCTTCAACCGGACCTACGCGCGCTGGTTCGAGGGCGACCCGCCCGCCCGTTCCGCTGTCCGGGCCGAGCTCATGATCGACGCCAAGGTCGAGGTCGAGGCGATCGCCTACAAGCCGTGACGGTGTGGGAGGGCGGCGGGGTCAGTCCCGCTTGCCCGCCCACATCTCGATCTCGACCAGGAAGTCGGAGAGCAGGCCGCACTGGACGGCCGTGCGCACCGGCAGCGGCTCCGGCAGGGTCGCGAGGTAGACCGCGTTGAAGCGCTCCCAGTCGGCGAGGTCGCGCAGGTAGACATTGACCTTGAAGACGTCGGCGAAGTCGCAGCCGGCGGTGCGGAGCTGGGCCAAGCAGTTGTCCAGCGTGACCTCGGTCTGGGCCTCGATGGTGTCGCCGATCACGGTGCCCGCCGCGTCCACCGGCGCCTGGCCGGAGATCACGACGAGCCGGTCGGCGCGGATCTCGAGCACCGGCGAATAGGGGCCGGCGGTGGCGTGCTGGCCCGCGCCGGCGGGCAGGGTCTTGACGGGCCGGGTCATGGCGGCGGCGCCTCCTCGATGCGTGTTCGCGGTCCCCGTTCGGACGGGGGCTCAGCCCTTGAGCGATCCCGATAGCAGCCCCTCGACCACGTAGCGCCAGACGACGACCACGATGGCGAGGGTCGGCAGGATCGCGATGAAGATCGCGGTGTTGAGCAGGCTCCAGGAGACGTCGGTGTTGCGCGCCAGCGCCGCCATGACGACCGAGAGCGGCCGGCTGCGCGCGTCGCCCGAGAGCACCATGGAGAACAGGAACTCGGCATAGGACAGCATGAAGGCGAAGAGCCCGGTCGCGCCGATCGAGGGCAGGGCGAGCGGCACGCCGATGCGCCGGAAACAGGTCCAGCGCCCGGCGCCGTCGATGATCGCCGCCTCGAAGAGTTCCCGTGGGATCTTGCGGAAGAAGACCGACAGGATCAGCACCGTGAAGGGCAGGGCCTGGGCGGTGTGGACCAGGATGACGGAGATCCGGGTGCCGAGCAGGCCCAGCGTCTCGATGATGATGTAGAACGGCACGATCAGGGCGATCGCGGGAACGAGCGGGCTCAGGATCAGGAACAGGAAGCTGACCTTCTTGCCCGGGAACAGGACATGGGCGTAGGCGAACGCCGCCGGCGCGCCCGCCAGCAGGTTCAGCGCCATCACCGAGAGCGAGATGATCGCGCTATTGAGCAGGCTGCCCGGCACCTGGCGCGCGGCGTCGGAGATCATCGCCCGGTTGGCGCCCTCCGTCAGGTAGGCGTCCGGCAGCTCGCCGGTGAAGATGTAGCGGTAGTTGTCGAAGACGAGGCCGAACTCCAGCAGGCCGACATCGCTGTTGAACAGCGCCCGGTCCGGGATGACCGAGCCGATGCCGGCGAGCAGGATCGGCCCGGCGGAGAAGACGAGCACCGCCGCGGCGGCGATATAGGTCAGGCTCCGGTCGAGCGGGGTGCGGCGCACGGGCTCAGTCCTCCTCCGACTCGAACAGGTCCGAGGGCAGGGCCTTCAGGATCGCCAGGATCATCACCGCCGACAGGGCGACGACGATGAAGGCGACCGCCGAGCCGGCGCCGAAGTCGTACATCGAGAAGCTCTCCCGCCAGATCTGGAAGGACAGCAGCGTCGTCGCCGTGCCCGGCCCGCCGCCGGTCATGGCGTAGACGAGGTCGTAGCTCGTCATCGCGGTCAGCGCGTTGTAGACGAGCAGGACGACGATCATCGCCTTGATGTGCGGGAAGACGATGTAGGAGAAGCGCTGGACGGCGCTCGCCCCGTCGACCCGCGCGGCGTCGATGACTTCCTGGTTGATCGTCGCCAGCGCGGCCATGACCAGCACCACCGAGAACGGGATCTGCGTCCAGACATGGGCGACCGTGACGACCGCGAAGGCAAGGTCCGGATCCGTCATCCAGGGGATCGAGCGGTCGATCAGGCCGAGCCCGCGCAGCGCGCCGTTGAGCAGCCCCCAGCTCGGATTGAAGATCCATAGCCACAGCACGGCGCTGATCGCCCCGGGCAGCACCCAGGGCAGCAGCACGACCGAGCGCACGATCGCCCGCCCGGCGAAGGCGCGGGTGAGCAGCAGCGCGATCGCCGTGCCCAGGATCACCACGGCCGGCGCCGCGATCAGCACCAGCTTCACCGAATTGCCGAGCGCGGTCAGAAAATAGTCGCTGCCCAGCACGCGGGCGTAGTTGTCGACGCCCGACCACGGCGTGCCCGGGAACAGGAGCTGGACGCGATGAAAGCTCGTCCAGAGGGCCTGGCCCACCGGGTAGAGCGTGAAGACCATCACGGGCAGCAGCACGGGGCCGACCCACAAGGCAGGAAAGGACCGCTGGGACCACATCGGGCGGGATGACCTGAGACCGGGCGGCGCCACACGGCAGGGGCGCGCGCAGGGCGGGGGCGGGCGCGGGACGGGCGGTCGAGCGGAGCCCGGAAGTCGGGCCGGCGGGACCCCGCACGGAGGCCGGGGCGCCCGCCGGTCCGGAGCGGTTCCGTCAGTTGCCGGCCATCTGCTCGCGCAGCTCGTTCCAGCGCTGGGCGCCGGACTCGGTCACCTCCGCGACGGTGGCGTCGCCGACCATGGCCTGGGCGAGAAGCGGCCGGAAATAGGCCGACCAGACCGAGGTCCACTCGGTCCAGGTCCCGGCGCGCGCGCTCTCGACCTGCTGCTGCAGGGTGTCCATGTCGACCCAGCCGTCCCAGGCCCCGATGACGTCCGAATCCTCGAGCAGGGGGAGCTGGCCGAATCCCAGGCCCTTCTCGACCGCCCAGCGCTCGGCGACGTCGTAGGGCGGGCCGGCCATGAACTCGACGAACTTCCACGCCGCCTCGCGCTGGGCCGGGTCCTCGGCCGCCTGGGCGGTGATCGAGTAGAACTTGGTGAAGCCCAGCGTCGAATTCGCCTCGCCCGGCATCGGCGCCAGCGCGAATTCGCCCGCGCGCGGCTGCTCGGCGACGTTGTTCAGCGCGGCGAGGACGTAGTTGTAGACGATGGTGAAGGCGTGGTTGCCGGTGTTCATCGCGGGGATGATCCGGCTCTCGTGATTCTCGAAGGCGACCAGATCCTGCTCGACCGCGCCTTGCAGCCATTCGATCTGCTCGTAGGCGGCGTTTTCGGGATCATCGAAGACGGCTCGGTTCTCCTCGTCGAACAGGTCGCCGCCCCGGCCGTAGACTTGGGCGACGAAGGCGTCGAAGAAGTTCGGGAGCTCCTGGTTGTACTCGTAGACGATCGGGTACTCCATGCCCGCTTCCTTCAGGGCCATGGACGCCTCGGTCACCTCCGCCCAGGTCGCCGGCACGGCGATGCCGTGCTCCTCCAGGATCGCGGCGTTGTAGATGAACGAGATCGTGTCGGCGTAGTAGGGCAGGCCGTAGATCTGCCCGTCATAGGTCATGTCCGAGATCGTGAACCCGGCCAGGTCCTCGGCCAGCGTGTCGATCCGGTCCGGCGCGATGTCGTCGAGCGGCGCCAGGAACCCGGCCGACGCCCAGGCCGGCAGCCAGTCCTGCCCGGCATAGATGACGTCGGTCTGCGTGCCGCCGCGAAAGCGCAGCAGCAGGCTGTCGTGGTAGTCCGGCCAAGTGTAGTCGGTAACGTTGACCGTGATGCCGGGGTTCTGCTCCTCGAACTTCGCGACGTTGTCCTGGATCGTGTCGAGGGAATAGTTCCAGACGACGAATTCCAGGGTGACGTCCTGGGCACCGGCCAATTGCGGCGCGGCAGCCAGACCAATCGAGGCGGCGCTGACGAGGAGTGCGTGCCTGTAACCGCGCATTCGAAGCCTCCCGCAATATTGTGACCCGTTTTACCGCGCTGCAGCAACGCGAAGCGTCGGGTCCGATTGACATCCGATCGATGATGGCGGAAAAGGTATACCAGTTTGGCATAAATCAACAACCAAAAAGGTCCGTAATCGGGGGGCGATATGGGGTATTGGTATGGCGATGCCGGCAACTCCATCGCCGGCGCCTGGTGCCCGGCCGAAGGTGGCGGCCGCGCCACGGCGCGCGAGCCGGCCTCGGGCGAGGCGATCGGCACCTTCGCCTGGTCCGACCGGGTCGACGCCCGGCGCGCGCTGGAGGCGGCCCGCGCGGCCTTCGAGGGCTGGAGCCGGACCCCGCTGTGGCAGCGCGCGGCGGCCTGCCGGGCGATCGCGGCTGCCGTGCGCGCTGAGGCCGAGGCGCTGGCCGAGCTGCTCGCCCGCGAGCAGGGCAAGCCGCTCGCCGAGGCGCGATTCGAGATCGGCAAGGCGGCCGACGGCTTCGAGCTGGCCGCGGAGACCGCCAAGCACCTGGAAGGCGCGACCGTCCCGACCGAGGATCCGGGCAAGGTCGTCATGTCCTTCTACCGCCCGCGCGGCGTCTATGCCGTCGTCACGCCCTGGAACTTCCCGGTCAACATCCCGGTCGAGTATCTCGCTCCCGGGCTGGCCGCCGGCAACGCGCTCGTCTGGTGCCCGGCGCCGACGACCGCGCTGTGCGCGGTCGCGCTGACGCGCGTGTGCGAGGCGGCGGGCCTGCCGGGTGGCGTGCTCAACCTGGTCACCGGCGAGGGGGCGACGGTCGGCGACGAGATCGTGTCGAGCCCGCTGACCGACGGGGTCGGCTTCACCGGCAGCGCCGCGACCGGCAAGCGCATCGCCGAGCGCGCGGCGGGCAAGCCCCAGCTCCTGGAAATGGGCGGCAACGGGCCGGTCGTGGTGTTCGACGACGCCGATCTCGAGCGCGCGGTCGAGGCGACGGCCTCGGGCTGCTTCGTCAATGCCGGGCAGGTCTGCTCGTCGTCGGAGCGGATCATCGTCCAGGCCGGCATCCATGACGCCTTCGTCGACGCGATGATCGCCGCGGCCAAGGCGCACCGCCTGGGCCATTCCATGGATCCGGAGACGACGATGGGCCCGCTCAACAACCGGGCGGTCCACGACAAGGTCTCCGCCCATGTGCGCGACGCGATGGACCGGGGCGCGGTCCGCGCCCATGGCGGCTTCGTGCCCCAGGACCTGCCGGGCGGGCTGTTCTACCAGCCGACGGTGCTGACCGACGTGGCGCCGGAGAGCCTGATCAACCGGGAGGAGACGTTCGGCCCGGTCGCCCCGATCCTGAAGGTGCGCGACGAGGCCGAGGCGCTGGCGATCGCGCGGGACAACCGCTACGGCCTCGCCTCCAGCGTCTTCACCCGGGACATCGAGCGGGCGTGGTTCTGGGCCGAGGCGATGCCGACCGGCCTGGTCAACATCAACGACACCTCGAACTACTGGGAACTCCAGATCCCCTTCGGCGGTTACGCCGGCAAGGACAGCGGCGTCGGCCGGATCGGCGGCCGGCACACGCTGGTCGCGATGAGCGAGCTCAAGACCGTCAGCTTCACGAGGCCCCTGCCGTGAGCGCCGGGCCCGCCGCTCAACCGCTCGCCTGGCAGGATCTGACGAGCCCGGACATCGACGCGCTCGACCGCGACCGCACGGTGGTCGTACTGCCCTGCGGCTCGGTCGAGCAGCACGGCCGGCACATGCCGCTGGGCACCGACACGGTGCTCGCCGCCGCGGTGGCCCGGGGCGCGGCCGCCCGGCTGGCCGGCCGGGTGCCGGTCGTCCTGCTGCCGCCGCCCTGGTACGGCTTCTCCTCCCACCACATGGGCTTCCCGGGCACGGTCACCCTGCGCTCGGAGACCTACATGGCCCTGGTCAAGGACATCGCGCGCTCGGTCCTGGCCCACGGCTTCCGGCGGCTGGCCCTGGTCAACGGCCATGGCGGCAACGTCTCGATCCTCGACGTCATCGGCGCCGACCTGGGCCACGAATGGCACGGCCGGGCGCGCGTCGCCTCGGTCACCTATTTCGCGCTGGTCGCCGACCGGGCGGGCGAGTTCCGGGAGTCCGCGCCCGGCGGCATGGGCCATGCGGGGGAGTTCGAGACCTCGCTGATGCTCCACCTCGCAGCGGACACCGTCCGGGGGGAGCGGGGCGTGACCCACTATCCGGACACCGGCACCGCGTACCTGACGACGGACCTGTTCGGCGCGCCGCGGGCCAGGGCCTGGATCGACTTCGGCGACCTGTCGCCGACCGGCACCTTCGGCGATCCGGGCCTGGCGAGCGCGGAGAAGGGAGGGCGGATCTTCGAGATCTGCACGCGGGCGCTGGCCGATTTCCTGGCCGATTTCGCCGGCTGGCCGATGCGGCCCGGCGGCGGAGGCGCGACGCGCGGCGAAGACAAGGGGACGGGGCGATGACGCGGCTGGCGATGGGGGTGATCGGGCTCGGCTGGTTCGGGCGGCGCCATGCCGCCCTGTGGCGCGACCTGCCGCAGACCCGGCTCGTCGCCGTCGCCGATCCCTCGCCCGAGGCCGCGGCCCATGCCGCCGAGGCGCTGCCGGGGGTCGCAGTCCACGCGGATTTCGAGAGCCTGCTGGCGCGGTCCGATATCGACGCGGTGTCGATCTGCCTGCCCGACCGCGCCCACGAGGCCGCGGCGACGGCCGCCGCCCGGGCCGGCAAGGCGACGCTGCTGGAAAAGCCGCTGGCCCACACGGCCGAGGTCGCCGGGCGGATCGTCGATGCCTTCGAGGCGGCGGGCACGCGGCTCATGATCGGGCACGTGCTGCGCTTCGACCCGCGCTATGTCGAGGTCCACCGGGCGAGCGCGCCGGAGCACCTGGGCACGCCGATCCATCTGCGCGCCAAGCGCAACGGCATCCGCTCCACCGCCGCGCGGCTGGGCGAGCGGACCTCGATCCTGTTCTACATGGGCGTCCACGACGTCGACGCGATGCAGTGGGTGGCGCGCTGCCCGATCGTGCGGGTCTATGCCCGCGAGCGCCGGGTGCTGGGCACCGGCAACGAGGACGCGATCTATGCCGTGGCGGATTTCGCCAACGGTGCCATCGGCTCGTTCGACTGGAGCTGGGCGTGGCCGGACGGGCTGATGAACGGCTACCGCGCCGCGCTGGAGGTGGTCGGCACCCGCGCCGCGGCCTACATGGACTGCACCGACCAGGGCTTCTACGCGGTCGACGAGGCGGGCACGACCGGTGGCGACACCCATCTCTGGCCGGAGATCAACGGCCGCATCGTCGGCGACCTGGCCGACGAGCTGTCGCATTTCGCGACCGCTGTGCTCGACGGCCGGCCCTTCGTCCAGGACCCGCGCGAGGCGGCGAACGCGGTGCGTGTGCTCGACGCCCTGGCCCGGTCGGTGGCGACGGGAATGCCCGTTGATGTCGCTGGCGCGAGCGGCTAGAGCATCCTGCGCCCGAACGGGCGCAGGATGCTCTAGGTTTTTGAAGATAGGGCAATTCCTTCCGAACCGATGATTCCATCAGTTCGGAAATCGCCCTGAAGCGGGCCCGGCACGGGCGGACCGGGACGGACGGACGCATGAAGGACGACATCCCCTCGATGACGCTGCCGGACCCGCGCACGGCGCTGGCGGGCAACGAGCGGGCGACCGTGTCCTCGGTCTACCGCGCGCTCATGCGCTCGATCGCCGAAGGCAGCCTGCGGCCCGGCGGCCGCCTGCCCAACGAGCGGGACCTGGCCGCGCGCCTGCAGGTCAGCCGGTCGACCGTGCGCGGCGCGCTGTCGATGATGGAGGAGCAGGGGCTGGTCACCCGGCGGGTCGGCAGCGGCACTTTCCTGGCCGACGACGTGTCCGACGCGCTGGCCCGGCTCGACGCCACGCCGATTCCGGGTCATGCCGACGTGCCCGACCTGCTGGAGATCATCGAGGGCCGGCTGCTGTTCGAGCCGGCGCTGATGCGCCTGGTCGCCGCGCGCGCCACCGACGCCGAGCTGGCGGCCCTCCGCGGCGCGCTGGAGGCGATCGCCGCCGCGCCGACCTGGTACGAGTTCAAGGAAGCGATCTACGCCCTGCATGCCCGCATCTGGGCGGGCGGCCACAACCGCTTCATGGACCAGGTCTTCGAGGAGATCGTCAAGGACCGCCGCGCGGTGCGCTACGACGGCCGCAACACCGCCCTGCCGGCGCCGGAGCCAGTGCGCGCCCAGACGGTCAAGGACCTCTCCGTCATCGTCGACGCGCTCGAGGCCCGCGACGGCGCGACGGCGGAGAAGGCGATGCATGACCACCTGCTGAGGATGCTCGCCACGGTGAACCTGTATCTGTGAGGGGGGTCGGTGCGGTCGGGTCGATGTCGGCTTTCGGCTTCGCCTCTAGCCGACCTACGTTTCTCTATTCCCGTAGGTCGGTCGAGCGTCAGCGAGCCCGACGGCACCGGCGTTGGAGCGGGTCGATAGGTGTCGGGTTCGCTTCGCTCAGCCGACCTACGTTGCACCGTCCCGTAGGTCGGTCGAGCGTGAGCGAGCCCGACGGCACCGGCGTTGGAGCGGGTCGATAGGTGTCGGGTTCGCTTCGCTCAGCCGACCTACGTTGCACCGGCCCGTAGGTCGGTCGAGCGTCAGCGAGCCCGACGGCACCGTCGCCCCGCGCCTCACGCCTTCACGTAGCGGCGCCAGTCGTGCTCCTCGCGGAATCCCAGGACCTCGCGGATCTTGCGATTGGAGAACAGGGCCTCGTTCTCGCCCAGCTCCCGGGTCACCGGCACGTTCGGGAAGAACCGGCTGAGGATCTCCTTCGTCGGGATATTGACCGAGTTGGTGTCGTTGCCGGCGTTGAAGACCTGGTAGCCCAGGCCGTCGGTCTTCACGCACCGGTCGACGATCTGGCCCAGGTCGCGGGCGTCGATGTAGCAGAAGGCGTTGCGCCGGCGCTGCGCCGGGTTCTCGAAGAAGCCGGGGAAGAGCTCGGCGTATTCGTGCGGCTCGATGACGTTGCCGATGCGCAGCGCATAGATGTCGAAGCCCGACCGGCGCTGGAACATGCGCGCGGTGACCTCGTTGACGACCTTGGAGCAGCCGTAGCTGTCCATCGGGTCGACGTCGTAGTCCTCCTCCAGCGGCAGCGACTTCGGGTCGGTCTCGCCGTCCGAAAAGCAGATGCCGTAGGTCGTCTCCGACGAGGCGATGACGATCTTGCCGATGCCCAGCTTCACCGCCGCCTCGATGACGTTGTAGGTGCCCACCGTGTTGATCCGGTAGGTCTCGTTGTCGGGCTGGAGCAGGATGCGCGGCACGGCGGCGAAATGGACGACCGCGTCCCAGGGCTTCGGCCCGCCGCCCGGCTCCAGCTCGCCAAGATTGGCATAGCTCGTCATGACGTCGAACATCTGGCCCGAATCGGTGATGTCGGCCCGGATGTCGTCGACGCCCGGATGGCCGAGCGGCGTCAGGTCGACGTTGAGGACCTGGTGGCCCTGCTCGGCGAGATAGGGCACCACGTGGCGTCCCGCCTTGCCCGATCCGCCGGTGAAGAGAATCCGTTTCCTGTCGCTCATCGTTTCGACCTTCCTGGTGACCCGGGTATGGTTCTTCTTGCCGGACCCAGACCATAGGATCGATCGGCCCGGCGCACAGCCCCCGGCGCGGTCGGCGGCGTGGTAGGCTGGCGCGACGGGCCGGGGCGATACGGGCCAGGGAGGTGGGCGATGACGGCCGATGACGCGGCCCCGACGCGTATCGATCTGGTCGTGAACCCGCGCGCGCGACGCGACGCGCCCTGGACGCCCGCGCAGGACGCGATCCTGAACGATGCCGGCCTGGCCGCCGCGCGGGCGGCGATCGGCGCCTGGCCGGGCTACGCGGTCTCGCCGCTGGTCTCCCTGCCCGGTCTCGCCGCCGCGATGGGCGTCGCGGAGATCCGGGTCAAGGACGAGTCGGCGCGCTTCGGCCTGTCGAGCTTCAAGGCGCTGGGCGGCGCCTATGCCGTCGCCCGCCTGCTGGCGGGCCGGGCGGCGGCGGCGGGGCGCGACCTCGACATGGCGGCGATCGCCGGCGGGGCGGCGCGCGACCTCGCCGCCGGCCTGACCGTGTGCTGCGCGACCGACGGCAATCACGGCCGCTCGGTCGCCTGGGGGGCCGAGCGCTTCGGCTGCCGGGCCGTCATCTTCCTGCACGCCACCGTTTCCGAGGCGCGCGAGCGGGCCATCGCCCGCTTCGGCGCGGAGATCCGGCGCGTCGCCGGGACCTACGACGACAGCGTGCGCGAGGCCGAGGCGACGGCGGCGCGGGAGGGCTGGACCGTCGTCTCCGACACCTCCTATCCCGGCTATACCGAGATCCCGAAGGACGTCATGCAGGGATACGAGGTCATGGCGGCGGAGGCCTTCGAGGCGCTGGACCGGCCGCCGACGCATCTGTTCCTGCAGACCGGCGTCGGCGGCATGGCGGCGGCGGTCGCCGGTCTCGCCAAGCGTCGCTTCGGCGCGGCACGGCCGGTCGTCGTGCTTGCCGACCCGGCGCGTGCCGCCTGCTGGGTGGAAAGCTTCCGCGCCAGCCGGCCGGTGGCGGCCGAGGGCGATCTCGACACCGTCATGGCCGGGCTCGCCTGCGGCGAGGTCTCGCTGCTCGCCTGGGAGATCCTGGCCGACCACGCCGACGCGGCGATCGCTTTGCCCGACGACACGGTCGCGGGGCTGATGCGCCGGCTGGCGCGCCCGGCCGACGGCGATCCGCCCGTCGTCGCCGGGGAATCGGCGGTCGCCGGGCTCGCCGCGCTCGAGGCCGCGATGGCCGACGACAATGCCCGGGCGCGCCTGGGCCTGGACGCCGAGGCCCGCGTGCTGGTCTTCTCCACCGAGGGGGACACCGATCCGGCGCTCTACGAACGGCTGGTCGGCCTCCCGGCGCAGCGCGTCCGCGCCGGCGCGTCGTGAGGCATCCCCGTGCCGGCGGCGACCCTCGAACCGGAGATCCGCGCATGAGCCGTCGCTTCGTCCTCGCCGCCGCCCAGCTCGGCCCGATCGCCCGGGACGAGCCGCGATCCTCCGCCGTCGCGCGGATGGTCGCGCTGATGAGGGAGGCGAAGGAGCGGGGCGCGGCCCTGGTCGCCTACCCGGAACTGGCGCTGACGTCCTTCTTCCCGCGCTGGTGGATCGAGGACGATGCCGCGCTCGATGCCTGGTTCGAGACGGCGATGCCGTCGGCCGAGACCCGGCCCCTGTTCGATACGGCCGCGGATCTCGGCATCGGCTTCCATCTGGGCTACGCCGAGCGCACGCCCGAGGGCCGGCGCTTCAACACCGCGATCCTGGTCGGCCCCGATGGCGGGATCCTGGGCACCTACCGCAAGGTCCACCTGCCGGGCCATCACGAGCACGAGCCCTGGCGGCCGTTCCAGCACCTGGAAAAGCGGTATTTCGAGAAGGGCGACCTGGGCTTTCCGGTCTTCGAGGCGTTCGGCGGCCGGGTCGGCATGCTGATCTGCAACGACCGGCGCTGGCCGGAGGCCTGGCGCTGCCTGGGCCTCGCCGGGGCGGAGCTGGTCGTTCTCGGCTACAACACGCCGCGCCACTACCCGCTCGCGCCGGAACACGATCCCCTGCAGGACTTCCACAACGCGCTGTCGGTCCAGGCGGGCGCCTACCAGAACGGCGTCTGGGCCGCCGCGGTCGCCAAGGCCGGGGTGGAGGAGGGCTGCGACCTGATCGGCGGCAGCCTGATCGCCGCGCCGACCGGGGAGATCGTCGCCCACGCGGCGACGCTCGGCGACGAGGTGATCACCGCGCCGGTCGACCTGGACCGCTGCGGGGAAATCCGGCGCAACATCTTCGACTTCGACCTTCACCGGCAGCCGGCGGACTACGGCCCGATCACCGCGCCGGTCCGCCGCCGGGAGGGCTGAGGCGATGGCCGACCGCAGCCTGCCGCTCGGCCAGCGCCTGCTCGCCGCCTACGACGCCATGCCGCGCGGCGAGCGGCGGCTGGCCGACCTGCTGCTCGAGGACCTGAGCGCGCTGCGCTACCACACGGCCGGCGAGCTGGCCGCCCGTGCCGGCGTGTCCAAGGCGACGGCGGCGCGGCTGTTCCAGCGGGTCGGCTATTCCGGCTTCAAGGCCGCCCAGCGCGAGATCCGCGAGGCCGGCAACACCGCGCCCGGCGGGCCGGCCCCGCCGCTGGAGGCGGCGATCGAGGGCGCGGCGGGTCTGCGCGCCAGCGGCTATCTGGAGGCCGAGGTCCGCCATCTGGTACGGACCTTCGAGCTGCAGCGCTCCGACGAGATCGCCGAGGCGGTGCGCCTGCTGCGCCAGGGCGACAAGCTGTGGGTCGTGGGCTTCGGCGACGACTACCCGCTGGCCCATTTCGCCCGGTCGATGCTGATCAAGCTGCGCCCGGACGTGCGCATGATCCCGATCGGCGGCTTCCCGATTCCGGAGGAATTCGCCTCGATCTCGGCCAACGACACGGTGCTCGCCTTCGCCATCGGCCGGCGCACCCAGGCCTTGCGCAACATCATCGGCTCCTCGGTGCGGGCCGGGGCGAAGGTGATCCTGGTGACAGACGGCGTGCTCTCCGGCGACCGGGCGACGGCGAGCCTGATCCTGCGCTCGCGCTCCTCGGGGCCGACGCTGTTCGGCTCGATGACCGCGACGGTGAGCCTGCTGACCTATCTGTGCGCCTCGCTCGCCGGACGCATCGGCTATTCCGCCATCGACCGCCTGCGCACCATCGAGGCGGTGCACCAGGAATGGGGCGACACGCTGGACCCGGGCCCGTAGGTCGGTCGAGCGCAGCGAGCCCGACTTTGCCGGCGGTCGGCCCGGTCCGTGCCGTCGGGTTCGCTTCGCTCAGCCGGCCTACGGTGCACCGTCGCGTAGGTCGGTCGAGCGTCAGCGAGCCCGACATCGCCGGCGGTGGGCCCGGTCCGTGCCCGTCGGGTTCGCTTTGCTCAGCCGACCTACGGGCTCGGAGCGGCCGTTCTTCAAAAACGAGTCGTATCAAGCACTCGGCGCCGGATAAATTTTCATTTATGAAAATAAAAACGCCTATTCTGAAAAATTCTTGAGTAATCGCCGGGGCAGGAACATGCTCGTCCGTGCAGGAAAAATGCAGCGGCGACAAAGCCCGTTTGCAGGAGGCTTCACGATGATCGAATGGCGAACCGCGTCGTCAGGGACGGCGCTGGCTACGGCTCTTGTTCTACTCGCGGGCGCGGCGAGCGCCCAGGAGGTCGTCTGGGCGCGGTACGGCGATATCGACTCGCTCGACCCGCACCGGGCGACCAGCACCCTGTCGATGCAGGTCTGGGACCAGATCTACGACACGCTGCTGGCCTTCGACGAGGACGGCAATGCCGTGCCGAACCTGGCCAAGTCCTGGGAAATCTCCGAGGACGGCCTGACCTACACTTTCCAGCTCGAGGACGGCATCGTCTGCCACGACGGCACGCCCTTCGACGCCGAGGACGTGAAGTTCACCATCGACCGGGCCTTCGGCGAGAATCCGAGCCTGACCAAGACGGCCTGGGGCCCGATCACGGAGGTCACCGTGGTCGACCCGCTGACCGTCTCGGTCGCGATGGACAGCCGGTTCGGCGCCTTCCTGCCGTTCCTGGCCGACAGCTTCTCGTCCATGGTCTGCGATACCAACGACCCGGCGACCTTCGGCTCGGAGACCGGCATCGGCACGGGGCCGTTCTCGCTGGTCGAGTGGCGCAAAGGCGACCAGGTGGTGCTGGAGCGCAACCCGGACTACCGCAACTTCGGCAAGCCGGTCGAAAACGACGGCCCGCCGCATATCGAGCGGCTGGTCGTGCGCACCGTACCCGAGGCGCAGACCCGGTTGGCGGCGCTGACCACCGGCGAGGTGCACATCGCGGAGCCACCCTTCGACGACATCCCGTCGATCGAGGAGGAGGGCGAGCTGGACCTGGTGGTCGCGGAGAAGACTGGCCAGAACGTCTTCTGGCAGTTCACCACCTCCCGCCCGCCCTTCGACGACATCCGCGCCCGGCAGGCGGTCGCCCACGCGACCGACCCGCAGATGGCGATCGACATCATCTACGGCGGGCTGAGCCAGCGCGAGTGGTGCCCGGTGGCCAGCGGCGTCATGGGCAACGACCAGGAATTCTGCCGCGAGCACGGCTACGAATACGACCCGGAGCGGGCGATCGAGTTGCTGGGCGAACTCGGCTACGGGCCGGACAATCCGCTGGAGACGACCTTCTTCGTCTGGACCGGCGGCAACCGGCACAAGCTGGCGGAGATCTTCCAGGCCCAGCTCGCCCAGGTCGGCATCGACGCGGGCATCGAGATCATGGACATCGGCACCATGAACGCGCGGGTGAAGGAGGACAACGAGGCCGTCGACGACCCGTCGCCCGGGACGTTCAACATGATGACCTGGGGCTGGTACGACCCGGACATCCTCTACGCCCTGTGGCATTCCCCGGGCGCCTATTCCGGCTTCTCGACGCCCGAGCTCGACGCGATGCTGGAGAAGACCCGCACGACCATCGAGCCCGAGGCCCGGCTGGCGGCGGTGCGCGACGTCATCGCCTACCTGATGGACAACGCCGTGCATATCGGCCTCTACACCCCGGGCTGGGAGTGGGTCTTCGCGGTCCGGCCGGAGGTCTCCGGCTTCAAGGTCGGCACGTTCCTCCACCCGATGTTCCAGGACGTGCAGGTCTCCGAGTGAGCCCGGGCGTCCGATGAGACCGGCCGTCCGGTCCGGCGCGGCGTCCCTCGCGGGCGCCCGCCGGGCCGGCCGGCCCCTTTCCGCAGTCTTTCCTCCAGCGGCCGGAGCGCGCCCGTCATGCTGCGCTACCTGATCCAGAGGCTCGTCGCCGCCGCGATCACGATCTGGATCGCGACCATCGCGGTGACCCTGCTGATCCACGCCGTGCCGGGCGATCCGGTGCAGATCATGTACGCGAGCTTCCAGACGACGCCGGAGGAGCTCGACGCGATCCGCTCGCGCCTGGGGCTCGACCAGCCGATCTGGGCGCAATACGCGCTCTATATGCAGCGCCTGTTCGAGGGCGATCTGGGCCGCTCCATCGTCGGCGACCAGCCGGTCCTCGACGTCCTGCTGATCCGCTTCCCGGCGACGCTCGCCCTGACGGTGGCGAGCCTCGCCATCGCCGTCGCCGTGGGCATGAGCCTGGGTTTCTTGGCCGCCTACAAGCGCGGCACGGCGGTCGACGTGGGCGCCATGGTGCTGGCGATCATGGGCGTCTCGATGCCGCATTTCTGGCTCGGGCTGCTGCTGCTCTTCCTGTTCTCGCTGACCCTGCAATGGCTGCCGGTCGCCGGCGGCGACTGGAAGAGCCTGATCCTGCCGGCGATGACGCTGGGCCTCGCCAACGCGGCGGTGCTGGCGCGCCTCACCCGCTCGGCGATGATCGACATCTTCGACCAGGACTTCGTGCGCACCGCCCACGCCAAGGGCCTGCCCAAGGCGGTCGTGCTCTACCGCCATGCCCTGCGCTCCGGGCTGGTGCCGATCGTCTCCATGCTCGGCCTGCAGTTCGCCTACCTGATGGGCGGGGCGATCGTGGTCGAGAACGTCTTCGCCTGGAACGGCGTCGGCCGGCTGGCGATCGAGGCGGTCTTCGCGCGCGACTACCCCCTGATCCAGGGCTTCATCCTGTTCTTCGCGACGGTGGTGGTGATGGTCTCCGTGATCATCGACGTCGCCTACGCCCTCCTCGACCCGCGCATCCGGTATTCGTGATGACCGCCGAGACCACCGACATTCCGGTCGAGGACCTGGAGCCCAAGTCGCGCCGCGGATTCCTGCGCGCGCTCCTGGCCAGCCCGAGCGGCGTGATCGGCCTCGTCATCGTCGGCGTGCTGGTGTTCTGCGCCGCCTTCGCGCCCTGGATCGCGCCCCACGATCCGCTGCGCATGGCCGCAGGGCCGCGCCTGCAGCCGCCGAGCCTCGCCCATATCATGGGCACCGACGACTTCGGCCGCGACGTGTTCAGCCGCATCGTCCACGGCGCCCGGCTGACGCTGCAGATCGGCGTCATCGCGGTCGGCATCTCGCTGACCGCCGGGCTGACGCTCGGCCTGCTGGCCGGCTACGCCGCGGGCTGGACCGAGCGGGTGCTGATGCGCCTGGTCGACGTGCTGTTCTCGTTCACCGAGATCGTCATCGCGCTGGCCTGCCTGGCGATCTTCGGCGTCGGGCTGACCAACGCGATGATCGCCATCGGCATCGCCTCGATCCCGTTCTATGCCCGGGTCACGCATTCGGTCGTGCTGGTCGAGCGCAACAAGCCCTATTTCGAGGCCGCGGTCTCCGCCGGCGCCGGGCATGCCCGGCTGATCGTGCTGCACCTGCTGCCCAACGTGGTGCCGACGCTGATCGTGGTCGGCACGCTGGGCGTCTCGACCGCCGTCCTCGCGGCGGCCGGTCTGTCCTTCCTCGGCCTGGGCGCGCAGCCGCCGCAGCCCGAATGGGGCTTCATGCTGTCGGCGAGCCGGGACCTGATCAGCCGGGCGCCGTGGATGATGATCTTCCCGGGCCTGGCGATCGCGGTGACGGTGCTGGGCTTCAACCTGCTGGGCGACGGGATCCGCGAGGTCCTGGACCCCCGCCAGCGGTCCCGGTGAGGAAGAGCGCCATGGCCGAGCCCGTCCTCGCCGTCGAGAACCTGACCATCGCCTTCGGCAAGGGATCGGCGCGCCATGTCGCGGTGCGGGACCTGTCCTACCGCCTGCACCGGGGCGAGACGCTGGCCATCGTCGGCGAGAGCGGGTCGGGCAAGAGCGTCTCGAGTCTCGCGCTCCTCGGCCTGCTGCCGCCGCGGGCTGCGACGATCGAGAGCGGGCGCGCGATGTTCGAGTGCCGCGACCTCCTGGCGATGAGCGAGGCGGAACAGCGGGGCCTGCGCGGCGATCGGATCACCATGATCTTCCAGGAGCCGATGACCTCGCTGACGCCGGTCCTGCGCGTCGGCCTGCAGCTCATCGAGCCGCTGGTCGAGCACAAGGGCATGAGCCGGCGCGTCGCCGAGGCGCGGGCGATGGAGATGCTCGACCTGGTCGGCCTGGACCGGCCCGAGCGCCGGATGCGGCAGTTCCCGCACGAGCTGTCCGGCGGCATGCGCCAGCGCGTGATGATCGCCATGGCGATGGCGGCCGACCCGGCGATCCTGATCGCCGACGAACCGACAACGGCGCTCGACGTCACGGTCCAGGCCCAGATCCTCGATCTGATGCGCGCGCTCAAGACCGATTTCGACACCTCGCTGATCCTGATCACCCACGACATGGGCGTGGTCGCGGAGATGGCCGACCGGGTCGTGGTCATGCGCGCGGGCGAGAAGCTGGAGGAAGGGCCGGTCGAGGATCTGTTCGCCCGGCCGACGACGCCCTATACCCGCCGCCTGCTCGACGCCGTGCCCCGGCTGGGCGCCCTCGCCGGAACCTCCGGCCCGCGCTCGGTGGTGGCCGAGCCGGCGCCGGTCGGCGAGGTGCTGGTGCGCGCCGAGGGCCTGTCGAAGGTCTTCCGCGACCGGGCCTGGTTCTTCGGCAAGGGCCGCGCCTCGGCCCACGCGATGGACGATGTCGGCTTCCATCTCGCGGCCGGCGAGACCCTGGCCCTGGTCGGCGAGAGCGGGTCGGGAAAATCGACCACCGGCCGCGCCATCCTGCGCCTGATCGAGGTCGACAGCGGTCGCATCGAGGTCGCCGGCGACGACATCCGCGGCCTGTCCTCCCGCGCCCTGCGTCGGGAGCGGCGCAAGATGCAGATGATCTTCCAGGACCCGTTCGCGGCGCTGAACCCGCGGATGAGCGCGGGCCGCCTGGTCGCCGAGCCCATGGTGATCCACGACATCGCCGCCGGCTCGGAGCTCGACGATCGAGTCGAGGCGCTGTTCCGCCGGGTCGGGCTGGAGAGCGACCATATCCGCCGCTATCCGCACGAGTTCTCGGGCGGCCAGCGCCAGCGGCTGTGCATCGCCCGGGCGCTGGGCGTCGGGCCGCGCCTGATGGTCGCCGACGAGCCGACCTCCGCGCTCGACGTGTCGGTCCAGGCCCAGGTGCTGGAGCTGATGCTGGAACTCCAGCAGACGCTCGGGCTCGCCTATCTCTTCATCAGCCACGACATGGCGGTGGTCGAGGAGGTGGCCCACCGGGTCGCCGTCATGCGCAAGGGCCGGATCGTCGAGATCGGGCCGCGCGCCGACGTCCTGGGCGACCCGCGCCATCCCTACACGCGCACGCTGCTGGCGGCGGTGCCGATGCCCGACCCCACCCGCAAGCGCGGCGCCCTGCCGACGCTCGACCTCGAAACCGTGCCGATGGGCCCGCTCGCCGACGTGGCGCCCGGCCATGCGGTGGCGCAATGACCTTCGGAATCGCCGTCTCCGGACCCGGCGCCGGACGCGCCGCCTTCGCCGCCCTGCGGGCGGTGGAGGCGGTCGGCCGCGGCGCCATCGGCGGCTTCGCCGTCTTCGCCGCGATCGACGCCGAGGGGCGGCTGCACCGGGCCGAGACCCAGCGCGGCGGCGGGGCGACCCTTTTCGGCGGCGGCGGACCGCCGCCCGAGCTCGCCCGGGCGCCCCTTGCCGCGCTGATGTCGTCGGGTCCCGACCGGCCCGAGCCGCTGTCGCGCTTCCTGCCGGCCGATCCGGCAGTGGGGCTCGTCACCGGGCACCGGCTGCCCCATCTGCCGGGCGCCGACGGCCGGCCGGTCAACGCCGCCGCGCTGGAGCGGGTCGCGGCGGGCGAGGCGGGCGAGGCGGCGGTCGCGGCCTTCCGGGCGAGCGATCCCGAATCCGATGCCGGCCTCGTCGTGATGGACGCGACGGGGCGCATCGCGCTGGGCAACTCCGCCCTGGTCGACCGGCGCGACGACGCGGGCCGCGCGCTGGTGTCGGATACCGGCAGCGGCCTGACCATCGGGCTGCTGCACAACTCCATCCATCCGGCGGGCGGCATCGCGGCGCTGGCGGTGGCCGCGGCGATCGACGCGGTGGCGCCGGCCGACGCCGCCGACCTGTGCGTCGCCCTGACCGGCTGCCCCCTGGTCATGGGCCCGGCCAACGTGCTGCATCTCGACGCCGCCCGCCGGCCCGAGCGCATCGAGGTCACCAACCCTGCCTGGATCGGCCCGGCCTGGGAGGGCTCGGCCGTGCTGCGCGGGGCCGAGGTACGCATCGGCGGCGCGCCGGCCGGCCGGGTGGTTGGCGAGCCCTACTGCCACGCCCATGACGGCGTGGTGACCGGCGGGCATGGCGGCGACGCCGCGGCGGTCCACTACGTCGTCTACGGCTGAGGCCGGGGCGATGGCCAGGGCGGTCGACCTGCTGATCCGGGGCGCCCGGGTGATCGACGGCACCGGCGCGCCGGCCCGGCCGGGCGATGTCGCCGTCGCCGGCGGGCGCATCATCGCCGAGGGGGCGGGCGTCGGCGCCGGGCTCGACGCGGCCGAGGTCGTCGACGCCGGCGGCCTGACGGTCGCGCCCGGCTTCATCGACGTGCACACCCATGACGACGCGGCCGTTCTCGATCCGGCCGGGATGGACGCCAAGCTGACCCAGGGCGTGACGACGGTCGTCACCGGCAATTGCGGCATCGCGCTCGCCCCCGATTCCCGGGTCCGCCACGCCGAGCCGGTGCCGCCGCTCGACCTGCTGGGAACGGCCGCTGCCTTCGCCTATCCGCGCTTCGCCGATTATCTCGACGCCCTGCGCGCCGCGGGCCCGGCGGTCAACGTGGTGCCGTTGGCCGGCCACCTCGCCCTGCGCGCCCGGGCGATGGACGACCTCGACCGGCCGGCCACAACGGCGGAGATCGAGGCCATGCGCGCCGACCTGGCCGAGGCGCTGGCGGCCGGCGCGGCGGGCGTCTCCACCGGGCTCGCCTATCCCCCGGCCCGCGCGGCGACGACCGGGGAGGTCGCGGCACTGGTCGGCGACGCGGCGGTGGCGGGCGCGCTTTGGACGACGCATATGCGCGACGAGCGCACGGGCGTCGTCTCGGCGGTCGCGGAAACGCTCGACGTCGCGCGGCGGACCGGCGCCCGGACGCTGATCAGCCATCACAAGTGCTGTGGCGCGGCGGCCTTCGGCCTGTCGCGCACGACGCTGGCGATGATCGCCGCGGCGCGGGCCGAGGGGCTGTCGGTCGATCTCGACGTCTATCCCTACACCGCGAGCTCGACCGTCCTGATCGAGACCTTCGCGCGCGACAGCACCCGCGTGACCGTGAGCTGGTCCGACCCGCACCCGGAGGCCGAGGGCCGCGACCTGGCCGACATCGCCGCCGAGTGGGGTGTCGACGAATCCGTGGCGCTGGACCGGCTGTCGCCGGGCGGCGGGATCTATCACCAGATGGACGACGGCGACCTGGAGCGCATCCTGGCCTTCCCGCCGAGCCTGGTCGGCTCCGACGGGCTGCCGCGCGACCGCCGGCCCCATCCCCGGCTGTGGGGCGCCTTTCCCCGCGTGCTCGGCCGCTATGTCCGGGACCGCCGGCTGTTCGGCGTGGAGGAGGCGGTTGCCAAGATGACGGGCCGCACGGCCGGGGTCCTGGGGCTCGCCGATCGCGGCCGCATCGCCGCCGGGGCGGCGGCGGACCTGGTGCTCTTCGACCCGGACCGGATCGCCGATCGCGCGACCTACGAGGCTCCGACGACGCCGGCCGCGGGGATCGCCCGGGTGATCGTCAACGGCCGCACGGTCCTGGCCGACGGCCGGCGCACCGGGGCCGCGCCCGGCGCGGTTCTCGGGCGCGGCGACTGACGCGCCGGCGCGGCCGGCTTGCACACGGCGGTGGACGGCCGCACTTTCGGCGGGCTCCATCCCGGTCGAGGACCGCCATGACCCGGCACCCGCTGCAACGCATCCAGATGGCCACCGTGGCCCGGCGCTACTACCTGGAGCGCTGGACCAAGAGCCGGATCGCCGAGGATCTGGGCCTGTCCCGCTTCAAGGTGGCGCGCCTGCTCGACCAGGCGGTCGAGACCGGGCTGGTCCGCTTCGAGATCGACGAGCCGAGCGACCTCGACTCCGTGCTGTCGGAGGCGGTGCGCGAGCGGTTCGGGCTGCGCAGCGCGCTGGTGCTCGCCGGCGGGGACCTGCCTGCCTCGGCCCTCGTCACCCCGATCGGCACGGTCGCCGCTCGGCTTCTGGAGGAAATACTGCTTCCGGGCCAGGTCCTGGGCGTCGCCTGGGGCCGCACGCTCGCCGCCACGGCCAAGGCGCTGACCCGTTTGCCGCCGGTCGACGTGGTTCAGGCGGCGGGCAGCATGGCCGGGCTCGACTACTCCCTTAACTCGGCCGAGCTGGTCCATCGCATGGCGGGTCTGAGCGGCGGCGAGGCCTATCCGCTCTACGGCCCCATGTGGGTCGAGGACGCGACCCTGGCGCGCCAGCTTCGCGCCGAGCCGACGGTCGCCCGCACGCTGGCCCGGCAGCAGGAGATCGACGTCCTGATGGTCGGCATCGGGTCGTGGGATCCGCCGGAGTCCTGCCTGCATTCGACCTTCCCGCCGGCCTGGCGGGAGGCCGCCATCGCCCGGGGCGTGCGCGCCGACCTGTGCGCCACGCTGATCGACGCCGAGGGCCGCGCGGTGCCGGGCGAGCTCGACGAGACCGGGCTCGCCATCTCCACCGACCTGCTGCGCCGGATTCCCAATGTCGTCGGCGTCGGCGGCGGGGTCGAGAAGGCCGAGGCTGTCGCCGCCGTCCTTCGCGGCGGCTGGGTAGACAGCCTGGTCACCGGCGCCGCCACCGCCCGCCGCCTGCTCGCCTGACCCTTCCCGTTCCCGGCGCGTCGTCCGGCATACGATACGGCCTAGGCGTGTTGATGCTCAAATGAGCGACCTTATGCTCACTTGACCACTCTGCCGCCACCCCCTACCGTCGTGTGCAACGAAGGCGAGGGGGGAAGCGCCGCATGACGAGCGAGGGCGAGCGGCAGGCCGAGGCGGCCGCCGTGCTGCAGACGGCCGGGCGCGTGATCGACGCGGGCGCGGCGGCCGTGGCCGCGGCGCGGGGCGCGCTCGACGACGGCTTCGTCGCCACCGCTCGGCGGCTCGCGGGGTGCGCCGGCAAGGTGCTCGTCACCGGCAGCGGGACTTCGGGCACCATCGGCCAGCGCGCGGCCCATCTGCTCTCGGTCGGTGGCACGCCGGCCTTCTTCCTGTCGCCGTCGGACGGGCTGCATGGCGGCCTCGGCGTGTTGCGCGGCGACGACATGGTGCTCGCCATCTCCAAGGGCGGCAGCTCGGCCGAGCTCAACGACTTCTGCCGCCGGGCCCGGCAGGTCGCGGGCACGCTCTGCGTCATCACGGCGTCGCGGGACTCCGAGCTCGCCGGCCTCGCCGACCACGTGATCCTGCTCGACGTGCCGGAGACGGCGGATCTCGGCTCCGTGCTCGCGACCGGCAGCTCGCTCGCCGCCGCGGCGGTGACCGACGCGCTGGTCGAGGTCTCGCGCGTCGCGCGGGGCTACGACTGGTCGAACGTCCTGTTCACGCATCCCTCCGGCGCTGTCGGCCGAGACGCGGCCCGGACGCTCCAGCGGCTGGACGGGGCCGGTTCCGGCGGGGGGAGGTAGGGCGCATGCCCCGCGATCTGGTCGCCGGCATCGACAGCTCGACCCAGTCCTCCACCGTCGTCCTGCGGCGGCTGGCGGACGGCGGCGTGGCCGGCGAGGCCCGCGCGCCGCACCCGCCGACGACCCCGCCGAAGAGCGAGCAGGACCCCCGGTCCTGGTGGTCGGCGCTGGGCGAGGCGTTCGGCGACCTGTCCGGCGACCTCGAGCGCGTCGCCGCGATCTCCTGCGGCGGCCAGGGCCACGGGCTGGTGATGCTGGGCGCGGACGACGAGCCCCTGCGCCCCGCCAAGCTGTGGAACGACACCGAGACGGCGCCCGACGCGGTGCGCCTGTGCGAGGCCATGGCCCCGGCGGACTGGGCGGCGCGAACGGGCTCGGTGCCCGGCCCGGCGCTCACCGTGTCCAAGCTCGCCTGGACCGAGCGCTGCCATCCGGGCCTGCTGGCCCGCGCCGCGCGGATCATGCTGCCCTCCGACTACGTGCTCTACCGCCTGTCCGGTGCCGCGGTGACCGAGCGGGGCGGGGCGTCGGGCACCGGGTACTTCGATCCCTTCGCCGATATCTGGCTGCCCGGCTATGCCGCGCTGTGCGGCGCCGATCTCGATTGGGAGCGCCTGCTGCCGGAGATCGTCGACTCCTCCGGGCGCGCCGGCACGGTGGGCCCGGCCGCCGGCTTCGCCGCGCTGGAGGGCGCGGTGGTCGGCACCGGCACGGGCGACAACCAGACCGCCGCGCTCGGCATGGCGGTCGAGGACGGCGACACGGTCGTCTCGATCGGGACCAGTGGCACGGTCTACCAGGTCACGACGCAGCCGGTGCGCGACGCCACCGGCATGATCAACGGCTACGCCGATGCCACCGGCCGGTTCATGCCGATGGTCACAACGCTCAATGCCGCGAAGGTGACGGACATGGTGCGCCGGCTGCTGGGCGTGTCCCATGCCGAGTTCGACGACCTGGCGCTCGGCTGCGCGGCCGGCGCGCGCGACACGGTGATGGTCCCCTATCTCGACGGCGAGCGGACGCCCAACCGGCCGGACGCGACCGGCTGGCTGCGCGGCCTGCGCTCGGACACCACGCCGGCCATGATGGCGCGCGCGGCGGTGGAGGGCGTGCTGTGCGGCCTGCTCGAGGGCCGGGACCTGATCGCCGCCCAGGGGGTGGAGGCGAAGGGCCGGCTGCTGCTGACCGGCGGCGCCGCACGCTCGGCCGCCTACCGCCAGTGCCTCGCCGACCTGACCGGCCGCGCGGTGCTTGTCAGCCCGATCGAGGAGGCCGCGGCCGCCGGCGCGGCGGTCCAGGCCGCCGCCGCCCTGACCGGCGAGCCGGCCGAGGCGATCGCCCGGCGCTGGGCGCCGGAGCCCGTGATCGCCGCCGAGCCGCGCGAGGATGCCACGGCGGTCAGGGCCGCCTATCGCGACATGCTCGCGCGCATCGACGACGGGTTCGGCTGACCGCCGGGCCCGACGACCGCCCGGGCGGCGGGCCTCGACGCCCGTCGCCGTTCATGAACGACAAGAGGGAGGACACGTGAGATGACGACCCTATCCCGATGGACCCGCCGGCTCGCGACCGGCGTCGCCGCGGCGGGGCTCGCCCTGTCGGCGGCCGCGGCCTCGGCGCAGGACCTGCCCGACCGCACGATCCGCATCGGCTTCGCCGCCCACAGCATCGATCTGGAGGCGCTGTTCGGCCAGCTGCGCGAAGGTTTCCGCAACCACCTGGACGAGGCGGGGCTCGACTACGAGCTGATCTCGGCCGCGCCGGACACCAGCTCCAATCACGCCCAGATGCTCCAGCACCTGGAGACGATGGCCCAGCAGGAACTCGACTACGTTCTGGTCGGGCCGACCTCGCTCGCCCAGAACGAGCCGGGGCTTATCGAGGTCGCCGAGTCCGGCGCCAAGCTGCTGATGACCGACTACGAGAAGCCGGCCGACGGCGTGCCCTACGAGGACGCCGTCCTCAACTGGGTCGTCTACAGCCATGACGAGCTCGGCTACAAGGCCGGCGACTGGCTCGTCCACCACTTCCGCGAGGTCGGAAATTTCTCCCCGCGCATCGTGATGCTCTGGGGCCCGGCGGCGTCGGAAATCTCCGAAGCCCGCGGCGCCGGCGTGCTGCGCGCCTTCGAGGAGGCGGAGGACGTCCAGCACGAGATCGTCTACGAGGCCTATGCCGATTTCAACCGGGACATGGCCTATACCGAGACCGAGCGCGCGCTGGCCCGGACCGACTTCGACGGCATCGTCGGGTTGAACAGCTACATGTCGGTTTCCGCCTCGCAGGCCCTGCTGGCCAACGGCAAGGCGCCGGGCGAGATCGCGGTGATCGGCATGGGCGGCACGATCGACGAGCTGCAGAGCGTGGCGCTGGGCGAGATCGGCGTCGCGCCGTTCCGCGACCCGCGTTCGATGGGCCGCGCGTCCGCCGAGGCGTTGCTGCTGCACCTGACCGGCCGCGAGGACGAGATCCAGGAGACGGTCTACGCCGAGATCCCCGTGGCGGAATCGACCTACACGATCGCGAAGTTCGTCCCGTCGGACATGTTCGACGTCAACGCCTTCCTGCGCGAGCACTACGGCGCCGAGTAAGCTCTCGGCGCGACGTTCCGCAGTCTTCCGGTCCCCGCGCCCGGCGCGGGGACCGGTCCTTCCCGATCCCGACGGAGCCCCGCCATGGCCCAATCGGCCGCTCCCCTGCTCGAAGCCCGGGCACTGCGCAAGAGCTTCGGCGCCGTCAAGGCGGTGCGCGAAGCGACCTTCGACATCGGCGCGGCCGAGGTGGTCGCCTTCGTCGGCGACAACGGGGCCGGCAAGTCGACGGTGATCAAGATGCTCTCCGGCGCCCACCGTCCTGATGACGGCGAAATCTCCTTCGCCGGCCAGTCCTTCCACCCCCGCGATCCGGAGGACGCGCGCCGGCTGGGAATCGAGACGCTGTACCAGGATCTGGCGCTGGCCAACGACATCGACGCGCCGGGCAACATCTTCCTCGGCCACGAGCTGACGACGCGCAAGGCGGGCTTCATTCCCTGGCTCGACAAGGCGCGCATGCGCGAGCGCGCACGCGAGCTCCTGGCCCGCATCCGCATCGAGCTGCCCTCGCTCGACCAGCCGGTCCGGCTCATGTCCGGTGGTCAGCGTCAGGCCGCGGCGATCGCGCGGATCCTGAGATCGGAAGCCACGCGGCTCATCATCATGGACGAGCCGACCGCGGCTCTCGGCGTCCAGGAAACGCGCAAGGTCCTCGATCTGATCGGCTCGCTGAACGAAGAGGGCCTTTCCGTGATCGTGGTCATGCACAACCTGGAACAGGTCTTCGCGGTCGCCCACCGCGTCGTCGTGATGCGGGGCGGGACCGTTGTCGGAACCGTGCAGACCGACGAGGTCACGCCGAAGGACGTCGTCAATCTCATCGTCGGCGCGGAGGAGTCCCGATGACGGTCTCGTCTTCCCTGCAAGGGGGGTCGGCGGCGGGCGCGCGCTCGGGCGCCGCCGCGCTCGTCTCGCGGATCAACCCCCTGATCATCGCGATCCTGGTGCTCTATGTGCTGATCGCGATCGTCAATCCGCGATTCCTAGAGCTGTTCAACCAGATGAACATCCTGCGCCAGGCCGCGGTCTACATGGTCCTGGCGGTCGGGATGACCTTCGTCATCTCGTCCAAGGGCATCGACCTCTCGGTCGGCTCCAGCCTCGGGGTCTGCGCCTGTGTCATGGGCGCGCTGGTCGATGCCGGGGTGCCGGTTCCGCTCGGGATCGCCGCGGGCCTGCTCCTGGGCACCGCGATCGGGATGGCCAACGGGCTGATGATCACGATCCTCAAGGTCAATCCGCTGATCGTCACGCTGGGGATGCTCGTCACCCTGCGCGGGGCCGTTCATTACGGCATGCAGAGCAACTCGGTCGTGCGCCTGCCGGAATCCTGGGTCTTCCTCGGCCAGGGCTTCATCGGGCCGGTGCCCATGCCGGCGATCATCTCCCTGTCCATGGCGCTGATCGGCTACTGGCTGCTCAACCACACCCGGTTCGGCCGGCGCACCATCGCGGTCGGCTCGAACGAGGATGCCTGCCGGCTTATGGGCATCCCCGTGGACCGCCACAAGGTCGCCGTCTACGGCTTCCAGGGCCTGTGCGTCGGGGTCGCCGCGGCCCTGCTGGTCGGCCGGCTCAACTCCGCCTCGCCGGACATGGGCCTGCTCTACGAGCTGCACATCATCGCCGCGGTGGTGCTGGGCGGCACGGCGCTCTACGGCGGGATCGGCACGATGGCCGGAACCGTGCTGGGCGTGCTGACCATCGGCATCGTGGAAAACGGCATGGTGCTCATCGGCGCCGACTTCCACATCCAACGCGTGCTGGTCGGCCTGCTGCTGATCGCCGCCGTCGCCTATCAGGAATTCCGGCGCGGCCGCATGGACCGGATGGCGGTTGCCGCCGACCGCGAGGCGGCCGACCGCGACGCCGTCGAACGCGAGGCCGCGCGCGGCGGATCGGGGTGAGTGCGCGGGGGAGGGCCCGGCGGCAATCACCGCCGCGGCCCGCCTCACGCCCCCTTGGCCAGCCAGATCGCCGCCAGTCCGCCGCCGGCCAGGACGTCGACCACGATGCAGAAGGGCACGTACCAGCGCGGCACGACGGCGCGCAGGCGGTGATGGCGGTGCATCAGGTCCCAGGCGCCGTGCAGGACATAGACCGCCGGGATCGCCCAGGGGCTCCACCACAACCCGGCCAGGGCGGCGAGCGCGAAGGTGACGGCGCCCGCCATCTCGAACCCGATCGTCGCCGACCGGCCGACGCGCACGGCGAAGCCGATATAGGCGCCGGCGATCACCGCGAGCAGGACCGCCGCCAGGTCGACCGACGCCGCGACCGGCAGGAGCGCGTGGACCGGCAGGGAGGCGAGTCCGATCGCGCCGCCGGTCAAATAGGGATGTCGCGCGAACAGGTGCACCGATCCGTCCTCGTGGCCGTGGCGCAGGGGCGGCGCATCCAACCGGCTTCCAGCACCGGGAAGGCAAGAGGGGGCGCGGGCCACGGTCCCCTCATAGGTTGCCCGGCACCGCAAGGCGCTGCGCAACGGCGCCGTCGGTGCCGTCGCGTACCGCTTCGCGGTGGGCGACCTGCGAATTCGCCCTCTTCGGCCGGCACGACGGCCGCCGGCCCGACCCGGCCCTTGCCGGAACGCCACGGCGACGAAGTTCTCTGATACCATTCGATCGCAGCGCGCGGGCCGCATGCCGGCGCACCGAGGAGGAGTTCCCGCCATGCAGCGCAAGAAGGCCGCCGATTTCGACCCGTATATCCTCGAGCTCTACGACGGCTACGTCCATGGCAAGCTGACCAAGCGAGAGTTCCTGGACCGCGTCGCCAAGGTCACGGTCGGCGCGGCCGCCGCCGCGGCGATCCTGGACAGCCTGCAGCCGAACTACGCGCTAGCCCAGCAGGTTCCGCCCGACGACCCGTCGATCACGACCGAGCGGGTGACCTACGCCTCGCCCGAGGGCCATGGCGAGATCTCGGGCCTGATGGCCCGGCCGGCGGGCGCCGAGGGGCCGCTGCCGGCCGTGCTGGTGGTCCACGAGAACCGTGGCCTCAACCCCTATATCGAGGACGTGGTCCGGCGCACCGCCAAGGCGGGCTATCTCGCCCTCGGCCCGGACGGGCTGAGCCCGCTGGGCGGCTATCCCGGCACCGACGAGGAGGGGCGGGAGATGCAGCGCAGCCTCGACGGCGCCCGGCTGATGGCCGACTTCTTCGCCGGCTTCGAGCACCTGGTCGACCACCCCGACGGCACCGGGCGGGTCGGCGCGGTCGGCTTCTGCTACGGCGGCGGCGTGTGCAACGCGCTGGCCGTGGCCTATTCGAACCTCTCCGCCTCGGTGCCGTTCTACGGCCGCCAGGCCGATGTCGCGGACGTGCCGGCGATCGAGGCGCCGCTGATGCTGCACTATGCCGGGCTCGACGACCGGATCAACGCCGGCTTCCCGGCCTATGAAGAGGCGCTGCTCGCCAACGGCAAGGAATTCTCGGTCCACGTCTATCCCGGCGTGAACCACGGCTTCCACAACGACACGACCCCGCGCTACGACGCCGAGGCCGCCGAGCTCGCCTGGGCGCGCACGCTGGCGTTCTTCGAGACGCATTTGACGTGACGGTTGGCGGCGACCGGTCGTCGGCGCGCGGGTAGGTCGCCCACGGCCGAAAGGCCGTGCGCGACGGCGCCCGACCATGTCGTCGCGCACCGCTTCGCGGTGAGCAACCTACCCTGAATCGACCTACGTGGCCGGCGGCGAGGTCGCGGCCTCGCCGTCCGGGCATTCCTCCAGCCCGTCGCCCGTCGAGGTCGCCGACAGGCATGGCGCGAAGCCGGCCGCCCGGTAGAGGGCGATGGCGGCGAGCGTGACGTCGGTGCGGGCGGCGGCGCGCTGCTGCAGCGCCTCGGTGAGCGCGGTCTGGGAGTCCAGCACCTCGCTGAAGGTGACCAGGCCGCCGGTGTAAAGGCCCTGGGCCTGCTCGACGGCGCGCCGGTCGGCGTCGACCGCCACGTCGAGCTCGGTCAGGCGCTGTTGCGCGCCGTCGTAGTCGCGCAGCGCCCCCTCGACCTCGCCGAGCGCGGTCAGCAGCGTCGAACGGTAGAGCTCGAGCGCCTCGGCCGCTCGCGCCTCCGCCGCGTCGACACCGGCTGCGCGACCGCCCGCGTCGAGGAGCGGGATGTCGAGCGTGGCGGACAGCGCGCCGACGACCGAGCGGACGATGCTGCCGGTCCCCAGGCCGTCGGCCGTCAGGCTCAGGCTGCCGGGCAGGCTCAGCTCCGGGAACAGTTCCGCCTGGGCCACGCCGATCTCGGCTGTCGAGGCGGCCAGCGCGAATTCGGCGGCGCGCAGGTCCGGGCGGCGTCGGACGACGTCGACGGGCAGTCCGATCGCCGGTCCGCCCAAGAGGCTCGGGATCGCGGGCACGTCGCCGGGCGCCGGGGGAAGCTCGAAGCGCGAGGGCGGCTGGCCCAGCAGGACGGCGAGGCTGTCGGTCGTCCGCCCGATATCCGTGCGCAGCGGCGCGAGTTCGGCGCGCAGGCGGGCGACCGCGCCCTCGGCCCGGGTCATGTCCAGATCGGGCGCCAGGCCCGCCGCCACTCGCCCCGAGACGAGGGCGAGCGTGCGTTCCTGGAGATCGAGGGATTCGAGCCCGAGGGCCAGGCGCTCCTCAAGGCCGCGCAGGTCGACGAAGGTCGAGGCGACGTCGCCGGCGACGTCGAGCGCCACCGCCTCGCGCAGCCAGGCGCGGCGCGCCTGCTCGGCCCGCGCGGCCTCCTCGGCCCGGCGCTCCCGGCCGAACAGGTCGGCGGTCCAGCCGAAGACGCCCGCGACCGACAGGCCGGCGCTCGCCCCGTCGTCCTCGCCGCCCCCGCCGCCGCCCAGCCGGCGCGTGTAGCGGGTGTCGCCGCCGAGCTCGCCATCGAGGGTGGGAAACCGGGCCGACCGGGCCGAGCGGCGCAGCGCCTCGGCCTCGCGCAGCCGGGTTTCCGCCGCGGCGATGTCGGGGTTGGCGGCGAGCCCGCGGCGGATCAGGTCCGGCACGCGCGGGTCGTCGAACCGGCTCCACCAGGCAGTGTCGGGCGCGGCCTCGCCGACCAGGGCGGGCGTCTCCGCGCGGAAGCTCTCGCCGGCATCCAGCGACGGGCGCTGGAATTCGGGCCCCACCGGATCGCAGGCGGTCAGGAAGCCGAATGCCGCGAGGGCGGCGATGGCGCGGGCTCGGCTCATTCCGCCGCCCGCGTGGCCGGAAACTCCGCGATCGCCTCGGATTCGCGCATCTCCCGCGCCAGCGCCGCGCCGCCATGGGCGCGCGCCCGGGCATAGGGGGCGAGCAGGCTGTAGAAGACCGGCGTCAGGAACAGGGTGAACAGCGTGGCGATGCCCAGCCCGCCGAAGATGACCCAGCCGATCGCCGCGCGCGCCTCCGCGCCCGGGCCGGTCGACAGGATCAGCGGCAGGGCGCCCAGCACGGTCGACAGCATGGTCATCATGACCGGGCGCAGCCGCTCCCGCGCCGCGTCGCGCACGGCGCGCCGGGCGTCGAAGCCCCGGTCGCGGAGCTGATCGGCGAATTCCACGATCAGGATCCCGTTCTTGGCCATCAGCCCCACCAGCAGGACGAGGCCGATCTGGGAGTACACGTTGAGCGAGGTTCCTGTCAGGAACAAGGCCAGCACCGCGGCGGCGAGGCCGAAGGGCACGGTCAGGATGACGACCGTCGCGCTCAGGAAGCTCTCGAACTGGGCGGCCAGAACCAGCAGGACGACGACGATCGCGATGGCGAAGGTGGTCGCGATCTCGCGCCCCGTCTCCTCGAGCTCCGCCGCCTCGCCCAGGAAGGCGAGCTGGACGCCCGGCGGCAGTACCTCGTCGCCCAGCGCGTCGAGGTCGGCGATGGCGTCGGCCAGCGTGTAGCCCTGGGCGAGCCCGGCATCGACCTCGATCGCCCGCCGCTGGCGGGTTCGGTCGAGCTCGGCCGCCACGCCGGTCTCGGTGATGTCGACGAAGGCGGACAGGGGCACCATGCGACCGCCGTCGGTCGGCACGAACAGGTCGTCCAGGTCGCTCGGGTCGTCGATGGTGCCGGCGGCGGATTCGAGCATGATCGGCACCGTGCGGTCGTCGACGGTGATCTCCGCCACCTCGAAGCCGTCGACCATGGCGCGCAGCGTGCTCGCCAGCCCCTCGGCCGGCACGCCCAGATCCTCCGCCCGCCGCCGGTCGATGGTCACGGACAGCTGCGGCTGGGTCGGCTGATAGGACAGGCGCAGGTCGGTGAGGCCGGGCAGGCGCTCCTGGATGGCGGCGATGAAGGTGTCGCCGGCGGCCGCGATATCGTCGTAGTTCGAGCCCAGCAGCGCGAACTCGAACCCGCTGCCGGCGCCGCGAATGCTCAGGCTGTTGGACGAGCCGACGCGCACCGAGGCGCCGGGGATGTCGCCGACCGCCGCGCGGATCTCGTCGGCGATGGCGAACTGGCTGCGCTCGCGCTCCGACCAGGGGGCGAGCGGGGCGATGACGAAGGCGATGTTGGGATCCCACGCGCCGACGATGGTCAGCACCCCCTCGACCTCGCCGGACTCGCGCATCGGCTCCAGCGCCGCCTCGACCTCGGCGGCCTGGCGGTCCATGTAGTCGTAGGCCACGCCGTCCGGCCCGGACATGAAGATGAACAGCCGGCCCCGGTCCTCGTCGGGCAGCAGCTCGCGGTCGATCGACCCGAACAGGACCACCGCCGCCGCGACCGAGGCGGCGGCGAGGCCCAGCGTCAGCAGCCGCGCCGACAGGGCGCCGGCGAGCAGCCGGTCGTAGAGCGCGGCGAGCCGCCGGCCGGCCGGCGCGAGCGCGCGGGTCAGCGCCGGCGGCCGGGGCGTCGATGGCGGCGCGCCCGGGGCCTCCGACTCCGCGTCATCGCCGTCGGCGGCGTCCTCGGGTCGGTCGTCCAACCGCGAGGCCATCATCGGGCACAGGGTCAGCGCCACGAAGGAGGAGATGGCGACGGCGATCGCCAGGACGAAGCCGAACTCGGTGAACAGGCGCCCGGCCTCCGACGGCAGGAAGGCGATCGGCAGGAAGACCGAGACCAGCGTCGCCGTCGTCGCCATGACGGCGAAGAAGACCTGGCGCGTGCCGGTCACCGCGGCGGCCAGCGGCTTCAGGCCGCGGGCGCGCTGGCGCTGGATGTTCTCCAGCACGACGATGGCGTCGTCGACGATCATGCCGGTGGCGAGCACGAGCGCCAGCAGCGTCAGGATGTTGATCGAGAACCCCAGCAGCCAGATCGCGGCGATCGTCCCGGCGATGGACACGGGGATCGTCACGGCCGGGATCAGCGTCGGCCTGAACGCGCCCAGGAAGAGGTAGATCACCGCGATCACCACGGCCGTGGCGAGGCCGAGCGTGATCCCGACCTCGCGCACCGAGCCGCGGATGAACAGCGCGTCGTCGGAGGTCTTGACCAGCGTCGCCTCGTCGAGCGTGCGGTTGAGCCGCTCGACCGCCGCCTCGACGCCGTCGGAAATGGCGATGGTGTTGGACTGGGCCTGGCGGATGACGCCCATGCCGACCACCGGCCGACCGTCGAGCCGGACCGAGGAGTCGGGCGCGGCCGGGCCGTAGATCACCTGCGCCACCTCGCCGACGCGCACGCCGTCGCGCACGGGCAGGGCGGCGATGTCCTCCTCGCGCCAGACCGAGGCCTCGGCGCGGACCAGCAGGCTCTGGTCGCGCGAGGTGAAGCTGCCGGCCGGCACGTCGAGCTCGGCCCGGCGCAGCGCCTCGGCCACCGCGTCGACGCCCAGGCCGTAGCTCGCCAGGCGCAGCGGATCGACGATGACGCGCAGGATGCGCTCGCGCGCGCCGTAGACCTCGACGCTCGCCACGCCGGGCACGGCGGCGATCTCGGCCGCCACCTCGTCCTCGGCGAGGCGGGTCAGGTCCTCCGCGGCCAGGGTGTCGGAGATCAGCGACAGCCGGATCACCGGGTCGGCGTCGTCGTCGGCCTTGACCACCGTGACGTTGTCGACCCCGTCGGGCAGCCGACGCTCGACGTCGGCGACGGCCTCGCGCACGTCGTTGGCGGCGGTGTCGAGATCGACGTCCTGGCGGAAGGAGACGCGGACGCGGGCGTTGCCCTCCTCGCTGCTGCTCTCGATCGTGTCGACGCCGGGCACTCGGGCGACCGCGCCTTCCAGCCGGCTGGTCACCTCCGCGTCGACCGTCTCCGGCGCCGCGCCCTCGTAGTCGGCGCGCACGGTGACGACCGGGCTGTCGACATCGGGCAGTTCGCGCACCTCGACGCCGGCGAGCGCCGCCAGCCCGCCGATGACGATCAGCAGGTTGACGACGACGATCAGGACGGGCCGGCGGACGGCGAGGGAGGGAAGATCCATGCGCGCCGCCTCAGCCGCTGGGGGGCTCGGCCGGGGGCGGGTCGTCCTGGCCGCCGGTCTCGTTGACGCCGATCCCGTTCACGATGGCGAGCGCCACGCCCTGGCGCATGCGCTGGACGCCTTCCGCGACGACCAGCTCGCCCTCGGCCAGGTCGCCCTCGACCAGGATCATCGCCCCGTCGCGGCGCACGATGTCCACCGTCACCCGGTCGGCCGCGCTTTGCCGGACGCGCCAGACATGGGCGCCGTCGCGGTCCCAGGCGACCGCGACCTCCGGAACCGCCGGATAGCGTTCGCCGGTCACCGACAGGGCGATCGCGAAGGACATGCCGGGGCGCAGCCGGTCGTCCGAATTCTCGACGCGGGCGCGCATGCCCAACTGCCGGGTCTCCGGGTCGAGTCGGCTGCCGATCGCCGTCACCGTGCCCTCGAGCCGGGCGGAGCCGAGGCTCCAGGCGGTCAGGTCGACGGTATCGCCGGGGGCGACGAGACCGGCATGCGCCTCCGGCACCTCGAAATCGACCAGGATCGCGGACCGGTCGTCGAGGCTGGTGATTTCGGTTGCGTCGTCGACCCGGGCGCCGACATCGATCTCGGCGATCCCGGTCACGCCGGCGAAGGGCGCGCGCACGACCCGGTCGGCGAGCGCGATCTCCGCCCGGCGCAGCGCCAGTTCGGCCAGGCGCAGGTCCGTTCGCGCGGAGTCGACCTCGAGCGCCGAGACCGCGCCGGTCGGCCGCGCCTGCTCGTAGCGGCGCAGCACCTGGCGCGCCTGCTCCACCTCGACCTCGGCCAGCTCGACCGCCGCCGCCTCGTCCTCGTCGTCGAGCCGGACCAGCACCGCGCCGGCCGCGACCCGGTCGCCGGCCTCGAAGGTCACCTCGACCACCCGGCCGGCGGCGGCCGGCGTGACGGTGACCGAGCGCAGGGCCCGGCCCGTGCCGACCGCCTCGACCACGGTCGTGTCGGCGACCAGCGGCACGCTCTCCACGACCACCGGAATGCCGTCGCCGCTTCCACCACGCGACCAGCCGCCGGATCGGCTTTCCGCTCCGCCGGCTTCGCGCGACTGCCACCACCAGCCGCCGGCCACGACGGCCGCGACGAGCAGCAGGACGACGCTTTGCTTCAGGAGCGACATGAAACCGTCCGTTGGCCGCATCCGCCCGGGCGATTCCTCCGCCCGGAAGTACGGATTCCTTCACCCTCATGGCATTCCGCGTCCCCTCTCCCGGTGGGAGAGGGACAGGGTGAGGGGTTGCGGACGCCGGAACGGGGTTCTGCCGTCTGCAACCCCTCACCCTCCCATGATCTCGCGATCATGGGCCCCTCCCTCTCCCACCGGGAGAGGGTTCGCGCGCGACGCACCCGGGCGTACAGCATACACGCTCCCCCGCATGTGCCCCCGAATTGTGGCGCGCGGGCGGTCGGCGTCACGTGCTCAGCCGCCGGGCCAGCTCGCCCCGACCGCGGGGCACGGCGCCGCGGCCGGCCGTCGCGCCGGCGACGAGCGCCGCCAGGATGCCCAGGACCAGGGGCAGGATCGGCGCCATGATCCCGGGCTGCCAGTCGATATGGAGCGCCTCGTCGGCCAGCCACCAGCCGCCGATCAGGCCCGCCGCGCCGCCGACGATCGCCGCCACCAGGCCGATCGCCGCCGTCTCCGCCAGCCGGGCCGCCACGATCTCCCGCCGTGACGCGCCGACAAGGGAGAAGACCAGGGATTCCCGTGACCGCGCATCGGTGTCCGCGGCCACCACGGCGGCGACCACCAGCGCGCCGACGCCCAGCAGCACGGCGGCGACGGCGAGCGTGGCGAGGCCCGCCCCCTCGATCGCCGTGCGCACCTGGGCGACCAGCATGCGCACGTCGATCGCGGTGACGTTCGGCGTCGCCTCGCCCAGCCGGCCGACCAGGGCGTCGATCGCGGCGTCCGGCCCCTCGACCGTGGCGACCCAGGTGTGCGGCGCCTGCGCGAGCGGCGCGGGCGAGCCGATCAGCAGAAAATCGGGCCCGAAGGAACGGTGCTCCTCCACCCGGACATTGACGATCTCCGCCTCGATCCGGCGGCCGAGCACGGTATAGGCCATGCGGTCGCCGGGGCCGACGGCGAAGGCCTCGGCCACGTCCTCCTCGATCGAGAGCAGCGGCGGGCCGTCGTAGCCGGCCGGCCACCAGTCGCCGGCCTCCAGCGGCTGGTCCGTCGCCTCGCCGGTCCAGGACAGGCTGCGGTCGCCCTCGACGACCCAGCGCTCCGACGGGTCGACCACCGCCTCGCGCGCGGGCCGGCCGTTCACCTCGACGATGTTGGCGCGCAGGTTGGGCACGGCGCGGAAGTCGGTGGCGCCGACCTCCGCCGTCAGGGCCGCGATGCGGTCGCGCTGGTCGGGCTGGACGTCGATCATGACCAGCGCCGGCAGGCGCTGCGGCAGTTCCGCCTGCAGCGCGTCGTCGAGCGAGGCGCGCACCGAGGCGACGGCCGTGATCCCGGCGATGCCGATGCCGATGGCGAGCGCCTTGGCCGTCGTCGCGCGCCGCTCGGTCAGCCCGCGCACGGCGGCCGACAGCACGAAGTTCCGGGGGCGGAGCGCGGCGACGGCCCGGCTGGTCGCCGCGCTCGCGAGCGCCAGCACGACCGTCGCGCCGACCAGCCAGACGGCGGCGCGGGCGGCGAGGTCCAGGCTCGGCAGGCGCAGCACCGCGGCGACCACCGCGCCGGCGAACAGCGCGCCGCCCGCGACCATGGCCCACGGGCGGGCACGCGGTGCGGTCTCGCCCGTGCGCATGGCGGCACCCGGCGGAATGTCGGCGGCGGCCGCCAGCGTCGGGATTGCCGCGCCGGCGATGCCCACCAGCACCGTCGCGACCGCCGTGGCGACGGGCGGCAGGACGATGCCGGGCGCGGTGGAGACCGGCAGGAACGCGCCGACCGGCGCGGCCAGGGCCAGCGCGAGGCCCGTTCCGGCGAGCGCGCCGGCGGCGACGGCCGCGCCGGCGGCGATCGCCAGGATCACGGCGTGCTGGGCGGCGACGATGCCAGGCTCGGCCCCCGACAGGCGGTAGAGCGCGATCGTGCGGGCGCGCTTGCGTACCCAGACGCCCGCCGCGATCCAGGCCGCCGACAGCGCGATGGCGAGCGCGACGACGCCGGTGATGCCGAGGAAGGTGGTCGTGCGCGTGACGACCCGGCGGATGCGCTCGGCCGCGTCGTCGGGCGCGCGCAGCTCCCAGCCGCGCGGCGGCTCCAGCGCCGCCAGCCGCTCGCGGAAGGCCTCCGGCGCCACGCCCTCGCCCCGGCGCAGGCGGTAGCGGAACTCGGCCAGTGCGCCGGGCGCCAGCAGCTCGGCGGCCGCCAGGGCGTCGCCCGAGATCAGCACGCGCGGGCCGACCATGAAGGCGCCGGACCCGAGCCGGTCGGGCTCTGCGCGCAGCAGGCCCGCCATCGCGATCTCCGTCGCGCCCAGGCGGGCCGTGGCGCCGGGCTCCAGGCCCAGGCGGGCGAGCAGGGCGGGCGCCACCACGGCGCCGAAGGCTCCGTCGCGCTCGCCCAGCGCGTCGTCCAGCGGCGGCCCCTCGATCCCTACCTCGCCATAGAGCGGATAGGCGCCGTCGACGGCGCGGAGCTCCACCGGCGCGGACCGGTCGCCGGCGCGCACGGTGCTGCGCAGGTCGACCACGCGCGAGACGGTGGCGAGGTCCTCCAGCGCGGCGACGGTCTCCGCCACCAGCGGCTCGCCGCGGACGGAAATCTCCACGTCGCCGCCCAGGATCGCCCGGCCGTTGCGCTCGAACGCGCCCAGCAGCACCGATCCGGTGACCCAGACGGCCGTCAGCAGCGCCGTGCCGACCGCGATCGAGACGACGAAGAGGGCGAGCCCGGCCAGATTGGCCGAGAGCTCAGGACGCGCGAGCCTGAAGGCGAGCATGCGTCGAAGCCCCCTCGCCGGCCGCCGGCGCGGCCGAGCGGTCGTCGTCCTCGACCCCGTCCTCGGCGAGGATCCGCCCTTCGTCGATGCGGATCGTCCGGTCGCAGCGCCGGGCGAGGCCCGGGTCGTGGGTGACCAGCACCAAGGCCGCGCCGGTCTCGCCGGCCAGGGCGAACATGCGTTCCGCGATCGCGCCGCCGGTGCGCTGGTCGAGATTGCCGGTCGGCTCGTCGGCCAGGATCAGGTCGGGGTCGGCGACGAAGGCGCGCGCGATCGCCACGCGCTGCTGCTCGCCGCCGGACAGCGCCCCCGGGCGGTGCGTCATGCGGTGGCCGAGGCCGACCGCCTCCAGCAGGTCCCGCGCCCGCGCCGTCGGATCCGCCTCGCCGGCCAGGACGAGGGGCAGGGCGACGTTCTCCAGCGCCGTCATGGCGGGGACCAGGTGATAGGCCTGGAAGACGACGCCTATGGCGCGGCGGCGCAGGCGCGTGCGCACGTGCTCGGGGGCCGCGCCCAACTCGGTGTCGAGCACGGTCACCCGGCCGCGCGTCGGCCGCTCCAGCCCGCCGACCAGGGCGATCAGCGAGGATTTGCCGGAGCCGGAGGGCCCGGTGACGGCGACCGACTCGCCACGCGCGACCGACAACTCGATGCCGCGCAGCACGGGCACCTCGCCCTCGGGGGAGGGGTAGCTCAGATGGGCGTCCTCGAGGCGGACGATCGTGCCGGCGCCGGCCATGATTCGTGCTCGCGTCAGGGGGCGGGGGCGCACCGCGCGCCGCCGTCATCGATGCATCAAGGTGGCCCGGCGGCGCCGGGCGGCAAGCGGGGCGGGCCCGATCGGGCCTTATTCCGCCGCGATCCTCGGCTCGATCAGGTTGCGCTCGACCGAGCGGAGATGGCCGAACATCGCCTTGCCGGCGCCGTCGATGTCGCGCTCGACGATGGCCGCGACGATGCGCTCGTGCTCGGCGAAGGAATGGTGGTCGCGCGGCGGGCGCGTCGGCTCGGCGCGCAGGCGGCCCCAGACGACCGCCCGGCGCACCGCGTTGAGCGCGTCGAACAGGGCGAGCAGCAAGCGGTTGTCCGCGGCCTCGGCGATGCGGCGATGCAACTCGTTGTCCGCGGTCTCGTACTGGCGCCAGGTCCGCGCCTCGCGGGTATGGGCGATGCAGGCGTGCAGCGCCTCGACATGGGCCGAGGTGGCGTTGAGCGCGGCCTCCCGCGCGATCATCGGTTCGATCAGCAGGCGGGTGCGCATGACCTCCGCCGGATTGGTCACGCGCTCGATGTCCGCCAGGCTCATGACATCGAGGGCGCGGGCGCCGGTGAAGGTGCCCTTGCCGACATGGCGCCAGAGCTGGCCCTCGGATTCCAGCGTCGCCAGCGCCTTGCGCAGGTTGCCGCGGGTCACGCCCAGGATCTCGCACAGCTCGCGCTCCGGCGGCAGGCGGGTGTCGGCCGGGAAGTCGTGCTGCGCCAGCCAGGCCCGGAGCTGGACCAGGGTCGCGTCGGGATCGTCGGGATGGGCCATGCGCGCGGTCCTGAACTCGCGTCTCCCCGCCGCCCCGCCCGCCTCGGCGCCCGGGGCGGGAAGGCGGCAGGCGGCGCAAGGCCCTGACCAATCGCCGGATCGGTCAGAGCCGCCGCCATCGTTAGGCGGCGCGAGGCCTCGTGTCAATCGCCTTGACCGCTAACCAATCTTTTGATTTGGTCTAACCAATCCGCCGATTGATCAAGCAGGCCGGTTGTCCCGGACCGATCGGACGGCGGCGAACGACGACGGCGCCCAAGGCCGGATCGAACCGGCCGGCGCGGCCCGCGCCCTCTGGGCTCGGGCCTCCTTCAAGGGAGGAAGCAGCGATGACGGTGACCCGCAGACATCTCGCGCGCACGACCTTCGGCGCCACGGCCCTGGGGGCCGCGGCGCTGGCCGGCCTCGGACTCGCCCCGACGCCGGCGGCCGCGCAGGACGATACGATCCAGGTGGCGCTGGGCGACATCGCCAGCATCGAGAGCCTGGGCCTGCTGATCGCCATGGAGCGCGCGGGCGAGCGCGGCGTGCCCATGGAGATGACCTTCTTCAACTCCGAGGACGTGGCGGTCCAGGCCGTCGCCGGCGGCGAGGCGGAAATCGGCGTGGGCGCGCCCTACGCCTTCATGCAGAACTCCGGCGCGCCGATCCGGATGTTCTACCGGCTCAGCACGCTGCTGTTCTTCCCGGTCGTCAACGCGGAGGTCTACCAGGACTGGGCGGATCTCGACGGCCAGGAGGTGACCGTGCACTCGCGCGGTTCGGGCACCGAGGCGCTGATGCGCCTGATGGAGCAGGTCCACGACATCGAGTATTCGCAGATCAGCTACGTCCCCGGCTCCGAAGTGCGCGCGGGCGCGATGCTGCAGGGCACGATCAACGCCAGCATCGTCGACGCCGCCGCCTTCCGCCTGCTCCAGGAAGAGGGCGGGGACACGTTCATGCGGCTGTCGGTCGAGGGCGTCAACGCCACCGACGAGGCGCTCTACGCCAACCAGGACTTCATCGAGAGCCGCAACGACGACCTGGTGATCTTCGTCGAGGAGCTGCTGCGCACCTGGCGGGACATCAACGAGGACCCGTCGATCGTCGCCGATCTGCGTGCCGAGTACGACCTGCTGCCGGACCTGCCGGCGGAGTCGGAAGGCGATGTCACCGCCTACTGGGCGGAAGCGGTGGACAACGGGATCTACCCGACCGACGGCGGCGAGCCGCAGGACGCCCGCGACGACCTGGCGTTCCTCTCGGCGGCCGGCCAGATCGACGTCGACCCGGAGACGGTCGACCCGTCCGCGTTCTGGGACTTCGGCCCGCTGGAGGCGGCCAAGGCCGCGGAGTGAGGGTCGTGTGTCAGGAGTTCGGGGGCCGTGCAGGCGCTCACCCGAGCCGTGACGCGTTCCAAACTGGATCTCATCCCCGCGAAAGCGGGGATCCAGGGGCGCCGGCGCAGGGCCGCTGGATCCCGGGTCGTAAGGCTCGCCACCCACGGGCCGCTGGCCCGTGGGCTCGCCTAACGCCCGGGATGACGATCACGGGACGGCGCGTGAGGGGCGAGGCCTCGATGCCCGGTGCCGCGTGAGGGAGGACGGCGACGCGCATGACTTCGGTGCAGACCTCGCGGGCCGATATCGGTGCCTTGGCGACGGCGGTGCGCCGGCGCGCCGTCGGCCGGGCCTGGCGCTCGGCGGGCTGGAAGGTCGCCTCGCTGGCGCTGCTCTTCGGCGCGTGGGAGATCGCCGGGCGCTCCGGCTTCAACTTCGCCTTCCCCACGTTCTTCGAGACCATGGCGGCGCTGGCGGAGATGCTGGCCGACGGCTCGATGGGGGCTGCCTATCTGCGCACGGCCGAGCCGCTGGTCATCGGCCTCGTCTTCTCGCTCGTGGTGGGCGTGGCCGCCGGCGTGTCGATGGGCCTGCGCCACGATGTCGAGTGGTTCACCCTGCCGGTCTTCATCGTGATGCAGGCGGCGCCCATGGCGGCGCTGATCCCGCTCGTCACCTTCGTCTACGGCATCGGCCTGACCTCCAAGGTGCTGGCGGTGGTGATCCTGGCCATGCCGGTGATCGCCATCAACAGCTACAAGGCGGTGCGCAACGTCCCGCCCTCGCTGCGCGCCATGTGCCGGTCGTTCATGGGCACGCGCCGACAGGAGATCGCCAAGGTCGTCCTGCCGGCGGCGAGCCCGATGATGTTCGCCGGCATCCGGCTCGGCGTGGCCGAGGGCTTTTCCGGGGTCGTGCTGGCGGAACTGCTGATCACGCCGACCGGCATCGGCGACCTGATCACCTATCACCGCTCGGTCGCCCATTTCGCGCACATGTACGCCGCGATCTTCTCCATCGTCCTGTTCGCCGTCCTCGCCGTGACGATCCTGCAATGGGTCGAGACGGCGCTGTTCCGGCCCGAAAAGCGGAGCGCCGCGTGATGACCATGGCCCTGGACGACAAAGCGGGGGACCGCAGCTCGGACGCGCCCGACGGCGCGGGGGGCGCGGCCCCGATCGTCGAGGTGCGCGGCGTGGCCAAGCACTACGACGCCCTGGTCGCCCTGGACGGAATCGATCTTGATTTCGAGGCCGGACGGCTGACAAGCCTGCTCGGCCCGTCCGGCTGCGGCAAGACGACCCTGCTGAAGATCGTCGCCGGCCTGCTCGAGCCCACGGCCGGGGAGGTCCGGGTCAAGGGCCGGCCGGTTTCCGGGCCGGGGCCGGAGCGCGCCTTCGTCTTCCAGGACTTTGCCCTGCTGCCCTGGGCCAGCGTGCTGCGCAACGCCGCCTTCGGGCTGGAGGTGCGCGGCATGCCGAAGGCCGAGCGCGAGGCGATCGCTCGGCGCTACGTCGCCGAGGTCGGCCTGTCGGGCTTCGAGGAGAAGTATCCGCACGAGCTCTCCGGTGGCATGCGCCAGCGCGTCGGCCTGGCCCGGGCGCTGGCGGTCGACGCCGACGTGCTGCTGATGGACGAGCCGTTCTCGGCGGTCGACGAGCAGACCCGCCGCCAGTTCCAGGAGGACCTGATCCGCCTGCGCGAGGTCGAGAACAAGACCTTCCTGTTCGTCACCCATTCGATCGAAGAGGCGGTCTACCTCTCCGACCGCATCGTCCTGCTGTCGCCCCGGCCGGGGCGCGTGTCCCGGGTGATCGACCTTGACATTCCGCGCACCGGCGATCCCGAGGCGATCCGGCGCGACCCGGTCTATCTCGACATGGTCGACGAGATCTGGCGCGGCCTGAAGCACTACGTGGAGTGACCGGGCGATGACGCTGTTCGGCTACCGCCTGCCCCGGATGGCCTCGCTCGTCTTCTGGGTCTTGATCTGGGAGATCATCGGCCGGTTCGAGCTGGTGCTGCTCTTCCCGCCCTTCACCGAGGTGATCGGCGCGATGGGCGAGGTGCTGACCTCGTCCAGCTTCGCTTCCGCGGCGGCGATCACGGCCTGGACCTATGTCGCCGGGCTGGGCCTGGCGATCGTGGTGGGCGTGATCATGGGCCTGCTCATGGGGCTGGTCCCGGCGCTCGACCGGCTCTTGAACATGTGGGTCAACATCTTCGTCTCCGCGCCCCTGTCGGCGCTGGTGCCGGTGATCATGATCCTGTTCGGCATGGGCGCGCCGACGGTCGTCGTCACCGTCTTCATGTTCGCGGTCTGGATCATCGCGCTGGACACGCGCGCCGGCGTCCTGCACATCTCCCGCTCGCTGATCGAGATGTCGCATTCCTTCGGCGCCTCCCCGCTCAAGCGCCTCGAGATCGTCCTGTTGGCCGCGCTGCCGGAGATCCTGGCCGGCATCCGGCTGGGCGTGATCCGCGGGGTCAAGGGCGTGGTGATCGGCCAGCTCCTGGTCTCGATCATCGGGGTCGGGGCGCTGTTCTCGCTCTACTCCCAGAACTTCCTGATGGCGCATTTCTGGGCGCTCGTGCTGCTGCTCTTCGCCTTCGCCCTGACGCTGGCCGACCTGGTGGCGCGCCTGGAACACCGCATCGAGTACTACGCAGGAGCCCGACACTGATGACGTCTTCGCCCGCTTCCCGTGCCGAGGTCGCCGCCACCGAGACAGCCACCGGGACCGGCTTCGCCGTGCCGCCGCCGCCGCGGGTCACCGTCCCGGTCGAGGGCGAGCAGGCGGTCTTCCCGGTCCATAGGATCTACTGCGTCGGGCGCAACTACGCCGCCCACGCGGTGGAGATGGGCCACGACCCGGACAAGGAGCCGCCCTTCTTCTTCCAGAAGAACCCGGACAACCTGCTGGTCGGCGACCCCGTCTTCCCCTACCCGCCGAAGAGCGCGGACGTCCATCACGAGCTGGAGATGGTGGTCGCCCTGGCGCGGGGCGGCCGGGACATCCCGGTCGACGCGGCGCTGGATCACGTCTACGGCTACGCCGTCGGCCTCGACATGACCCGGCGCGACCTGCAGGGCGAGGCCAAGAAGCTCGGCCGGCCCTGGGAGGTCGGCAAGGCGTTCGAGAAGTCGGCCCCGATGAGCGCGATCCTGCCCGCCGCACGCATCGGCCACCCGGCGACCGGCGCGGTGCACCTGACCGTCAACGGCGAGATGCGGCAGGAAGGCGACCTCGCCCAGATGATCTGGAAGGTGCCGGAGATGATCGCTATCCTCTCCGGCCTGTTCGAGCTGGCACCCGGCGACCTGATCATGACCGGCACGCCCTCGGGCGTCGGCCCGGTCGCCCGCGGCGACCGGCTGCACGGGACGATCGAGGGGGTCGGGGAGCTCGACGTGACGGTAGGCTGAAGCGGCATGGCCGTTGCGCACCGCTACGCGGTGGGCAACCTACGGGTCGGCCGGCATTCGTAGGTCGCCCACGGCCGAAGGCCGTGCGCGACGGCACGCGGCGTCCCCCGGCCCGGCTCAATACGGCAGGCCGACATAGTTCTCCGCCATCGAGGCCGAGGCGGCGGTGGAGCCGGTGAGGTAGTCGAGCTCGGCTTCCTGGATCTTCTGGCCGAACGCGCCGGCGTCCGGAAAGACGTGCATCATCGAGGTGAACCACCACGAGAACCGCACGGCCTTCCAGACCCGGGCCAGCGCGCGGGCCGAATAGGCGTCCAGCCCCGCCTCCGACCCGTCGAGGAAGTACTCGCGCATCGCCTCGAACAGGTAGTGCACGTCGCTCGCCGCCAGGTTCAGGCCCTTGGCGCCGGTCGGCGGCACGATGTGGCCCGCGTCGCCGCACAGGAACAGCCGGCCGAAGCGCAGCGGCTCGGCGACGAAGGAGCGCAGGGGCGCGATAGACGTCTCGATCGACGGCCCGGTGACGACCCGATCGGCGATCGCCTCGGGCAGGCGGCGGCGCAGCTCGTCCCAGAAGGCGTCGTCGGACCAGCGCTCGACCCGGTCGTCCAGGTCGCACTGGACGTAGTAGCGGCTGCGGGTGGGCGAGCGCATCGAGCACAGGGCGAAGCCGCGCGGGTTGTTGGCGTAGACCAGTTCCTCGTTGGCCGGCGGCACGTCGGCCAGCAGCCCCAGCCAGCCGAACGGGTAGACCCGCTCGTAGATCGCGATCGCGGCCTCCGCCACGCTCGCCCGCGCCACGCCGTGATAGCCGTCGCAGCCGGCGATCAGGTCGCAGTCGAGCCGGTGGGTCCGCCCGTCCTTGTCGTAGGTCAGGCAGGGCCGCTCGCCGTCGAAGCCGTGCGGGGCGACGTTCGCCGCCTCGTAGACGGTCTCGGCGCCGGCGGCCTCGCGGGCGTCCATCAGGTCGCGGGTGACCTCGGTCTGGCCGTAGACCATGACCGTCTTGCCGCCGGTCAGGCCCTTCAGGTCGATGCGGTGGAAGCGCCGGTCGAAGGCCAGGTCGACGCCTTCGTGAACCAGCCCCTCGGCCCGCATCCGGGCCTCGGCGCCGGCCTGTTCCAGGAGGCCGGTCGTGCCCTGCTCCAGCACGCCGGCCCGGATCCGGCCCAGCACGTAGTCCTTGGACCGGCGCTCCAGGATCACGGTCTCGACGCCGATGGTATGCAGGAGCTGGCCCAGGAGCAGCCCGGCCGGCCCCGATCCGATGATGCCGACCTGAACGCGCCGCGTCATGGCGACCCCCCTCCGGCGCGCCGGGCCCGCCCCGGCCCGGGCACCGTGTCAGTAGAGCGCCTCCACCAGGAACAGCGTGATGCCGGGGAAGACCACCAGCAGGGTGACGCGCACCACGTCGCTCGCGATGAAGGGCAGGGCGCCGCGATAGGTCTGGCCGATCGGCACCCCGTCCGACATCGCGTTGATGACGAACAGGTTCATGCCGACGGGCGGCGTGATCAGCCCGACCTCCACGACGATGAGCACGATGATCCCGAACCACAGGGCCGTCTGCTCGGGCGTCAGCCCGAAATCGAGCGCCATGACGATCGGGAAGAAGACCGGGATGGTCAGCAGGATCATGGACAGGGAATCCATGACGCAGCCGAATACCAGGTAGCACAGCAGTATCGCCACCAGGACGAGCCACGGGCTCAGCCCGCTCTCCCCGACCAGTCGGGCGGCCTCCTGCGGCAGTTGGGAGAAGGCGAGGAAGGAGTTGAACAAGGCCGCGCCCAGCAGGATGAAGAAGATCATGCCGGTCGACACTGCGGTCGCCAGCACCGCCTCGCGCAGGCCCTTCCAGCCGAGCCCGCCGTTCAGCCAGGCGACCAGCCCCGTGCCCGCCGCGCCGACGGCCGCGCCCTCGGTCGGCGTGAACCAGCCGGCATAGATGCCGCCGATGACCGCCAGGAAGATCGCCAGCACCGGCCAGACCCGGGCCAACGCCGCCACGCGTTCCGAAGTCGGGCTCGGCTCGCGCCGGCCGGCGGAGCCGGGGAAGATCCGGACATAGATCGCGATGGCGGTCATGTAGCCGGCCGCCGCCAGCGCCCCCGGCACGAAGGCGGCGATGAACAGCTTGGCGATGTTCTGCTCGGTCAGGATGGCGTAGATCACCAGGATCACCGAGGGCGGGATCAGGATGCCCAGCGTGCCGCCGGCGGCGAGGCTGCCGGTGGCGAGCGCGCCGGAATAGCCGAAGCGCTTGAGCTCGGGCAGCGCCACCTGGCCCATGGTCGCCGCGGTGGCGAGCGAGGAGCCGCAGATCGCGCCGAATGCGCCGCAGGCCCCGACCGAGGCCATGGCGACGCCGCCGCGCCGGTGGCCCAGCCAGCTCGCCGCCGCGTCGAACAGCGCGCGCGACATGCCGCCCCGGGTCGCGAACTGCCCCATCAGCAGGAACAGCGGGATGATCGACAGCGAATAGCTCGAGAAGGTGTCGTAGGGCACCGACTTGAGCTGGGAGAGGATGGCGCGCGGGCTCCCCGTGACGATCCACACGCCGAAGCCGCCGACCAGGAACATGGCGAGCCCGATCGGCAGGCGCAGGAAGATCAGCGCGATCAGGACCGGAAAGGACAGGAGGCCGAGCGCGATGCCGCTCATGCCGCCCGCCCCGGATTGCCGCCGTCGTCCCGCCGGCCGCGCAGCTCGGCCAGGCTGCGCGCGACGGTGAAGGCGCTGACGGCGAGGAACATCGCGGCGCCCAACGCCGCGGCGGCGTAGCCGATCCACAGCGGAATGCCGAGGATGAAGCTCGTCTCGCCGTAGCGATGCTTGTCGGCGAGCCCGAGCAGCAGGCGCCAGAAGATCACGCCCGCCACGCCCGTCAGCAGCAGGTTGCCGACCAGCTCCGCCAGCCGGTTGGCGGTCGGGCCCAGCGGCGCCAGGAACAGGTCGACGGTGACGTGCCCGCGGCGGAGCTGGCACCAGGGCAGGAAGCAGAAGATCGCGAAGGCCGAGCCCATCTCGACCAGCTCGTAGTTGCCGGGCACCGGGCCCAGGCCGGCCCAGACCAGGCTGCGGCCGGTGATGCTGACGAGCGTCAGCACCGTCATGGCGATGAGCGCGAGCCCGCCGGCCAGCGCCAGCGCCAGGGCGGCGCGTTCGATCAGGCGTTCGATCAGCGACATGATCTCCGCGTCCGGACGGCCGCGTGCTCGGGGGAGGGGCGGGACGGACCCGGGACGGGGGCGACGCGGCCGCGCCTCCCGTCCCGGGCGAAAGTATCGGTCGGTCGGCCGCGGTCAGTCGGCGGCGGAATACTCCTCGATCAGGGTGCGGGCCTCCTCGACCAGGGCGGCGCCGTCGACGCCCTCGTCATCCATCTGCGCGATCCAGTTCTCGACCACCGGTTCGGCCGCCTCGCGCCAGCGGGCCTCCTCCTCGGCGTCGAGCATGATGATCGTATTGCCGGCCTCCTCGGCGCGCTGGCGGCCTGTGACGTCGCCGCCGTCCATCGCCGCGCCGAACATGGCCGCGGCCTCGATGCCGGAATTGGCGTCGATTACCGCCTTGAGGTCGTCGGGCAGGCTCTCGTAGCTGTCCGTGTTCATGACCATGGCGAAGGTCGCGGTGTAGAGGCCGTTCTCGCCCGAGAAGCCGGTATGGGTGTCGACCAGCTCGTAGACGCGCAGCGGCACCGTGACCTCCCACGGGATCACAGCGCCGTCGATGACGCCCTTGGAGAGCTGCTCGGGCACGGCCGGCACGGGCATGCCGACGGCCGTCGCGCCCAACTCCTCCAGCAGGTTGGTGATGACCCGGGTCGGGCCGCGCAGCTTCAGACCGTCCATGTCCTCCATCGAACGGACGCCGTCGCCGCGGACATGCAGCAGGCCAGGACCGTGGGTGTGGAAGACCAGCGGCTGGACGTCGGCGAACTCGTCCATGGCGTTGGCCTGGACGTAGTCGTAGAAGGCGCGCGAGGTCGCCTCGCCCGAGGTCACCATGAAGGGCAGCTCGAACGCCTCGGTCTTCGGGAAGCGCCCGGGCGTGTAGCCGAGCACGGTCCAGACGATGTCGACCACGCCGTCGCGTGCCTGGTCGAACAGCGAGGGCGGCGCGCCGCCGAGCTGCATCGCCGGGTAGTGCTCGATCTCGATCCGGCCGTCGGATTCGGCCTCGACCTTGGCGATCCAGGGGTCGATCGCGTCGGCGGGAATGGTCGCCTGCGGCGGCAGCATCTGGTGCAGGCGCAGGGTCACGTCCTGCGCCGCCGCGCCGCCGGCCGTGCCCAGCGCGATCGCCGCGGCGAGCAGGCCGCCGGTGAGCGTGCCGCCGGTGAGCATGCGGTAGGTCATGATGTCGTGTCCTCCCGTTCGCGGCCCGCCGGGTTCGCCGCCGGCGAGGCCGCTCGCCCCGCCGGCGCGCCCGGCTGTCATGCCTTGGTATCAGTCTGCCTCAGGCCCGGCGAAAGGCGAAACGAGGATTCGCCGGGGCCCGATAACCCGCCGGTTGTTCCGGGCGCATCCGGACCGCGCTCAGGCGGTCACCTTGCCCCAGATCGCCTCGGCGGTGCGCACCACCAGCTCCAGCTTGCGCCGCTGGTCGTCCTCGGTGATGTCGTTGCCCTCCTCGGTCGAGGCGAAGCCGCATTGCGGCGCGATGCCGAGCTGGTCGATATCGGCGTATTTCGACGCCTCGTCGAACTTCCGGCGGAGGTCGTCCAGGCTCTCCAGCTCGCCGGTCTTGGTCGTGATGAAGCCCGGCATCACGCGCTTGCGTCCCTTGGGCAGCAGGCGCAAGGGCTCCAGCCCGCCCGCGCGCTCGGTGTCGTATTCCATGAAGAAGACGTCGACGCCGGTCTTGTTGAACACCGCGTCGGCGGCCGGGTCGTAGGCGCCCTCCGCGGCGTGGGTCGAGCGGAAGTTGCCGCGGCACATGTGCATGGCGATGACCATGTCCGACGGCCGGTCGGCGATCGCCTCGTGCATCATCCAGGCATAGCGGTCGATTAGCCGGTCCGGGTCCTGCCCCTCGGCCTTGCGGCTCTCGCGATGCTTGGGGTCGCACAGATAGGCGAAGAAGATGTCGTCCATCTGCAGGTAGCGGCAGCCCGCCTCGTAGAACTTGGCGACGGCCTTCCTGTAGGTCCGCGCGATCGCCTCGAACAACACGTCCGGGTCCTTGTAGGCCGGCGGGTGGATGTCGGCGGCAGCGGTGCGGAAATGGCAAGCGCTCGGCCCCGGGATCGAGATCTTCGGCGTGACCGAGGTGTTGGCCGCCAGGAAGCGGAAATGGTCGAGCATCGGATGGTCGTCGGGGAAGTCCAGCTCGCCCTTGATCGTCGGGTAGATCGGGCGGAGCTTGACGCCGGCGAACTGCACGCCTTCCTCGCGCTCCTCCAGATCGAAGCCGGTCAGCGCGCCCATGAAGTCGTAGTGCCAGAACGACCGGCGGCATTCCCCGTCGGTCACCGCCGGCAGGCCGACCTCCTCCTGCATGGCGACCAGGCCCTTGATCGCCTCGTCCTCGACGGCCGCGAGCTCGTCGGCGCCGATCGATTTTTCCTCGAAGTACTTCTTGCGCGCGGCCTTGACGCTCGCCGGGCGCAACAGGCTGCCGACATGGTCGGCGCGGAACGGCGGTGGCGTGGCTTGCGGCATGGGCTCCCTCCTCGACTCGAGCTCTCGCGGGGGCGGCCGCCCACGGGGGCGCCGGCCACCCGCATTCCGGCTATTGGCGCCAGTCTGCATCACGAAAGAGGCAAGGAAAAATGAGGATTCCTCCGGTATGCATAACCGTGACGTTATGCCGAGCCGAAAGGTGTCCTACCGTCCGGCGGCGTCCACGATCCGGCGCAGGATACCCGACAGCCGGGTCATGGCGGGCGTCATCGCCGCCTCGGCGCGCATGGTCAGCCCGACGGGCCCCAGCGTCTGGTCGACGTTGAAGGGCAGCTCGGCCATCAGCCCGTCGGCGAGGTCGAGCGCGACGACGCCGTAGGAGATGAACCACACCGCGTCGGTGCGGCGCACGTAGCTCCGCCCGAAGGTGGCGGCGACCGTCTCGATCCGGTCGGGCAGGCGGGCGATGCCGTTGGTGATCAGCAGCTGCTCGGCCAGCTCCCGGATCGCCGCGCCGGGATCCGGGAAAAGGACCGTGTAGTCGGCGATCCGGGTCAGGTCGCTCGCGCCGATCAGCGGGTGGCCGGGGCGCACGATGACCGCGATCCGCTCGGAATAGAGATGGGCGAAGCTGAGGCCGCTCATGCTCTCCGGACCGGCGAGCCGGCCGACCACCAGGTCCAGTGTGCCCTCGCGCACCAGGTCCAGGAGATAAGGGTTCGGCCCGGTCACGATGCGCACCGGCTGCTCCGGCGTCGCGGCCTTGAGCGTGGCGACCGCGCTCGGGATGATGCGCGCCGCGACGCTCGGCAGGGCGCCGACGGTCAGCACCGGCTCGCCGCCGCGCCGCGCCCGCTCGATGCCATCGAGGCCCTGGATCAGCGAGGCCAGGGCCGAGCCGGCGTGGTGCAGGAACATCTCGCCCACCGGCGTCAGCGTGACGCCGGCGCGCCCGCGCTCCATCAGCCGGGCCTCCAGGATCTCCTCCAGCTCCTTCAGCGTCTTGGAGACGGCCGGCTGGGTGACGGCGAGCTGGTCGGCCGCCTGCTTGACGCTCTGTCGCCGGGCAACCTCGACGAAGGTGCGCAGGTGGCGCAGCTTGATCCGGGGGTCGAGCATGACCGAACGGTTATCCTTGCCTGCGAAAACATGATTTTACAGCCTTCCGCGGATCACGCAGTCTCGACCGCGTCACCGGGGCAGGAAAAGCGCGCATGCAGGCCGCCGTCATCAACGGGCGTGCGATCGAGTACCGGGTCGAGGGGCCGGCGGACGGGCCCGTGCTGGCGCTCGCCGGGGCGCTCGGCACCGACCTGCGGGTCTGGGAGCCGCTCATGGACCGGCTGCCCGCCGGCTGGCGGGTGCTGCGCCATTCCATGGCCGGCCACGGGCTGAGCGACCTGGCCGAGGCCGACGGCCACGCCGTGGCCCACCACGCGGGCGACCTGTCCGGCCTGCTCGACCATGTGGGCGCGGCGCGCGCCGTCGTCGTCGGGCTGTCGGTCGGCGGCATGATCGCCCAGACGCTGGCCGCCGCCGCGCCGGAGCGGGTCGCCGGGCTGGTCCTGTGCTGCACGGCGCATCGCATCGGCACGCCCGATCTCTGGTCGCAGCGCATCGCCGATGTCCGGGACAAGGGCCTGGCGGCGATGGCCGACACCATCCTGGAGCGCTGGTTCTCCCCCGCCTTCCGCGAGTCCCGGCCGGGCGAGCTGGCGCTCTGGCGCAACATGCTGGCGCGCACGACGCCGGAGGGCTACGCCGCCGTCTGCGCCGCGATCCGCGAGGCGGACCTGAGCGAGGCGGCGCGCGGCATCGCCGTGCCGACGCTGTGCGTCGCCGGCACGCTCGACGGCTCGACCCCACCGGAGACGGTCGCCGGCCTCGCGGAGATCGTGCCCGGCGCCCGGCTCGAGACGATCGAGGGCGTCGGCCACATCCCCTGCGTCGAGGCGCCCGACCGGCTGGGCGCCCTGGTCACCGGTTTCCTGGAGGAGCACCGTCTTGGCTGACGGCGATCACGAGGCGCCGCGCGACGACGCCTATTCCCGCGGCATGGCGGTGCGCCGCGCCGTGTTGGGCGACGGCCATGTCGACCGGTCGGAGGCCGCGAAGACCGATTTCGACGCCGAATTCCAGCGCTTCATCACGGAAGGGGCCTGGGGCTCCGTCTGGGCCCGGCCGGGGTTGAGCCCGCGCGAGCGCTCGCTCGTCACCATGGCGATCCTGGCGGCCGGCCGGCATCACGAGGAGGTCGCCATGCATGCCCGCGCGACGGCGAATACCGGGGCCACGCCGGACGACCTGAAGGAGGTGCTGCTGCACGTCGCCGTCTATGCCGGCGTGCCGGCGGCCAACGAGGCGGTGCGCGTCGTCAAGAAGGCGCTGGCCGAAGCCGGCCGGCTGGAGCCGGGCGCGCCCCGGGCCGGGGACGGGGAGGCGACGCGATGAGCGACGACCGCGCCACCAACCGGCCGGCCGCCGTGGCGCCGCTGACGCCGCGCGACCACGACTGGCATCCGCCGGCCTTCGCACCGGGCTACAAGACGAGCGTCCTGCGCTCGCCGCGCAAGCCGCTCGTCGCCCACGAGTCCACGCTGACCGAGGCGACCGGCCCGGTCTTCGGCCCTGACGCGATCGGGCCGCTCGACAACGACCTGATCGCCAACTACGCCCATGACGGGGAGCCGGTCGGCCCGCGCATCCTGGTCCATGGCCGGGTCACCGACGAGGCCGGGCGCGGCGTCCCGGGGGCGCTCGTCGAGATCTGGCAGGCCAATGCCGGCGGGCGCTACCGCCATGTCAACGACCGCTACCGCGCCCCGCTCGACCCGAATTTCGGCGGTTGCGGCCGGGCGCTCACCGACGCCGACGGCCATTACGTCTTCCGTACGATCATGCCCGGGCCCTATCCCTGGCCCAACGGCGTGAACGACTGGCGCCCGGCGCATATCCACTTCTCGATCTTCGGCACCGCCTTCGGCCAGCGGCTGATCACCCAGATGTATTTCGAGGGCGACCCGCACATCCCGCTCTGCCCGATCCTCAACGCGATCCCGAGCGCGGAGGCGGTCGATCGGCTGGTCGCGCCGCTGGACATGGCGGAGACCGTGCCCTTCGATGCGCGGGCCTATCGCTTCGACATCGTGCTTCGCGGCCGGCGCGCCACCTGGTTCGAGAACCGGCCCGAGGGGACGTGACATGCCGCCGCCACTCCACCGCCTGAAGGAAACGCCGTCCCAGACCGCCGGGCCGTTCGTCCATATCGGCATGGCGCCGGCGGTCGCGGGCCTCGACGCCGTGTTCGCGCGGGACCTCGGCGCCGCGATCGCGGGGCCGGAGACGCCGGGCGAGCGCATTCGCGTCACCGGCGTCATCCTCGACGGCGACGGCGTGCCGGTGCGCGACGCGGTGATCGAGACCTGGCAGGCCGACGCGGCCGGCCTCTACGCCTCGCCCGCCGATCCGCGCCAGGGCGCCACGGCCCCCGACTTCACCGGCTGGGGCCGCTTCGCCGTCGACCTCGCCAGCGGGGAGTTCGCCTTCGAGACGGTCAAGCCCGGCCCCGCGCCGGGGCCGCAGGGCACGACGATGGCGCCGCACATCGCCTTGTGGATCGTCGCCCGCGGCGTCAATCTGGGCCTCGCCACCCGGCTCTACTTCCCCGACGAGGACGCGGCCAACGCCGCCGATCCGATCCTCGCCCGGGCCGGCGAGCCCGGCCGCCGCGCGACCCTGATCGCCGAGGCGGCGGGGCAGGCCGACGGCATGGCCGTCTACCGCTTCGTCATCCGCCTGCAGGGCGCGGACGAGACGGTCTTCTTCGCCACCTGAACCCGGCACCGGACCCGCGAGCGCGCGATGACCGCCGGCCCCTATCCGGCCTATCTCGACGGCCTCCTCGGCGACGCGGCGGTGGCCGCCGCGCTGTCCGCCGAGGCCCGCCTCAAGGCGATGATCCGGGTCGAGGCGGCTCTGGCGGCCGCCCAGGCGGACCTCGGGCTGATCCCCGAGGCCGCCGCCGATGCCATCGCCGGCCTCGCCGACGCCCCGCCGCCCGATCCCGCCGTTCTCGCCGACGCGGCGCTCGCCGACGGTGTCGTCGTGCCGGGCCTCGTCGCCGCCTTGCGCCGCGCCCTGCCGCAGGAGCACGCCGCCTGGCTGCACCACGGCGCGACCAGCCAGGACATCGAGGACACGGCGCTGTGCCTGTGCCTGCGCGACGTCCTGGCGATCCTCGCCGGCCGGCTCGACGGCGTGATGGATCGCCTCGCCGGGCTGGCGGAGAGCCATCGCGCGACGCTCGCGGTCGCCCACACGCGCGGCCAGGCGGCGACGCCGACGACCTTCGGGCTGATCGCGGCGGGCTGGCTCGCCCCGCTGGTCCGCCAGGCCGGCCGGCTGCCGGCGATCGAGGGCGACGCGCTGGCTCTGTCGCTGGGCGGCGCGGCGGGCACGCGCGCAGCACTCGGGCCCTCGGTCGCGGCGATCGAGGCGGGCATGGCCGAGCGGCTGGGCCTGCCGGTGCCGATGATGCCTTGGCACGCCCAGCGCGACGGGGTCGCCGCGCTCGGCGGCTGGCTCGCAACGCTGGCCGGGCTGCTCGGCAAGATGGCGGGCGACGTGGCGCTGATGGCGCGCAGCGAGGCGGGCGGCCTGCGCCTGGCCGGCGCCGGCGGCTCCTCCACCATGCCCAACAAGCGCAACCCCGTCCGGGCGGAGGCGATCCTGGCGCTCGCCCGCCGCGCACCCGGCGACCTGGCGACGCTCCACGGCGCGCTGGTCCATGCCGAGCAGCGCGACGGCGCCGCCTGGCAGGCCGAATGGGCCGCCCTGCCGGCGCTGGCGGAGGCGGCGGGCGCCGCTCTCGCCCACGCCACTTGTCTGCTCGACACGCTCGAGGTCGACGCCGCTGCGCTTCGCGCGCCGCTGGAGCGCGACGGCGGGCTGGTCCTGGCCGAGGCGGCGGTCTTCGCGCTCGCCGGCCACATGCCGCGCCCGGCGGCGCAGTCGGCGGTCAATGCGGCCTGCGGCGAGGCCCTGGAGACGGGCGCGCCCCTGGCCGACGTGCTGGCCCGGTCGGTCGACGCGCCGGTCGACTGGACGGCCTTCGCCGACCCGGCCCGGCACACCGGCGACGGCGACGCGCTGATCGACCGGGTCGTGTCGGCCCGGGCGGCGCTTTCCACCAACGGCTCGGAGACCGGGCGATGACGAAGCCCTGCATCATCACCGTCGCGATCACCGGCTCGGTGGCGAGGAAGGAGCACAACCCCGCCGTCCCGATCACCGTGGACGAGCAGATCGCCTCGACCCGTGAGGCCCACGAGGCCGGCGCGACGCTGGCCCATTGCCATGTCCGCCAGGACGACGGCTCGCCGACCTCCGACCCGGAGCGCTTCGCCCGGCTGCTCGCGGGGCTGCGGGAGGCGTGCCCCGGCATGATCGTGCAGTTCTCCACCGGCGGGCGCTCCGGCGTCGGGGCGGAGCGCGGCGGCATGATCGGGCTCGGGCCCGACATGGCCTCGCTCGCCACCGGGTCGTGCAACTTCCCCAACCGGGTCTACGACAATCCGCCCGACCTGATCGACGACCTCGCCGCCAAGATGCGCGCGGCCGGCGTGAAGCCGGAGATCGAGGTCTTCGACCTGTCGATGCTGTTCAAGGCGGCGGAGATGGCGGGCGACGGCCGGATCCTCGGGCCGCTGCACGTGCAGTTCGTGATGGGCGTGAAGAACGCCATGCCGGTGGATCGGGAGGTCTTCGACTTCTATGTCCGCACGCTCGCCCGCCTGGCGCCGGACGCCACCTGGACCGGCGCCGGCATCGGCCGGGACCAGATGACACTGGCGCGCTGGTCGCTGGAGGCCGGCGGCCACTGCCGCACCGGGCTCGAGGACAATATCCGCCTGGACCGGGAGACGCTGGCCCCGTCCAACGCCGCGCTTGTCGAACAGGTCGCCGGCCTGTGCGCCGAGTACGGCCGCCGCCCGGCGACGGTCGAGGAGGCCCGCGCGCTCCTCGGTCTCGCGTGATCGACGGCGCGCCATTGCATTCGCGTCGCCGAAGCCCTACCGAGGGCGGGCCGGCCCGCCGAAGAGGCCGGACGCAACGAGGAGGGGAGAATCGCGCCATGGCCGAGCGCCTGCGTTGGGGGCTGATCGGCGGCGGCGAGGGCAGCCAGATCGGCGAGCCGCACCGCATCGCCGCCCGGCTCGACGGGCTCTACGACTTCGTGGCCGGCGCGCTCGACGTCGATGCCGAGCGCGGCCGGGCCTTCGCCCGCGCCCTCGGCGTGCCGTCGGATCGGGCCTATGGCGACTGGCGCGAGATGCTGGAGGCCGAGCGCGCGCGCCCCGATCCGGTCGAGGTCGTCACCGTCGCCACGCCCAACGTCACCCACTACGAGATCGCGCGCGCCTTCCTCGAGGCCGGCATGCACGTCGTCTGCGAGAAGCCGATGACCATGACGGAGGCCGAGGCCGAATCCCTGGTCGCGGTGGCGGAGCCGGCGGACCGGCGGCTCGTGGTGAATTTCGGCTATAGCGGCTATCCCATGGTGCGTGAGGCGCGTGCCCGGATCGCGCGCGGCGATGCGGGCCATGTCCGCCTGGTCGTCGCCGAATTCGCCCACGGCCATCACGCCGACGCGGCGGAAGCCGAGAACCCGCGCCTGCGCTGGCGCTACGATCCCGCCCAGACCGGCGTCAGCTCCGCGCTCGCCGACGCGGGCATCCATGCCCTGCACATGGTGGGATTCGTCACCGGCCAGCGCATCGCGGCGCTCTCGGCCCAGTTCGACTCCCTGGTCCCGGGCCGCAAGCTCGAGGACAACGCGACCGTCTCCCTGCGCTATGCCGGCGGCACGCTGGCCCGGCTCTGGGCCTCGGCGATCGCCATCGGCCAGATGCACGGCCTCAATATCCGGGTGTTCGGGGAAAAGGCGGGCCTCGCCTGGCACCAGGAGCGCCCGAACCAGCTCCTCTGGACGCCGGTGGGCGGCGCGACGACGATCGTCGAGCGCGGATCGCCGGAGCTGAGCCCGGAGGCGGCCGAGGCCGGGCGCTTCGCCATGGGCCATCCGGAAGGCCTTCCGGTCGCCTTCGCCAATCTCTACCGCGACCTGCACACGGCGATCCGCGAGACCGACGGCGCCCGTCGGGACGCCGCCGCGGCGCGCCTGCCGCTCGGCCCCCAGGGGGCGGAGATGGTCGCCGCCGTCCACGCCGCCGCCGGCTCCGCCGCCGCGGGCGGGACGTGGATGGAGATGGGGTGACGGGCGCCGCCTCCGTCACGCCGTCAGCGGCAAAGGCGCCGGCTGCTCGGCCCCGGACGGCGCGGCGAGGGTGTCGCGAACGAAGCGGCCCTCCAGGATCACCGCGGCGATCCGGTCCGGGTCCTGCAGGATCGCCACGTCGTCCAGCGGATCGCCCGCGACGATCAGCAGGTCCGCGACGAAGCCCGGCTTGACCTGCCCCAGATCCTCGGCCCGGCCCATCAGGGCGGCGCCGTGGCGCGTCGCCGCGACCAGCGTGTCCAGGGCCGGAATGCCGATCAGGTCGACGAAATGCGCGAGGTCGCGGGCGTTGGTGCCGATCGGGTTCGTGTAGACCGCGCCGTAGTCGCCGCCCGGCAGGACGCGCACGCCTCGGCGGTGCAGGTCGGCCATGCAGGCCGCCGCCGTCTCGACCTCGCGCTTCAGCCGGTCGCGCTTGGCCGCGTCGGCCGGGAAGTCGCCCGCCTCGGCGGCTTCGAGCATGGAGATCGGCAGCCCGATCGCGGGCGCCACGAAGACCCGGTCGGCGGCTTCGGCGACCCGCGCGCGGGCGTCGGCGTCGGCGTGGACGGCGTGGTAGATCACGTCGACGCCCTGGCTGACCGCCATGGCGACGCCGGTGCGGCTGTTGCAGTGCGCCGCCACCTTCATCCCCCGGGCCCGCGCCACCGACACGACCGCCGCGATCTCCGCCTCGGTGATGACGGTGACCGTGTCGTCGGCATGCATATGCCCCCAGTCCCGGTCGCCGGAGATGTTGATCTTGACCGTGTCGACGCCGTCACGCGCCGCCAGCCGCGCCGCCTTGGTGAACTCGTCCGGCCCGTCGCAGGTGACGACGAAGGCCATGGTCCGGGGCAGGGTCAGGTAGCCGGTGTCGAGATCGCCCAGATTGCCCGACGGCGTGATCTCCTGGCTCGCCGCGCGGATGCGCGGGCCGGTGAAGCGCCCCGCGGCGATCGCGTCGCGCACGGCCACGTCCAGGCGCGGCTTGGCCGCCGCGGCGCTGAACAGGGACGTGAAGCCCCGCTCCAGCAGGCGCTGCGCGTTGGCCAGCGCGATCAGCGCGTGGTCCTCCGGCTGGGTCGCCACCGCGTCGTACATGGAGTGCAGGTCGTCGAAGGAGATATGGGTGTGCGCCTCCGTCAGCCCCGGCATCACGGTATGGCCGGCGCAGTCGAGGACGCGCGCGTCCGGCGCCGGCGGCGGGGTGGCGTCCGGACCGGCGCCCCGGTGCACGGCCGCGATGCGGCCCTCGGCGATCTCCACCGTCGCCGGATAGGGCGCGGCGCCGGTGGCGTCGAACACCCGGGCGTTCTTCAGGTACACGCGCGTCATGGCTTCCCCCTCTCCCCGGTCACGGATGTATGCTGGCACGGTCGCGCCGTCCGGGGAAGCCGCCCGCGCGCCCGACCAGGGAGGGGGATCATGCGCATCGTCTCCGAAGCCGAGCTGAGACCGGCGATCGCCGCCATCTTCGAGGCGGCGGGCAGCGCGCCGGAGGAGGCGCGGATCGTCGGCGACCATCTGGTCGACGCCAACCTCGTCGGCCATGAGTCCCACGGCGTGATCCGCGTGGCGAAATATCTGGGCTGGCTCGCGGAGGGCGGCGTGACGCCCGACCGCCATGCCCGCGTCGTCGTCGATACCGGGCCGCTCGTGGCGGTGGAGGGCGATGGCGGCTACGGCCAGGTGATCGCCGCGGAGGCGATGGCGATCGGTCTCGAGCGGGTCAGGACCCACGGCATGGCGGCGGTGGCCCTGCGCGACGCCGGCCATGTCGGGCGGATCGGCGCCTGGGCCGAAATGGCGGCCGATGCCGGGATCCTGTCGCTGCACTTCGTCAACACCAGCGGTTTCGGCATCCTGGTCGCGCCCTTCGGCGGCAGCGACCGGCGCCTGTCGGCCAACCCGATCGGCGCGGGCATCCCCGTGCCGGGCCGGCCGCCGGTAATCCTCGACATCGCCACCTCGATCGTCGCGGAGGGCAAGATCCAGGTCGCCCGCAACAAGGGGGCGAACCTGCCCGAGGGCGCGATGCTCGACGGCGCCGGCCGGCCGACCCGCGACCCGGAGGCCTTTTACGCCGACCCGCCGGGCGCGATCCTGCCCTTCGGCGGGCACAAGGGCTCCGGGCTGTCCTTCGTCACTGAGGTGCTCGCCGGCTCGCTCACCGGCGGGGGCAGCAGCCATCCGGACCATCCGACGGCGCACCGTCTGGTCAATTCCATGATGACGGTGCTGTTCGACCCGGCGGTGTTCTCCGACCCGAAGACCTATGCCGAGGATGTCGGCCGGCTGGTCGACTGGGTAACCGCCTCGCCCCCGGCGGAGCCGGGCGGCACGGTGCTGCTGCCGGGCGATCCGGAGCGCGCGCTCAGGGCCGAGCGGCGGGCCAAGGGCATTCCCCTGGATCCGGTGACGATCGACCAGATCCTGGCCGCCGCCGCTTCGGTCGGCGCCAGCGACCGGGCCGAGCTCGCCTGCCTTTCGACCGGTGACGCCGCCTGATCGGCGGCGGTATCCTGCTCAGTCCGACGCAGCGGGGGCGGCGGGCAGGGTCACCGTGACCGCAAGGCCGCCGGCCGGCGCGCGGTCGAGGGCGAGAGTGCCCTCGTAGAGCGCGACGGTGTCGGCGACGATGGCGAGGCCCAGCCCGGCGCCCGGCCCGCGCTCGTCGAGCCGGGTGCCGCGCTCCAGCACCGCCGCGTGGGCGGCGGGGTCGAGGCCCGGGCCGTCGTCCGCCACCACGAGCCGCAGGCGGCCCGGGGAGTCGGCGGTAGCGGTGACCGTCACGGCCGACGCGGCGTGCTTGCAGGCATTCTCGACCAGATTGCCCAGGATCTCCTCCAGGTCCTCCCGCTCGCCGCGGAAGGCCGGCGCGCCTTCGGCCCGGGCGGTCACCGCCAGGCCGCGATGGGCGAAGGCACGGCCCAGCGCGGCCGCCACGTCGGCGACCACGCCCGCGGTGTCGGCGCGCGCGCCGGGCAGGCCCGGCGCCGCGGCCGAAGCCCGCGCCAGGTGGTGGTCGATCAGGTGGCCCAGCCGCTCGGCCGCCTCGCCGCGGGCCGCGCTCTCCTGGCCCAGCTTGGTCAGCTCCGTGTTCAGGGCGTGGGCCAGGTTGCCGGCGGTCTTGCGCGCCCGGTCGACGACCCGGCGCTCGTGGTCGATGACGGCGTTCATCGACCGGGCGATCGGCGTGATGTCCGGGGGATAGTCCTCCGGCAGCCGGTCGAGGGCGCCGGCCTCGATCCGCTCCAGGTCGCCCGTCAGCCGGCGCATCGGGGCGAGGCCGTAGCCGACCTGGAGACCGACCGCGACCAGCAGGCCGAGGGCGAAGACCGCCGCGCCCGCGACGACCCAGGCGCGGAAGGTCGCGATTTCCGCCCGGATGTCGCCGGCGGGCAGTATCACGGCGAGGCGCGCCGGCTCGTCCGTCCCGGCGACGGGAACGGCGGTGACGGCCAGGCGATAGGGTCTTCCGTCCGGTCCGGCGGAATCCGCGTGGGCGATCGCGTCCGGGGCGGGGTCGAGACGGTCGAGCGCCGCGCGCGCCATGGGCGCCAGGACAGGGCCACGGCGGGCCTCGGCGGTGCCGCCCGCGGTCTCCACCCGCCAGTACCAGCCGGCCTCGGGATCGCGGAAGGTCGGGTCGAGCGCTGCCGTCACCCGCGGCGCGCCGGTCGCCGGGTCCGCCACGACGCCGGCCGCCAGCCCGCGCGCCAGGGCGTCGAGCTTGACGTCGAAGCGGTCGACCACGGCCTCGCGGAAGGCGATCGACAGGGCGAGTGCGCCGGCCGGCAGGGCGATGGCGATCCAGGCGCCGGCGCCGACCGCCAGCCGGGTGGCGAGCGGCCAGTCGCGCGGGCGCCTCGCCAGGCGGCCGAGGACGCTCACGGCTCCGGCGGCACCAGGCGGTAGCCCTGGCCGCGGACCGTCTGGATGGCGTCGACCCCCAGCTTGCGCCGGATGCGGCTCAACAGCACGTCGATCACGTTGGACATCCGGTCGGTGTGCCGGTCGGTGGTGTGATCCTGCAGGGTCGTCCGGCTGATCACCCGGCCCGGATGGTGCATCAGATAGGCCAGGATGCGGAACTCGTGGGTCGTCAGCCGGATCGGCCGGCCGTTGACGGCGACCACGTCGGTGGTGGTGTCGAGCGTGATCGGCCCGCAGGCGAGCACGGTGGAGGTGCGCCCGGTCGAGCGGCGCACCAGCGCGCGCAGCCGCAGGACCACCTCCTCCATCTCGAAGGGCTTGGTGACATAGTCGTCGGCGCCGGCGTTGAAACCGGCGAGCTTGTCCGACCAGCGCGAGCGCGCGGTCAGCACCAGGACCGGCGTCGCCATCCCCTCCGCGCGCCAGCGTTTCAGCACCGACACGCCGTCGAGCCCCGGCAGCCCCAGATCGAGCACGATGGCGTCGTAGGGCTCGATCAGGCCGAGGCGGACCGCCTCCTCCCCCTCGCGGGCCTGGTCGACGGCGAAGCCGCGGGCGTCGAGCATGCGGCTCAGGGCCCGGCAGAGATCGGGATCGTCCTCACAGACCAGGATGCGCATCTCCCCCTCCGTCATTCCTCCCCGGCTTGCCCTTCGGCCGGGTTGCGCCAGACCGGCACGCCGGCGCGCCAGGCCGCCCGGCCGATCAGATGCGCGGCGATCGGGGCGGTGAAGACCAGGAAGACGACGACCGCCAGCGCCTTGGTCACCACCCCCGGCGCGCCGTAGACCAGCGCCACCGCCGCCACGATCAGTCCGACGCCCAGCGTTCCCGCCTTGGTCGAGGCGTGCATGCGGACATAGACGTCGGGCATGCGCAGGACGCCCAGCCCGGCGATCAGGCAGAACGCCCCGCCGCCGAGCAGCAGCAGGCCCGCCACGATCTCCGCCACGATGCTCATCGCCCGTCCTCCGACCCGGCATCCGTACCAGGTTGCCCCGCCTCCACCGCCGTCGCCCGCTTGTCGGCCCGGGCCTGCGGGGAGCGGTCGATGAAGCGGGCGAAGGCGACGGTGCCCAGGAACGCGACCAGCGCCAGCGCAAGCGCCACGTCGAGATAGGCCGGACGCCCCTCCGCCAGCGCGAACAGCGCCAGGAAGGCGACCAGCAGCATCGTGACCAGGTCGAGCGCGATCACCCGGTCGGGCAGGGTCGGCCCGCGCAACAGCCGGATCGCGGCGCAGACCAGGGCGACCAGGATCATCCCCGCCGCCGCGGAGGCCGCCCAGTGCAGGAACCCGTCGAGGTCGGTCGCGATCATCGGAAGGCCTCCAGCACCCGCCGCTCGATCCCCTGCTTGAGGTCGCGCTTCACGGCGTCGGCGTCTTCGGCGAACATCGCGTGGACGATCAGCGCCTTGCGGTCCTCGGAGACGTCGAGGCTGAGCGTGCCGGGCGTCAGGGAGATGAGGTTGGCGGTCAACAGGATCTCGGTCTCCGTCTCGGCGTCGAGCGGGACCACGATCAGACCCGGCCGGGCGGTGATCGGCGGGGTGAGCACGTCCCAGGCGACGCGGAAGCTCGAGACCACCAGGTCGTAGACGAAGTAGACGGTCAGCGAGACCGCGCCGCGGGCCCGGGCGAAGTACCGCGTCGGGCCGAACAGCGGCCGCGTCAGGTAGAGCGCGGCGAAGCCGACGGCGAAGCCCAGCGCCAGGTTGGCGCCGGAGACGTCGCCCGAGGCCGCGACCCAGCCGGCCGCCAGGAGGAGGTTTAGGGCGAGCAGGCTCATTGCCGGACTCCGAGAACGGCGGCGAGATAGCGCTCGGGCGAGAGCAGTTCGTCGGCCGCGCGCGCCGCGACCTCGTGCATCGGCCCGGCGAAGACGCCGATGGCGACCGTGATCGCCGCCAGCCCGATCGCCGGCCAGACCAGCGCGGCGAGCGCTGGGGCGGCGGCGCCCGACCCTGTCACCGTCCCGGCCCCGGCATCGACGTCTCCGTCGCCGCCGGGATGCGGCTTCCAGAACGCCTCGACCCAGATCTTGGACATCGAGAAGACGGTCAGCAGGCCGACCGCGAGCGCGATGGCGGCCATCGCCCAGGCTTCGGCGTCCAGGCTCGCCTTGACGATCAGCAGCTTGGCCCAGAAGCCCGACAGCGGCGGGATGCCGGCCAGCGACAGGGCCGGGATCAGGAACAGGACGCCCAGCCAGGGCCGGCTCGCCCACAGCCCGCCGATGCGCGACAGGTCCTCCGATCCGGTCAGACGCGCGGCGATGCCGCCGATCAGGAACAGGTTCGCCTTCACCACGATGTGGTGCAGCACGTAGAAGATCGCGCCGACCAGGGCGAGCGGCGTGTAGAGCGCCAAGCCCAGGATCATGTAGCCGATCTGGCTGATGATGTGGAACGACAGGATGCGCCGGATCTCGTTCTGTGCCGCGGCGCCCAGGACGCCGGTCACCATCGTCGCCGCCGCGCCGACCAGCAGCACCGTCTGCACGCCCGGCACGCCGACGTCATAGATCAGGGTGAAGACCCGGATCAGCGCGTAGACGCCGACCTTGGTCAGCAGCGCGGCGAACAGCGCCGAGGTCGTCACCGACGGTGTGTGATAGGACGCCGGCAGCCAGAAGAAGACCGGGAACAGTGCCGCCTTGACCCCGAAGGCGAAGAGGAACAGCGCCGCCGTCGCGGTGACCGTGGTGTCGGCGCCCAGCGCCGGCACCGCGACCGCCAGGTCGGCCATGTTGAGCGTGCCCGTCGCCCCGTAGACCAGCGCCACGCCCATCAGGAAGGCGATCGTCGCGATCAGGTTCAGGCAGACATACTTGACCGCGCCGTCGATCTGCGCCCGCGTCCCGCCGACGATCATCAGGCCGAAGGACGCGATCAGCATCACCTCGAACCAGACATAGAGATTGAACAGGTCGCCGGTCAGGAACGCACCGCACACGCCGACCAGCAGCCCCTGGACCAGCGGGTGGTGGCCGCGGCGCTCCTCGTCCGGCGACACGTCGCCCAGCGCGTAGACGGTGACCGCCAGCGCGATGATGCCCGTGATCACCACCATCGCCGCGCTGAACAGGTCGGCGACCAGCGTGATGCCGAAGGGCGCCGGCCAGCCGCCCATCTGGGCGGCGATCGGCCCGTCGCGCCAGACCCGGGCGGCGAGCGCCAGGGCGACGGCGAGCAACAGGCCGGACGCGGCGACGCCGGTCATCCGGCACGCGCGGGGATGCCGGCCGAGCGCGAAGACCGCGACGGCGGCGATCATCGGGATCAGGATCGGGGCGGCGAGCAGCATGCCGGTCATTCCACCGCCCGGCGCCGCGCCGCGCCGGCCCCCTCGGCGCCGCGGCCCGGCGCGTGCGCCCCGCCCGTATCGGGCAGCGGCTCGGCCACGCGCAGGGCGTCGGCCTCCACGGTGCCCAGCGCGCGGTAGGTGCGATAGACCAGCACGAGAGTGAAGGTCAGAAGCCCGAAGCCGATCACGATGGCCGTCAGGATCAGCGCCTGGGGTAGGGCGTTGGCGGCCGTTCCCGTCGGCGCCTGCGCGCCGTTGGCGATCAGCGGCGGCGCGGCCCAGGTCAGCCGGCCGGCGGCGAAGATCACCAGGTTGGCTGCGTTCGACAGCAGCGCCAGCCCGAACAGGAAGCGCACCAGGTTGCCGGTCAGCATCAGGTAGAGGGCGGCGGCGACGAGCACGCCCGCCAGCCCCGCGATCGCGGTTTCCACGGCTACCGGCCCCCCTCGAGCGTGGTTCCGGGGCGCGCGGTTCCGGGGTCGGGGCCGTCGGTCAGGCCGCCCGGCGGCGTCCCGGCGCCAGGTCCGCCGTCGCCCGGCCCGCCGTCGGCGTCGGCTCGAGCGTTCACGGTCCGGCCGTCGTCTTCGGCGCCGTCGTCCTCGTCGATCACGTCGTCCTCCAGCCCGAACAGGATCGCCAGTACCGCGCCCACCACCACCAGGTAGACGCCCACGTCGAAAAGCAGGATCGAGCCGACCGGCAGGCCTTCCTTGGTGCCGTCCGGCGCCGTCTCCAGCAGCGGCCACACGCCGCCCAGGACGTGGCCGGTGGCGAGCGCCCCCCACAGCGCGGCGGCCAGCGCGCCCGCCAGCCCGGTGACGGCGATCGCCGCCGGCGTCAGGGGCAGGGCGGCGCAGGCCGCCTCGGTGCCGCGCGCCTTGGCGTAGAGCGCGAAGGCCGTCGCCGCGATCAGCCCGCCGATGAAGCCGCCGCCCGGCTCGTTGTGGCCGCGCAGCAGGATGAAGATGGAAAACGCCACCATCAGCGGCACCAGGAGCCGCGCGGCCGCGGTCAGGATGAGCGAGTTCATCGGCCGCGCGCCTCCCCCTCGCCAGCCGGCGCCCCGTCCGCCATCACCTCCGGCCTCGTCGTCGGGCGCCGGGCGAGCAGCGCGGCGGCGGCCAGCGCGGCGATCACGACGACCGCGATCTCGCCCAGCGTGTCGAGCGCCCGGAAATCGACCAGGATCACGTTGACGATGTTGCGCCCGAAGGCGTCCGGCACGGCGGCCTGCTCGAAGAACGTCGTGATCCGCCGGTCGAAGGGGATCTCCAGCACGGCCAGCAGCGTCGTCGTCACGGCGAGCCCGGTCGCCCCGGCGATAACCAGCGCCCCCCAGCGCACCCGCCGCCACCACGGCCCCTCGCCCGCCGGCACCCGGGGCAGCTTCAGCAGGGCGACCGCCACGATGACGATGAACAGGGTTTCGACCAGGAGCTGGGTCATCGCCACGTCGACCGCGCCATAGAGCACGAACAGGATCGCCACCCCGGCGCCGACGATGCCCAGCGCGGCGATCGCCACCATGCGCCCGCGGGTCAGGACCACGGCGATCGCGCCGATGGCGATCAGCGCGACGAGCCCCCACTCGAAAAGGGCCATCGCCGGTGGCGCGACGGCCGGCAGCCCGCCCTCGGCGAGCGCGATCGCGCCCCAGAGCAGGGCGGCCAGCGCGCCGATCTCGACGAACAGGTAGACCCGCATCCGGCCGCCCTGGATCACCCGGGTCTGCCAGGCGGCGAACCGCTTCATCGCCGCCACCCCGGCCTCCCAGGCCGCCTCGGCGCTCGGCACGCCGCGCGCCTCCGCAGCGGCGAGGCCGGCGCGCAGGCGGGGCAGGGCAAAATAGAGGCCGACGCCCAGCGCGAAGGTGGCCACGCTCAGCATCAGCGGCACGTTGATGCCGTGCCAGAGCTTGAGGTAGATCGAGGCCGGCTCGCCCACGATGGCGGTTGTCATCGGCTGGATCAGCGGCCGGCCCAGCAGGTCCGGGAAGATGCCGAAGACCGCCCCGGCCAGGGCGAAGACGATCGGCCCGACCCACATCCCGACGGGCGCACGGCCTTTGACCGGTGTCGTCGCCCGGCCGGCCCGGGGCCGGAACGGCGCCAGCGCGACGAGGCCGGCCGCCGCCACCATCAGGGCGTTGGCGATGACCGCCGCGCCGGCGACGACCAGCGGCTCGGAGGCGACGGCCAGCGCGCCCTCGTATTTGAGCTCCTTGCCGATGAAGCCGATGAAGGGCGGGAACCCGGCCATGGACAGGGCGGCCAGCGCGGCGACGGCCCATAGCAGGGGCTGCGCCCGTCCCAGCCCGCTCAGGCGGTCGATCTCGCGCGTGCCGGTGGTCTTGTCGATCAGGCCGACGACCAGGAACAGAGCGGCCTTGTAGAGCGCGTGGACGACGATGAAGGTCGACGCCGCGGCGATGGCGACGGGCGTGTCCCCACCCAGGAACATCGTCGCCGTACCCAGCGCCATCAGCGTGGTGTAGGCGAGCATCAGCTTGAGATCGGTCTGGCGCATCGCCCAGATCGACCCGACCAGCATCGTCGCCGCGCCGACCAGGGTCAGCGTCCATTGCCACGCCTCGGTGCCGCCCAGGGTCGGCGACAGGCGCGCCATCAGGTAGACGCCGGCCTTCACCATGGTCGCGGAGTGCAGATAGGCGCTGATCGGCGTCGGCGCCGCCATCGCGTTGGGCAGCCAGAAATGAAACGGCACCTGAGCCGACTTGGTGAAGCAGCCGAGCAGGACCAGCACCAGGATCGCCGGATAGAGCGCGTGGCCCGGCAGCGCCGGCGCGCCGGCCTCCGGCGTCATCGCCGACATCTCGTAGGTGCCGGCCACGCCGCCCAGCAGGATCAGCCCCGCGAGCAGGGCGAGCCCGCCCAGCCCCGTGACCAGCAGCGCCTGGAGCGCCTTGTCCCGAGCCTCGGCCTTGTCGTGGTCGAAGCCGATCAGCAGGAACGACGTGATCGTCGTCGCCTCCCAGAAGACGAACAGCGCGATCACGTTGTCGGCCAGGACGAGGCCCAGCATCGACGCCTCGAACGCGGCGAGCAGCGCCATCACGCGCGCCTTGTTCGGGTGCGTCCTGAAATACGCCGCGGCGTAGAGCATCACGAAGGCGCCGATGCCCGTGACCAGCAGCGCGAAGACGAGGCCCAGCCCGTCGACGCGGAAGGACAGGGCGACGCCCAGCCCGGGCATCCAGGGCACCGACCAGGCGAGCGCGCCGCCGGCCGCGATCGCCGGGATCATCGACGCGAACCACAGCGCGGCCGCCGCCGAGACGACCGCCGGCGCGAGCGCGGCCGCGCGGCCTGCCGTCGAGGCGGCGGGGCGTTCAGGCGCGTGGCCTGCCGATCCGGGGTCTGGCGATCGGGTCCGGGGTGGCAAGGGTGCGTCCTCGTCGTTCTGGCGCCGGGCTGGAGCCGGGATGGATCTCGAAGCAGGATGCGTGGTGCGGCCTCGCGACCACACCGGAGACGGAGATGTCGCCCGGCTGTGAACCGTTCATGAATGAAGATCGGTCGCCGGGCCGCGACGGCAAGTCGCGGGCGATTCGCCGTGCTGTCCGTCCGGTCAAGAATTTGCAAGCATCCGGTCCGAAGGGCGTGCGGGTTTCCGGTGGCGGGCCGGAATCGGCGGGATTCCGCGATCCGGCAGCGTCACGGTCGCGAAAAAAATTTCCATCACTGAGAAAAACCGGTAGACGCGACGCGGGCTTCATGCACACTATGGGGCACCGAACCGGGCAAAAAAATTTTCAGGGAGACGACGCCGTGTTCTATGTGCCGAAGAATGCAATCTACAAGGCGGTGAGCCGCCGCAAGTTCCTGGAGCTGGGCGGCGGCGCCGCCACGGCGCTGGGGGCGGGATCGCTGGCGGTCGGCCTCAACAGCGTGATGATGCGATCGCCCGTGCAGGCGGCGTCTTCCGACGAGGCGAAGTGGAAGCAGTACGCGGGCTCGCGGCTGGTCTTCATGTCGGAGAACACGCCGCCGTCCTTCGCGATCCGCGAGAAGATCCAGCAGTTCTACGACCTGACCGGAATCGAGGTCGAGGTCATCACCGACGGCCTGCCGTCGGTCCAGCAGAAGGTCGGCATCGACCTGCAGTCCGGCAACGCCGACTTCCCGGTCTCCTATGTCCAGGACAAGCCGATCGGCGCGCCGTTCGCGGACTTCTACGCCGATCTGTCGCCGATGATCGGCGACGACACGCTGCCCCAGGATCCCGAGGGCTACGGCGACGACGCTTGGTTCACCAACTTCCTCAACGCCTGCGGCCGCTACTACGACAGCGACCGCCTGGTGGCGTTGCCCTATGATACGGCTGTCGCCTGCACCTTCTATCGCCAGGACGTGTTCGAGGCGATGACGAAGGACTTCGAGGCCGAGTACGGCTACCGGATGGAGTTCACCGCGGACACCACCTGGAAGCAGCTCTACGAGATGGCGGCCTTCCTGAAGGCGGCTCGCGAGGGCGGGGCGGACGTGCCCTACGGCTACGCCCAGCACCAGGGCGCCTTCGCCTGGACCACCCAGCTCGACATCCAGCGGATGATGTTCTCCCACGGCCGCTGGCTCGACTGGGAGATCGACGACGTGCTCGGCAGCCGCAACCCGCCGCCGTCCAACTGGGGCGACGAGCAGTCGGTCCTGCTGATGCAGAAGTTCAAGGAGCAGGCGGATGTCAGCCACCCGGACAACCTGGCCAACGACACGCTGGGCTTGAACACGGTCTACCAGTCGGGCGGCATCGCCATTCAGGTGCAGTACCACGAGTTCGCGGCCTCGATCGAGGATCCGGAGACCTCGGTGGCGGCTGGCGGCAAGACCGCCTACGCCCCGTGCCCGAAGGGCGATCCGGAGTGGCTGGTCGGCGACGGCGAGCTCGTCAACGGCACCAATTGCGGCATCGGCGGCATCGGCATCAACGGCAACGCGTCGGAAGACATCCAGCGCGCGGCCTACATGTTCTGCGTCTGGGCGACTTCGTCCGACCTGCAATACGACGTGCTCAGCGGCCTGGGCGGCACGCCGACCCGCCGGTCGGTGCTGCAGCGCGAGGACGTGCAGGCGGCGCGCACGCGGCCGAGCAGCATGCCGAACGCCCTGACCTTCGACGCGGTCTACGACTACGGCATCAACGACCCGCATTTCGTCATGGGTCCGAAGGTGCCGCGCGCCAACGAGTACCACAATATCCTGGCCTCCGAGGTGCAGCGCTGCGTGTCCGGCGAGACCGAGCCGGCCGAGGCGTGCGAGAACATCCGCTCGCAGATCGACAACCTCCACTGACCATCCGGGCCGGCCGGGACGGCAGGGGGCGGGACTTCGCGGTCCCGCCCCGCGCCGCCCGGAGCCCGGCGGTCCGGTAGCCTCCGGCCCGGCGGGGCGGGGCGTCGACGCGTCGCCCGCCGGCCGGCGGCTTCCCGACCGCCTTTCTTCTTCGTCACATTCGTCGCGTTCGCCATCCCCGAGGTCGGACCATGGCCGTCAGCATTGCCCAGGACCTTCATCCAGCCAGTGGCGAGGAGGACTGGGGCTACCGCAGCGTCGACTACGCCCCGCAGCGTCCGCACGCCGCGCCCAGGCGCCGCTTCTACTTCTACCTCATGGCGCCGGCGATCATCGTGCTGGCCTGCATCACGATCTATCCGTTCCTGTGGCTGATTTGGATGAGCCTGCACAACGTGCGGCTCGGCCCGGCCCCCGACATCTTCGTCGGGCTAGACAACTACATCCGGCTGTTCAACGACCAGCGCTATATCGAGGGCTGGATCCTGTTGATCAAGTACAGCGCGATGTGTCTCAGCTTCGAGATCGTCATCGGCGTTCTGCTCGCGGTCATCATCAACAACAGCAAGTACGAGAAAATCCTCGTCACCCTGTTCCTGATGCCGATGATGGTGTCTCCCGTCGTCGCGGGCCTTCTGTTCTTCTATCTCTATAATGGGACATTCGGCTGGTACCACTGGCTTTTCCAGAGTCTCGGTTTCCTCGAGGGGGCATCGATCCTGGGCAGCCCGAAGACGGCGATGCTCGGCATCGTCCTGGTCGATGTCTGGCAGTGGACGCCGCTGATCACGCTGATCACGCTCGCCGGTCTTAAGCGCGTGCCGCAGGACCAGCTCGAGGCGAGCATGGTCGACGGCTCCGGGCCGATGCAGAACTTCTTCGCGGTGACCCTGCCGAACCTGTACCCGTCGCTGCTGATCGCGATCATGTTGCGGTTCATGGACAACTTCCGCTTCATCGACGCGATCCTGGCGCTGACCGGCGGCGGGCCCGGCAACGCAACGCGCATCCTGCCGGTCTACCTGTTCGACGTGTCGTTCCGCTTCTTCGACCTGGGGCGCGGCGGCGCGGTGGCGTTCACCCTGCTCCTGGTCACGATCATCCTCGGCCTGATCCTGGTGAAGATCCTCGAGGACCCGTCGCGCAAGCGCGCCGCCAACGGGGGTGGCGCGGAATGACGGCCGCGCCGCTCACGATCCGTCCGTTCCGATCCCGGACCCGGTCCGGGGCCCTGTTGACGCCGCTGCGGGAAGATCTCGACCATGGCCTCGCGTGAAATCGTCCGTTACGAGAGCAGCCCGATCCTCAAGGTGGCCAAGTACGTGGTGCCGGTCTTCCTGGCCCTGTACCTGGTCTGGACGCTGCTGCCGCTGTTCATCATGTTCATGGCGTCGTTCAAGGACCTGCTGCAGGCCTTCGCGGTGCCGCAGATCGGTGACTGGGCCGGCGTCTGGATCTTCTTCGACTTCACGCCGACGATCCGTCACTACGTGGCGCTGTTCGCCGAGAACAACTTCGGCACCTACCTGTTCAACAGCCTGGTCGCGTCGCTGGGATCGGCGCTCGTCTCGGTGACGCTCGGCTCGATGGCCGCCTACAGCCTGGCGCGCATCGAGTTCCGCGGGAAGAAGGACCTGCTGTTCTGGATCATCTCCACGCGCATGGCGCCGATCGTCGCCGTGACCGTGCCGCTCTACGCCATCTTCCGCTCGCTCGACCTGGTCGGCACGCTGCCGGGGCTGATCCTGGCCTTCACCACGTTCAACCTGCCCTTCGCCATCTGGATCCTGAAGGGCTTCTTCGACAATGTGCCCTACGCGGTGGAGGAGGCGGCCCAGGTCGACGGCTGCAACCGCTTCCAGGCCTTCCTGACCATCGTGCCGCTGGTCGCGCCCGGGCTCGGTGCGTTCCTGGTGCTCTGCATCCTGTTCGCCTGGAACGACTTCCTGTTCGCCACGATCATCGGCTCGGGCGGCGCCAAGACGCTGCCGGCCGCGACGCGCGAACTCGTCCAGCCGCAGAACATCGATTGGGGCAAGATCATGGCCGCCGGCGTCATCACGACCGGGCCGATGATCCCGCTCGGGCTGCTGGTCCGGAAGTACCTGGTGGCCGGCCTGACCATGGGCGCGGTCAAGGAATAGGGCGAGCCCCGTCGCCACCCGGCGGCGGGTCCGTGACAATCAACCGCCGGGACGGGACTCCGGCACCCGGATACGTCTCTTCGAAGGGTAAGGTCGCATGGTTCAAGTCAACTTCCATCAGGTCTGGAAGGACTACGGCAGCTTCGTCGCCGTCAAGGACCTCAACCTGGAGTGCCGGGACGGGGAGTTCGTCTCGCTGCTCGGGCCGTCGGGCTGCGGCAAGTCGTCGACCTTGCGCATGCTCGCGGGCCTCGAGCACATCTCGGCGGGCGAGATCCGCTTCGGCGACCGGGTCGTCAACGACCTGCCGCCGAAGGATCGCGATATCGCGATGGTCTTCGAGAACTACGCGCTCTACCCGCACAAGACCGTCTTCGACAACATGGCCAACCCGCTCAAGCGGGCCAAGTTCGACCGCTCGGAGATCGGCAGCCGGGTCGAGCAGGCGGCCACGCTGCTGGAGATCAACCATCTCCTCGACCGGCGCCCGCAGGAGCTCTCCGGCGGCCAGAAGCAGCGCGTCGCCATCGGCCGCGCCATCGTGCGCCAGCCCCAGGTCTTCCTGTTCGACGAGCCGATCGCCCATCTCGACGCCAAGCTGCGCGCGCGCATGCGCGGCGAGCTCAAGCATCTGCAGGTCGATCTGGGCGTGACGACGATCTACGTCACCCACGACCAGCTCGAGGCGCTGTCCATGGCCGACCGCATCGCGGTCATGAACGACGGCGTCCTCCAGCAGTTCGGCACGCCCAAGCAGATCTACGAGGAGCCGGCCAACGCCTGGGTCGCGACCTTCGTCGGCGAGCCGCAGATGTCGCTGGTCGAGATGGTCATCTCCGAGGTCGGCGGCGAGATGTTCCTCAACGTCGAGCGCCATCCCTTCCCGGTCCACGGGGAAAAGGCGGCCATGCTGCGCAAGCACACCGACGACACGGTGCTGGTCGGCGTGCGGCCGGACAAGGTCGGCGTTTCGCTGGACGAGAGGCAGGACAGCATCAAAGGCGAAGTCTTCGCCAGCCAGCTCCTCGGCTCGGACATGCTGGTCGAGGTGCAGGTCCACCAGAACCGCATCCGCTCCAAGGTCGGCTTCGACTTCGCCGGCCAGATTGGCGACCCTTGCTTCGTCAGCCTGCATTCCGACCACATGCACCTGTTCTCCGCCAAAGACGGCGAGCGGCTGGTATGACCGGCGCGGCGCCCGATAGCGCCGGCGACGACGCCGCTGCGGCGGTCGACGCATTCGTCGCGCGCCACGCCGGCGCGTCCGACGCCGATCCGCGGGCCCGGGTCGTGGCCCTGTTCCATGCGGTGCGGGCGCTGCCCTACGCCTCGACCGGCGTGCGCGAGCCGGCCGCCGTGCTCGCCGCCGGCGCCGGGTCGTGCACCGGCAAGCATATGGTGCTGCGCGACGCACTGCGGCGGATCGGTGAGCGCGCGGAGGTGGAGATCGTCGAGGGCGACTTCGCCGCGGCGATCCCGGTGGTCGCCGGCATGTCCTCGGCGCTGGCGCGCTGGACCGGGCGCGGCGGCATCCGCGACTACCACAACCGGGTGATCTGGCACGCGCCGGAGGGGGAGGTGGTGCTCGACGCCACCTGGCCGGACGCGGTGGCCCGTTTCGGCTTCGCGGTCAACGCGGACTGGCGGGGTCGGGGCGACACCGCGACGGCGCTGGCGGTCGAGCGCGTGCACGGGCGCCCCGAAGACACGATCACCGAGAAGCAAGCGCTGATCGAGACGCTGCCGCCGCGCCTTCAGGCCGATCGCCGCGCCTTCCTGGCGCTGCTGACCGACTGGCTGGCCGGCGTCCAGGGCCTCGAGGCGCGCGGCAGGAACGCGAAGGGGGAGGTCGCCGCTCATGGCGGGTAATGGCGTCAAGGCGTTCGTGGGCATCGACGCGGGCACCACCGGGTGCACCGTGATGATCTTCGACGAGCAGGGCCGGCCGCTGGGCCACGGCTATCGCGAGTATCCGTGCACGGCCCCGCATGCCGGGTGGAGTGAGCAGGACGTCGACGCGGTCTGGGAAGGCATCTGCGGCGCGGCGAAGGAGGCGACGGGCAAGGCCGGGCTGCCCGACGAGGCCTACCAGTCCGTCGGTCTGTCGAGCCAGCGCGGCACCATCATCCTGCTCGACGACAAGCGCGAGCCGATCGCTCCCAGCATCGTCTGGAACGACGCCCGGGCGACCAAGTACCAGGCGATCTTCGCCGAGACCATCTCGCCGGAGGAATACCAGAACCACACCGGCATGCAGTTGAGCCCGCTGTGGTCGGCGGCCAAGATCGCCTGGCTGCGCGACAACCGGCCCGACCTGTTCGGCCGGATCCGCTGGATCGCCAACGGCCAGGAATACTTCCTCTATCGCATGGGGGCGGAGGAATGGGTCACCGACCCGGCCTCACTGACCCTCAACGGCATGCTGGAGATCCGCAAGCTCGACTGGTCCGACCGGATCCTGTCGCTGTGCGGCATCGACCGCGACCGCCTGCCGCCGGTGGCCGAGCCCTCGGGCGTCGCCGGCAAGGTCTCGCGCGCGGGGGCCGAGGCGACGGGCATTCCGGAGGGCACGGTGCTGTGCCGCGGCGCCGGCGACCAGCAATGCGCGGCCATCGGTGCCGGCGTCATCAAGCAGGGCATGGCGGAGTTCACCGTCGGCACCGCCGGCGTGATGGTCGCCCATCTCGACTCCGTCGACCGCATCCAGGGCAAGAACCTGTGGTGGGGCGGCCACGGCGTGCCCGGCGCCTGGGACATCGAGGGCGCGGCCTTCAGCCTCGGCGCGTGCCTGAAGTTCTGGCGCGACCATCTGGGCCTCGAGGAGGTCGAGGAAGGCAAGAACCGCAAGCAGAGCCCTTACGCCGTCATGGTCGAGAAGGCCGGCACCTCGCCGCCGGGGGCCAAGGGCCTGCTGTTCCACTCCTTCCTGACCAGCCAGGTCACGCCCTACTACGACGCCGCCGCGCGCGGGGCGTTCCACGGCCTCGGCCTCTACCACGACCGCGCCGACCTGATCCGCGCGGTGCTGGAGGGCTGCGCCCACGAGATGCGCATGGTCGTCGACGCCTTCCAGGAGGACATCGAGGGCGGCATCACCGACCTGCGCCTGACCGGCGGCGGCACCAAGTCGGCCGGCTTCGTCCAGATCATGACCGACATCATCGGCGCGCCGACCCGCGTGACGACCGAGCGCGAGTGCACCGTCCTGGGCGCCGCGATCCTCGGCGCCTTCGGCTCCGGCGCCTTCGCCTCGATCGACGAGGCGGTCGGCAACATGGTCAACATCGAGCAGGAGTTCACGCCGGACACGGCGCTCACCGAGCGCTACGGCGAGGCCCACGCGCTCTATCGCGGCTTCTACGAGGCCGTCGCCAAGGCCGGCGAGTACGAGAAGCTGGCGGCGTTCTCGGAGAAGTACTTCTGAGCGCCCGCACGGCCGACAGACGCCGACGACCTTAGTTTCCAGGGGGAGAGAGACGATATGCCGATTCCGGGTATGCGCGGCATGGAGCACATCGGGTTCACCGTGCCCGACATCGACGAGGCCTGCGCGTTCTTCGAGAAGATCCTCGGCGCGGAGACGCTGTTCACCGCGGCGACCAACTTCCGCGTCGACGACAGCGACTGGATGCGCGAGCACCTGCGCGTCGACCCGCGCTGCGTGATCACCGAGTTCCGATATCTGCGCCTGGGCAACGGCTCCAATCTGGAGGTCTTCCAGTACGAGGCGCCGGACCAGGCCAAGGCGCCGCCGAAGAACAGCGACATCGGCGGCCATCACCTGGCCTTCTACGTCGACGACATGGACGAGGCGATCAAGTTCCTGAAGGACAACGGCGTCGAGGTGCTGGGCGAGCCGACGGCCTACACCGAGGGGCCGAATGTCGGGCTGACCTGGTGCTACTTCATGGCGCCCTGGGGCATGCAGCTCGAGATCGTCTCCGCGCCGAACGGCACGGTCTATGACGAGGAAGCCAAGAAGACCGGCAAGACCCGGCTCTTCCACCCGGCACACGTCAAGGAGACGATGCTCTGAGGCCTTGACGACGGGGCGGCGCCGATTGGGCCGCCGCCCGGAAATCCGGCGAGCGACGCCCCCGGAGCCCACCGGCTCCGGGGCGCGGCGTTCGTGGGAGGGTTTCGCCGAGTCCCCCACCACGCTTCACGCGAGGAGGCCGCCATGCCGCTGGTCAAGATGGGTCCGATGCTCCGACGCGCGCGCGCCGGCAAGTACGGCATCGCCGCGTTCAACATCATCGACTACAACAGCGCGCGCGCCGTGGTCGACGGCGCGCAGGAGGCCGACTCCCCGATCATCTGCCAGGTCTCGACCAAGACCATCCGGCTGTGGGGCTACCGGCCGATCGCGTCCTGGATCCACGGCCTGGCGGCGTCGGCCGACGTGCCGGTGGCCCTGCACCTGGATCACTGCACCGACATCGACGTCATCAGGCGCTGCATCGACGCCGGCTGGACCTCGGTGATGTTCGACGGCTCCGCCCTGCCGTTCGAGGAGAACCTGGCGCGGACCAAGGAGATCTACGACATCGCCAACGACGCCGGCGTCGGACTGGAGGCGGAGATCGGCGCCATCGGCGGCACCGAGGACGACAAGTTCGTCGCCGAGGACGCGGCGATCCTGGCCGACTACGACGAGTGCGTGGCCTTCTGCCGGGAGCTGCCCGACCTGGCCGTCTTCGCGCCCGCCTTCGGCACCGCCCATGGCTTCTACAAGGGCGAGCCCAAGATCGCCTACGATCTGCTGGAGCGCATCACCGCGGCCACGCCGGTGCCGATCGCGCTGCATGGCGGCACGGGGCTCAGCCAGGCCCAGTTCGACCGGTGCATCGACGCCGGCTGTGCCAAGGTCAACATCTCGACCATGCACAAGGCCCAGTTCATCGACGGCTTCATCGGCGCGCGCGAGGCGAACCCGAAGCAGGGCGAGCCGATCGCGTTCATCAACGGCCAGTACGAGACGATGAAGGCCGGCGTGCGCGAGATGATCGACGCCTTCCGCTCGGCAGGCCGCGCCGCCCAGGCCGCGGCGGAGTGACCGGACGCGCCATGCAGGCCCTGATCTTCGACTGCGACGGCGTGCTCGTCGACACCGAGCGCGACGGCCACCGCGTCGCCTTCAACCAGGCCTTCGCCGCGCTCGGCATCGACCGGCAGTGGTCGGTGACGCGCTACGGCGAGCTCCTGAAGACGGCCGGCGGCAAGGAGCGCATGCGCCGCGACTTCGTGGAGACCGGCTGGCCGGTGCCCGAGGCCGAGCGCGACGAGTTCATCGCCGAGGCGCACAAGCTCAAGACCGGGCTGTTCATGGAGCTGATCCGTTCCGGCGCCCTGCCGCTCAGGCCCGGGATCGCGCGCATCGTCGACGAGGCGATCGCCGGCGGCGTGAAGATGGCGGTCTGCTCGACCTCGAACGAGCAGGCGGTGCAGGCGGTGGTCGACGTCATGCTCGGCCCCGAACGCGCCCCCCACCTGCCCGTCTTCGCCGGCGACGTGGTGCCGGCCAAGAAGCCGGACCCGGCGATCTATCTCCTGGCGAGCGACAAGCTGGGGCTCGACGCGGCGCGCTGCCTGGTCGTCGAGGATTCGAACAACGGCCTGCGCGCGGCCAAGGGGGCGGGGATGCGCTGCCTGGTGACCACGTCGTCCTACACCGGCGGGGAGGACTTCTCGGCGGCCGACCGGATCGTGCCGGAGCTGGGCGACGGTGCCGACACCCGGATCACGCTCGACGACTGCCGCGCGCTGGTCGAGGGTCGGAATGGCTGAGGGCGGATTCGCGGGCCTCGCCGGCAAGCGCGTTCTCGTCACCGGCGGCAGCCGCGGCCTGGGCCGGGCGATCGTCGCCTTCCTGGCCGAGAACGGGGCGGAGGTGATCTCCATCGCCACGCGGGCCGGCGACGGCGTCGATCATCCGGCGGCGACGACCCATGCCGTCGACCTGACGGACCCGGCGGCGATCGCCGGGCTGGCCGCGCGCCTGGGGGACGGCCCGCTCGACGGGCTCGTCGGCAATGCCGGGCTGCTGGGCGACATCGCGCCGGTGACCGGCGGCGACCCCGCGATGTGGGAGCGCACGGTCCGGGTCAACCTGCTCGCCAACTACCACCTGCTCCATCTGCTGGGGTCGCGCCTGACGGCCGCCGAGGCGGGCCGGGCGGTGTTCGTGACGTCGCGCTCGGCCTATCGCGGCAAGCCGGCGTGGAGCGCCTATTCCGCCTCAAAGGCGGCGCTCGACGCCCTGGTCATGGCCTTCGCGAGCGAGAGCGCGGAAACGCCGGCCCGCGCCAACCTGTTCAGCCCCGGACCCATGCGCACCGAAATGCGCGCCGCCGCCGTGCCCGACGAGGACCCGGCGAGCCTGCCCGACCCCGCGACGCTGGCCCCGGCCCTGTGCCGGCTGCTGCTCCCGGAGACGACGGTGACGGGCAAGATCTACGACGCCTCGACCGGCACCTTCTGCGAGGTCGTCCTGCCGCAGGAGGTGGGGTAGGGGGCGTTGTTTTGTGGGCGGCGAGGCGTCGGCATGGATTCCCGCCTTCGCGGGAATGACGGCTAAAGCTAAGATTGCAGGATATTCAATCGTCATCCCCGCGAAAGTGGGGATCCATTCGTATTCGTAGTCCGTACCCTAATACACCACCGCGATCTTGCCGATCGTGCGGCCGGACTCGATGCGGGCGTGGGCGTCGCGCAGGGTGGCGGCGGTCAGGCCCTCCAGCGTCTCGCGCCGGGTGGTGACGAGCGTGCCGGCGTCGACCAAGTCGGCGAGGCCGGCCAGGATCTCGCCCTGCCGGCCGATATCGGGCGTGGCGAAGACCGGCCGGGTGAACATCAGCTCCCAGGCGAAGCTGGCCGACTTGCGGTGCAGCGGGGCGATGTCGACCGGCTTTCGCGTGCCGACGATGGCGCAGATCGACCCCTGGGGCGCGATCAGCTCGACCATCGCGTCCCAGTGGGCGTCGGTGTCCGCGGCGTTGAAGATCAGGTCGACGCTCGTGTGGCCGGCCGCGCCGCAGGACGCCACCAGGTCGCGGTGGTCCACCACGTCATGAGCGCCGAGCTCGCGGCACCAGGCTTGCGTCTCCGATCGGGAGGCGGTGGCGATCACCGTCAGGTCGGTCAGGCGCCGGGCGATCTGGATGGCGATCGAGCCGACGCCGCCTGCCCCGCCGATGATCAGCAGGCTGCGCCCCGCACCGCCGCCCTCGGCGACGCGCAGGCGGTCGAACAGGCCCTCCCAGGCGGTCAGCCCCGTCAGCGGCAGGACCGCCGCGTCGGCGTCGTCCAGCCTTGCCGGCGCGCGGGCCACGATGCGGTGGTCGACCGCCTGCAGCTCGGCATTGGCGCCGGGCCGGCCGATGTCGCCGGCGTACCAGACCCGGTCGCCGACCGCGAAGCCGGAGACCTCGCCGCCCATCGCCTCGACCTTGCCCACGGCGTCATAGCCCAGCACGACCGGCTCGGCCGGCGGACCGGCGGAACCGGCGCGCATGCGCTGCTTGGCGTCGACCGGATTGACCGAGGTCGCCGCGACCCGCACCACCAGGTCCAGCGGCCCCGGCTCGGGGGCGGGGCGGTCGAGATCCTCCAGGCAGGCCGGATCGTCGACGGGCAGGGACCGGGTCAGGCCGACCGCCCTCACGGCTCACTCCGGCATGCCGTCCTGGCGCTTGTAGTAGCGCTCCAGCGCACGGGTCGTCTCCTCGAGCTGGTCCTTGGCGTCGGTGCCCCGGCGGAACAGGACGCCCAGATAAAGCAGGTCGATCAGGTAGAGCTGGCAGATCCGCCCCTCCAGGAAGTCGCCGTAGAGCGGGATCTGGGGCGATTCGTGGTGCCAGGTGGCGAGCACGATCTCGGCCGAGTGCGCCACCTCGGACTCCGCGTCGCTGGTGATCGCGATGGTCGGCGAGCCGTGCCGGCGCGCCAGCGCCAGGGCGTTGGCGACGGTCTGGGTCCGCCCGGTATGGGAGATGCCGATCATCGCACGGCGCGCCGTCATCGCCGAGGCGGCGATCGTCTGGGTATAGCCGTCGCGGTAGCTGTCCGCGTCGATGCCCGCCTTGAGGAAGAGATGGGCCGCCTCGTCGCAGATCGAGGCCGCGCCGCCGACGCCGACGAAGACGATCTTGTCGGCGCCCTCGATGGCCTCGACCGCCCGCTCGATCCGGTCGGCGTCGAGCAGCTTGTACGTCTCTTCCAGGCTGTAGGTAAGCGCGCTTGCGAGCTTCCGGCTCGTCGTCACCAGCGTGTCGTCGGGGTCGAGCTCGGAGGGGATGTTGGCGAAACTGACCCGGCTCGACGTCCCCGCGGCGACCGACAGCTTGAGGTCGGCGAAGCCCTCGTAGCCCAGCGCCCGCGTGACCCGGCTGATCGTCGCCTCGCTGACGCCCAGCGTGCGCGCCAGCTCCGTGATCGAGGAATCCAGCCTTTCGCCGGCATGACGGCGGAAATAATCCGCCACGATCCGCTCGGAGCGGCGCAGGTCGCCGTATCGCTCCTGAATCCGGGCGAGGAGGCCGTCGTCGCTCGCCTCCCGCCGGTGCGCCGTATCGTCCATCGATCCCCCGGGATGGGCGTCGGTCCTTGCCATCGCTCACAAACTCTAGTTGCCGGAGGCGGCGAAAGCAATTTCCTTCGCGGCCCTCGCGTCGGCGTCGGTTTCGGACATACGCCAAGCGTTAAAATTCTTTTCAGAGTGAATTGCGGCAGCGCCGCGCCGAATTGGCGGATACTCCGGCGCCGTAGGTCTTGCCGGGGTTCAAAGAAAATGTTCATTGTGAAAAAAACTTTCTCGACACCTCTGCCAAGCCGGTGATACCGTCATACCATCGAACTGGGCCGACAGCCCGGCGGGAGACGTCACGAGGGTGGAGCCATGGCGGCCAAGGCACAGCAGGCGACCGCGCCGGCGCGCGGGGCGAACGCGCCTCCGCGCGAGGTCCTGGAAAAACTTTTCAGGACGGCGTACGCGATCCGGGTCTTCGAGACCGAGGGTATCAAGCTTTATCGCCAGGGCCTGATCCGCGGCTACTTCCACCCCTATCTCGGCCAGGAAGGAATCGCCTCGGGCGTCTGCACGGCGCTGAAGTCGGGCGACTACATCGCGTCGACCCATCGCGGCCACGGCCACTGCATCGCCTGGGGCGCGGACATCAAGCGCATGGTCGCCGAGCTCCTGCAGAAGGACACCGGCTATTGCAAGGGCTATGGCGGGTCCATGCACATCGCCGACATCCATTCCGGCAATCTGGGCGCCAACGGCATCGTCGGCGCGGGCACGCCGCTGGGCGTCGGGGCGGCACTGGCCAATCAGGTCCGCGGCTCGGACGCGGTGACGGTGACCTTCACCACTGACGGCGCGTCGAACAACGGCACCTTTCTGGAGTCGCTGAACCTCGCGGCGATCTGGAATCTCAACTTCATCCTCGTGGTCGAGAACAACCAGTACGCCGTGTCGACCCCGATCGAGGAGTCGACGCGCGAGCCCGATCTGTACAAGCGCGGCATCGGCATCGGCGTCGAGAGCCACCAGGTCGACGGCAACGACCCCCTGGCGGTGTGGGACATGACCCAGGCCGCGGCGGAGACCTGCCGCAAGGGCAAGGGCCCGGTCCTGATCGAGGCCAAGACCTACCGTCACATGGGCCACCACGTGAACGACCCGGGCAAGTACATGCCCGAGGATCGGCTCGCCTACTACAAGTCGCGCGATCCGGTCGACAAGGCGCGCGACACCTTCATGGAGCTCGGCGGCGCCGAGCGGTCCGAGATCGAAGCGATCGAGACCGAGGTCAACAAGGAATTCGAGGATGCGGTCGCCTTCGCCCGCGAGAGCGGTGAAGTGACGGTCGAGCAGTTCCGCGAATTCATCGAAAACTACTAATCCCGGCGAGGATCGGACCGTGGCCACACGCGAAATCATGTACCGGGACGCTTTGCGCGAAGCCATCGACGAGGAGATGGCGGCCAACCCGAAGGTCTTCATCATCGGCGAGGGCATCGCCGAGCGCGGCGGCTCCTACAAGGTGACCGAGGGGCTGTTGGCGAAGTACGGCGACAAGCGCGTGCGCGACACGCCGATCGCGGAGGCCGGCATGATCGGCGTCGGCGTCGGCGCGGCGATCGCCGGCGCCCGGCCGATCGTGGAGATCCTCTACATCGACTTCGCCATGCTCGGCATGGACATGATCGTCAACCAGGCGGCCAAGTTCCGCCTGATGACCGGCGGCGATGGCCGGGTGCCGTTCATCATGCGCACCCAGGGCGGAACCGGCGGCGGCGTCGCCGCCCAGCACAGCCAGAGCCTGGAGGCGCTGTTCTACCACACGCCCGGCCTGCGCGTGGTCATGCCGTCGACGCCCTACGACGCCAAGGGCCTGCTCAAGCACGCGCTGCGCCAGCCCGACCCGGTGATGTTCCTCGAGCACAAGCACCTCTACATGACCAAGGGGCTCGTGCCGGAGGAAGAATACGTCATCGAGTTCGGCCAGGCCGACGTCAAGCGCGAGGGCACCGACGTCACCGTCATCGCCTGGTCGAACATGGTGCCGCGCACGCTCGAGGCCGCGGAGGAGCTGGCCGGCCAGGGCATCTCGGTCGAGGTGATCGACCCGCGCACGCTGGTGCCGCTCGATCGCGACGCGATCCTCGCTTCGGTCGCCAAGACCAACCGCGTGGTCATCGTCCAGGAGGCGGTGCGCCGCGGCGGCGTGGCCTCCGACATCGCCTCGATCATCCAGGAGGCGGCGTTCTACGACCTCGACGCTCCGATCGAGATCGTCGCCGGCCTCAATACGCCGATCCCGTTCAATCTGGAGCTGGAGAAGGCGAGCGTGCCCCAGAAGGAGGACGTCGTCGCCGCGTGCCGCAAGGTCCTCCACGAGACGGCGGTGCCCGCCTGACCGCGGCGCACGCTCCCTGACAAGGACCCGACACGACCATGACCCAGCATGTCCTGGAGCGGTTGGCCGCGACCAACCCGAACTGCGAGATCTGGTGGGACTCCTCGCCGCTGGTCTATGCCGGCTGGAAGGCGAGCGTGCTGGCCGAGGCGTCGGCCGCCAAGGCGGACCAATGGGACGCCCAGCTCACCCGCCTGTTCGACGAGGCGACGATCGCCAAGTCCGGCGCCATGGGATTTCGCGGCGTGACCACGAACCCGCCGCTCAGCCTGCAGGCGCTGCACGCCGATCCGGCCGCCTGGGCGGCGGAGATCCGCCAGGTCTCCGACGCCAATCCGGGCGCCGGCGTCGAGGAGCTCTACTGGCTCGTCTATCTCGACATCGTGCGCCGCGGCGCGAAGATGATCCATCCGGTCTTCGAGGCCACGGGGCACAGGTTCGGCTACCTGTCCGGCCAGGTCGACCCCCGGCTCGTCACCGACCGGGAGGCCATGCTGCGCCAGGGTCTCGACCTCGCCGCCCAGGGCGCCAACGTGATGGTCAAGATCCCGGGCTCGAAGGAAGGCTACGAGGTCATCGAGGAGCTGACCGCCCGCGGCATCGCCACCAACAACACGACGTCGTTCACCGTGCCCCAGTACCTCGCCTGCATGAACGCGGTCAGCCGCGGGCTGGAGCGGGCGAAGGCGGCCGGGGTGGACCTGTCGCGCTGGCGTTCGGTCATCACCCACATGTCGTCCCGGCTCGGCAATATCGGGGACCTGAAGGCCCAGGCCGAGGCTCGCGGGATCGAGCTCTCGCCCGACGAGATCGTCGACGGCGAGATGGCGGTCATGAAGCGCGCTTACCGTCACGCGCGCGACAACGGCCACCCGTCCAAGATGCTCCAGTGCTCGATGCGCGTGGTCAAGCACCCCGACGGCACCGTGTCGAGCCGCCACATCCAGGACCTGGCGGGCGGCGACTTCGTCTATACCTGCCCGCCCGGCTACATCAAGCAGCTCATGGAGGTCGAGGACGACCTGGCGCCCTTCGATCCGGCCGCGATCGACCGGGACCCGCCGGCCGCCTCGATCGAGAAGCTCCTGCGCCTGCCCTATTTCCGCCAGGCCTACGAGCCCGACGGAATGGCGCCCGAGGAGTTCGCCCATTTCGGCGCCTTCGTCGCCACCGCCGCAGAGTTCGCCGCCGCCACCCGCAAGACGGTCGATTTCGTCGCGCGGGTCGCCGAGGACGACCGCATCCAAGCCGCCTGACGGGAACTCCCATGGCAAAGTCCATCCTCATGCCGCAGGTCGGCCAGGACCTGACCGAGGGCAAGGTCATCGAGCTGCATGTCGGCCTCGGCGACACGGTCAAGAAGGGCGACGTCGTCGCGGTGGTGGAATCCGAGAAGGCCTCCTTCGAGGTCGAGGCCTTCGACGACGGCACCGTGATCGGCATGCCCTATTCGGTGGGCGACACCGCCATCGTGCTGGAGCCGCTGATCTGGCTGGGCCAGCCGGGCGAGAGCCCGCCGGCCGGCAACGGCGCGGCCGGCCCGGCCGAGACGCCCGCGCCGGCCCCGGCGG
>JAVJUS010000135.1:0-1775 GCA_040220455.1 Azospirillaceae bacterium
GCGCCGCCCCGGGCGGAGGATCCCCCGCCGGTCGGCGCCTCGCCGGTCACCGACCCGGCAGGGCAGGGCGGACAAGGCCTGGCCGGGGCGCCCGGCGCCGACGACGGTCCCGGAGGCCGGCGCGGCACGGTGCGCACCTCCTGGCGCGGGCTGTTGCAGCCGCGCGAGGGCGGCCCTCGACGCAAGACGCTGCTCGGCGAATGACCCTCCCGATCGACACCCAGGAGTGACCGCCCATGACATCCGCCTTCGCGACCGCCGCCCCGCCCGGCGGCCCCGTGCCCGCCGGGGCGCCACCCGACCAGGAGGATCCGCTTTCGCCCGCCCGCGTTCGCGCCCGGTTCGAGCGCGCGCGCGAGCGTCGGCGGCCCTGGGAGGGCCTGTGGCAGGAATGCTATGACGTCGCCCTGCCGCGCCGCGGCCGCTTCGAGGACGACGAGGCCGCGGTGCCCCGGCGCAACGAGGGCCTGTTCGACGGAACCGCGCCCGACGCCGTCGACCAGATCGCCTCCAGCCTGCTCGCCAACCTGACGCCGCCCTGGTCGCGCTGGGCCGGCTTCGGCCCCGGCATCGATGTCGGCCCGGCCGACCGCGAGGCGCTGGCGCCGATGCTGGAGGCCATGGCCCAGGCGCTGCAGGACCACCTGGACCGCTCCAACTTCGCGGTCGAGATGCACCAGTGCCTGCTCGACCTGGTGGTCGGCGGCACCGCCAGCCTGCTGGTCGAGGAAGCGCCGCCGGGCGAACCCTCGGCGCTGCGCTTCACCGCCGTGCCGCTCGCCGACGCGGTGCTGGAGGAGGGGCCGGAGGGCAAGCTCGACGTCGCCTTCCGCCGCGCCCGGCTGACGGTGGAGCAGATCCGCCGGCGCTTCCCCGGCGCGGTCCTGCCCGAGCGCCTGGCCCGGCGCGAGGCCGCCGAGGAGGGCCGGGCGCGCGAGACCCTGATCGAGGCGGTCGTGCCCGAGCCGCCGGGCCGCGGCGCGGCCTACCGCTATACGGTCCTGCTGGCCGACGCGGGCGAGGAGGACGTGCCGCTGGCCAGCCGGCGCATGGCTCTGTCGCCCTTCGTCAATTTCCGCTGGATCAAGGCGCCGGGAGAGGTCTACGGCCGCTCCCCGGTGATGAAGGCGCTGCCCGACATCAAGACCGCCAACAAGGTGGTCGAGCTGGTGCTCAAGAACGCCTCGATCGCGGTGACCGGCATCTGGCAGGCGGACGACGACGGGGTGCTGAACCCGGCCGCGGTACGACTCAGGCCGGGCACGATCATCCCCAAGGCGGTCGGCTCGGCCGGGCTGACGCCGCTGGAGGCGCCGGGCAAGTTCGACGTCTCCCAACTCGTGCTCGACGACATGCGCGCGCGCATCCGCCACGCGCTGATGGTCGACCGGCTGGCCCAGGTCGAAAGCCCGCGCATGACGGCGACCGAGGTGATGGAGCGGTCGGCCGAGATGGCCCGGCTGCTGGGCGCCACCTATGGCCGGCTGCAGGCCGAGCTGCTGGTCCCGCTGGTGCGGCGCTGCCTGGAGGTGCTGCGCCGGCGGGGCGAGGTGCCGGACCTGCCGCTCGACGGCCGGCTCGTGGCGCTCCAGCACCGGGCGCCGCTCGCCCAGGCCCAGGCCCAGCGCGACGCCCAGGGTACGCTGACCTGGCTGCAGACGGTCCTGGCCCTGGGGCCCGAGGCGGCGGCCACGGTCGACGGCGGTGCCACGGCGCGCTGGCTGGCCGAGCGCTTCGCCGTGCCGCCGGATCTCCTGCGCGCGCCCGAGGCCGCC
>JAVJUS010000136.1:0-48824 GCA_040220455.1 Azospirillaceae bacterium
CCGACGCGCCGGTCGGCGCGGGCGCCGGCGCGGCGCCGGACACCTCGGGCATCGCCTGGGTCGCCTTCGACCGGGCGGAGATCGACCGCCTCGTCGCCGACGGCCGCACCGTGCTGGTCGACGTCACCGCCGACTGGTGCCTGACCTGCAAGGCGAACAAGGCGCTGGTCCTCGATCGCGGCGCGGTTGCGGAGCGGCTGGCCGGCGACGTGGTCGCCATGCGCGCCGACTGGACCAGCCCGGACCCGGCGATCACCCGCTATCTGGAAAGCTACCAGCGCTACGGCGTGCCGTTCAACGCCGTCTACGGCCCCGGCGCGCCCGAAGGCGAAGTCCTGCCGGAGATCCTGACCGCCCGCGGCGTGCTCGACGCCCTGGAGCGAGCGGACCCGTCCGGGTAGTATCCCGCCCGCCGGCCCCGACGGCCGGTCCGTTCCTGTTCCGCGCCGGACCCCCGGGTCCGGCGCGTCCCTCGACAACAGACCCCCCGAGCGAGAGGTCCCGATCATGACGATCAAGGTGGGCGACGCGATTCCGTCGGTGAAGCTCAAGCGCCTGGGCGCCAACGGGATGGAGGAGATCGACACCCGTGACGCCTTCGCCGGCAAGAAGGCCGTGCTGTTCTCCGTGCCCGGCGCCTTCACGCCGACCTGCTCGGCCAAGCACCTGCCGGGCTTCGTCGACCACGCCCAGGCGATCCGCGACAAGGGCGTCGACGTGGTCTACTGCACCGCCGTCAACGACCCGTTCGTGATGAAGGCCTGGGGCGAGCAGGCCGGTGTCGCCGACAAGGTGGAGATGCTGCCCGACGGCAACGGCGAGTTCGTCACCGCCCTGGGGCTGGAGATGGACGGCACCGGCTTCGGGCTGGGCAAGCGCGGCCAGCGCTTCGCCCTGATCGCCGAGGACGGCAAGGTCACCGTCCTGTCGGTCGAGGAGCCGGGCGCCTTCGAGGTGTCGAGCGCGGAAGCGGTCCTCGCCGCCCTCTGACGGCGCGAGCCGTTGCGCACCGCTACGCGGTGGGCAACCTACGGGCCGGTCGGCAATCGTCGGTCGCCCACGGCCGCCAGGCCGTGCGCGACGGCGCCCCTGCCGCGTAGTCCGATGCGTCGGGTAGAGGCGAAGCCGGAATCCGACGCATCGCGCTCACACCGGCAGGCGCAGCAGGCATCTGAGCCCGCCTTCCGGCGACGGCCCGAGGATGATGTCGCCGCCATGGCCGCGGGCGATGTCGCGCGCGATCGTCAGGCCCAGGCCGGTGCCGCCGGTCGCCTGGTTGCGCGAGGCGTCCAGGCGGAAGAACGGTCGGAAGACCTCCTCCAGCCGGTCCTCGGGAATGCCCGGGCCGTCGTCGTCGATGGCGATTTCCACCGACCGGCCGCGCCGTTCGGCGGTCAGCCAGATGCGCGGGGCGTGGCGCCGGGCGTTGGAGATCAGGTTGCCCAGGCACCGACGCATGGCCTGGGGGCGCAGGGAAATGACGAGCCCCGGCTCGATCGCCGTGGTCAGCTCCGCCCCCTCGCGCCGCGCGGCGATCGCGATCTCGTCGAGCAGGGCGCTCAGGTCCGTGGCGACCGGCGCCTCGGAGCCCTCGCCGCGGGCGAAGGCCAGATAGCCCTCGATCATCCGCTCCATCTCGGCGACATCGGCGCGCAGCTCGGCGATGTCGGGGTCGTCGCCGAGCAGGGCGAGCTGGAGCTTCATCCGGGTCAGCGGCGTGCGCAGGTCGTGGCTGACGCCGGCCAGCATCTCGGTGCGCTGGGTGATCTGGCGCTGGATGCGCTCGCGCATCACCAGAAAGGCGCGCGCGGCCTGGCGCACCTCCAGCGCGCCCTCGGGCTTGAAGGCGGGGACGTCGCGGCCCTTGCCGAAGCGCTCGGCGGCGTTGGCCAGGCGGCGGATCGGCCGGATCTGGTTGCGCATGAACAGGATGGCGACGGCGAACAGCACCGCGCCGGAGCCGACCATCCACAGCAGGAAGACCTGGCTGGTCGAGCTGAACAGCCGACTCTTGGGCACCAGGACCTCGAGCACGCCGCCGTCGAGCTGGACCTCGATCTTGGCCCATTCCTCGGCGACGCGCGTGTCGAAGCGGTAGGGCCGGCGGATCTGCTCGTGCAGCGCCTGGTCGAGCCGGCGCTCCAGTATCTGGAAGCCGAAGCGGCGCTCCTCGGTCTCGATCGTCTCCTGCGACCGGAACGAGACGAGCATGCCCATGGTCGACGAGACCCGGCGGAACAGCGCCGCGCGCGCCTCCCCGTCGGCGTCCATGTCCGAGAGATCGGCGATGATCATCGCGATCTCGCCGACCACGGCGCGCGACAGGCGCTCGGTCACCGTGTCCCAGTGCCGGTCGTAGAAATAGAAGGTGGCGATCGCCTGCATCAGCAGGACCGGCGTGACGATGATCATCAGCGACCGGCCGAACAGGGTGCGTGGCAGGAAGCGCTTGATCAGGCCGCGCCGGGGCATCCGCTCGTCGTCGAGGGTGCGGTCGAGGGTGCGGTCGAGGGCGCGCGCGGCCTCGCGCACGCGCCCGCTCACCCGACGCCAGCCGGCGGCCAGCGGCGTGCGGCCCAGCCCCCTGCCCAACCCCCGGCCCAGGCGCTGCGCCACGGTCACGGCCCGGCCCCGCTCATGGCGGATCGGGCCGCAGGACGTAGCCCTCCCCCCGCACGGTCTGGAGGTAGCGCGGCAGCTTCGGGTCCGGCTCGATCTTGCGGCGCAGGCGGGTGACCTGGACGTCGACCGTCCGGGCGTTGCCGGCGATCCGACTGAGCGTGCCCAGCTCCTCGCGCGACAGGACCCGTCCGGCATGGCGCGCGAGCACCGCCAGCAGCTTGGCCTCCGCGCCGGTCAGGCGGATCGGCGCGCCGCCGCGGGTCAGCGCCTCGCGCTCGGGGTCGAACAGGAACGGCCCCAGGCGCACGGCCTCGCTGCGCGCCGGCGCCTCGGCCGGGGCGCCCCGGCGCAGCACGTTGTTGAGCCGCAGCAGCAGCTCGCGCGGCTCGAACGGCTTGGGCAGGTAGTCGTCGGCACCGCGCTCGAGCCCTGTGATCCGGTCCTCGGCCTCGCCCATGGCGGTCAGCAGCAGGATCGGCGTGTCGCCGTCGGCCTTGATCGCCGTGGTCAGGTCGAAGCCGTTCTCCCCCGGCATCATCACGTCGAGGATGATCAGGTCGAAGGCGAGGCCGGCGAGCTTGGCCCGCGCGTCGGCGGCGTCGATCGCCGTCGTCACCAGGAAGCCGTTGTCGGCGAGATACTTGCGCAGCAACTCGCGCAAGCGGGAGTCGTCGTCGACCACCAGGATGTGGGGCGCGACGGCGTCGGTTCCGGTCGCGGTCGTCGGCAGCTCGCCCTGCATGGCGGCGATCATAGCACGCGCATCCGCCGCGTCATCGCCCGGCGCGACGCCGCCCGGTCACCGGTCCCGATCCCGGTCGCGCTCCGGCAGGGGAGACTCGACCAGGCCGCGATCGGCCTCGTCGAGCAGGCCGGCCGCGACCCGGCGGAAGCCGGCCACCGCCTCCGCCCCGGCGCGGCGATAGGCGCGCAGCAGCCGGGCGTGCTGGGCGTCGTAGAGCTCCTTCTCCAGCGCCCGGCCCGCCTCGGTCAGCCTGAGTTCGCGCCGGCGCCGGTCGCGCGCCGCCGGCCGCTGCTCGATCAGCCCGGCCTCGGTCAGGTCCGCCAGCACGCGCCCCGCGGTCTGCTTGGTCACCTTGAGGATGCGCAGCAGCTCCGTCACCGACAGCCCCGGGCTGCGGCCGATGAAGTAGAGCGCGCGGTGATGCGCCCGGCCCAGCCCGTGGCGGGCGAGCGCGGCCTCCGCGTCCGCCGCCAGGGCGCGCTGGGCGAAGAACAGCATTTCCAGCCCCCGGCGGAGGTCCTCCTCGCGCAGGAACAGGGGGTTGGCGGCGGGTTTACCCTCGGACATGCCTACCATGCATTGCGTTCGTCATATTGACTTCATCTCGGGCGAATGTTACGACCAAAACCAGGATATGCGACATAAACGAACAATTGGACCCATACAATCATGACAATTGTTCCATTCGATGACCGCGACGGCGTGATCTGGCTGGACGGCCGCATGGTGCCCTGGCGCGAGGCCCGGGTCCATGTCCTCACCCACGCGCTGCACTATGCCAGCAGCGTGTTCGAGGGAGAACGCGTCTATGGCGGCGAGGTCTTCAAGCTGACCGAGCACTCCCAGCGCCTCGCCGATTCCGCGGAAATCATGGGCTTCCGCCTGCCCTGGACGGTCGAGCAGATCGACGCCGCGACCCGGGAGGTCATCGCCGCGCAGGGCATCGTCGACGGCTATGTCCGCCCGGTCGCCTGGCGCGGGTCGGAGATGATGGGCGTGTCGGCCCAGCACAACTCCATCCATGTCGCCATCGCGACCTGGGAGTGGCCGAGCTATTTCGATCCGGCCGCGCGGATGAAGGGCATCAAGCTGACCATGGCGCCGTGGCGCCGGCCGAGCCCGGAGACCGCGCCGACCAAGGCCAAGGCGGCCGGCCTTTACATGATCTGCACGCTGAGCAAGCACGCCGCCGAGGGCCAGGGCTTCCACGACGCCCTGATGCTCGACTACCGCGGCCTGCTGGCTGAGGCGACGGGCGCCAACCTGTTCCTGGTCATCGACGGCAAGCTGCACACGCCGACGCCGGACTGCTTCCTCGACGGCATCACCCGGCGCACGGTGATCGAGCTGGCCGAGGCGCGCGGCATCGAGGTGATCGAGCGGCACATGGAGCCGACCGAGCTGACCAAGGCGAGCGAGGTCTTCATCACCGGCACGGCGGCGGAGGTGACCCCGGTCGGCCTGATCGACGAGCTGACCTTCACCCCGGGCCGAATCACCGAGACCCTGATGAACGACTTCACCGCCGCCGTCCAACCGCGCGGCGACAAGGCGGTGGCCGCGGCGGAGTAGGGGCCGTCCCGGCCGAATCGCAGGTTTCCCACTGCCGCCAGGCGCTGCGCAACGGCCATGTCGCCGATGCAATCGGACCCGTCATCCCGGGCGATAGGCGAGCCCGAGGCCGGCACGGCCTCGGGTGGCGAGCCTTGCGACCCGGGATCCATGCTCCCGGTGCTGCGGCAGCGCCGGCGGCAGGGCCACCGAGATCCCGGCTCTCCGCTTCGCTCCGGCCGGGATGACGGCAATGGAGCTCCTCGCCCGTCACGCCGTCTCGGCGGTGTCCCAGCGGGCCGCGGCGTCGTCGTCGGTCGCCTTGGCCTCGACCCAGTGGGCGCCCTCGACCGTCTCCTCCAGCTTCCAGAACGGCGCCCTGGTCTTGAGCCAGTCGACCAGGAACTCGCAGGCCTCGAAGGCCTCGCGCCGGTGGGCGGCGGCGACCGTCACATGGACGATGGGCGCGCCCGGCTCCAGCCGGCCGTAGCGGTGGACGATCCGGACGTCGAGCACGGCCGGCCAGCGCCGTCGCGCCTCGGCCTCGATCTCGCCCAGCATGCGCTCGGTCATGCCCGGATAGTGCTCGAGCGTCATGGCGACCAGCGGCACGCCGTCGAAGCTGTCGCGCACGAGGCCCAGGAAGGTCGCCACGCCGCCGACATCCGCGCGGCCCGACGTCACGGCCGCGACCTCGGCGCCGGGGTCGAAGGGCTCGCTCTGCACCCGCACGGCCATCGAGGGCGCCCCGGTCAGCCGCCGGTCATCGGCGGGAACAGCGCCACCTCGTCGCCCGGGGCGACGGGATCGCCGGGCTTGGCGAAGCGCTGGTTGACCGCGACCCGGATGACCTTGTCGTTGGCGAGCGCGTCGGCATAGCCCGGCCCGCGCGTCTTCAGCCAGTCCACGAGCCCCGCCACGTCGCCCACCTCGGCGGGCGGCGTGACCTCCTCCTCGGCATGGCCGACCTTGGTCCGCAGCCAGGCGAAATAGAGCAGCTTCATGACCCCGAATGTCGGTGATCGCGGGCCCGGATGCAAGGCGGCGTCAGGTCTCTAGACGGCCGGCATCCGGAACCACACCGTCTCCCCCTCGCGCACCTCGGTCGTGTCCTCGGCCAGCTCCACGAAGCCCTCGGCGAAGAGCATGCTGGACAGGATGCCGGCGCCGTCCCGGGGATAGCGCTCGGCGACCGGCGCGCCATCCTTGTCGTCGGAGAGACGGGCGCGCACGAACTCCCGGCGGCCGGGCTTCCTGGTCATGGCGAAGCCGGCGCGCACCGGGATGCGGCGCGGCGGGGTCGGGGTCGCGCCGGCGAGGCGGGCGAGCAGGGGCCGGGCCAGGATCTCGAAGCTGACCGCGACCGCCACCGGGTTGCCGGGCAGGCCGATGAAGGGCGGTCCCCGGCCGTCCGGGCCGAGCCGGCCGAGCGCCACCGGCCGCCCCGGCTTGACCGCCAGGCGCCAGGCCCAGAGGCGGCCGCCCGCGCCCTCCACCGCCGCCCTCACATGGTCCTCCGCCCCGGTCGACATGCCGCCGGAGCTGACCACCACATCGGCCGCCGCGGCCCCACGGGCCAGCGCCTCGCCGATCGCCTGGCGGTCGTCGCGGAGCACGCCCAGGTCGATCACCTCCAGCCCCGCCGCGCGCAGCCCGGCCAGGAGCTGGTAGCGGTTGGCGTCGTAGATGCCGCCCGGCGGCAGCGGGGTGCCAGGCTCGTTGACCTCGTCCCCGGTCGACAGCACGGCGGCGCGCAGCCGGCGATAGACCGCGGCCCGGGGCCGGCCGAGGGCGGCCAGCATGCCGACATCGGCCGGCCGCAGCACCCGGCCGGCGCGCAGTACCGTGTCGCCCGAGCCCACGTCCTCCCCGGCGAGGCGGTAGTTGGCGCCGCGCCGGATGCCCGCCGGCAGGCGCACGAACGCCGGGTCCGGCCCGGCCTCCGCGCCGTCCGGCACCGGCCCGGCGGGCGCCGGCTCTGCGGGCTCGGGGGCGCAGTCCTCCTGCATGAAGATCGTGTCGGGCGAGCCCGGGCCGCCGGGCATCGGCGCGCCGGTCAGCACGCGCCAGGCCTCACCCCGCCGCGGCGTGCGGGATACCGGATGGCCGGCGGCGATGCGCCCGGCCACGGGCAGCCGCGTCTCCGCCGCGCCGCCCTCGGCCAGGTCGTCGAAGAAGACGGCATAGCCGTCGACGGCCGCGTTGTCATGGGGCGGGATCGCCCGGTCCGCGACCGCGTCCTCGGCCAGCACGCGGCCGCCGGCCTCGGCGAGCGCGACGGTCTCGATCCCGGCGACCGGGCCGATCCGGGCGTCGAGCCGGGCCAGCGCCTCGTCCAGGCGCATCGGCGGGTCGTCGGCGGCGAAGCAGTCGTCTGCCAGGGTGGGCGGCCCGGCGCCGGTGGCGGGCCCGTCCCCGCCGCTCATCGCTCCGGCGCCTCCGGGGCGAGCGACCGGTCGGGGCCGGCCGGCTGCAATCCGCAGGCGGCGAGGACGAAGTCGGCGATGGCCTCGATATCGTCGAGGTCGAACACCGGAAGATCCGTCGGCGCGTGCCCCGGCGCCGGCTCGGGTCGGTCGCCGGCGATGGCGACGATCCACGGGTCCTCCGGATGCAGCGGCGGCTTGCCGGTCGCCGCGCGCCAGACCTCCAGCTTGGGGTGCGGGTGGAACTTGAAGCCCTCGACCAGCAGCAGGTCGACCGGCGCCATGCGCGCCACCAAGGCGTCGAGATCGGGTTCCGGCTCGTCGCGCAGCTCCCGGATCAGGGCCCAGCGATGGCGCGAGGCGACCATCACCTCCGCCGCGCCGGCGACCCGGTGGGTGTGGCTGTCCTTGCCCGGAGTGTCGATGTCGAAGGCGTGATGGGCGTGCTTGAGGGTGGAGACGGTGACGCCGCACGCCGTCAGCGCCGGGATCAGGCGGGCGAGCAGGGTCGTCTTGCCGCTGCCGCTCCACCCGGCGAGGCCGAAGCGCTTCATCGCCGGCGCCCCGGCCGGCGATCCGGGGCCGGGCGGCGCGGCGGTCACGAGGCCTCCGGGCGTCGGCTCAGCCGGGTGCCGCGGCGCTTGCCGCGCTTCTCCCGCTTCTCCCGCCGCCGCTGGAGCTGGGCGCCGAGCGCCCGGCCGAAATAGTAGCCGAGGCCCGAGCCGGCGGCGATGAACGGCACGCTGCCCAGCAGGATGATGCCCAGCGGCTCGGCCAGCGTCTCCCACGACCGGGTGAACAGGGCGATGAAGTCGAGCTCCGCGATCGCGTCGACGATGCGGCGGACGCCGAAGCCGCTGATCTCGCAATCGGTCATGCGGCAGCCGACGACGAAATAGAGCCCGTAGATCGGCGAGACCGTCAGCGGGTTCGTCACCCCGGTCAGCAGCAGGGCGATCGGGTAGTTGAACGGGAAGCCGAGCCACCGGTCGACCAGGATCCAGGTCGCCGTCAGCCCGATGATCTGGAAGCCCACCGTGGGCGACAGGCCCCACATCAGGCCGAACAGCATGGTCCGCGCGACGGCGTCGGGGGTCAGCCGCATGCGGTTGATCGGGCTCAGCACCCGGCGGAAGTAGTGACGTCGGATCAGGCTCACGTCGGGCCGTCATGTCCTCGGCGTCGCGGGCGTCGCGTCCCGCCCGGGGAGGGGACCCCGGACCGGGCCAGCATGCCGGTTTACCCCGGCGGCGTGAAGATTCGGTATCGCCCGGAGGCGTGGCATCCGCCGTCGGGCCCGCCCGGCCGTCATCCCCGGCTCGCCTCGATCGCCTGGCGCACGCCGTCGACCACATAGGCCCAGCCGGTCACCACGGTCAGCACGGCGGCGAGCCACAGCCCGGCCGTGCCGAGCGGGCCGGCGATCGCGCCGACCGGGCCGCCGTCGGCCAGGATCAGCGCGCCCAGCGCGACCATCTGGACGGCTGTCTTCCACTTGGCCAGCGGCGAGACCGGCAGCCCCGCGGCGCCCTGGCCGGCCAGGAATTCCCGCAGGCCGGAGACCAGGAACTCCCGCAGCAGGATGGCCAGCGCCGGCAGGATATGCACGCCCTCGACCCGGCCGAAGGCGACGACCAGCAGGACGACCGCGCCGACCAGCATCTTGTCCGCGATCGGGTCCATCATGCGGCCGATCGGGGAGATCTGGCCGCGCGCCCGGGCGATCTTGCCGTCGGCCCAGTCGGTCACGGCGGCGGCGGTGTAGACCGCGAGCGCGGCCCAGGCCCCCCAGGGCGCGGTGACGAAGAACAGCGCGATCAGCACCGGAATCGCCAGGATCCGGCCGAAGGTCAGGATGTTCGGCAGGGTCAAGACCATCGGTGAGGCCTCTCACGCCCGGGCGACGGGCCGGCATCGAACGGCGCATGGCTACCCCGCCGCACCGCGCGCGTCTACCCCGCCGACGCGACCCGCCGATCAGCCCTGCGGGTGGAAGTGGTCGTAGATGCGTTTCGCGACCGCCTCGCTGATCCCGTCGACCGATTCGAGATCGGCGAGGCTCGCCCGCGAGACGCCGCGCGCCGAGCCGAAATGCAGCAGCAGCGCCTTCTTGCGCCGCGGCCCGATGCCCGGGATCTCGTCGATCGGCGATTGGCCGATCTGCTTGCCCCGCTTGGCGCGGTGGGTGCCGATGGCGAAGCGGTGGGCCTCGTCGCGCAGGCGCTGGAGGAAGTAGAGCACCGGGTCGCGCGGCTCCAGCGAGAACGGCGCGCGGTCGGGCATGAAGAAGCGCTCCCGCCCCGCGTCGCGGTCGGGGCCCTTGGCGATGCCGACGAGCGGCACGTCCTCGATGCCCAGATCGGCCAGGACCTCGCGCGCGACGTTGAGCTGGCCCTGCCCGCCGTCGATCAGCACCAGGTCCGGCCAGGTGCCGTCCGCCCGGTCCGGGTCCTCCTTGAGCGCGCGGGAGAAGCGGCGGGTCAGCACCTCGCGCATCATGGCGAAGTCGTCGCCGGCCGCCTTCGGGTCCTTGATCGTGAACTTGCGATAGGCGTTCTTCCGGAAGCCCTCCGGCCCCGCGACGATCATCGCGCCGACGGCGTTCGTCCCACCGATATGGCTGTTGTCGTAGACCTCGACGCGCTCCGGCGTGCCGTCGAGGCCGAAGGCGGCGGCCACGCCGTCGAGCAGCTTGCGCTGGGCGGCACTCTCCGACAGCCGGCGGCCCAGCGCCTCGCGCGCGTTCGACAGGGCGTGGTCGATCAGCCGCCGGGCCTCGCCGCGCTTGGGCACGCGCAGATGGACGCGCCGGTCGGCCTTGATCGACAGCGCCTGCTCCAGCAGGTCGCGCTCGGCCGGCTCGCGGCTGGTCAGGATCTCGCGCGGCGGCGGCTTGTCGTCGTAGAACTGGCCGAGGAACGCCGCCAGCACCTCGGGCGTGTCCTGGCCCTTGTCGTGGCTCGGGAAATAGGCCCGGGTGCCGTAATTGCGCCCGCCGCGGAAGAAATAGACCTGGATGCAGGTTTGCCCGCCCTCGTCGTGGACGGCCAGGGCGTCGGCCTCCTCGATCCCCTCGATGTTGATGTCCTGATGCGCCTGGACCGCCGAGAGCGCCCGGATCCGGTCGCGGTAGCGCGCCGCCGTCTCGAAGTCGAGCCGGTCGGACGCCGCCATCATGGCGTCGGCGAAGTCCTGCTGGACCTTCTGGCTCTTGCCGCTGAGGAACTCCGTCGCCTGGCGGACCTGGGCGCCGTACTCCGCCTCGTCGACATAGCCGACGCACGGCGCCGTGCAGCGCTTGATCTGGTACTGCAGGCACGGCCGCGTGCGCATGGCGAAGACCGTGTCGGTGCAGTTGCGCAGCAGGAACGCGCGCTGCAGCGCCGTGATCGTCCGGTTGACCGCGCCGGCCGACGCGAAGGGCCCGAAATACTTGCCCGGCCGCGTCTCCGCGCCGCGATGCTTGGTGATCTGCGGGTAGGGGTGGTCGCCGGTGATCAGGATGTGCGGGAACGTCTTGTCGTCGCGCAGCAGCACGTTGTAGCGCGGCCGCAGGCGCTTGATCAGGTTCGCCTCGAGCAGCAGCGCCTCGACCTCGGAGTTCGTCACCACGAACTCCATCGCCCTGGTCTCGGCGATCATGCGCAGCAGGCGCGCCGGCTGCTTGCCGACCTGGGTGTAGTTGGTCACCCGGCGCTTGAGGTTGCGCGCCTTGCCGACGTAGAGCGCCTCGCCCGAGTCGTCGAGCATGCGATAGACGCCCGGCTGGCCCGGCAGGGTGCGCAGGTAGGACTGGATGACCTTCGCCCCCTCGGCCGGGCTCGCGGGCGCACGCCGGCCGGCGGCGCCGCGTGGGGGAGTCCGGTCGCCGTCGTCCTTCGGGGGCGCTTCGGGGGCGGGCGCCTCCGGCGTTCCGGAGGGGTCCCTTTCGGTCGGTGTCATGGTTCCGATTGTGCCCGCCGCCGGATGCCGATCAACCGGCGTCGCGGGCATTTTTCATGCGCGGCCACGGGCTTCGCCGGCAACCCCGCGTGCCTCGAAGGTGATATCCACGATTCCTGTGGACAAGTCTGTCGAAAACCTTCCGCCGCGGCGCCGGAAGGCGCAGGAAGCCTTGAGCCGGACGGAACTGCACAAAATCTAGGCATCGTTCTAACCATCTGATTCGAATAAGAGAATTCGATGTCAACTCCGTGAAGCATACCCAGGACCGTCGTTTTGCCGCTTGACTCGCGAGGGGGCGTCTGTCACCGGCAGGCTGTGAACAACTACCGCGGCTCCCGGCGCCGGCTGTCTCGCGAGTCGCGGAAGATCCCCCAAACGACTGACTCGCCGAACACCTTCCGGCGCGCTCCGTCGATCGTCCGGTCGTCGCGACCGGCCCGGCCCGCTATTCGACGGGAACCACGCCGCGCGCGGGCTGGGCCCATCCCAGGTGCTCGCCGCCGTCGAGCGCGATCATCTGCCCGGTCATCGCCGGCGCGGCCAGGATGAACCGGATCGCGGCCGCGATCTCCGCCGGGTCGGTCGGCCGTTCCAGCGGGACGGCGCGCCACTGGGCCTCGAAATGGGCGTCTGACTGGCGCTCGTTCTTCAGGGTCGGACCCGGCCCGATGCCGTTGACCCGGATGCGCGGCGCCAGCGCCATCGCTAGCGTCCGGGTCAGCGTCCACAGCCCCGACTTGGCCACCGTGTAGGACAGGAACTGCGGCGTCGGGTTCCAGACCCGCTGGTCGAGGATGTTGACGATGTTGCCGGCCGCGCCGTCGGGCAGCCGCCGCGCCAGGTCCTGGGCCAGCACCAGCGGCGCGCGCAGATTCGCCTCGATATGCCGGTCCCAGCTCGCCCGGTCCATCGTCTCGATCGTGTCGTTCTCGAAGGTCGAGGCGTTGTTGACCAGCAGCGTGACCGGGCCGAGCGCCGCCTCCGCCCCGGGAACCAGGGTCTCGACAGCGGTCTCCCGCGCCAGGTCGGCCTCCAGCGCGACCGCGCGCCCGCCGCGCGCCTCGATGGCATCCACGGTCTCCCGCGCCGCCTCGGCCGAGGCGTAGTAATGCACCGCGATCGCCCAGCCCGCCTCGGCGAGGTCGAGCGCGATCGCCCGGCCGATTCGCCGGCCGGCGCCGGTGACGAGCGCCGTGCCGGGCGCGCCGGCGCTGGACGGTGTGGTCGGGATCGGGGCGGTGTCGGTCATGATAGGCGGAGATGAGGCGGCGGGGCGCGGCGGTCAAGCGGCCGGGTCAGCGCGCGGCGAGCGCGGTCATGTATTCGCCGACACCGAAGAACTGGGCGGCGACGAAGGCTATGTAGATCATGACGAAGATCCCGCCCTCCAGCCGGCCCAGGCGCCATCCGGACCGCATCAGCGGCACCAGCAGAATGCTGACGCCGGCCATGACCCAGAGATCGAAGGCCGCGATCTTGTCGGGCAGCGGCAGCGGCACGACGATCGCCGTGACCCCCAGCACGCCCAGAAGGTTGAACAGGTTGCTGCCCAGCACGTTGCCCAGCGCCACGTCGGCGTGGCGGCGCATGGCGGCCACCACGGTGGTGGCGAGCTCGGGCACCGAGGTGCCGAAGGCGACCAGGGTCAGGCCGATCACCTCCTCCGAGACGCCCAGCGTGCGCGCGATGCCGACCGCCCCGTGGACCAGCAGTTCGCCGCCGGCGACCACGGCCACGAGCCCGCCCAGGATGGCGAGCCAGAGCAGGACAGCCGAGCCCTGGATCGGCTCCACCTCCTCGGCCTCGCGCGCCGCCAGCCCGCCGTCGCGCCGGTCGTGGTGGTAGCACCAGCCCATGTAGGCGACGAGCAGCCCCAGCCCGACGAAGCCGTAGATCCGGCCGTACCCGCCGGCCAGGCCGACGACGACGAACAGCGCCGTCGCCGCGACCATCGCGGAGCCGTCGCGGAACAGTGTCGTGCGCGCGCAGGCGACCGGCCAGATCACCGCCGCGACGCCCAGGATCAGCAGGATGTTGGCGATGTTGGAGCCGACGATGTTGCCCACCGTCAGCCCCGTGTTCCCGCCGATGGCGGCGCGCAGGCTGACCACCAGCTCGGGCAGCGAAGTGCCCAGCGCGACGACCGTCAACCCGATTACCAGGGTCGAGACGCCGATTCGCCGGGCCAGGCCGACGGCGCCGCGCACCAGATAATCCGCCCCGCCCATCAGGAGGAGGAAGCCGCCGGCCACCATGGCGAGATCGACGATCATGCAACTTCCCGCGGGGGCGTCGGTCGGCGGTCCCCGCGCTGCGCGTCGGTCGGCACCATGGGCGCGGCGCTCTCGTGCAACGGATGGGGCGGGCGGCCGGACCGGCCCGCCCGTGCGGGGCGGTCGCCGGGCCCGGCGCCGCGACGGTCCTGCGCAATATAGGGACGCGCGGCGACCGTCCAAGGTGCCGATCCGCGCCGGACGCCCCCGGTCGGGCGGAAAAGGGCGATCCGGCCGCCCGACCGGGACCCGGGCGCGGGATCGGCGGGAGCCGTCGGGGGCGGGCGGTCAGTCGACGCGGACGGTGTGCCCCTCGATCCGGCGGACGACCTCGCCCTCGACGATCGCGCGGAAGACGATGTCGATGCCGACATCAGTCAGGATGCGTTCGTAGCTCTGGAGCGCGTACCGGCCGTCGCCGGCGATCACGAAGTTGAAGACGCCCAGGCTGTCGCCGTCGATGCGCGCCCAGACCATCGGGTCGCCCTCGATCGGCTCGATCGCCCGTCGCCGCTCGAACAGGCTGCCGCGGGTCTCCTGGACGTAGACGCCCGGCGCCTCGCCCTCGACGAAGCGGACCTCGTCGACCCGGCGCTCGACGCCGGGGACGTCGCGCCGGCCGTCGACCAGGGTGACGTTGATCCAGCGCACGGTGAAGCCGCCGCGCGGCTCGTCGGTGATGACGATGTCCATGTCGCGGCGCTCCTCGAGCGCGCCCTCGGCGTCATAGACTTCCGCCGTGCCGACATAGGTCCCGACGAAGGGCGACACCGGACCGCCGTCCTGGGCCGGCGCGGCGGGCGCCAGGGTCGCGACGGGGGCGGCCAGCGCCACGGCGAGGCCCGCCGCCCGGACTCTCGGAGCGAGACCGCGCCGGGCCCGGCGGGGTGGCGTGAGGCAGGGCGCTCTCACGGCCGGTCGCCTTCGCGCGTCAGGGTCCCGCGCACGGCGCGGATTTCCTGGCCGTCGCGCAGCCGGCGAAAGACCAGCGCCATCCGGTCGCCGCCCTCCAGCGTGCGATCGTAGTGGGCTATATCGAAGCCGCCCTCCTCGTTCAGCATCATCTGATAGACGCTGAGCGTGCGCCCGTGCAGCCGCGCCCAGCTCAGGATCTCGCCGTCGAGCGGGCTGCCGCCGGTCGTCGCGCGGTATAGCCCGGGCCGGTCGACCGGCTCGAAGCTCAGCTCGGCAGAGCGGCGGCGGCGATCGGGCGAATCAGGGTCGCCGGACCGGATCACCGTGGTCCAGCGAACGCGGAAGCCCTCGCCGAGCCCGAAGATGTCGACGTCCATGTCCCGGTCGCTCATGGAGAAGAAGAGCTGGTCCTTGTCCTCCGAGATGCCGGTGCCGCGCCAGACCCCGAAGAAGGCGTCGAGCGGAACGGTCTCCTCGACTTCGGTCTCGCTTCCCGCCGCGCCGTCGTCGCCCTGGGCCCGCGCCGGGGCGACGCCGGCATGCCCGCCCGCCAGCGCCACCAGCAGCAGGGCGACGGCCAGCACCGCCAGCCGCGCCGCCGCCGCGCGGATCGCTCGATACGAGCGCGGCCGGTTGGCGGTCCGGTCGACAGTCTGGTCGACGGGCCGGTCGGGCGCTGCGGGACGGGCGGCCGGGGGGCTCGGGCTCTCGGTGCTCACGGGCGGCTCTCCGGGGCTCTCGGCGGCTCACGGCACCGGCCGAGCGCCGTCGCCGTGGATCGGTCCATGCTACATCCGATTACATGGGCGCGGCGCGCCGATTTCCCATCGCTCGCCGCGAACCGAGGCGCTCAAGGCCAGGTCGCGACCGGCGGCAGGGACATCAGGACGGCCTCGATGTTGCCGCCGGTCTTCAGTCCGAAGGTCGTGCCGCGGTCGTAGACCAGGTTGAACTCCGCGTAGTGGCCGCGCCGAACCAGCTGGTGGGCGCGCTCGGCCTCGGTCCAGGGCTCGTCGCGATGGGTCCGCACGAGGCGCGGATAGACGTCGAGGAACGCCTCGCCCACGGCGCGGGTGAAGGTGAAGTCCGCCTCCCAGTCGCCGGTGTCCACGTAGTCGTAGAAGATGCCGCCGACGCCGCGTGGCTCGCCGCGGTGCTTGTTGAAGAAGTACTCGTCGCACCAAGCCTTGAAGCGGGGGTAGTAGTCCGGATCGTGGGCGTCGCAGGCGGCCTTCAGGGCGGCGTGGAAGGCGGCCGTGTCGTCCGGGTTCTCGACCATCGGGTTGAGGTCGGCGCCGCCGCCGAACCAGCTCTTGGTCGTCGCGATGTGGCGCGTGTTCATGTGGACCGCCGGCACGCGCGGGCTGTGCATGTGGGCGACCAGGCTGATGCCGGTGGCCCAGAAACCGCCGTCGTCGTCCGTCCCGGGGATCTGGCCGCGGAAATCCTCCGAGAAGCTGCCCCAGACGGTCGAGATGTTGACGCCGACCTTCTCGAAGACCCGGCCGCGCATGACGCTCATCGTGCCGCCGCCACCGCCCTCGCGCTGCCACGACTTGCGCTCGAACCGGCCCGCCGGCCGGTCGGCGAGCGGGCCCGCGTGGTCGGCCTCGATCGCCTCGAACGCCGCGCAGATGCGGTCGCGCAGCTCGGCGAACCAAGCCTCCGCCCGGGCCCGCTGATCGGCGTCGGACAGCGTCGGGGCAGGGGAGTCTCCCGAAGACTTTTCAGTCGAAGTGTTCATGGACAATTAACCGTGTTGCGTGTATGGTGCCACACCCGGATGAGCGGCGGTCCGCCCCCGGACTCGACAAGCGCATGCCGGACCCGACAACCGATCGACCGGGACCATGAGGACAGTACGTATCATCGGCGCCGTTCTGTGGGGAGCCGTCGCGGTCATGGCGATCGGCGCGCTCGTGGCCACGGCGCCGGAGCCGCCGCCCAGCTCCCCGCTCGCCCGCATCTGGACGCCCGGCCCCGGTCCCGCGCCGGTGGCCTCGACCCGGGACGGGTCGGGGGGCGCGGGCCCGGTCATCCATTGGGGCGGCCGGCAGTAGTGCGCGCCGCCTCGGCCTCCGCCTCCGCCTCCGCCTCCGTCGCCGACATGGGCGCCCCGGCCGCGGCCTCGCCGACCTGCAGCGGAATCTGACGTCTCAGTTCACCCAGGGCGATCGCCGCCGCGGTGGCGACATTGAGCGACCGGGCGCCGGCCCGCAGCGGAATCACTGCGCGGAGGTCGGCGGCGGCGTGGACCGCGTCGGGCACGCCCGCGCTCTCCCGGCCGACGAGCAGCCGGTCCGCCGGGCGGAAGGCGATGTCGTGGAGCGGCGTGTCGCCCCGGGTCGTCAGCACGATCAGGCGACCGGGATGCGCGGCCCCGGCATAGGCCCGCCAACTCGGCCAGCGCCGGCGGTCGAGCGTGGCGAGATAGTCCATCCCGGCGCGCTGCAGGCGGCGGTCGTCGAGCACGAAGCCGCAGGGCTCGACGATGTCGACGCCGATGTCCAGGCAGGCGGCCAGACGCATCATCGCGCCCGCGTTCTGCGGGATGTCGGGCTCGAACAGCACCAGGCGCGGGCCCGCGTCGGCGGCGCCGGGGATCTTTCCGGCCGGGCCGGAGGGCTGAGACGATCCGTCGGTTTGCATGACGGCCCCGAGCGATGTATACGCAAGCCCCTGACTGCGGGGCGCGCTCCGTGCCCCGTCGCGCGTCGCGTTGACGCAATCGGCTGTTCCCGGTTGCGCGGCGTCGGCGCAAACGTAGATCAGGTGACGGCGCGGGCCAACCGTGCCGCGCCGGGGCCAGGCGATCGCCCCGGGCGGACGACGGGCTTCGCCGGTCAGGGAATCGACAGGGCGCGAGTCATGGCGGATACCACGCATTCCGGATCGGGCGACGGGTCGGGCGACGGCCAGGGCCGCCGCGATTTCCTCTATCTCGCGACCGGCGCCATGGCGGCGGTCGGTGCGGCGGCGGCGATCTGGCCGTTCATCGACAGCATGAACCCGGCCGCCGACGTGCTGGCGCTGGCGAGCATCGAGGTCGACCTGTCGCCGGTCGAGGTGGGCCAGGCGATCACGGTGACCTGGCGCGGCAAGCCGGTCTTCATCCGTCACCGCACGGAGGAGGAGATCGCCGAGGCACGCTCGGTCGACGTGGCCGACCTCCGCGATCCCCAAGCCGACGAGGAGCGGGTGGTCGAGGCGCCGTACCTGGTCATGGTGGGCATCTGCACGCATCTCGGCTGCGTGCCGCTGGGCCAGAAGCCGTCCGACCCCAAGGGTGATTTCGGCGGCTGGTTCTGCCCGTGCCACGGCTCGCACTACGACACGTCCGGCCGCATCCGCAAGGGACCGGCGCCGACCAATCTGCCGGTGCCGCAATACGCCTTCACGGCCGAGAACGTCATCCAGATCGGCTGACCGATACCGTTTCCCCGGCCCGCCGCCGACGCGGGTGGCCGGACCGGACCGAAGAGGACCCCATGGCCAACGCCCAGGCATCTTCCTCCTATCAGAACCCGGTGATCCGCTGGATCGACAGCCGCCTGCCGATCTTCACGATGCTCGACCACGAGTATCGCGGCTATCCGATGCCGAAGAACTGCAATTACTTCTGGTCCTTCGGCGGCATGGCGATGTTCGTGCTGATCGTGATGATCGTCAGCGGCATCTTCCTGTCGATGAACTACACCGCTCACGTGGACCACGCCTTCACCAGCGTCGAGCGCATCATGCGCGACGTGAACAGCGGCTGGCTGATGCGCTACATCCACATGAACGGGGCGTCGATGTTCTTCATCGTCGTCTACATCCACATGCTGCGCGGGCTGTACTACGGTTCCTACAAGCAGCCGCGCGAGCTGCTGTGGATGATCGGCGTGGTGATCCTGCTGCTCATGATGGCCACGGCGTTCATGGGCTACGTGCTGCCCTGGGGCCAGATGAGCTTCTGGGGCGCGACCGTGATCACCAACCTGTTCTCGGCCTTCCCGCTGGTCGGCGACCCGATCGTCACATGGCTGTGGGGCGGGTTCTCGGTCGACAACCCGACGCTCAACCGCTTCTACTCGCTGCACTTCCTGCTGCCCTTCGCGATCCTGGGCGTTGTCGTGCTGCACGTCGCGGCGCTGCACATCACGGGGTCGAACAACCCGGCCGGCATCGATACCAAGGGGCCGAAGGACACGGTGCCGTTCCACCCCTACATGACGGTGAAGGACGGCTTCGCGTTCATCCTGTTCGTGATGTTCTTCGCCTTCTTCGTGTTCTTCGCGCCGAACTACATGGGCCATCCGGACAACTACATTCCGGCCGACCCGCTCGTGACGCCGGCGCATATCGTGCCGGAGTGGTACTTCCTGCCGTTCTACGCGATCCTGCGCGCGGTGCCGGACAAGCTGGGCGGCGTGCTGCTGATGTTCGGCTCGATCCTGATCCTGTTCGTGCTGCCCTGGCTCGACACGTCGCGGGTGCGCAGCGCCAAATTCCGGCCGATCTACCGCTGGTTCTTCTTCCTGCTGGTGTTCGTGATGCTGGTCCTGGGCTATGTCGGCGCCAAGCCGGCGGAGGGCGTCTATGTCGTCATCGCCCGCATCGCGACGGCCTATTACTTCTTCCACTTCCTGATCCTGCTGCCGGTGCTCGGCAAGATCGAGAAGCCGCTGCCGCTGCCCCGCAGCATCAGCGAGCCGGTGCTCAAGAAAGGTGGCGGACCGACGCCCGCCGGCGCGACCGCCAAGCCGATGGAGAAGCCGTGATGCTGCGCGCCCTGACCAAAGCCGCCGGGGTCGCGGCCGTCCTGGCCGGCCTGTCCGCCCCGGCCCTCGGCGCGGAGGCGATCGAGGTGCCCGATTACGACTTCTCCTTCGAGGGGATCTTCGGGACCTATGACGAGGCCAGCCTCCAGCGGGGCTACCAGGTCTACGAGCAGGTCTGCGCGAGCTGCCATTCGATGGACCTGGTGGCCTATCGCCACCTGGAGTGGATCGGCTATTCCGAGGACCAGGTGAAGGCGCTGGCGGCGCAGAACACCGTGACCGACGGGCCGAACGACCAGGGCGAGATGTTTACCCGCCCGGCCGAGCCCTCGGACTACTTCGCCGCGCCCTATCCCAACGTGCAGGCCGCCCGCGCGGCCAATGGCGGCGCCTATCCGCCGGATCTCTCGGTCATCGCCCAGGCGCGGGCCGGCGGCGCGGATTATCTCAAGGCGCTCCTGATCGGCTACGAGGACCCGCCGCCGGACGTCGATCTGATGGCGGGCATGTACTACAACGCGTATTTCCCCGGCCATCAGATCGCGATGCCGCAACTCGTCTACGACGATTCGGTGACCTATCAGGACGGCACCGAGGCGACGGCCGAGCAGATCTCCCACGACGTCAGTGCCTTCCTGATGTGGGCGGCCGAGCCCCACATGGTCGAGCGCAAGCGCAGCGGCGTGAAGGTGATGCTCTTCCTGGTCGTCTTCGCCGGCATGATGTACGCGGTCAAGCGCAAGGTCTGGGCCGACCAGCACTGACGCGCGATCGGCGATCCCGTGCGAGGGCCGGCCCGGCATCCGCCGCGGCCGGCCCTTGGCGTTTCCGGACCCACCTCCGCCGCCCCGCCGCGCATCCCCGCTGGCGTGCCGCCTCGCGTTGCGGTATCCGGACTGTCGACAATGACCCGTCGAGCCGATTCGAGTCGCCCGCCGCCTGGCGGACGCCGCGCCCCCTCCCGAGCCGGGGCGGCGGCGCTCGCCGTGGACGGGTTCGACGAGCCGGTGACGCTGGTGCGCCGGCGCGATGCGGTGCGGCTGACCCTGCGGATCGACCCGCGCACCTCGGCGATTCGCGTGACGGCCCCGCTCGGCCTGTCGGAGCGGGAGGTCGCGCGCTTCGTCGCCCGCCATCGCGGCTGGATCGAGAAGCGGCGCGCCGCCGCGCCGGCCGGGCGCGGCTTCGCCGACGGCGCGGTGGTGCCCCTGCTGGGCGTCGACCACCTCATCCGCCACGTGCCCGACCAGGGCGTCCCGGTCACGCGGGCCGACGGGGAGTTGCGGGTCGGCGGCGACGCCGATTTTCTGGCCCGGCGCCTGCGCGACTGGCTGGTGGCCGAGGCGCGCCGGGAACTCTCCGACCGCGCCCGGGCCAAGGCGGTGCGCATCGACCGGCGGGTCGCCGGGATCTCGGTACGGGACACGCGCTCGCGCTGGGGCTCCTGCTCCTCGCAGGGGCGGCTGAATTTCTCCTGGCGCCTGATCCTCGCGCCGGAGCCGGTGCTCGACTACGTCGTCGCCCACGAGGTCGCGCATCTGGCGGAGATGAACCACGGACCCCGTTTCTGGTCCCTGTGCGCCGATCTCGCCGAAGCGGACGTCGCCGGGGCCAAGGGCTGGCTCAAGCGCCACGGCGCCGGCCTGCACCGCTACGGCTGAGCCCGCCGTCGCCGGCGTCGGAGCCTGTCATCGGAGCGCGGCCCGGCTCGCGGACCGTTTGCGCTTTGCAATGCCGCGTGCATGTCCCCTAGAGTCCGCCTCCGGGCTTGAAGCGGGGCCTTTCGCGCCGATCTTGCTGGGATCGGGCGGAGGCCGCCCCCGTCCGCCGTCGGGCCCGTCCGCCGTCGAGCCCGACCGCCGTCGATGCAGGAGGTGACGTCCGCATGCCCTTGCCCCCCGTCCGGCGCCGCGCCGCCGTGTTCGCGGCCGTCGTCGCCCTGGCCGGCGCGGCGCTGGCGCTTCCGGCCGCCGCCGAGACGACGAGCCACGCGATCGCCGAGTTCGGGGAGCCGAAATACGGCCCCGACTTCACCCATTTCGACTATGTCGATCCGGACGCGCCGAAGGGCGGCTCGGTCGTCCTCACCGGCGCGCGGCAGAGCTTCGACAGCCTCAACCCGATTCCGCTCAGGGGCGAATACGCGGTCAATATCGGTCTGGCCGGCATGTCGCTGATGACCGAAAGCCAGGACGAGGTCGGGGTCTATTACGGCGCCCTGGCCGAGAGCGCGACCTGGGCCGACGACCTGTCCTCGATCACCTTCGCGCTGAACCCGCAGGCGCGGTTCGCCGACGGCGAGCCGGTGACGGCCGACGATGTCGTCTGGAGCTTCGAGCAGGTCCGAGAGCACGGTCGGCCGTTCCTCCAGGCCTTCTTCGACGACGTGACGGCGGCGACGGCGATCGACGACCGCCAGGTCCGCTTCGACTTCGCCACCACCGGCCGGATGCAGCCGCTGACCCGGGTCGCCGGCATCCTGCCGATCGAGCCGCGGCACTGGTGGGAAGCCGAGGAGAGCCGCGACATCGCCGGCGGCAACCTGGAGCCGCCGCCCTGGCCGGGCCCCTATCGCATCGTCGATGTCGATCCCGGCCGGCGCATCGTCTACGAGCGCAAGGACGGCTGGTGGGGCGCCGATCTGCCGGCCTATCGCGGCCAGTTCAACTTCGATCGGATCGAATACGACTACTACCGCGACCGCGACGTGGCCTTCGAGGCCTTCGCGGCCGGCGAATACGACTACCGGCGGGAGTTCTCGTCGCGGATCTGGGCGAGGGCCTACGACTTCGACGCGGCGAATGACGGCCGGGTACGGCGTCGCGAGGTCGAGGAGATCGACTACCAGGGCATGTACGGCTACTTCATGAACACGCGCCGCCCGCCCTTCGACGACGTGCGCGCGCGCCGGGCGCTGACCTATCTCTATCCCTTCGAATGGGTTCAGGCGAACGTCATGTACGGCGCCTACACCCGGGTCGACAGCTACTTCCCCGGCTCCGAGTACGCCGCCACGGGCCTGCCCGAGGGCGAGGAACTCGCGGTCCTCGAGGGGTACCGCGACAGCCTGCCGGAAAGCGTCTTCACCGAGCCCTTCGCCCTGCCGGAAAACCCGCAGAGCCGGGTCAGCCGGGAGAATCGGCGCGCCGCGCTGCGGCTCCTCGCCGAGGCGGGCTACGAGATTCGCGACGGAACGCTGGTGGATGTGGAGACCGGGGATCCGGTCGAATTCACGATCCTGATGCGCTCGGCCCAGCTCGAGCCGCATACCCAGGCCTGGGCGCGCAACCTGGAGCAGGTCGGCATCGACGCCCGGCTGCGGCTCGTCGATTCGGCGCAGTACCAGGCGCTGCTTGACGACTTCGACTATGACGTGACCATGGTCGCCTTCACCTTCTTCCCGCCGCCCGGCCCGGAGCTGCGCAACCGCTTCGCCTGCGCGACGGCGGGGCAGCCGGGCTCGGCCAACCTGCTGGGGGTCTGCGACCCGGTGGTCGACGACCTGGCCGACCGCATCGTCGAGTCCGAGGCGCTGGAGACCAAGCAGGTGTTGACCCGGGCGCTCGACCGGGTGCTGCTGTCGGGCTGGTACGTCGTGCCGGCCTGGTACAACGAGGTCGCCTGGATCGCCCATTGGGACAAGTTTGCGTGGCCGGATCACGACCTGCCGCTGCGCGACTTCGGCCTGCCCAACTCCGTCGGCTTCCAGCCGAGCTGGTGGGTCGACCCGGACAAGGCCGCGGCGCTGGAGGCGGCCCGATGAGCGTGGCGCGGGCGGAGGCGACGACGATGCACGAGAGCGGGGGACGAGGACGCATGGCGGGACCGATCGTGCGCGCGGCCGCCACGGCGGCGCTCATCGCGGTGCTGGCGGGCCCGGGGCCGGCAGCGGCCCAGGACGCGGCGCAGGACGTGAACGCCGGGGCCGATCCCGGCGACGCGCTGACCGTGCTCACATCCTTCGCGGAGTTCGGCGAGCCGGTCTACGAGGAGGGCTTCGACCACTTCGCCTACGCCAACCCGGACGCGCCCAAGGGCGGCCGCATCACGCTGGGCGCCTTCGGCACGTTCGAGCGGCTCGACACGATCACGCTCGGCGGAAGCTGGGCGGCCGGCATCGGGCTGACCGGGGACACGCTGATGACCGGCTCGGGCGACGAGCTGTCGGCCTACTACCCCTCGATCGCGACGCGGGTGCGGGTGCCGGACGATCTGTCCTACGCGATCTTCGACATCCATCCCGACGCGGTCTGGCATGACGGCCACCCGATCACGGCCGAGGACTTCGCCGCCAACCTGGAGCACATCAAGGAGAACGGCCGGCCGCTGCTGGCCGAGTTCTGGCGCGACATCGAGAGCGCGACCGCGATCGACGACCGCACCCTGCGCTTCGACTTCGCGACCTCGAACAATCGCCGGATCCTGGCGCTCGCGGCCAGCATGTCGCCGACGCCGGTGCACTGGTGGGAGGAGACCGGCCGCGACATGACGGAGAGCACGCTGGATCCCGTCCTCTCCGAAGGGCCCTACCGGATCGTCGAAGTCGATCCCGGCCGATCCATCACTTACGAGCGGGTCGAGGACTACTGGGCCGCCGACCTGCCGGCGAACCGGGGCGCCAACAACGTCGACCGGATCACCTACACCTATTTCCGCGACATCGAGGTCATGTTCCAGGCCTTCCTGGGCGGCACCTTCGATCTGTGGAGCGAGAATCGCGCCCAGCGCTGGGCCCAGGCCTACGACATCCCGGAGGTCGACAACGGCCACATCGTCCGGGAGGCCGTGCCGGACGAGAATCCGCGCGGCTATATCGGCTTCGTCTTCAACACCCGGCGGGACAAGTTCGCCGACCCGCGCGTGCGCGAGGCGATCGCCCATCTCTGGGACTTCGAGTGGACCCGGGAGAACGTCTTCTACGGCTACTACACCCGGGCGGAGAGCTACTTTCCCGGCAGCGACTACGGCACCGACGAGGTGCCGCTGCCCGAGGGTCGGGAGCTCGAGCTGCTGGAGGCGCACCGCGACGCGCTGCCGGAAAGTGTCTTCACCGAACCGTTCGAGGTGCCGACGACCGACGGCTCCGGGCGCATCCGCGGACCGCTGCGCGACGCCTGGCGGCTGTTCGCCGAGGCCGGCTGGGAGGTGCGCGACGGCCGGCTGACGAATGTCGAGACGGGCGAACGCTTCTCCTTCGAGTTCCTGCTCAACTCCGACACCCTGCTGCGCGTGGTCGAGCCCTTCGTGCGCAACCTGGAGCGCGCCGGCATCGAGGCCAGCGTGCGCACCGTGGACACCGCCCAGTACGAGCGCCGGACGGACGATTTCGACTACGACATGATCTATATCGGCGCGAACTTCTTCCCGCCGCCGGGCCAGGAGCTGTTCACCTACTTCCACTCCGAGGCGGCGGCCCAGCAGGGCTCGGCCAACTGGCCGGGCATCGCCGATCCCGTGGTCGACGCGCTGCTGGGCGAGATCGTCTCGGCCGACACGCTCGAGGGCAAGAAGGCGGCGACGCGCGCGCTCGACCGCGTGCTGTTGCCGCAGTGGTACATCATCCCGTCCTATTTCCGGGCGGAAACCTGGATCGCCTACTGGAACAAGTTCGGCCGTCCCGAAACCTTGCCCAATTATAGCCTCGGTTTCCCCACGGTGTGGTGGTTCGACGAGGAGGCCGCGGCGACCCTGCCGCGCTGACGCCCGCGCCTTCCGGCCCCGGCCCGCCGGCCGGGCCGGAGCCCCGCTGACCGGAGGTCCGCCCGCCCATGGTCGCCTATATCGTCCGGCGACTGCTGCTCATCATCCCGACCCTGTTCGGCATCATGGTGCTGAACTTCGCGGTCGTGCAGTTCGCGCCGGGCGGGCCGATCGAGCAGATCATCGCCGAGATCCAGGGCACGGCGACCGACGCCACGGCGCGGATTTCCGGCTCGTCCTCCGGCGACTTCGACGCCAGCCAGAGCCAGGGCGCCGGCCAGTCCGGCGGCGCCGACGTCACCTCGAAGTACCGCGGCGCCCAGGGCCTGGATCCGGAGTTCCTGCGCGAGCTGGAGCAGCAGTTCGGCTTCGATCAGCCGATCCATGTCCGCTTCTTCCAGATGATGGGCAACTACCTGGTCTTCGATTTCGGGGAGAGCTACTTCCGCGATCAGCGGGTGGTCGACCTGGTGCTGGACAAAATCCCGGTCTCCCTGTCGCTGGGGCTGTGGACGACGCTGCTGGTCTACCTGATCTCGATTCCGCTCGGCATCCGCAAGGCGGTGCGCGACGGCACGCGCTTCGACATCTGGTCGTCCGGCGTGGTCATCGTCGGCTACGCCATCCCGAACTTCCTGTTCGCCGTGCTGCTGATCGTGGTCTTCGCCGGCGGGCGCTATTTCGACTGGTTCCCGCTGCGCGGCCTGGTCTCCGACAATTTCGAGGACCTGTCCTTGTGGCGCCAGATCCTGGACTATCTCTGGCACATAACGCTGCCGGTGGTCTCCATGGTCATCAGCGGCTTCGCCACCCTGACCATGCTGACCAAGAACAGCTTCCTCGACGAGATCAACAAGCAGTACGTGCTGACCGCCCGGGCCAAGGGGCTCAACGAGACCCAGGTGCTCTACGGCCATGTCTTCCGCAACGCGATGCTGATCGTGATCGCCGGCTTCCCCGGCGCCTTCGTCAGCATCCTGTTCACCGGCTCGGTCTTCATCGAGGTCATCTTCTCCCTCGACGGGCTGGGCCTGCTGGGCTTCGAGGCGGTGATCAACCGCGACTACCCGGTGATCTTCGCGACCTTGTATTTCTTCACCCTGCTGGGCCTGGTGATGAAGCTGATCGAGGACTTGGTCTACACGGTCATCGACCCCCGGATCGATTTCGAGGCGCGTCGTGTCTGAGCCCGAGATCGCCCGCACCGCCGTCGCGCGGCAGCGCCCGCGCTTCCTGGGCGTCGTGCCGGTCACGCCGCTGACGGCGCGCCGGCTGCACAACTTCCGGGCCAACAGCCGGGGCTACTGGTCCCTGATCCTCTTCCTGATCCTGTTCGGCCTGTCGCTGTTCGCCGAGTTCATCGCCAACGACAAGCCGCTGCTCGTGCGCTACGACGACGCGTGGTACCTGCCCGTGCTCGTCGCCTACCCGGAGACCGCCTTCGGCGGCGAGTTCGAGACCGAGGCGGAGTATCGCGACCCCTTCGTCCAGGACCTGATCACCGAGAAGGGGTGGATGATCTGGCCGCTGGTGCCCTTCTCCTACCAGACGATCAACTACGACCTGCCGAGCCCGGCGCCGTCCCCGCCGGACGCCACGAACTGGCTGGGCACCGACGACCAGGGCCGCGACGTGCTGGCGCGGCTGATCTACGGCTTCCGCATCTCGATCCTGTTCGGCCTGGCGCTGACCTTCTTCGCGACCATCATCGGCGTCGCGGCGGGGGCGGTGCAGGGCTATTTCGGCGGCTGGACCGACTTGATCTTCCAGCGGGTCATCGAGATCTGGCAGGGCATGCCGGTCTTCTATCTGCTGATCATCATGTCGAGCGTGATCGTGCCCGGCTTCTGGTCGCTGCTGATCATCCTGCTGCTGTTCTCCTGGATGGCCCTGGTCGGGGTGGTGCGCGCGGAGTTCCTGCGCGCGCGCAACTTCGACTATGTCCGCGCCGCCCGGGCGCTGGGCCAGCCCGACCGGGTCATCATGTTCAAGCACGTGCTGCCCAACGCCATGGTCGCCACGATCACCTTCCTGCCCTTCACCCTGACCGGCGCGATCACCGCGCTGACGGGGCTCGACTTCCTGGGCTTCGGCCTGCCGCCGGGCTCGCCGTCGCTGGGCGAGTTGGTCCAGCAGGGCAAGTCGAACCTGCAGGCGCCCTGGCTGGGCTTCACCGCCTTCTTCGCCCTGGCGATCATGCTCAGCCTGCTGGTCTTCATCGGCGAGGCCCTGCGCGACGCCTTCGACCCGCGCAAGGCGGTGTCCGGCGGCGGCGCCCCGGCCAGGGCGCGCAAGGCCAAGGCACGGCGGGCCCGCGCGGCCGGCCAGACGGCGGCGGAGTAGAGCCCCATGACCCTTTCCCAGGCCGGCGAGCGCGACCGCCGGAGCGACCCCGACGACCCGCCCGGTCCGCTGCTGACCGTCGACGACCTGTCGGTCGCCTTCGACATGCCGGGCGGCCCGGTCTCCGTCGTGCGCAATGTCGGCTTCTCGATCGATCGGGGGGAGACGGTCGCGCTGGTCGGCGAATCGGGCTCGGGCAAGTCGGTGACGGCGCTGTCGATCCTCCAGCTGCTGCCCTATCCGATGGCGAGCCACCCGTCGGGCTCGATCACCTTCCAGGGCACCGAGCTGGTCGACGCCGGGGAGAAGGTGCTGCGCACGATCCGCGGCAACCGGATTTCGATGATCTTCCAGGAGCCGATGACCTCGCTCAACCCGCTGCACACGGTCGAGCGCCAGGTCTCCGAGACGCTGCTGGTGCACAAGGGGCTGGGCAAGGCGGCGGCCCGGGCGCGCACGCTGGAGCTGTTGCGCCTGGTCGGCCTGCCGGAGGCCGAACGCCGGCTCGGCGCCTATCCCCACCAGCTCTCCGGCGGCCAGCGACAGCGCGTGATGATCGCCATGGCGCTGGCCAACGAGCCCGACCTCTTGATCGCCGACGAGCCGACGACGGCGCTCGACGTCACGATCCAGGCCCAGATCCTGGCGCTGCTGAAGGATCTCCAGCGCCGCTTCGGCATGGCGCTGATGCTCATCACCCACGACCTGTCGGTGGTGCGCAAGGTGGCCGACCGGGTCTGCGTCATGAACGAGGGCGAGATCGTCGAGCACGCGCCGGTCCGCCGGATCTTCGAGGACCCGCAGCACGCCTATACCCGCAAGCTTCTCAACGCCGAGCCCAAGGGCCATCCGCTGGTCGCGCCGGCCGACGCGCCGCTCGTCGTCCAGGGCGACGACGTCAAGGTCTGGTTCCCGATCCAGCAGGGGCTGCTGCGCCGCACGGTCGGGCACATCAAGGCGGTCGACGGCATCGACGTCGCCGTGCGCGCCGGCCACACGGTCGGGGTCGTCGGGGAATCGGGCTCGGGCAAGACGACGCTGGGACTCGCCCTGCTCCGCCTGATCGGCTCCCAGGGCGCCATCCGCTTCGAAGGCAAGCCGATCCAGGGCCTGCAGTTCGGCGACATGCGGCCGCTGCGGCGGCAGATGCAGATCGTCTTCCAGGATCCGTTCGGCTCGCTCAGCCCGCGCATGTCGGTCGGCGAGATCGTCGCGGAGGGCCTGCGCGTTCACGGCCTGGCCCACGGAACGGCCGAGCGCGAGGCGATGATCGTCGAGGCCCTGCGCGAGGTCGGCCTGGACCCGGAGACGCGCCACCGCTACCCGCACGAGTTCTCCGGGGGCCAGCGCCAGCGCATCGCCATCGCGCGGGCCATGGTGCTCAAGCCGCGTTTCGTCGTGCTCGACGAGCCGACCTCGGCGCTCGACCGCTCGGTCCAGGCCCAGATCGTCGACCTGCTGCGCGACCTCCAGGACCGCCACGGGCTGGCCTACCTCTTCATCAGCCACGACCTGGCCGTCGTGCGCGCGCTGTCCGACTACATCATGGTGATGAAGGACGGCAAGGTGGTCGAGCAGGGCCCCGCCGCCAAGCTCTTCGACGCCCCCGAACAGCCCTACACCCAGGCCCTGTTCAAGGCCGCCTTCGACCTGGAGGCAGTGGACACGGACGTGGTGGCGACGTGAGGGGGGCTCCACGATCGGCCGGGCGCGAGAATCGCGCCGATTGGTTGGACGAGAATCAGCCGAAGGAGTCGAACCCGTCAATTCGCCCGCGGCAGAGTTCGATCGCTTTGTCTGCTCGGGCCGTGAGGTCGGCGGACACCGACAGGCCGTCCGGCAGGCTCACGGCACCCAGCGCCCGAGCGAGGCTGCCTAGAAACTCGTCGATCGCGAGTTCCATGTTGCGGGGACCCAGGCTCATGGTTGCTGCAGCTCGCCTGAAATCGGCGCGGCGCAGGCGATCGTCCTTCCCGTTGAGCTTTAGGGCCATGCGGTCGGACTCGAGGCCCGGGAAAACGCGCGTGGTGACGGCATCGTAAAGCGGCGCGAGCCTTACGCTATCGAAACGCTTGCGCTCCGGCCCCGCGATCTTCAGCAGGGCAAGGTTCTTCAAATGCATGTCCCCATCACCGATGAGCCAAGCAAAAAGGGCACGTTGAAGGAGGATTCGCAAATCCTCGTCCGGCTCGGTCGACACGGGGCGAAGGGCATGGGCGACGCGCTCGATCGTGCCATCGTATTTCGCATCCGGCGACAGGCCCAGGACCGAGCACATGTCTTCTAGGGCGATATGGCGCCGGTCGTCCGGGGACGTCCGGATGTCGAACCGCTCGACGAGAAGGGCTGGCGCCATGCCATCCGGCATTTGGACGAGCGCCACGTCCGGGGTTGCGAGCCCGACTCGGCGGCCGAGTGTCATTGCTAGATATTCTATCACAGGCAGCGCCTGGAAGGCGCCGGTGCCGGCGGGCTTCAAGATATGGGTAAATGGTAGTCGGCTGGCGATCGACAGGGTTCCGTTGCGATCCAAGTGCATCGGAGCCTTGATCTGAACGCCAGATAGGCGTGGCGTGCTCGCCCGAGCATAGAACTCGGCCAGGCCCGCCTCGAAATCCGATTCGATCGTCGAGCGGCCCGGACCGTCATAGGTCCCGGTGAAGAGGCCCTCGCGCGAATGGTCGACCAGTCGGGCAACGAGCACATCCGGCTCAATCGCGGTCGGGTCGGTTGTCGCTTCGGTTATCGTGATATTGGACATGTAGCGCTTGCCGGTCCGAAGCAGCGCGCGTTCGTCTCGTTTGCCTAGAACGCTCTCCAGCCAGCCTTCGGGGAGGAGGGACTGGATGAATGGCGGCAATCGTCCCGGTAGGCGCTGTTGGACAACCGGCAAGGCCGTGTCGGGATCAGCATCCCAGCGCCAGTCCACGCCGTCGTGGACCAGCGTTCCGAGCGGCTGACCGTGCCAGGCGACCGTCAGCCGTATCGTGGCTGCGTTCGGAGTCTCGTGGTCCGGCTGTGCATGTTGCAGGTATCGCTCCGCTCGCTCCGCCTCTCGGTGCCAGCCGTTCTGACGGGCAAGCACCCACACGGAATCCGCTGCGCTCCGAGGGCCTCCGTGCTCGTCGATCAGTCGACGCGCGAGATCGGCTCGATCGTCGTCGCTCATTGCAGCCGCAATTTCGCTGCGCTGCCGGAACGACTCGAGCAGTCGCTGTCGGGGTGACGATATCCGGATCGTGAATTCCCCCATTCCATCATCGACGACGGCGGGCACCGTATCGGCATGCGGCGGTGCCGCTGTCTGGGCGATCTCCAGGGTCCGGATCCGGGTGCGTTGCGCGCGCGGACCGCTCAAGAAGAGGCGGGCGTCGCGTGTCGGTCCCAAGCGGGAGGCGCTGGCGCCGGAAAGGTAGGCACGTGGATACAGATATCGCGCAATGCGAACGGCGTAGCGTAGGACACCAGCTTCGATATCGTCGTCGGCATCGACATAGACGCCGCGCATGAGTTTGACGATTTTGCCGGTTTCGGCCTGGTAGTAGGCCCTGTCTTTATCCAGCGTCTCACCGACGAGATAGAGCACGATTCCGATCTTTCCGTGTTTCAATCACGCGAAAATCGGAAAATCGTGCGATCTGGTCAAGCATATTCCGATTATCGCGTGTTTGAATCGCGCGAAAGTCGGAATCGCCCGTGCGCCCGGGGGGCGCACCCACCGCGAACCGATGCGCGGCGGCCCCGTCGGTCCCGGCCCCTACTTCCGCCCGAACAGCCGTTCGATGTCGGCGAGGTCGAGGCTCACATAGGTCGGGCGGCCGTGGTTGCACTGACCGGAATGGGGGGTCGCCTCCATCTGGCGGAGCAGGGCGTTCATCTCCGCCGCGCTGAGCGTCCGGTTGGCGCGCACGCTGCCGTGGCAGGCCAGGGTGGCGCAGACATGGTCCAGGCGCTGGCGTAGCGTGTGGGCGCTGTCGAGCTCCGCCAGCTCGTCGGCCAGGTCGCGGACCAGGCCCTTGACGTCCGCCTTCTCGCCCAGCAGCGCCGGGATCGCGCGCACGACGACGGCGCCGGGGCCGAAGGCCTCCAGCTCCAGGCCCAGCTCGGCCAGCTCCTCCGCCCGTCCCGCGAGGCGGCCGGCATCGGCTTCGTCGAGCTCGACGATCTCCGGCAGCAGCAGGCCCTGGCGGGTGACGCCGCCCTCGATCAGCTGCGCCTTCATCCGCTCGTAGACCAGCCGCTCGTGCGCCGCGTGCTGGTCGACGATGACCAGCCCGCCCTCGGTCTGGGCGACGATATAGGTGCCGTGAAGCTGGGCGCGCGCCGCGCCCAGGGGGTGGGCCTCCGCCGGGTCGGGGCCGGGGGCGCCGTTCGCGGGGGTGCCGGGCGCGGTGCCCTCGGGCGCGGGCGCTTCCTGCCGGGCCGAGGGCTCGGCCCAGGTCCGCGCCCAGTCGGCGGACGCCGGGCTCGTGCCCGGGTAGGGCGCCTGCCAGGCCGCCGCGGCCTCCGCCAGTCCCGGCGCCAGCCCCGGCGTGACACGCCCGCCCGGACCGCCCGCGGGCGCGCCTCCGCCCCAGCCGCCTGGCCGCGCGCCCCGGTCCTGCGCCCGGAAGGCGCCGAGCGCCGCGCCGCCGAGCGAGGTGGAGGCCCGGTGGCCGGCGGCGGCCAGCGCGTGCTTGAGCGCGCCGACCACCAGCCCGCGCACCATGCCGGCGTCTCGGAAGCGCACCTCCGCCTTGGCCGGGTGGACGTTGACGTCCACCGCCTCGGCCGGCAGGTCCAGGAACAGGCAGACCACCGGATGCCGGTCGCGCGCCAGGAAATCGGCATAGGCGCCGCGCACCGCGCCGACCAGCAGCTTGTCGCGCACCGGTCGGCCGTTGACGAAGAGGTACTGGCCCAGCCCGTTGCCCCGGTTGAGCGTCGGCAGCGCGGCGAGGCCGGACAGGCGCGCGCCCTCGCGCTCGGCCTCGACGGCCAGGGCGTTGTCCGCGACCTCCCGGCCGAGCACGGCGGCCAGCCGCGAGCGGCGCGCCTCCAGCAGGTCCGCCGGGCCGGCCGGCAGGTCGATCGGCGTGCGAGACCCGTCGGTGACGGTGAAGGCGACGCGCGGATGGGCGAGCGCGAGGCGCTTGACCGTGTCGAGCACGGCGTCGCGCTCCGCCCGGTCGGATTTGAGGAATTTCAGCCGCGCCGGCGTGGCGTGGAACAGGTCGGCGACCTCCACCCGCGTGCCGGCGCCGCGCGCGGCCGGCCGGACCGCGCCCAACGACCCGCCGTCGACGGTGAGCGTCCAGGCGCCCTCGGATCCGCGCGCCCGGCTGGTGATCGTCAGGCGGGAGACGGCGCCGATCGACGGCAGCGCCTCGCCGCGGAAGCCGAGCGAGGCGATGCGCAGCAGGTCGTCGTCGGGCAGCTTGGAGGTGGCGTGGCGCTCGACCGCCAGCGCCAGCTCCTCGGCCGTCATGCCGCGGCCGTCGTCGTCCACGGCGATCAGCGTGCGCCCGCCGTCGCGCACGGTCACGCCGATTCGCGCGGCGCCGGCGTCGAGCGCGTTCTCCACCAGCTCCTTGACCGCCGCGGCCGGCCGCTCGATCACCTCGCCGGCGGCGATCCGGTCGACCAGGGTCGGCGGCAGGCGGCGCAGCAGGGGCGGGATGGGCGTGACCGTATCCATGCCAGATATTGTAGGCCGACCCCGAGCGTGACGCCAGGGGTCGTGGATGACGGCGCGCTTCGGACCGACCACTCCAGCGTTGGCGGCGGCGGTCGCGGGGCCGACTTCAGGCCGGCCCGCCGACCGGCTCGAACGCGATGCGCAGGCGGGTTCCGGTCGCGCGGGCCAGCTTTGCCAGGGTTCGCGTGGAGGGCCGGGTTCGTCCACTTTCGAGGCGCGCGATGACGGATTGCGTCGTCGCCATCCGCCGGGCGAGGTCCGCCTGCGACAGGCCGGCCCGCGTCCGAGCCTCGATCACGGCCCGGGCCAGCTCGTACTCGCTCTCCAGCGCGTCATAGGCCTTCCGGTATTCCGGATCGTCACGCCACTTGTCGTGAAGGGTGTCGATATGGCTCATGAGTCGATCTCTTCGGCGCGGCGAAGGGCCAGTTCGATTTCTCGTCGGGGAGTCTTCTGCGTTTTCTTGACGAAGGCTCGAACTACCACGATCCGCTCTCCCCTGGCTGTTACGTAGATGGCACGGGATATACCGTCGCGCCCCCGCATTCGCATTTCCCAAAGTGGCCCCGTCAGGTGCCGGACATGGAGCGCGCCCACCTTCTCGGCCCCGAACGTCTCGAGTAATCGGGCGATACGCACGAAGCGGGCCCGCATGTCCGCCGGCAAGGCATCAAGCTCCGCGTCGACGGTCGCGTCCAGGGTTTCGACGGTCCAAGCGTTACTCATCGGCCCCATAGCATTTTTGCGATAATCAAATCAAGCGTATTTTAGTGCCATAAACACACGTTTAAGGGGAATTCTATTCGGGCGAATGGTCCGAGCCGCGATCGAGACGCAGAATGGGAGCCTGTCGGATCTCTGCCACACCCCCACGGATGCACGCGCGCGCCGGCTCTGGTAGCGTCCTGGCGCCCGGGGCCGGCGCTGTCGCCGGCCCGCCGCTTCGCCGCTCGCGAGGACACCACGCCCGATGCCGACGCTGACCGAAACCCCCGCCTGGCAGGCGCTCGCCGCCCATCACGCCGAGATCGCCGGAACCTCCATGCGCGAGCTCTTCGCGCAGGACCCGGACCGCTTCGAGCGGTTCTCGCTCGAGGTCGACGGCGTCCTGCTCGACTATTCGAAGAACCGCGTGACCGAGACGACGATGGGCCTGCTCCTCGACCTGGCGCGCCAGGCCGATCTCGGCCGCTGGCGCGAGGCCATGTTCGCCGGGGAGAAGATCAACGGCACGGAGAATCGGGCCGTCCTGCATACCGCCCTGCGCAACCGCTCGGGCGATCCGGTGCGGGTCGACGGCGAGGACGTGATGCCGGCCGTCAGGGCGGTGCTCGACCAGATGCGCCGGTTCTCAGAGGCCGTGCGGTCGGGCGCGTGGACGGGCCACACGGGCAAACGGATCACCGATGTCGTCAATATCGGCATCGGCGGCTCCGACCTCGGCCCCGTCATGGTCTCGGAGGCGTTGAAGCCCTACCAGCACCCGGAGATCCGGCTGCACTTCGTCTCCAATGTCGACGGCAGCCACATCGCCGAGGCGCTGAAGGCGGTCGACCCCGAGACGACGCTGTTCATCGTCGCGTCGAAGACCTTCACCACGCAGGAGACGCTGACCAACGCCCATACCGCGCGGCGCTGGTTCCTGGACTCCGGCGCGCCGGAGGCCGCGATCGCCAGGCACTTCGTGGCCCTGTCGACCAACGCGGCGGAGGTCGCGAAGTTCGGCATCGACACCGACAACATGTTCGTCTTCTGGGACTGGGTCGGCGGGCGCTATTCCGTCTGGTCGGCGATCGGGCTGCCGGTCGCCATCGCCATGGGCATGGACGCCTTCGAACGCTTCCTGGCCGGCGGCCACGCCATGGACCGGCATTTCCGCGACGCGCCGCTCGAGGCGAACATGCCGGTGATCCTGGCGCTGCTGGGCCTGTGGTACGACGATTTCTTCGACGCCCAGGCCTATGCCTGCCTGCCCTACGACCAGTATCTCCACCGCCTGCCGGCCTACCTCCAGCAGCTCGACATGGAGAGCAACGGCAAGTCGATCGGCCGCGACGGCGAGCCGGTCATCCACCAGACCGGCCCGATCGTGTTCGGCGAGCCCGGCACCAACGGCCAGCACGCCTTCTACCAGCTCATCCACCAGGGCACGAAGCTGATCCCCTGCGACTTCATCGCCCCGGCGAAGAGCCACAACCCGATCGGCGACCACCACCCGATCCTGCTGTCCAACGTCTTCGCCCAGACCGAGGCGCTGATGAAGGGCAAGACCGAGGCCGAGGCGCGGGCCGAGCTGGAGGCCCAGGGCCTCGACCGGGCCGCCGTCGACGCGCTGGCGCCGCACAAGGTCTTCACCGGCAATCGGCCGACCAACACGATCCTGCTCGAACAGGTCGACCCGGAGCGCCTGGGCATGCTCATCGCGCTCTACGAGCACAAGGTCTTCGTCCAGGGGGTGATCTGGCAGATCTACAGCTTCGACCAGTGGGGGGTGGAGCTCGGCAAGCAGCTCGCCAAGGTGCTCTTGCCCAAGATGCAGGGCGCCGGCGCGGTCACCGACCACGACAGCTCCACCAATGGCCTGATCGCCGCCTACAAGCGCTGGCGCTAGTGTCCCGATCGGGAAGTGCGCGATAGCGCACTTTGCATGAATCAGGACACCAACTGTATGAACCACACGAGAGCCGTCAAATCCGTATTCCGCGCTGCGGGAGGCGCGGACAGGATGCTCCACGTCGTTGCTGATGGGGCGATCGGTTCCAACTGACGCAATGATCGATCCGGATATCGCCCCGGACGGGACGGGAGACGCGCGTGTCGCCCGGCCGGCCCGGGTGGGCGCTGTCCGGTCGCGACCAAGCGGCGCGATCAGGATCTCTCGGTGGCATCGGCCATTCGAGGGGTGTGAGGATGACTGTCGGACGCGGGCCGACGGGGAATCCGATCGTCGGACCGGGGCCATGGCGCCCCACGATCGGAGGCCGTGCCGCGTGGTCGTCGTTCTTGGGCTGACGAAAGGAGGAGCGGAAACGTTCGGACAAGCCATGCGGAGGCCGGGTCGATGGAGAGCGCGTCGCGCGATCCGTCGTCACGGCCTTCTAGAAGGTGGCCAGGGCGCGACCGCGCACGAGAAAACCCCGGGGGGAACCATGCCGTATCACCAGCAGACCGTTTCCATGGCCGTCCTGCCATTGCCCATGGAGAGCGCGCGCCCGAGCGAGTTCGGGCGCACGTTGATGGCGCACCCCCTGGCCTACCAGGAACTGCCCTACGGTCCGCAATACACGATCTACAATCACCGCTTGACCGCCATGGCCATGTCCAGCTGGACCGCCGAGGACGCCTACTGGATGCTCCGGCGCCACGCGATCCTGCGCCATACGGCCGAGTTGCCGGTCGAGATCCGGGGCCCGGACGCGGAACGGCTGCTGAACCTCGTCTTCACCCGCGACGTCGCCCGGACCCGGGTCGGCCGGTGCAGCTACCAGGTCGCCTGCAACGACGCGGGCGGCATGATCATGGACGGCGTCCTGGTCCGGCTGGCCGAGGACCGGTTCTGGTACGGGCAGGCGGACGGCGACCTGCTGCTGTGGCTGAAGGCGCACGCGCGCGGCATGGACGTCGCGGTCTTCGATCCGGAAGTCTGGATCAGCCAGGTGCAGGGCCCCGACTCCATGAGGGTCCTCGAGGCCGCCGTCGACGGGCCGTACCCGGATCCGTTCCGCTATTTCGATGCCGCCCGGGTCCGGATCGCCGGCCAGGATGTCGTCATCACCCGCTCCGGATTCACCAACGAGCTCGGATGGGAGGTCTATCTCCCGCCGGACATCGACGCGCGGGCGGTGGGCGAGCGCATTCTCGAGGCCGGCCAGGCCTTCGGCCTGCGGCCGGTCGCGGTGGGCGGCGCCCGGCGGATCGAGGCCGGGCTGCTCAACGCCGGCTCCGACTTCGACGAGAGGGTGACGCCGTTCGCCGCGGGCCTCGGCCCCATGGTCGACCTGGACAAGCCGGACTTCATCGGGCAGGCCGCGTTGCGCGTCGCGGACCGGCGCCAGCGCACCTGGGGGCTGCGGATCCCGGGGAGCGTGGCGCGGCTCGGCGACGATCCGAGGAAGGACGGCGCGCCGGCCGGTCGGATCTGCTCCAGCGCGTGGTCGCCGTTCCAGGGCTGCGGCGTGGCGATCGTCCGGCTCGACGATCCCGATCTCGGCCCGGGCACGGAGATCGAGGTCGCCTGCATCGACGATCTCTGGCGCGCCGCCACGGTTTGCGAGCTGCCCATGTACGACAAGGACCGGCTCATCCCGCGGGGCAAGGCGGTCGATATCCCGCCACTGCCCGGGCAGTGCGTGGGAGCGTGAGGGGACCGGCGCCGGAGCCCGACGGTGCCGGATTTCGCTGTCGCTCTATCCGACCCACCGCGAACGGCGCGGCCGACGATGTCGGGCTCGCTGACGCTCGACCGACCTACGGGACGGTGCACCGTAGGTCGGCTGAGCGAAGCGAACCCGACGGGCACAGGCCGGGCCGGCGGCGATGTCGGGCTCGGTGGAGATTATGGTGCGTGCGGCACTCGTCACCCGTAGTTCCGGGCGTCCTCGATGACCTTGCCGTCGTTGGGCAGGCTGTCCGGGGCGGCGAGCTCGACCGTGCCGCGCAGCTTGGTGACGGCCTGCAGGGTCTCGGCCAGCCGGTCGGCCAGGCCCGCGGGCGCGCCGGCCGCCTCGACCGCCAGGGTCATGGCGTCGCGCCCGCCCTCCGCCGTCACCACCAGCCGGGCGCGCGCGCCGGCCAGGCCGTGGCGGGCCAGCACCTCCGCGACCTGGTGGGGATGGACGAACATCCCCTTGACCTTGGTGGTCTGGTCGGCCCGGCCCATCCAGCCGCGGATACGCGGTGCGGTGCGGCCGCACGGGCTCGTCCCCGGCAGGACGGCGGAGAGGTCGCCGGTGGCGAAGCGGATCAGCGGGTATTCGCGGCTGAAGGTCGTCACGACGATCTCGCCGACCTCCCCGTCGGGCACCGGGTCGCCGGTACCGGGGCGCACGATCTCGACCAGGACGTACTCGTCGGTGATCAGCCCCTCGCGCGCCGGGCTCTCGTAGGCGATCAGCCCGATATCGGCGGTCGCGTAGCTCTGCCTGACGGCGATGCCGCGGCCCTCGTAGACCTCAACGAGCGCCGGGAACAGCGGCCCGCCGGAGACATGGGCCACGGCGATGCTGGAGAGGTCTAGGCCCGCTTCGTCCCCCGCCTCGAGGATCGTCTTGAGATAGTCCGGCGTGCCCGCCCAGCCGGCCGGGCGGATATCGGCGATGGTGCGGGCCTGCAGCTCGGTGTTGCCGACGCCCGCCGGAACCACCGCGCAGCCCAGCGCCTGGGCGCCCGTCTCGAACATCGCGCCGGCGGGGGTGAAGTGGTAGCTGAAGCAGTTGTGCAGCACCTCGCCCGGCCGCACGCCGGAGGCCCAGAGGGCCCGGGCCATGCGCCAGTAGTCGGCGCGTCGCCCCTCGGCGTCGTAGATCGGCCCGGGCGAGGCGAAAATGCGCGCCAGGGCGCCGGGCTCGACCGCGGCGAAACCGCCGAAGGGCGGGGCGGCGGCCTGGGCCTCCGGCAGGTCGCTCTTGCGCGTGACGGGCAGGGCGGCGAGCGCCTCCCGGCTGGTCACCGCGGCCGGGTCGATCTCGTCGAAAAGCGCGCCATAGGCCGGCGCCCGGCGCTTGGCGAGCGCCACCTGCTCGGGCAGGGCGGCCATCAGCGCGGCCTCGCGCTCGGCCGGCTCCCGGGTCTCCGCGGCGTCGAAGGGGCGGTCGGTCCGGTCGGTCATGGGACGGGCCTCCGGAAAGCGGGATGCGGCGCGGGGCGCGCACCGTCCTCGATACCGCATGACGCCCGCCGCGACCAGGGGGCGCGTCGGGACGCAGTGCGCGCTATAGTGGAAGAATCCACCCTGGACCCTGGCCGAAGGAGACCTCGCCATGACCGCCAGCCTGTCGCCCGAGGACCACGCCAAGACGGGGGAGGTCGCGCTGGTCGTCGGCGTCGGGCCGGGGCTCGGCCGGTCGCTGTGCGCCGTGTTCGCCGAGGCCGGGATGACCGTCGCCGCCGGCGCGCGGGACGTGGCGCGGCTGAACGCCGACCTGGACGCCCTGCCGGCCGACATCCGCGCGCGCATCACGGCCTATCCGGTCGACGTCACGGTCAAGGAGTCGGTCGACGCGCTGGTCGCCGCGGTGCGCGAGTCCCTGGGCGTGCCCGACCTGGTCGTCTACAACGCCGGCACGCACAAGCGCGGCGGCCTGCTGGAGATCGAGGCGGCCGATCTGGAGGCGGCATGGCGCAGCGCCTGCCTCGGCGCCTTCCACGTGGCGCAGGCCGCGGTGCGGGCGATGGCGCCGCGGGAGTCGGGCACACTGCTGTTCACCGGCGCGACGGCGAGCCTGCGCGGCGGCGCCGGCTTCATCAACCTGGCGGTGCCCAAGTTCGGCCTGCGCGCCCTCGCCCAGTCGATCGCGCGGGAGTACCAGCCGCAGGGTCTGCACGTCGCCCATGTGGTGGTCGACGGCCAGATCGACGGCCCGAAGCTCCGCGCCCGCCAGCCCGACCGCGACCCGGCCACGACCCTCGACCGCGACGCCATGGCCCGCACCTACCTCGCCCTGCACCGCCAGGACAAACGCGCCTGGACCCAGGAGATCGACCTGCGACCGGCGCCGGAGCGTTTTTAAGGGGGCGGGGTTCAAAGTAATTTAGCGGTTGAGGAGCTTGCTCCACCTTTCATAAAAGCACGAGTTCGACATTTATGCGGTGGAGGGTAGTGCAAAAAAGTAGCGGACCACTTTTCTATACACTGTTGCTTGATCTATTCAATAAAATTGTACAAGTAGATACAATTACGCTTTTATTTCTAAATATCTGAGGTAATAATTTCTCCTATTTCACGCAATTTAAGAATAACCATCTCCCGATTTTCTGGAGATAAAGAAGTCTTCACGAGGCTATTTTCAATGCCTTCCAGGCCGCGTCGTACATCGCTGGGAGTCTGGCTTTCTGTAAAAAGAGCAAGAAAACGTTGCCAAGCCCAAAGAGGGATTCCAGAAAGTTTTTCGTCAAACAAAGAATTAATATAGTCTTCCATTACCTTTGTCCGCGCAAATCTCCCAAAATTCCCCCCGCTATCACTTACTGGTCGGTCCGAAATCATTTCACTCTTCGTTGGATAGTATGTATCAACGTTAGAAGATTCAATGTCACGGTTAGAAGATTCAATGTCACGGTTTCCGCTTCCACCGCGCTTATGTCGCCAATACCAATTACGATACTCAGCCGCCTGACGAGCACCAATAACGAACGGCTTAAAAACTTGGGGTGAACCGGAAATAACTTTTGAAAGAGTCCAGGGAACGACGACTAAAAGGTCAGCTGGCGCGCAGACGGCTGGTGTAACTTTATAGCGAAAACTCGGCTCACTCTCTTTAGCAAGCGCATACCAGCCTTTGAGCTCTATTCCCATGAGGACATCTGGGGCAGAGCCATCTTTAGATGTTCGTAGGACAACATCCGGGAAAGTCTGAGGCTGCCGCTCGAAGCTATAAAGCGCATATTTTTGATCTGGATCCCATACAGTTCCGAGTCTGTTGAGAGACGCAATTACCTGTTCTTCGATTGTCGCGCCTAAAGATGAATTAAATGAAAATAGATCAGTCGCGAGAACTCCTGATATTACCAATTCGGATTCGAAGCGAGACGGGAGTGTGTAGATCGCTTCTCTTACAGCGATCCACAGATCTCGGTGCTCCCAATCCGGATTAGGCTCGATTGGTTCGGGGGGAGGTGGAATTTCGTTCAATGGTCACTGACTCCTGTTCAAGCCGCCTAACGGCCGCGGAAAAATAATCTGGGATAACCTCAGAGGCATAGCAATGTCTACCTAAGCGTATGGAACCTACCGCTGCCGAGCAGAGCCCTCCGAAGGGTTCCCATACGATATCTCCGGGGTCAGTCGATGCCTCAATGATCCGATTGATGAGTCGTAATGGCTTCTGATTTATGTGTAGCGCCTTTAGGCCTTTAGCCTTGACCCGCTCTTCGCCACGTACGGCTGGTTCGTTCCAGACGTTGGTAATGCCATGTGTGTGATTCCATTTTGACCTCATTCCTTCCCACTGCTCTCTTGACAATGGAGTTTGTCCGTCAAGAGAAAAGTATGGCCTATCAGTCGGCGCACCGTATCTCAACGCATACTCCGCAAGGGACATCATCTTATCCGCCGGCGGAAAATACCAAAGATGGCATTGTGTAAAGTATTTTCTAGTCGCGGCATTTGCTACACTGCAGGCCTCATTTGTCTTAAAGAGTGGCAAGCCACTCCGTAGCCATTCATATCGTAGCCACTCCTTCATCGTCAGCGGGTCACCGTCTCGCGTCTCGAGGCGGATATCGCGGACGTACTGGACACAGATCTCGGTTACGACTGGGAAGCCCCGAATTGTATCGCCATTGCAATTCCCGGCGACATGGCCGACGCCTTTATCCCAAATATGCGCGGCCTTATAGCGCCAACCGTGCATCTTTAAGACGGGATGTACTTCGGCCCAACCAATTTCCGAGCACCAAAACCATAGGGTGGTTTCAGGAATCGCTAGACGTGACCACTCTGCAACATGTGGTGCATACCACTCACCAAGGTTCTCGGCACTTTTTGGCTCGCCTGGAAACTTTCCTAGTCCGTAAGGACCGTCGGCGATGATGGCCGTAGGATGAGGCCAATGCTGATAGCAAGCCATCGCGTCACTGAGGGTCAGCGATGCACTACCGCTGTCGCTGTGAAACGTCGCTGGCGAAACCGGAAGTTTATCAAGCTTGATGACCTTTGACATTGCCTAGATCTGGGTCCTTGATGCTGAGCATGCGCATCATGTTGGTATCGGATGCAGCAGGCAATTGGTTTTCAGTCACGAACATACACAGAACACAGTGGCATGTCCAGCTTTTTCGCGAAAAAATAACCGACACAACAACCAGTAGGCGCTCTATGGCATCTTCTATGGTGAGGAGCGAATGATGCTTCGGTGGCCGTTCACGCGGCTCGCGCTGGTGTCAGCAGCCACAGCTTAGGTGCTCGGAGGCTCATGTCAGCGACGCGCCTCTAACTGTCGTGCTTTGCTGGGAACCGATATCTTACCTCTCCAATTTCGAATATGGGGTCTCGCTGGGCCGCCCGAAGCAGTCCGTGCGCTCCTCGCCCACCACGCCCCTGGCCCGCCCCTGCCGCCTCCGCTAGGCTCCCGGTCGAGCGAGTCGCCGGCGGTCGGGCCGGGGGCGGGGGGCCAAGGCAGGGATCCGGGACATGGACGTTCGCGCGGCGGTGGCGACGGCGGCGGGCAAGCCGCTGAGCGTCGAGACGGTGCAGCTCGAGGGCCCGCGCGCGGGCGAGGTGCTGGTGGAGATCAAGGCCACGGGCCTGTGCCACACCGACGACTTCACCCTGTCCGGCAAGGACCCGGAGGGGCTGTTCCCCGCCATCCTCGGGCACGAGGGCGCGGGCGTGGTGGTCGAGGTCGGCGCCGGCGTGACGTCGCTCAAGCCGGGCGACCACGTCATCCCGCTCTACACGCCGGAATGCCGGGAGTGCGAGTACTGCCTGAACCCGAAGACCAATCTCTGCCAGGCGATCCGGTCGACCCAGGGCCAGGGGCTCATGCCCGACGGCACCAGTCGGTTCTCGATCGGCGGGGAAAAGCTGCACCACTACATGGGCACGTCCACCTTCGCCAACTTCACCGTCCTGCCGGAGATCGCGCTGGCGAAGATCCGGCCCGACGCGCCCTTCGACAAGGTCTGCTACATCGGCTGCGGCGTGACCACGGGCATCGGCGCGGTGGTCAACACCGCCAAGGTCGAGCCGGGCGCGAACGTCGTCGTCTTCGGGCTGGGCGGCATCGGGCTCAACGTCATCCAGGGCGCGCGCATGGTCGGCGCGAACAAGATCGTCGGCGTCGACCTGAACCCGGCCAAGAAGCCGCTGGCCGAGCGCTTCGGCATGACCCACTTCGCCAACCCGGCCGAGGTCGAGGGCGACCTGGTGCCCTACCTGGTCGAGCTGACCGGCGGCGGCGCGGACTATTCCTTCGAGTGCGTCGGCAACGTCACGCTCATGCGCCAGGCGCTGGAATGCGCGCACAAGGGCTGGGGGCAGAGCATCATCATCGGCGTCGCCGGCGCCGGGGAGGAGATCGCCACCCGGCCCTTCCAGCTCGTCACCGGGCGGACCTGGAAGGGCACGGCCTTCGGCGGCGCGCGCGGGCGCACCGACGTGCCGAAGATCGTCGACTGGTACATGGACGGCAAGATCGAGATCGACCCGCTGATCACCCACACCCTGCCGCTCGATCGCATCAACGAGGGCTTCGAGCTCATGCATTCGGGCGAGTCGATCCGCTCCGTCGTCGTCTACTGATCCCGGGCCGCGTCCCCTCCCGGGCCGCTCCCCCTCTCTCCCCCCGCCATCGGAGGCCGCGATGGAGACCGTTGCCGAGCATCGCTGCTTCGGCGGCACCCAGGGCGTCTACCGCCACGCGTCGCGCGAGACCGGCACGGCGATGGAGGTTGCCGTCTATGTCCCGCCGCAGGCGGCCGACGGCCCGGTGCCGGTGCTCACCTGGCTGTCCGGGCTGACCTGCACCTGGGAGAACGCGGCGACCAAGGCCGGCGCCCAGCGCCTGGCGGCCGAGCACGGGCTGATGGTCGTCTTCCCGGACACCAGCCCGCGCGGCACCGATCTGCCGGGCGAGCACGACGCCTTCGACTTCGGCTCCGGCGCCGGATTCTATGTCGACGCGACCGAGGCGCCGTGGGCCGATCACTACCGCATGTACAGCTACGTCACGGCGGAGCTGCCGGCCCTGATCGCCGAGCGCTTCCCGGCCGATCCGGCGCGCCAGGCGATCTCCGGCCACTCCATGGGCGGGCACGGCGCCCTGGTCTGCGCGCTCCGAAACCCGAATCGCTACCGCTCGGTCTCCGCCTTCGCGCCGATCGTGGCACCCAGCCGCGTGCCCTGGGGCAAGAAGGCGTTCGCGGGATATCTCGGCGAGGACGAGGAGGCCTGGGCCGCCTACGACGCCACGGCGCTGGTCGCCGCGCGGGGCTGGCACGGCACTATCCTGGTCGACCAGGGCGATGCCGACGGCTTCCTGGCCGAGCAGTTGAAGCCCATCGTCTTCGCCGATGCCTGCCGGGCGGCCGACGTGCCGCTCGATCTCCGCCTGCAGCCCGGCTACGACCACAGCTACTGGTTCATCCAGAGCTTCCTGCCAGACCACATGGCCTTCCACGCCGAGGCACTGAAGGCCTGAGGCGCGCGGGAGCTGCACCGAATCCGCAACGGATCGTCACTGAATCCGCACGAGGCCCCGGCCCCCTCCAGGGGTGATCGCGGACGGGCCCGGGCGCGATCGAGCGCGCCGGGCATGACGGCCAAGTCATCGCCGCCGGCCGCGCCGATTGTCTTCGCGAGGATCGGACGTCAGAGCCTGCCGACCAGCGCCTTCGGCGCCACGGCGCGGTAGCTTTCGTCCATCCAGCCGGTCAGCAGGTCCAGCGGCAGCGGCTCGCCCGGCGGGAACTCGGCCGTCACCCAGCCGCTGCGGCCGAGGCCGTAGCCGGTCGGCGCCGTGAACGGGTACTCGAGCGCGAAGTCGCGCGAGCGCGGCAGCTTGGCCGTGAACCGGACCGTGCCGTCGAGCACGGCGAGGAAGACGAAGACCTTGTCCCGCACCTTGTAAGCGGGCTCGCCCCAGGGAAAGTCCTCGCGCGTCTCGGGATAGGCGAGCGCGCGTTCGCGCAGCCGGGCGATCCCGGTCTCCGGCGCGACGGCGCGCTGGTCGTCGACATCCTCGGTCATCGTGCGCGCCCTCCTGCCATCCGTCGCGTCGTAGGTTGCCCAGCGGCGCGAGCCGCTGCGCAACGTGGCCCCGTCGGTGCCCTCGCGCACGGCCTTCGGCCGTGGGCGACCTACGGTGTGGAGGGGGCAGGTTGCCCGGCGCCGGAGGCGCTGCGCAACGGCCATGTCCGGGCCGTCGCGCGCGGCCCGTGGGGGACCCACGGGCCGCGGATCTCCATCACCCCCGCCATCGCGCGTAGGTGATCGCCGTGTCGCCGTAGCGGCGGCGGTCGAGGACCGTGAGGCCGTCGGCCGCGGGTTCGGGGTCGCGGCGGTCGGTCTCGATCGCCACCAGGGCGCCGGCTTCGATCCAGCCGGCGCGCGCCAGCGCCGCCAGCGCCGGAGCGACCAGGTCGCGGCCATAGGGCGGGTCGAGGAAGACGAGGTCCGCCGCCTCGCCCGGCCGGGGCGCGGGCGGCCGGGTGGCGTCGGCGCGCAGCACGCGGGCGCGGGCTTCTTCCCCCAGGGCGGCGGTGTTGGCCCGGGCGAGCGCGGCGACCGGCCCCGCGACCTCCATCAGCACCGCCGAGGCCGCGCCGCGCGACAGCGCCTCCAGCGCCATCGCTCCCGTGCCGGCGAAGGCGTCGAGCACCCGCGCGCCGTCGAGCGGATCGGCGCGCCCGGCCGGGCTTTCGTCTTCGGCCTCGGGATCGCGCCAGTCGCCATGGGCGAGCGCGTTGAACACCGCCTCGCGCACCCGGTCGGTGGTGGGGCGGACGGCGCGGCCGGGCGGAGCGTCGAGGCCGCGTCGCCTATGACGACCGCCGGTGATCCGCATCGCCGCCGGTCCCGCCCGCCTTGCTCCGGCCGCCCTTCGGGCCGCCTTGCTTCCCGCCACCGGGCTTCGGCGTCCCGCCGCCGGCGCCACCACCGGGGGCCTTGCCGCCCTTCGCGCCGCCGCCCTTGCGATCATCGGCGCCGCGCTTGGCCCAGCCGGCCTGGCCGCCGAAATAGCCGGGGATCTGCTCGCGCAGGACCTTGGGCTTGATCTCCTCGACCGCGCCGCGCGGCAGGGAGCCCAGGTGAAACGGTCCGAAGGAGACGCGGATCAGACGGCCGACCTTCAGGCCCAGATGCTCCAGCACCCGGCGGATCTCGCGGTTCTTGCCCTCGCGCAGCCCCATGGTCAGCCAGGCGTTGCCGCCCTGCTGGCGATCCAGGCTCGCCTCGATCGGGCCGTAGCGCACGCCGTCGATGGTCACCCCGTCGCCGAGCCGGGCGAGCGCGTCCGGATCGACCTTGCCGAAGGCCCGCACCCGGTAGCGCCGGGGCCAGGCATGGTCCGGCAGCTCCAGGTAGCGGGCGAGCGCGCCGTCGTTGGTCAGCAGCAGCAGCCCCTCGCTCGTGAGGTCGAGCCGGCCGACCGACATGACCCGGGGCATGGCCTCGGGCAGGCGCTCGAACACCGTGGGCCGGCCCTGGGGGTCCTTGGCCGTGGTCACGAGCCCGTCGGGCTTGTGATAGCGCCAGACGCGCGTCGCCTCGGCCTCGGGGATCGGGCGGCCGTCCAGCGTGATCGCGTCGGTCGGGCCGACGGTGACCGCGGGGCTGTCGAGCAGCCGGCCGTTGACCGCCACCCGACCGTCGGCGATCAGCTTTTCCGCGTCGCGGCGGCTGGCGATGCCGGCGCGGGCCAGGCGCTTGGCGATGCGCACGGGCGCGTCGGGATCGGCGGGGGCGGGAGAGGAGCGGGGTGCGGGCTTGGCCATGGGCGGCGTTGTAGCAGGGCGCGCGGCCATACCCTAGAGTCCTCGCGGAGTGCCGCCGAGGCCCGGCTTGACCGGTCCGGCCCGCTCGCCGACAGTCCGACCATGCCACAGGACGATGCCCTCGCGACCGAGGCGGCGCGCGACGCCCGCTTCATGGCCCTGGCGCTGGCCGAGGCCGAGGCCGCGGCGGCGCGCGACGAGGTGCCGGTCGGCGCCGTCCTGGTCGAGACCGCGACCGGCCGCGTCCTGGCGCGCGCCGGCAACCGGACGGAGGCCGACGCCGACCCGACCGCGCATGCGGAGATGCTGGCGATCCGCGCCGCGGCCGCCGCCAGCGGCCGGCCCCGGCTGCCGGGCACGACGCTCTATGTCACGCTGGAGCCCTGCGCGATGTGCGCGACCGCCGTCTCCTTCGCCCGGATCGGCCGGCTGGTCTACGGCGCGTCCGATCCCAAGATGGGCGGCGTGGCCCATGGCGCGACGGTGTTCGAGCGGCCGACCTGCCACCACCGCCCGGAGGTCGCGGCGGGCGAGGGCGCGGACGCGGCGGCTGCGCTGCTGCGCGGCTTCTTCCGGGCGAAGCGGACGCGTCCGGCGGGCTGATCCGGATCGGTGCAATCGGCCTCTTGCGTCGGGCCGGGGGCTGCCTGATATAAGGAAGCAGGAAGGCCGGCGGCGGACGGACCCCTCGCCAACCCGGTCAGGTCCGGAAGGAAGCAGCCGTAACGAGCTTCGGTCCGGGTCGCCGTTCGGTCTTCCGCCCGAATCCCCGACAATCCGACGCCGCGACGATCCGGCCGCCAACGACCGGGGCCCGGTTCGCGTCCCGGCCGTGCGCACGGTTGGACGCCCGCCGCCTCGCGGCCTATCATCGCCGCCGATGACCGACCTGCCCGACGCCCCCGCCTCCGAGACGCCCGCCGCCAAGGCCCCGGCCGCCGATGCCGGCGCCGCCTCGGCGGCGCGCGGGCAGGAGGGCTATCGGGTCCTGGCGCGGAAGTACCGGCCGCAGACCTTCTCCGAGCTGATCGGCCAGGACGCGCTGGTGCGCACGCTGACCAACGCGATCCGGTCGCAGCGCCTGGCCCATGCCTTCGTGCTGACCGGCGTGCGCGGCGTCGGCAAGACGACGACCGCCCGGATCATCGCCAAGGCGCTCAACTGCACGGGCCCGGACGGCGCCGGCGGCATGACGCCGGAGCCCTGCGGCGTGTGCGAGGCCTGCCGGTCGATCGCCGCCGACCGGCATGTCGACGTCATGGAGATGGACGCGGCCAGCCGCACCGGCGTCGACGACATCCGCGAGATCATCGACGGCGTGCGCTACGGCCCGGTCTCCGCGCGCTACAAGGTCTACATCATCGACGAGGTGCACATGCTCTCCCGCAACGCGTTCAACGCGTTGCTCAAGACGCTGGAGGAGCCGCCGCCTCACGTGAAGTTCGTCTTCGCCACGACGGAGATCCGCAAGGTTCCGGTCACGGTGCTGTCGCGCTGCCAGCGCTTCGACCTGCCGCGCGTCGCCCAGGACCTGCTGGTCGCCCATTTCACGACCATCGCCGACAAGGAGAGCGCGACCGCCGAGCCCGAAGCGATCGCCATGATCGCGCGGGCGGCCGACGGCTCGGTGCGCGACGGGCTGTCGCTGCTCGACCAGGCGGTCAGCCAGGGCTTCGCCGACGGCTCGGGCACGGTGACGGCCGACCAGGTGCGCCGGATGCTGGGCCTGGCGGACCGGACCCGGGTGCTCGACCTGCTCGACCGGACGATCCGCGGCGACGCGCCGGGCGCGCTGGAGACGCTTCAGGAGATGCACCGCCTGGGCGCCGACCCGCTGATGGTGCTCCAGGACCTGCTCGACCTGACCCATTTCCTGACCCGGGCCAAGCTGGTGCCGGCCATCCTGGAAGATCCCGCCCTGCCGGAGGACGAGCGCACCCGCGGCGCGGCGCTGGCCGAGTCGGTCGGCGTGCCGGTGCTGACGCGGTGTTGGCAAATGCTGCTCAAGGGCCTGGGCGAGGTGCAGTCGGCGCCGACGCCGGACAAGGCGCTGGAGATGGTGATCATCCGCCTGCTCCACGCCGCCCACCTGCCCACCCCCGGCGACGTCGTGCGCAAGCTCGAGGCCGGCGCCTATGCCGAGCTCGGCACCGCCGCGCTGGCCACGGCGGGCCCGGGCGCGGCGGGCGGTGGCGCAACGGGGAGTGGGGG
>JAVJUS010000137.1:0-5206 GCA_040220455.1 Azospirillaceae bacterium
CCGGCGCGCAGCCGCGGCCTGGCGAAGCGCGGGTCCCGGTTGCCGGGGTCGGCCACGGTGGCGACGCCCGCCTCGCGGCACAGCGCCACCAGCCGGGTCTTGGGCCAACCGAGCAGCGGGCGCAGGACGCGCGCCTCGCGCCCCTCGCGCACCGCCGCCATGCCGGCGAGGCCGTCCGGCCCGCTGCCCGCGGCGAGGCGCAGCAGCACCGTCTCCGCCTGGTCGTCGAGCGTGTGGGCGAGCAGGAGGTGCAGGATGCCGTACTCCCGGCAGGCCGTCTGGAGCAGCGCGTGGCGAGCCGCCCGGGCGGCGGCCTGGACGCCGGCGGCCGGCGGCGGCCCGGCGCGGGTCAGGATGCGGGCCTCGATGCCGAGGCGCGCCATCCGGTCGGCGACGGCGGCCGCCTCCCCGGCGCTCTCCGGCCGCAGGCCGTGATCGACGATCAGCGCCAGGACCGAGCCGCCCCGCGCCCGCGCCCAGGCATCGGCGAGCAGCACCAGCGCCGTGCTGTCCGGCCCGCCCGACAGACCGACGGCGAGCCTCGGCGCCGGCTCGAACGGTGCGAAACGGGCCATCGCCTCGTCGAAACCGGCGGCCTCGGTCTCCGGAACGACCGGGATGCGAGACGGACTCTCGGATGTGGGGGCGTCGCGGGGTCGCGGCCCTGGTTCGGCAACGGACGGCGGGCGGCCGCCTAGTTGCACTGCTGGCGGTCCTGCTCCTGATCGACGCGGCGGCGCACGGCCGTCGGAGCGTCAGGGAACTCCTGCTCCAGGCGCGTGTAGGTCAGGCAGGCGTCCTGCGTCTGCCCCATCGCCGCGAGCGACATGCCGAGCTTCATCAGGCTGTCGACCGCCTTGGCGCCGTCCGGGAAGCGCTGGTAGCCGCGGGCGAAGGCGGTCGCCGCCTCGTTGAACCGGCCCCGGACGTAATAGGTCTCGCCCAGCCAGAACTGCGCGTTGCTGGCCAGGGGGTGGTCGGCGTTCTGGTCGACGAATTGCTGGAGCGCCTGCTGAGCGCGGGCGTAGTCGGCATGCTGGACCAGCCCGAAGGCGTAGTCGTACTGGGCCGCCACGTCGCCGCCGGGCAGGCTGACCCGGCTGGCCCCGCCCGATCCACCGCCGGTGTCCGGCGGCGTCAGCGCGTCGGAGGCGGTCGTCGAGGCGCCCCCCGCAGCGCCGCCGGCCGCGCTGCCGACGGTCGTTCCGGTGTCGGGGATCGAGAGCGTGCCGCCGCCCGAGCCGCCCCCGGAGCCGCCCGTCGACCCCTGGGTCGTGCGCTCGCCCGACGGCGCGCCGCCACCGCCACCCCCTTCCAGGGCATCGAGGCGGAACTCGATATCGGAAATCGCCCGATCGATGCGCGACTCGAGCTGGCGCTGGCGGAAGCCGAGCCGCTCGATCTCGCCCGTCAGTTCCTGCAGCCGGCGCTCGAGCTGGGTCAGCCGCACCTCCACCTGCGCGGCGTAGCCGTCGGGAATCCGGCTCTGGACGAGCTGGAGCTCGGCCACCGCCCGTTCGCCCTCCTCCAGCGCCCGGGTCGCCGTTGCGATCCGGGCGTCGAGATCGGCGAGCGCGGAACCGGTCGACACATTCGGCGCGGCCGCCGCGGGGACGGCGAGACCGGCCGCGCCGATCAGCACGGCGCCGGCCATCGCGAGGACGCGACCGGCTCGGCGGCCAGCATCGAGCCGGGCGATCGGACGAGGGCGCGCGTTGCCGGCTGCGGCCATGACGACTCCTGCTCCGGCGACCATACGCCGCCAACGGGACCTGATCGGGACAGTTTCAGCGCAAGCGGGCAAAAATATGACGACCGCCCCCGGGGGTCCCGGCGGCGGTCGCTGTGTGGCGATGACGGCGCACCGTTCGCGCCGCCCCGCTACCACCAATGCGTTGCCGCGCGCCCACGACCGACCGTCCCGCCGGTGACGGCGGTCGGGGCGACCGGGCGGCGAGCGGCGTCGGGCCGGGCCCGACATCCGCGTCAGTTGATGATCGTCACCGCGCGGCGGTTGCGCGCCCAGGCGGATTCGTCGGAGCCGACCACGGCCGGGCGTTCCTTGCCGTAGCTCACGGTCTGGATGCGGCCCGGATCGATGCCGCGCGCGATGAGGTAGTTGCTCACCGCGTTGGCGCGCCGCTCGCCGAGCGCGAGGTTGTACTCGCGCGTGCCGCGCTCGTCGGTGTGGCCCTCGATCGTGACCCGGAGGTTCGGGTACTGCTGCAGCCACTGGGCCTGGCGGTCCAGGATGGCCTGCGCCTCGGCGCTCAGGTCGTAGCGGTCGAAGCCGAAAAAGACCCGATCGCCGACATTGGTCTCCAGATCCTCCTGGGAGCCCGGGGAGACCGCGGTGACACCCGCTCCGTCGGCGCCGGCCGCGCCGCCGGTCCCGCCGACCGTGGCGGATTCGTCGGGAGAGGTGCCGCAGGCGGCGACAAGCAGGAGCGCCGCGAAGAGCGTCGCGAACTTGAAACGCATTTTTTGTGACCCCTCGGGAAGGACGGTGCGTGGATAGTAACGATCGAACCGACAGAGGACCGTTCCGGTTCCGTCGGAAAACAAAGCTGGACTTCGAAACCCGCCGGCGCCCCGGAACGCTTCGGGCCGACAGGAAGGCCGACCCGAAGAACGCTCGATCCGGTCGCGCGGCCTCGCCGCTTTCCGCACCGCGACTAAGCGCGCGCGAAAGTATATCGAACCCTTTAGGGAATCAAGGGAGACCACGCGGGATCCGACGCGCCGACCGGCGTCGGGACGTCCCAGCTATGCTGCCCCGTCAGGTCGATCGCCCTGAGGCGCGCCGTGTTGCCTTGGGCGCCGGGCGTCTCGGTGAAGTACATCAGGACCCGGCCGTTGGGCGCCCAGGTCGGCCCCTCCACGTGGTAGGCCTCGGTCAGGATGCGCTCGCCCGTGCCGTCCGGCCGCATGACGCCGATGCGGAAGCGGCCCTGATGGATGTTGGTGAAGGCGATCAGGTCGCCGCGCGGCGACCACACCGGCCCGCCGTAGCGCCCGTCGCCGAAGCTGATGCGCTGCGGATTGGAGCCGTCGGCGTTCATCACGTAGAGCTGCTGCGAGCCGCCGCGGTCGGATTCGAACACCACGCGCCGGGCGTCGGGCGAGAAGGACGGCCCCGTGTCGATGCCCAGATCCGAGGTCAGCCGCTGGCGCGAGCGGGTGCGCATGTCCATCACGTAGATGTCGGTGTTGCCGCTCTGCGCCCAGCTGAAGATCACCTTGTTGCCGTCGGGCGAGAAGCGCGGCGCGAAGGTCATGCCGGGGAAGTCGCCCAGCACCTCCTGCCGGCCGCTGTCGATGTTGAACAGATAGACCCGCGGCTGGTTGTTGTAGTAGGCGAGGTAGGTGATCTCCTGCGTCGTCGGCGAGAAGCGCGGCGTGAGCACCAGCACCGAGCCGTCGGTCAGGAACCGGTGGTTGGCCCCGTCCTGGTCCATGATCGCCAGGCGCTTGACCCGCTCGTTGGCCGGGCCGGACTCCGCGACGTAGACGATGCGCGTGTCGAAATAGCCGGGCTCGCCCGTCAGCCGCTCGTAGACGGCGTCGGAGATGATGTGCGCGACCCGGCGCCAGTTCTCCGGCGCCGTGAAGTAGGCGAGGCCGGCCATCTGGCTCTCGCCGACCACGTCCCACAGCCGGAACTCCACGCGCAGCCGCCCGTCGCTTTCCCGCTGCACCGTGCCGCCGACCAGGGCCTGGGCGTCGATCACGCGCCAGTCGCCGAAGCGCGGCCCGTTGCGCAGGGACGCCGCGTCCTGGATGTAGGCCGCCCTGTCGATCGGCCGGAACAGGCCGGAGCGGCGCAGATTGGCCGCGATCACGTCGGCGATGTCGGTGCCGACGCGGGCCGCGTCGGCGTCGTCGCCGTCGAAGGCCGGAACGGCGATCGGCAGCGGATCGGTGACGCCCTCGGTGATGTCGATCCGGATCTGCGCCCTGACCGGCGCGCTGGCGAGCACCAGCAGCATCAGGACGCCGAGCAGGATCGCGGGGAGCCGGGCTGCCTCGCGCGCGAGGACCATGGAATGCGCCTCCTCGGGGCTGGTCGGGTCGACCCGGGACCGGCAGGCCGGGCCCGGGGATATCAGAAATAATTCGCCGGGTCGAAGTTCAGCTCGATGACGCGCCATTGCGGCCATTGTTGGGACGGCAAGGGCCAGGGCTGGCAGGTATTGTTCTGCACCGCCCGCAAGGCCCGGTCCGCCGCCGCCTGGAACGCCGGGTCGCTGGCGTAGCGCTGGCGGTCGATGACCTCCTGGCTGGCGACCGTGCCGTCCTGGCGCATGACGACCCGAATTTCCACCGCCGGGATGTCCGCGGCGTTCGCGTCGATGTTCCAGCACGGCCGGATCGTCTGTCGCACCGCGTCCTCCTGCCCGCTGGTCAGACGCGCCTGCCCCTGGACCGAGGACGTCGTCCGCTGCCCGCCGCCCTGGTCGCCCTGGGCGAGGCTGCTGAGCAGGTCGTCGAAGGAGTCGCCCTCCGGCTGCGGCTCGGCCTCGGCCGTCTGCGTCGGCTGCGCGCGCTCCGGCGGCGTCGGCCGGCGCTCCGGCGAGGGCGGCGCGAAGGGCGTGTCGACAGCCTCGGCCGTCGCCTCGGGCTCGGGCGCCGCTTCCGCCTCGGGCTCCGGCGCCTCCGCGGCGGCGACCTCGGGCTCCGGCTCGGGCTCCGGTTCGGGCTCGGGCTCCGGCTCGGGTTCCGGCGCGGGCGGCGGTTCCGGCGCGGGCGCCTCACGGGCGGCGACCTCGGGCTCGGGCTCTGGTTCCGGCCGGCGTTCCGGCTCCGGCTCCGGCTCGGGCTCCGCCTCCGGCGCCGGGCGAGCCTGGTCCTCCGGCTCCGGCTCGACAGCCTCCTCCGGCAGGGCGCGGGCGACCTGCTCGGGTTCGGGCGCGGCCGCCTCGTCGGGCTCGGGCTCGGGCGTCGGCGGCGGCTCGGGCGCGGCCTCCGCGACCGCCTCCGGCGCGGGCTCCGGCCGGCATTCCGGATCGAGGGAGGCGTGGAACGCCTCGTCGGCATCCTCCGGGATCGGCGGGCAGTCGGGCTCCGGCACCGCGACGGCCTCGGGCTCCGGCTCCGGCTCGGGCGCCCGAGACGGATCCGGCGGCAGCGGCGGCGCCACCGCCTCCGGGGAGTCGGGCGGCGGCGCCTGGGCGCTGTCGGGCTCCGGCCGGGCGGCGTCAGGGGG
>JAVJUS010000138.1:0-37388 GCA_040220455.1 Azospirillaceae bacterium
GCCGCCCCCCCCGCGGTGCGACGGAGGGGGCGGCCCGTTTGATTTACCGGGCCCCCCGCCCGGCGCCGCCGCCCACCCCGTGACGGGCGGGGGGGCGGCGCCGGGCGGCCCGCGGCACAGACAAGACGGATAAAGAGTACCATTGAGATCAAGGCCTGCAGATCCTGCGGCCACACCGATCTGGTCAAGATCCTCGACCTGGGGCGCATGCCGCTGGCCGACCGACTGCTCAGCCCGGCCATGCTCGACCAGCCGGAGCCGGACTATCCGCTCGAGCTCGCCTTCTGCCCGCACTGCACGCTCGTCCAGATCACCTACACGGTGCCGCCGGAGGAGCTGTTCTGCCAGGATTACCCATATTTCTCATCGTTCTCGCCGGCCTTGCTCGAGCATTCTCGCAACAATGCGCTCGACCTGATCGAGCGGCGTGGCCTGACCGGCGACAGCTTCGTCGTCGAGATCGCCTCGAACGACGGATACCTGCTCAAGAACTTCGTCGAGAAGGGCGTGCCGGTGCTGGGCGTCGATCCGGCCCAGGGCCCGGCCAAGGCGGCCGAAGAGGTGGGCGTGCCGACCTGGTGCACCTTCTTCAACACCGAGACGGCGGCGAAGATCGTCGAGCAGCACGGCAAGGCCGACGTCATCATCGGCAACAACGTGCTCGCCCATGTCGCCGACACCAACGACTTGGTCGCCGCGATCGCCATGCTGATCAAGGACGACGGCACGACCTCGATCGAGATGCCGTATGTCCGCGACCTGATCGACAATTGCGAGTTCGACACGATCTACCACGAGCACCTGTGCTACTTCTCGCTCACGGCGCTGAAGCACCTGTTCGAGCGGCACGGGCTGCACCTCCAGGACGTCCGGCACCTGCCGATCCACGGCGGCAGCCTGCGCCTCTACGCCGGCAAGGCCGACACGCCGAGCGACGCGGTGAAGAAGATGCTGGCCGCCGAGGCCGAGAGCGGCGTCGACCAGGCCGCCTACTACACCGACTTCGCCGCCCGCGTGACTCAGCTCAAGAGCGGGCTGACCGAGCTGCTCGCCGACCTCAAGGGCCGCGGCGCGCGCATCGCGGCCTATGGCGCGGCGGCCAAGGGCGCGACGCTGATCAACTACTTCGACGTCGACGGCGGCCTGGTCGACTACGTGGTCGACCGGAACTTCCACAAGCACGGCAAGTACATGCCGGGCCGCCACCTGCCGATCCATCCGACGGAGAAGCTCATGGAGGACCACCCGGACTACGTCCTGGTCCTGGCCTGGAACTTCGCCGACGAGATCATCGCCCAGCAGGCGGCGTATCGCGAGGCCAACGGCCGATTCATCATTCCCATCCCCGAGCCGCGGATCGTCTGAGCCACCGCCGCCGCGCGCCGACGCGGCCACCCGCCCCGCCCTCGCCTCGACCGGAGCCGTCCCCATGACCGTCAGCACCCGCGACCCCGAGACCGCCCCCACGGGGGCCGACGCCCCGATGGCCGCCGCCTCGGCCCGGAGCTGCCCGAACTGTGGGGCGCCGGGGCCGGAGACCTTCTTCAGCGCGACCGGCGTGCCGACCAACAGCTGCCTGCTGATCGAGGACCGCGAGGCGGCGATCGCCTTTCCGCGCGGCGACATCGACCTGCGCTTTTGCGGGGCCTGCGGCTTCGCCTACAACGCCGCCTTCGACCCGGAGAAGACCAAGTACTCCGGCAAGTACGAGGAGACCCAGGGCTTTTCGCCGACCTTCAACGCCTTTCACAAGAAGCTGGCCGAGGAGCTGATCGCGCGCCACGGCCTGCACGACAAGCGCGTGCTGGAGATCGGCTGCGGCAAGGGCGAGTTCATCACCATGCTGTGCGAGCTGGGGCCGAATCGCGGCGTCGGCTACGACCCGAGCTACCGGCCCGACCGGCAGACGGTGGACCTGGGCGACCGGCTCGATTTCGTGCGCGACTTCTTCACCGAGGCGACCGTCGCGCCGAGCTCCGATTTCGTCTGCTGCAAGATGACGCTGGAGCACATCCCCCGTACGCTCGACTTCGTCCGGGCGGTGCGCCGGGGCGTCGACGGCCAGGACGACGCGGTGATCTTCTTCCAGGTGCCGGATTTCGACCGGATCCTCGAGGAGGCGGCGTTCTGGGACGTCTACTACGAGCACTGCTCTTACTTCTCCAAGGGCTCGCTGGCCCGCCTGTTCCGCGCCGCCGGCTTCGAGCCGAGCGATGTCTGGACCGGCTATGGCGAGCAGTACCTGATGATCGAGGCCAAGCCGACCGGCACCGCCGGCGCGCTCGCCCCCGACACCGCCGACCGCGCGGATGTCGAGGACCTGAAGCGGCGCGTGGCGACCTTCGCCGAGCAGGTCGAGGCCAAGCGCCGCGCCTGGTCGGAGCGCCTGCGCGCCGAGAAGGCGGCCGGGCGCAAGACCGTGATCTGGGGCTCGGGCTCCAAGGCCGTCGCCTTCCTGACCACGGTCGACCTGGACGGCGACGAGGTCGAGTACGTCGCCGACATCAATCCCCACCGCCACGGCATGTACATGGCCGGCACCGGCCAGCGGATCGTCGGCCCGGACTTCGTCGCCGACTACCGCCCCGACACGGTGGTGGTCATGAATCCGATCTACCGGGACGAGATCGCCGCCGACCTCGCGGCGCGCGGCTGCTCGCCGGAGATCCTGACGGTCGATTGATCCGCAGGGGCGACCCGAGGGGGGCACGATCGACCGGCGCCGACCGACGGGGCCCGCCTCGACCGGCCGGCGATCCGGCGGCCGGCGGCGCTTCCCCGCGATGCGCATCGGGCAGCCCGGTGCGCATCGGCATGACATCGAAAGGGACCCTGCCCCGCGCGGCGGCGGGGCGATAGCCTCTGGGCGAGTGCGCCGGCGGCGCCGCGCGAGCCGGCGGCCGTGCACGGAACCAGGAAGGCGGACAGACAGCGTGCGGGACAGTCAGCCACGCCGCCCGATCGGTCGCGGGCGGCGTCGGTCCGACGGCCCTCGCCGGCCCCGGTCGGGGATAGAGACCAGCTTCCCGGAGGAGGTCGCCCGGCTCGAGGACGCGCTCGACGCGCTCGCCGAAGGGCCGCTGATCGTCATCGACCCGGCCGAGGCCCGGTCGCCCCGGCCCGAGCGCCGCAAGGGCCCGGCCGTGCGTGTCGCTGGCCGGTCGATGCCGCTCGTCGCCGCCATGGCGGCGCTTGCCGTTCTCGCCGCCGGCGCCGCCGGGAGCACGCTGGCCGTTCGCGAGGGCCTGCCCTGGCTGAGGAGCGTGACCCGGACCGTCACGGCGCGGGTCGAACCGGCCGACTCGGCGCCGGCCGATACCGATGCCACGCGCCCGCCGAGCGAAGCGAACCCGACCCCGCCCGACGGCACGACCAGCGCCCGGACCGGCGCCTCCCGCGCGCCCGCCGAGCAGATGCGACGGGAGCCCGTGCGCGTCATTCCCGAGCCCGGCACCACCCGGACGCTCGAGGACGCTCCGCCCCTGCCCGACCTGGCCGATGTCGGCGCCGTCCCGTTCGAGGCGGATCCCTCGCCGGACCCGCCGGCCGCGGCCGACGTCGCCGACGGCGAGCAGACGGCCGGCGACGCCGGAGCGACACCGGAAGGCGCCACCGAGCCGCCATCCGCCGACGACCTCCACCGGCTGGCCGCCTGGCTCGCCGATCCGACACCACGGGCGCGGCTCCAGCTCGCCGCGGTCGACACGGTCGGAGAGGCGGAGGCCGCCTGGGCCGAGCTGACGGCCGAGCCCGACTCGCCGCTCGCGCCGTTCACCCCGACGATCGAGGCGGTCGAGGACCCGAACCGGACCTGGCACCGCCTGGTCGTGACGGGTCTGCCCGATACGGCGGCCAAGGCGGTCTGCGACCGGCTGCTGGCCGCCTTCGTCGGCTGCATCCTGCGCGAGGACCCGGAAAGCCCGCTGCAGGCGGCGTTCCGCTTCACCCATGCTCCTCCCGACCAAGCGCCCGCCGTGGGCGGCGGCACGCCGGCCGACGCGGCAGAGTCGGGTCCGACGATATCCGCGGTGACGCTGTCCGGGCCGAGCCGGGCCACCTTCGCCGACTCGCCGGGTCGGGACCCGCGCTTCGCCGCGCTGCTGCGGGTCGAGATCTTCCGGGCCCTACGCACGATCGGCTACCAGCCGGGAACCGGGATCGGGGAGGACACACCGGCCTTTCGCCGGGCGATCCGCGACTACCGCAAGGACACCGCCCTGGACGATGCCCCCCCGGAGGCGCTGGCCCTGGCCGAGGAGCTGGCGGCCCTGCGCGCCGCGGAGATCGACCGCGACGGGCTGCGCGACATCGCGCGGCGGCGGACCGAAGCGATCCAGACCGAGCTCAGGCATGTCGACCTCTATGCCCGCGGCATCCACGGCGCGCTCGACCGGGCGACGCGGGAGGCCATCGATGCCTACCGGGACCGCTGGGCGCTGCCGGCCGACATCTCTCCGCTGGCCCTGCTGGGCCACCTCACGGCCGCCGCAATCCAGCGCCATCTTGTCGTGCTCGGACTGTACGAGGGTCCGGTTACCGGTACGGGCGACGGGCCGACCCGGGCGGCGGTGCGCACCTATCGCCGTGATCGCGGCCTGGCGCCGGCCGATACGGTCGATCGCGGCCTGCTGCATCTGATCCGCGACACGGCGGCCCGCAACGGAGAGGGCGGCGACGCCGAGACCGCGCAACCGCCGGGGCGCGGCCGGGTCGTCGGCGACGTGCCCCTGCCGGCGCCGGTCCTGCGATGACGGCGCGCGCCTTTCCCGCAGGCCGGCGCGGCACCGATCGATCGGGTCCCGAACTGGCCGGGACCCGCGGAATCGTGCCCCGCGGCGTGACAGCGACGACATCGGCACGCCAGTCAACGTCTCTTTCGGCGCCGAATCGCGCGTCGAACGGGATACGGCAAAACTAAACGATATCCCCGAAGCGGAGCGCTTATGACCGATAGAAGCCTGAAGAAGTCGAAGATACTATTATACCGATCCTGCCCTTGAATGGCGGTGGGCGGCTTTTCACCTGCGAAACTGCGGTGCGGCCGTTTCCGGTCCTCGGTCACGATGATACGATGCGGAAGCCATGAACCGACTGTTCAGACTACGTAAGGGGCCGTCTTCCCCGAGCCGGGACACCGATCGCCTGCATACGGCCGCGGCCCCGACGCTCGGGCGCCAGGGTGCCGATGCCGGCGACGCCGCCGGCGGGCGGAATCCGGGGGCGACTCCGGGCGCCGGGCCTTCGGGCGCCCCCCTGTCGGCCAATGGCGCGGCGCCCTCGCCGCCGCCGCCGGGCCGTGTCTCGCTGTCGAGCCGCCCGCGCGACGCCGCTCCCGGTCCCGAAGCCGGCGAGGACGGCGTGCCGCGCCCGGCCGACCGTTCGGCCGAGATCCGCGCGGCGGAGAGCGGCATGGGCGGCAGCCGGCCGGCGCCGTTGGGCCTCAGGATCGTGACGCCCGGGAACAGTGAGGCGCGTGGCGCCGCGGACGACACGCCCGGCGGGCCCGACCGCGCCGCATCGCCGCCCCGCGGTCCGAGCCCGGCTCCGCGTGCCGAAGGCGGGGTAAGGCCGGGAATGGGTCCGATCTCCACCGCCGCGACCGCGCGCTCCCTCGATCCCGACAGCGACCGGAACCGCGACGACGACGCGCCGGAGCCCGCGAGCAACGACGCCACGGCGGTGCCGGAGGCCGAACCGGTCGACGCGCCCGAGCCTTCCGTGGCCGAGGCTGCGCCCGCCCGCCCGGAACCGGCCCCGGAGTGCAACGAACCGCGCGACGCGCCCCGCGCCCCCCGCTCGACGGCGAGCGACGAGACCGAATCGCCGCGGGCCGAGCAGCCCGCTTCCGCGCCCCGTTCGGAGCCCTCCATGGCCGATCCCGCCGCTGCCCGTACCGACCGCGCCGCTCCCTCGGGGGCCGAGCCGACCGGCGACGAGGCCGAGGCCGCTCCCGAGCGCCCGGCAGCGCGGGAGCCGGTATGGACGCCGGCGCCGGCCCGCCCGCCGGCCACGCGCGCCCAGGTCGCGGCCGCCAGCGAGGACGATGACAAGCCCGCCGAGGACGCCGCCCCCCGCGGCGTCGGCGGCCTTCCCGCGCGCCAGCGGCGCGGCGGATTCTTCCGCCATGACGAGGAGGAGGGCGGCTACGGACCGGCGCGCAACCCGGTGGCCCGCTCGACCGGGCGGCCGCGCGTCGGCGGCGCCCTGACACCCTATACCGGCGGCGCGGAACCCGCGGGCACCCTGCCCGGCTTCCGCCTGCCGCCGGCCGACCTGCGCTTCGGCACCCGCTCGAACAACGACACCGAGCAGAAATCCGCCAGCCTGGCGCTGCTCGAGACCTTCACCCCGACCAAGCCGAAGCGCCGCGCCGAGCTGTTCGCCGGCCGCCGGCACGAGATCGAGCGCGTCATCGCCGCGATCGAGGAGGAGCAGGCCAGCGTCGTCATCTACGGCGAGCGCGGGCTCGGCAAGACCTCGCTGGCCAACATCGTCTGCGACAGCGCGCGCAAGGTCGGCTACCTGGTCGTGCGATGCGCGTGCAGCACGGAGATTTCCTTCGAGGAGATGATGCGCACGCTGTTCTCCGGCATCTCGGGTCGCTATCTCTCGAGCCAGGCCGCCAAGCGCGACGGCCAGCGGGTCGACGCGCTGGCCGAGCTGCTGCCCGACCGGCCCTTCGGCGTCACCGAGGTCGCGGCGGCCGCGCGCCACCTGACCGGTGGTCACGCGCTCTTCGTCCTCGACGAGTTCGACCGGATCAAGGACGAGCGGGTCAAGAACCACCTGGCCGAGGTGATCAAGAACCTCTCCGATCTGTCCTGCGGGATCAGCTTCCTGATCCTGGGCGTATCGACCACCATCGACGACCTGATGGGCCACCACGCGTCGATCCAGCGCAACGTGGTCGGCGTGCGCCTGCCGCTGATGTCGCCGGAGGAGGTCGACGCCACGATCGACCTGGGCGAGGAGGCGAGCGGCGTGCGCTTCGATCGGGAGATGCGCCGCGCCGTCGTCGCGTTCTCCGGCGGCATGCCCTACGCGGTCCAGCTGCTGTGCCTGTACGCCGGGCGCAATGCGGTCGCCCGCGGCGCGCTGGCGGTCGAGCACACCGACCTCGAGGGTGCGCTGCGGCGGGCGCTGGACGACCTCGACCGCGCCGTCGTGGACATCTACGAGCAGGCGACCCGGTGCGAGACCAGCGAGACGATGACCGACATCGTCTTCGCGGCGGCCGCCGCGATCTGCGACGAGTACGGCCGCTTCGCCCCGGCCGACGTGGAGGAGGCGCTGGACACCCGCGGGCGCGAGCCGCTGCACGGGCTGACGCTGCGCAAGGCCCTGTCCAAGCTCTGCCGGCCCGAGCACGGCGAGATGCTCGCCGACGAGCGCACGGCCGCCGGGGAGACGCTCTACCGCTTCCGCAACCAGCTCACCCGGCTCTACGTCTTCGGCCGCCAGGCCCGCCGGCGCGGCATGTTCTGATCCCGGCCGGAAATCCCGGTCCGACCACGCGCCCGCCGCTCCCCCGAGCGGCGGGCGTTTTCGTCTCCAGCCGCCGTAGGTCGCCGACGGCCGCCAGGCCGTGCGCAGCCGGACCATCCGTGCCCGTTGCGCGGCACCTGTCGGCACCGGGCACCCGACGCCTCCACGACGCCCGCCATACCGTAGGTGGCCCACGGCCGTCACGCCGTGCGCGACAGCATCGTCCGTGCCGCTGCGCGGCACCTGTCGGTGCCGGGCATCCGACGCCTCCGCGAGGCCTGCCGCACCGTAGCTCGCCCACGGCCGTCAGGCCGTGCGCGACGGGCCCATCCGTGCCGCTGCGCGACACCTGTAAGCGCCGGGCATCCGACGCCTCCGCGAGGCCCACCGCCCGGTAGGTCGCACACGGCCGCCAGGCCGTGCGCGACGCCCCACAGCGCGGACGAAGAAAGGGCGGCCCGCCTGCCGGCGTGGCCGCCCTTTCTCCGTCGCCCCGCCCGGTCAGGCAGGAAGCGCGTTCAATAAGCGTGGGGATCGTGGATGACGAGCAGCGCGGTGCGCAGCAGGATCCAGAGATCCAGCCCGATCGACCAGTTCTCGATATAGGCGATGTCGTATTCGACGCGCTTGGAGATCTTGTCGACCGTGTCGGTCTCGCCGCGCCAGCCGTTGACCTGGGCCCAGCCCGTGATGCCCGGCTTGACCCGGTAGCGCGCGGCGTATTCGGCCACCACGTCCTCGTAGAGCTTGCCGCCGGCGCAGCTCGCCAGGGCGTGCGGCCGCGGGCCGACCAGGGACATGTCGCCGGTGATCACGTTGAAGAGCTGGGGCAGCTCGTCGAGGCTGGTCGAGCGCAGGAAGTGGCCCACGCGCGTCACCCGCGGGTCGTTGCGCGAGGTCTGGCGCGCGCCGGTGACATCGGCCATGTGGTGATACATGGTCCGGAACTTGTAGACGCGGAAGACGGTGTTGTTGAAGCCGCGCCGCTCCTGCCGGAACAGCACCGGCCCGGGCGAATCGAGCTTCACCGCGATCGCGATCAACAGCAGGAGCGGCGACAGGAATGCCACCGCCAGACCGGCCAGAACCCGGTCCTCCGCCGCCTTGAGGAACGACGCCCAGCCGGAGATCGGCCGGTCGAACAGATGCAGCATCGGCAGGCCGGACAGCAGGCTGACCGTCCGGTTCGGGAAGGCGTAGCCGATCAGGTCGGGCGCCAGGCGGACATGCACGGGCAGTTGGGAGAGCTTGTCGAGCAGCACCTTCAGGCGCGGCTCGTTCGACCAGGGCAGCGCGACCAGCACCTGGTCGACGCGGTTCTGGCGGACCATGCGCACCAGGTCGTCGGTGCCGCCCAGGACGCGGTGGCCCGCGACGGGACCGTTCGCCTCGCCCATGTCGTCGATGACGCCCAGCACGCGGATCTGAGGATCGGGCTCGCGCGCCAGGCTCTCCAACAGCCGCTGGCCGACCGCGCCCGCGCCGACGATGACCGTGCGCTGCGCGGTACGCCCCTTGGCCGCGAGATGCGTGACGAGGCCCGACAGCACGACCCGGCTGATCACGAGCGCGCCGGCGGTCGACAGGAACCAGGTGCCGGCCCACAGGCGCGAGTACTCGTTGGTGATCTTGATGCCGAAGGCCATGAACAGGAGCAGCGCCGAGGCCATGACCCAGCCCGACAGGACGGAGCGGACGCGCGGGATCTTCGAGAAGACCTTCTGCGTCTCGTAGGCGCCGAACCAGTAGAGCGTCGTCACGGCGAGCAGGGATCCCAACGTCACGGCGCTGATGTAGCGCAAGTCGAGCGCCAGGAGATCGAAGCCGTACGCCGCGTAGACGACGACCCCGGTCAGCGCGACGATCATGAAATCGCTGGCGCCGACCAGACCTCTGACGATGTCGGGATGGATCGGACGGGCCTCGCGAACAGCGATCCCTCCGAGTTCGAGCGGGGCGGCCATTTCGTCTCGCTTTCCGCCTAAATTGGACCGGCCAAGTTTTCGCGGCATCGAATCGAAGACTCGGGGTGTCCAAGTCAAATATGCCGCCTTTGGTTGTCCTGGATAGTGCCAGCCGGTGCGATTAGGCAGCAATCGCGATAAAGTTTACGAATTATGAGCATTCGGCGCCCGGCTACCGATTCGGGAGCGCGGCGATCCTTTGGAAAGGCGGCCCGCCCGGCCGGACGAGGTAGGCTCCGAATCGCCTCCCCCGACGCGAACGCCGCGCCCCCAGGGGGAGCGCGGCGCATCGTCGGGTCGGGCGAGAGGCCCCTTGCGGCCACCGGCCGCGGGGGCACGGGCCGTGGCTTCAGGCGGAGGCCGGGGCGAGGTGCTCGCTCAGCCCGTACTTGGCCTGGCGGGCCATGTCGACCTGTGTCAGCACGACGCCCGCCGGCACGGTTCCACCGGCCCGCAGCCGCTTGAGCGCGGCGCCCAGGGCCGGCATCGGCGTGCGACCCCAGCGCACCGCCAGAACGGTGGCGTCGACCGAACGGGACAGGACGACCGCGTCGGAGCTGGCCGACAGGCTCGGCGAGTCGACGACGACCAGGTCGTAGCGGGTCGAGGCCTGCTGGATCAGCTTGCGCATTCGATCCGAGCCGATGAGCGCCATCGGCGAGGCGCTGCGCCGGGTCAGCGGAATGTAGCGCAGTCCCGTCTCCTCGTCGGTCTGGACCACCTCGTCCAGCGTCGCCTCGCCGGAGAGCAGATGCTCGAGGCCCACCTTGGCCGGGCGGCCCATGTCCGCGGCGACCGACGGCGCCCGGAAATCGGCGTCGATGAGCAGAACCTGCTCGCTCATCGACGCGGCGCTGCGGGCCATCGACAGGGCGAGCGCGCTCTTGCCCTCGCCCGGCGACGACGACGTCACAAGGATCACCCGGTTGCCGCCCTCGGTATCGAACAGCCGCACCGCGTTGCGCACCGTGCGCACCGATTCCGCGTAGGCCGAGAAGGGCTGGACCAGGCCGAAGCGCGACGGGTGGCGCCGACCGCGGCCGCGCCAGCGGACCTTGGGCACCATGCCGAGGACGGAGACGCCGAAGCGCCGCTCGACCGCGTCGGCGCGCCGCACCGAGTTGTCGACGTATTCGACCAGCAGGATCGCTGCCAGCGCCAGCACGGTGCCGCCGAGGAAGGCCAGGATCATCACCGACTTCTTCTGCGGGTAGGACGGCGTGCCCGGCGTCTGGGCATAGGACAGGATGCGCGCGTCGGCCTGCAGCGTGTCGAACTGCACCGAGATGCGCGTGAAGCTGTCGAGGAAGCTCTCGAACAGCGAGCGCGCCGCCTGGGCCTCTGCCTCCAGCTCGCGCTGCTGGACCGCCGCCCGGTTGGCCTGCTCGATGTCACGGGTCAGCGAGTCGGCCCGACTCTGGAGCTCTTCCTCCTCCATGCGGGCGACCTGGACCTCGCTCTGCAGCGAGTCGACGACCCGGTTGATCTCGGTCTGGATGCGCGAGCGCAGCTCGGCCAGCTCGGCCTGGGCGTTGACCACACGAGGGTGGCGGGCACCGAAGTCGCTGCGCAGCTGGGCCAGGTTCGACTCGAGGGTGATTTCCTGGGCGCGCAGGTTCTGGATCAGGGGTGCGCCCGAGACCTCTGCCGAGGAGGCGCCGCGGCTGTCCGAACTCAGGAGCTGGCGGGCCTCGCGCAGCCGCGCCTCTGCGGCCGCACGGCGCGCCCGGGCGTCGATCACCTGGCGATCGACGCTCTGGAGCTGGCTCATCGTGAGGGTCGACTCACCCATCTCGACAATGTTGTTGGCTTCCAGGAAGTCCTGCAGCCGGTCCTCCGCGCGCCGCATGTTCTGGCGCAGCTCGCCGATCTTCTTCTGCAGCCACTGGGCGATCCGCTCGGTCTCGGCGTATTTCGCCTCGAGCTGGCTGGTCAGGTACTGGTCGGCGACCGTGTTGACGATGCGCGCCGCCTTCTGCGGGTCCTCGGACTGGAAGGCGATCTCGACGGTGTAGCTGCGCCCGGTATTGAAGACCGTCAGCCGGTCGAGCAACGCGCTCGCCACGTCGGCGAGTTCCTCCTGCTCGGCCGGAGTCATGGCGTTCTCCTCGCCCGCCGACTCGGCGAGCGCCAGGTCGCGCGCGGTCCCCTCCAGCGGGGCCGGGCCGGCGTCGCCTTCCACACCGCCGTCGATGACCGGCGACTCGACGTCGTCGACCGCGATCCCGGAGACGGCCGAGCCATCGCCGGACATCTCGGTCGTCGAGGGGGCCACCGCGCCGGCCGTCGACGGGGCCTCGACGGCCTCGCCGGTCGCCGGCGCGCCGTCCCGAGGCGCGGCCGCGCCGGCCTCGTCGGGCAGCGGCGGCAACGTGCGACCACTCAGGAGCGAGTCGAGCCCGAGCTTGGCCAGCAGCCCGCCCTCGCCCGTGTCGATGCGGTCGTTGAACTCCGGATCGTCCATCAGGCCGAGCTCGGTGACCACCCGCTCGGCGAGCGCGCGGGAATGCAGGACGTCGAGCTCGCTTCGGATCATGAAGGTGTCGTTGGACATCCCGGACACCACCGACTCCAGGTCGTTGACCTGGACGTCACGGGTATTGAGCACCAGCACCGCCGTGGCCGTGTAGCGCGGCGTCACGTTGGCGAGGCCGACATAGGTCAGGCCGAGCACCGCGAGCAGGATGACGGCGCCGATCAGCTTCCGGCGCCAGAGCATCATCACGATCTGGCGGATATCGACGTTGTCCAGGAGGCCCGCCGACGAATCGGTTCGAGCGGCGGCGGTATGCGTCAGCGGAGCGTTCATGGGGCCAGCCGGTATCGCGTGTCGGGACGGCTGCGCCACGGGCCGGAGACCGGCCTCTCCCGCCGGAACCCGGACGGGTCACCGGACGGCAGCGTGGCGCACTACCTCCGCGACGATACTGGAGCGCCCCAAGGCAGCGCATCGGCGCATAATGCTTATCCACCGGCCATGGGCGACCCGCGCGTATGCCCTTGGGGAACCCCTTGGACAAGGGAGGGGTAAGCACGCCCGATCGCCCGGTCGCGACGCGCCGGAAGATCCCCTGCGCGAGCCGGCCGGAAACGGGCCCGGGGGCGGGAATCCCGCCGAACCGGGCTGTCGCGACGAAGGTGAAGGAGGACGGGAGCCCGGGCCGGAAGACCGGCGGCGCCCGGCCGGATCAGAACTGTCCGCGGACGCCCACGCTGACGACGTTCTTGGAGAAGTCCTCCGTCTCGACGGAGGACGACCGCATGAAGAAGTCGTAGCCGGCGAAGACGGCGAAGTTCCGGTTGACGAGGTACTCGATGCCCAACCCGGCCTCGTAGACGTCGTCTTCGCGGGTCGAGCCCTGGAAATCCTCGAACTGGGCGGAGACATCGGCGTCCAGCAGGATGTTCCGGCGCAGCTCGTGCTCGACGCGCACGCCGGCGCCCAGCGTGAACAAGCTCGACGCGCCGGCAACGTCGGTCGCCTCGGAGCCGCTGTTGGCCTGGAAGGTGACCGTGGTCAGGTCGGTGACGTTCCAGTCGAGCTCGCCATCCAGGGCGAAGCCGAACTCGTCCTCCTCGGCGTCGTCCTCGAAGGTGTCGTAGAAAACACCCGCGCCGACCTCGCCGAAGAGAATGCCGCCCAGGTCGATGTCCGCGCCGAACAGGATGCCGGTCGTGGTCGAGTCCTGCTCCGAGCCGTCGTCGTCGAGATTGTCATAGTCGCGCAGGGTCACGAACGGCTCGGCGAAGACGCCCAGGCGCGGGGAGACCGTGTAGGTCACGCGCGGCGTGAACCGGTATTCCGTCCGGTCGCGATCGGCCAGGTCGTCGCCGATGAAGTTCAGGAACGCGACTTCGGAGTCGAGATCCACGGCGATGCGATTGAACTCGTGCCGGTAGGAGGCGTCGAAGACGTACTCGTCGACCTGGTTGCGGTCGCCGCCGCCCTGATCGGGATCGGTGCGCCCCTCGGTCCGCCGGATATAGGCCGCGCCCAGGCCGATCGTGTCCCGGCGCGTGACGTCCAGTCGGCCGTCGGTCGAGAAGCCGTAGTCGTTGGCGTTCTCGTCGTCGAAGTCGAGGTATCGCTCGCCCTGGAAATAGGCGTTGAAGCTCAGGCTGTGGCGCGACCAGCGGGACCGGGCCGTGATCTCCGGCCGGAACACCGTGACGAAGTCGCTGTCCTCGTCGTCGTTCGTCGCGAAGACGTTGGTGTCGTACTCTTCGGTTATCGTCATCCGCGGCAGGAACAGGAAGCCGTCCAGCGGAATGCCACGGGGATCGTAGTCCGGGCGGGGACGCTCGAAGATCGTCTGCCCGCGCTCGGGCTCCTGAGCGGTCGCCGAGCCGATAGCGGTGAACCCGATCGGCGCGGCCACTGCCGCGGCGAGCGCGAGGCGAGACACCGTCGAGTGCACTGTCACTGACCCGTACCCCGTTTACTTATTCGCCGGACCCGCACGTCGCGCGGCCGGCCGCATCCACCCGAAGACTTGCCGTCGAGGCCCGGACTCGCAGGGAATCCGCCGAGTCGCCCCGCCGCGAATCGCGCCGAAGACTGGCCCCGGGCGCAGATCATGTCAAGCGAGCACCGCCCACTTGAACAAGATTCCGAAGAAATCGCGAAAACGACGTGCTTTTTCGGGAACACCGCAAGTCGATCTAGACGTCCACGCGATAATTCCCGGTCCGACGGGCGCTCGCCAACGCCTGCCGAGCCTTCCGATTCGCATTTGCGGGCCCCGGCCGCCCGGGGCCCGCAAGGGGCGGGCCCGGAACGGCCGCGGCCGGCGCCCCGGGGTGGGGACGCCGGCCGTCGCGACCGTCGGGTGAAGCGGGATCAGAGATACCGCTCGTAGACGAAGATCACGTCGCCCGGCCGCACGATCGTGTTGCGGCTGGCCGTGCCCTCGACGGCCTCGCCCTCCACCGTCCGCGTCACGGAGAAGCGCTGTTCGTTGGCGCGGAAGGTGAAGCCGCCCGCGATCGCGACCGCGGTCAGCAAGGTCATGTCGTTGGCGTACTCGTACTGGCCCGGATTCTCGACCTCGCCGAGAATGTAGAACGGGCGGTAGGTCTGGACCTCGACGCTGACGCTCGGGTTGCGCAGCAGCCCCTCGCGCAGCAGCGTCGTGATCTCGCCCTCGAGCTCCTCGGTGGTCTTGCCCCGAGCGTCGACGGCGCCGAGCAGCGGCACCGAGATCGAGCCGCTGTCGTTGACGGTGTACAGGTCGGACAGCTCTTCCTGCCCGAAGACGATCACCCGCACCTCGTCGCCGCTGTCCAGCCGATACTCCGACAGCTCGGTCGAGACTTCCGGCAAGCTGCCGGCAGGCGACGCACAGGCGGCGAGAAAGGCGAGGCCGGCAAGCGGCAGCATGAATTTTCGGATCATTGTTCAGTACCCGTTTTTCCGGTATCGACCGAGCCGCATTATTCGCGTCCGGACCGAGTGGAACAATAATTATTAGGTGCTCAAAGACTTACCCCTTATAGGGCTTCCCCCTACCCCGACGGCGTGGCGCCGCCGGATCCGGAATCGGCACCTCCTCGATCGAAAGGGAGCCTCGAGCCCTCCCCGACGCGCCCCACGGAAGGGGCCCGCCCCGATTTCCGACGGTCGAGCCGCCGACGCCGCGGTCAGCCGCGACACTCTCCGACGATACCATGGTGTATCGAGCGATGCATCGCCGCTCTCGGACCACGAAAGAAGCCCGGGTTGTCACCTTTGCACGCTAAAGCGCCAGGGACGCCCGGTGATAGCGTCCGGCTGTTCGCTTTTTCGACCGTGAGGCGGGCATGGCGGCCCGATCGTCGCCGCGCCGCTCGCAGCGGTCGCCCGTCCCGGACAGAGTTGCATCGGAGTGCGTCGGTTGATGGACAGCGCCGCCCAGGAGTGTCGAACGGAACGGCCGCTGCGCCTGCTCGTCCACGGGCTCAACTATGCCCCGGACCTGATCGGCATTCCGAAATACACCACCGAGATGTGCGAGTGGCTGGCCGCGCGCGGCCACCAGGTCCGCGTCGTTACCGCGCCGCCCTACTATCCCGCCTGGGCGATCGGCGAGGGATACTCCTCCTGGAGTTTGCGGCGCGAGCGGATCAACGGGGTCGAGGTGCGGCGCTACCCGCTCTGGGTCCCGTCGAACCCGACCGGCCTGGCCCGGCTCACCCATCTCGCCTCCTTCGCCGCGTCGAGCGCGCCGGGCGTGTTGGCGCGCGGCCTTGCCTGGCGGCCGGACGTCGTCTGGACCGTGGCGCCCGCGTTGATCGCCGCGCCCTTCTCGCTTGCGGCGGCCAAGCTCGCCGGTGCGGTCTCCTGGCTGCACCTGCAGGATTTCGAGGTCGACGCGGCCTTCGCGCTCGGCCTGCTGGGCGGCGGGCTGCGCCACCGCCTGGCGCTCGAGACCGAGCGCCGGCTGATGCGCGGTTTCGATCGCGTCTCGACGATCTCGCCGCAGATGCTCAACCTGCTGCACACCAAGGGCGTCGACCCGGGGCGCACGATGATCATGCGCAACTGGATCGACACGAACCGGATCGCCCCGCTCGACCGGCCGAGCGCGCTGCGGGCCGAGCTGGGCCTGGCGCCGGGCACCAAGGTCGCGCTCTATGCCGGCAACATGGCGACCAAGCAGGGCCTGCCGATCCTGATCCGGGCGGCCTCGCGCCTCGCCCATCGTCGGGATCTGGTCTTCGTCCTCGCCGGCGCGGGCCCGGGACGGGCCGAGCTGGAGGCCGAGGCGGCCGGCCTGGCCAATATCCGGTTCCTGCCGATGCAGCCGCTCGAGCGCCTGAACGAGCTGCTCAATCTCGCCGACATCCATCTCCTGCCCCAGCGCGCCGACGCCGCCGACCTGGTGCTGCCGTCCAAGCTGACCGGCATCATGGCCTCGGGCCGGCCGGTGGTGGCCACGGCGTTCCCGGACACCGGCCTGGCGCGCGAGATCGCCGACGCGGGCACGGTCACCCCGCCGGGCGACGCGGAGGCCTTCGCCAAGGCGATCGAGGACCTGGCCGATTCGCCGGAGCGCCGCGCCGCGGCCGGCGAGGCAGCCCGGCGCCACGCGCTGGGCGAGCTCGACATCGACGCCATACTCGTGCGTTTCGAGGCGGAGATGTACGCTGCGCGCCGCACCGCCCACCCCGACGCGCCGCCCTATCCTTCCGGACGCTGAGAGCCATGCCCGCTTCTCCGACCGCCGCCCTCGCCCGGGCCGACGCGCCCGCCGACGACCGCCGCGACCGCGAGGCCCCGTCGGGATCCCCGGGCGGCGACACGCCGGCCGTGCCGCGCGCCGACGCCATCCCCGTCTCGGTCATCGTCATGACCAAGAACGAGGAGGCGAATATCGCGAAGTGCCTGCGCTCGGTCGCCGAGTTCGACCAGGTCTTCGTCGTCGACTCCGGCAGCACCGACCGGACCAACGCCATCGCCGCCGAGCACGGTGCGGAAGTGGTCGACTTTCGCTGGAATGGGCGCTACCCGAAAAAGAAGCAGTGGTGCCTGGAAAACCTGCCCTTCCGGCACGACTGGGTGATCTACGTCGATGCCGACGAGGAGGTCGGCCCGACCGTCGCCGCGGAGATCCGCGCCCTGCTGGCGCGGTCAGGCGGCCCGGCGCATGCCGGCTACTTCGTCGGCTACGACTACGTCTTCCTAGGCCGGGTGCTGCGCCACGGCCGCCAGGTCTTCAAGCTCGTGCTGATGGACCGGACGCGCGGCCGATTCGAGCCCTATGACGACCTCGACGCCCAGAACATGTGGGAAGTCGAGGGCCACTACCAGCCGGTCATCGACGGCACGACGGGCGTCCTCGAGGCGCGCATGCTGCACGCCGACCACGACAGCCTGTTCCACTACTTCGACCGGCACAACCGCTACAGCGACTGGGAAGCCACGATCCGCCTCAAGGGCGCACTCGACACGGCGAAGGAAGCCCAGCTCCCGGTCCGGGCCTGGCTCAAGCGTGCCTTCGACCGGATGCCGATGAAGGGCCTGCTGGCCTTCCTCGACAGCTACGTCTTCAATCTCGGCTTCCTCGACGGCCGCGCCGGCTTCCACTTCGCCGTCGCCCGCGGCGTCTATTTCTGGCAGATCGGCCTGAAGACGCGGGAGCTGCGCGAGCGGCGGTAGCCGGGCGGCCACCTTATCGTCACGCAAGGCGCAAATCGTAGGTCGCCCACCGCGAAGCGGTGCGCGACGGCCCCGTCGGAGCCGTTGCGCAGCGCCTGACGGCGCTGGGCAACCTACCCAACGTATCCGGACGGGCCGGCTCTGCCCCCCTTCACGCCGCGCCGGCGACGGGGGTCGGGCGGGCGTCGCGGTCGGGGGCGGCGGCGCGGCGGCCGGTGCCGAGCTCGTAGACCGTGCGGGCCCAGCCGCGCAGGCCCCGCTCGCCGGTGCCGACGGCGGGCTCGATCCACTCGCGCACGGGAATCATGAACCCGGTCTTGGGCCGGTCGAGCACCTCGGCCGGCAGGGCGAAACGCGGCGTCAGCGCCATGTCGCGCTTGGCGGGCTTGGACCGGCCGACGAGCACAGGCGCCAGCGCGGCGAACAGCGTCGGGTCGACCAGCGGCACGCGCAGCTCCAGCGAATGGGCCATGCTCGCCCAGTCGGCGTCGCGCAGCAGCTGGTTGCGCATGTACCAGCTCGTCTCCAGCGCCATGATCCGGCCGTGCGGCGTCGTCAGCCCGCCGGTGGTGGCGGCCAGCCGCGCGCGCATGTCGAGCGCGGCCCAGCCCTCGCGCACCATCTCGCCGTCGAGCACCTCGGGCAGCTCCCACGGCATGAACAGGCCGCGGCGCAGCAGATAGGCGTCGCCGTCGCTGCCGGCGTATTCGAGCAGGCCGGCGTATTTCGGCGAGGTCATGCGCGCCAGCGTCGAACCCGCGACGGCCCGGAAGCCGCGGCCCAGGCCCGGCACGGCGGCGAGCGGCCCGAGACCGCGGCGCAGCTTCGGGATCTGCGAGTAGCTCGGATAGGTGCCGAAGAGCTCGTCGCCGCCGAGGCCGGAGAGCGCGACCTTCAGGCCCGCCTCGCTGGCCGCCTTGGCGACGAAATAGGTGTTCGGCCCGTCGATCGAGGGCTGGTCCATGGCGCCGAGGAGGGCGTCGAACTCGGCCCGGAAATCGGCCGCGCGCACCCGCCGGGTGCGGTGGCGCGTGCCCAGGCTCTCCGCCGTCGTCTCGGCAAGGCCGACCTCGTCTTCCGGGCGGCCGATGTATTCGTCGAAGCCGAGGGTGAAGGTCTCCACCCCGCCGCCGCATTCCGCGGCCAGCGCCGCCAGCGTCGCGGAGTCGAGCCCGGCCGACAGGAACACGCCCACCGGCACGTCCGCGATCATGTGGTGGCGCACGCTGTCGAGCAGGGCCGTGCGCAGCATCGCGTGGGCGGTGTCGGCGTCGACCGGGTGCTCGGCGGCCCGTGCCTCCGCCTCGGCGATCCGCTCGGTCACCGACCAGTAGGTCGCCGGCGACCGGGCGCCGGCCTCGTCGATCCACAATGTCGACCCGGCCGGCAGCGCCCGGACGCCGCGGTAGATCGTGTGCGGCTCGGGCACGTAGCCCCAGAGGAAGAAGCCGACATGGCCCGCCGGGTCCGGTCGGGTATCGATCCGGCCGCCGGCGGCGAGCGCGGAGACCTGGCTCGCCACGCGCAGGCTGGCGCCGTCGTCGGCGTAGTAGAGCGGCTTGATCCCGAACGGGTCGCGGGCGAGCAGCAGGCCGCGCTTGTCCGCGTCCCACAGCGCGAAGGCGAACATGCCGCGCAGGCGCGAGACCATGGCCGCCCCCTCGAGCGCATAGAGATGCAGCAGCACCTCGGTGTCGCTGTCGGAGCGGAAGGCGCAGCCGCGCTGCGCCAGCTCCCGCCGCAGTTCGCGATAGTTGTAGATTTCGCCGTTGAAGACGATCGACAGCCGGCCGTCGGCCGTATGCATCGGCTGATGGCCGGCGGCGGAGAGATCGATGATCGCCAGGCGGCGGTGGCCGAGGCCGACCCGCCCGTCCTCGGACCGCCACGCGCCGGCGTCGTCGGGACCGCGCGACGTCATGGCGTCGCGCATGGCGATCACCTCGCCGTCGTCGACCGGCGGCGCGGCGGAGCCGTAGGCGAACAGGGCGGTGATGCCGCACATGGCGATCGGCCTCTCGTCTTGACGTCAGCGGGATCGATCCCGCTCGCGGCGGGACCGGCGACGCCGATCATGACCGAGCCGGCCGGGCGAGGCCGATGGTGCAAAAGGCAAAGCCGGCGGCCCTTGCGGGACCCCGCCGCGACCAGCCCGCTCGCGGTGGCGCGGGCGGCGGCAGCGTGTCCGCCCTCGGGGCATCCTCGATCCCCCGGATGGGGCAGCCATCCGCCCATTGTGTTCGTTGCCGCGGCGCGGCGGCGAGTCCTACTCTCACGGCTTCGAGCGCGCCAGAGGCCGGCCGTCGCCGCGCCCGCCCGCGCCCCGTCCGAGGACCCGACCGGCCATGGCCGATCCTTCCGATTCCCCCGATCTCGACCGCCTCGCCGCCGAGGCGCGCGCCGGCCTGAAGAGCCGGCTTCTCGCCGGATTCGGCGCGCGCGGCGTCGAGATCGCGGTCCAGATCGGCCAGCAGTTGGTCATGGTCTCGCTGTTCATCCGGGCCTGGGGCGTCGGCGTCTACGAGGACTGGCTGATCCTCGCCGCGGCCGCGATGTTCCTGAGCGCGCTCGACTTCGGCATGCAGCCCTATTTCCAGAACCTGATCGCCATGGGCTGGGCGCGCGGCGACAAGGCCGGCGTCGACCGGATCATGAAGGTCTCGCTGGGAATCTACGCGACCGTCGTCGTCGCGGCGATCGCGATCCTGGGCCTGTCGACCGTGATCGTGGACTGGCCGGCGACGCTGCGAGCCGAGGCCGCCATGACCAGCGGCGAGGCGGTCGTCACGCTGATGCTGCTGTGCCTGGGCGCCTTGATGATGATCCCGCACGGGGTCGTCCACGGCCTCTATCGCGCGCGCGGCGAATACGCCCGCGGCGTCATGATCGGCACGCTGTTCAACCTGGTCACGCTGATCGCCATGGCGCTCGCCCTGCTCGCCGGCGCCTCGCCGGTCATCGTGGCGGCGACCCAGCTCGCCGGCTGGGTGTTCGGCTGGGCGATCACGGTGATCGACCTGCGCCGCCGGTTCGAGGGGATCCACTTCGCGCTGGCCCTGCCCAACCGGACCGAGTTGATCGAGACGGCGCGCAAGGGCTCGCTCTACATGGTCCATCCGATGGCCCAGAACGCCATCAACAACGGGCCGGTCATCATCCTCGGTCTGCTGGCCGCGGGTCCCGGCGGCGTCGTGACCTACAAGGTCTCCAAGACCCTGTCCGGGCTCGGCCGCCAGCTCGTCATGAATCTGAGCCACGTCACCGGCGTGGAGATGTCGCGCCAGCGCGCCCAGGGCGACACGGTCGCCCTGCGCCGGCTCTACATGAACGTGGCGCGGGTGCTGGGCGGGCTGTCGGGTTGCATGGCCGGGATCGTCTGGGTCGCCGCCGGGCCTTTCATCGGCGTGTGGACCGGCGGCGAGGTGGCCCATGACGGGCTGCTCTTCGGCATCCTGCTGGTCGGGATCATGGCCTCGGTGCCGGCCCAGGCCGGCATGTCCATGTTCCACTACACCAACGAGCCGCTGCCTATGACCGTGGCCTATGGCGGCTGGGCGGCGATCGGGCTCGGCCTGTGCTTCCTTCTGATCCCGCCGATGGGCCCGGCCGGCGCCGCCCTGGCGCTGGCGATCGGCGAGTTCCTGTCGGTCGGGCTCTACGTCTCCCACCGCTCGAGCCGGATCATCGGCACGCCGCTGCCGGTCTATCTGGGCCTTGGCTACGGCGTCACCGCCGGCGCCTTCGCGGTCAGCTTCGGCGTCGCCCAGGCGGCAGCGATGGTGTTGCAGCCCGAGGGGCTGGTGGGCCTGATCGCGCTGGGAGTCGTCTGGGGCGTGATCGCCGGGCCGCCGACCCTGTTCATCGTCACCACCAAGACCCAGCGCGAGTGGCTCTACGCCACCCTGCGCGACCGCCTCGCCCGCCCGAAGAACGCGTGAGGGGCGGCGTCAACCGCCTCTCCGTGCCGTAGGTTGCCCACCGCGCAGCGGTGCGCAACGGCCCCGGACCCCGTCGCCGACTTTCGATCAGTCTTCCGGCGCCCCGCCAAACGTCATCCCCGCGAAAGCGGGGATCCATAGGCGCCTGATCCCGAATGCCATTTTAACGCGGCGGCCACGCACCGCTGACGCCGAGGGCCGCCTGGATACCCGCTTTCGCGGGGATGACGAGTAAAAACGAACGAAAGCAGCCAGCCACGTCGGGGCGCGGGACCGGAAGCCGGTCTCGGCCACGCCCCGTCCCCCCGGCTCAGGTCTCCCGGGGCCAGGCGAAGCGGTAGAGGCCGCGGGCGGCGGCGTAGAGCGGGTGGTTGTGCTTGTGCTTCTTGACCGGGTGCCACAACGCGGCCCGGGCGGTCTCGCGCACGCGGCGCAGCATCGGGCGATAGACGAAGGTGCCCGGGGCCAGCGTGTCGATGCCGGGGTTGTTCTGGTAGAAGCGGTTGACGTTCTCCGGCCGCACGAACGGGCCGTCGCCGCCGATATCCTCGATGACGAGGCCGGCATGGGCCAGGATGGTCGGCCAGGTGACCTCGTAGATCCCGTCCCAGCCCGCGCGCATCGCCGAGTCGAGGCATTCCGCCCCCTCCGCCGACAGCCGGTAGAACGGGAAGAAGCCCCGGATCCGCCGCGGCTCGCCGCCCTCGGCCAGGGTGGCCTGCGGGATCGCGATCGAGCGCCAGTGATGCCAGCGCGGATTGGTGGCGTGGTGGTGCAGCGTCGTCGCCAGCAGCGCCGCGTCGTCGTCGGCGAAATGGTCGAACAGCGCGCGCCAGTCGCCGGTGAAGCGGACGTCGTACTCTATCAGCCAGTAGTGCTTGTAATGCGGATGGCGCGCACGGAAGGCGAGCATCGCCAGGTCCGGCCCTCCCGGCTGGGTCGAGTCGTACCGGCCCGAATTCCTCGACGGATAGGGCAGCGCGCGCCGGTCCGTCTCGGTGATCACCGTCGCCGGCACCGCGCGGTCCGGGTCCGGGTCGTGATCGTCGTTGATGTTGAGCAGGATGCGCACGTCATAGGCGTCGCCGCATTCGGCGCGCAGGCGCGCGACCTCGGCGATCACCTGATCGTCGATGAAGTGGGTCAGGTAGAGAACGACGGTGTCTGCCATGACCGGGTCTCTGTCGCGAGGGGGGCTCGGCCGCAGGCCCTCGGGCGCCGCGGCGGCGGTCAGGGAGCGGTACGGACGGCCTCGGCGCCGACGACCGAGAGGCTCGGCGCGCGGGCCGCCGCCCGGCGGAACAGGAAATCGGCCTGGATGGCCTCGCCGTCCTTGCCGAAGGTCGGGTTGTGGATGCCGGCGAGCGCGAAGCCGCGACCGCGCAGCAGGCCCACGATCTCGTCGGCCAGCGCCTGACCGGCGTAGAGCTCGACGAAGGAGCATTCGATATAGACGTGGTCGAAGGCGTCGAGCAACGCGCCGCAGCCCTCGATCGCCTGGCGCTCGAAGCCCTGGACGTCGATCTTGAGCAGCGCCGGCGCGCGCAGATCCTCCGCGCGCAGATGATCGCCCAGCGTGGCGACCGCGATCTCCTGCGTCGCCACCTCCTGCGTGCCGGGGAAGACGGCCGTCTGGCGCTCGGTGATCGGCAGCAGGGAGGAGGAATCCGCCCGCGCCGAGACATGGATGGCGGCCCGGCCCGATTCCGGCCCGAGGGCGGCGCGATGGAGGTGGACGCGCGACTCGCCCCGGAACACCCGCGCGAACCGGTCGGCCGGCTCGGCCAGGGGCTCGAAGGCGTGGATCGTCGCCTCGGGAAACAGCTCCGCCGCGAAGACGGCGAACTGGCCGCGATTGGCGCCGATATCCACGACCGTGCGCGGCGCCGGGTCGAGCCGGGCGAGCGCGTCGTGCTCGATCGTCGCCGCGACCCCGTGGCGCAACGCCGCGCGCCACCGCGCGACGCGCGCGAGGCGCAGGGCCTTGGACATCTTGGCGGCCGGATTGCGCATGAAACCCCCGTCGATGTGACGCCCCGGTGTTCCGATCGCGAAGTGCGCGACAGCGCACGGAGCGTGAATCGGGACACCAACTCTATGAACCGGGTCGGGCGCCCGCGTCTTCCGATATAGCCGGACAGCCCCCGTCCCGTCAGGCGCGCAAAAGCGAGACACCCCTTTCGAACCGGCCCGGCGCGGCCTCTTCCGGACCGTCGACGACCCGCCGGGCAGCCGCGCGGCGCAACGGGGCATGACCCTTCCGTGTCGTTGACCCTCGTGCCCCGGCGCGCCGAAGGTAAGCGTCCTGACACCATACCGAGACACGCCGATACCGCCGATCCGAGGGTCGGCCGGAGGCCGCGCCGATGCCCCTTTCCGTGCTCTATGTCGGGTCGACCGACCCGAACGGCACCTGCTCCCACCGCCGCGCTGCGATGGAGCGGCTGGGACTTTCCGTCACGCCCTTCGACCTGGAGGCGGAGACCCGGGGCGGCGGCCGGATCGCCAACGTCGTGCGCCGGCGCCTGCAGACAGGCCCGGTCATCGAGCGCGCCAACCGCGCCTTCCTCGACCGGGTGACGGCCGGCCGCTACGACTTGGTGTGGTGCGACAAGGCCCTGGCGCTGCGCCCCGCGACGATCCGCGCGGCGCGGGAAACCGGCGCCGTGACGGCCCAGTACATCTGCGACAATCCGTTCGGCCGGATGGGCGAGCCGGGCTGGCGCCACGTGGTCGCCGCGCTGCCCGACTACGATGCCTGGTTCGTGCCGCGCGACTCGAGCCTCGAGGACTTCGCCCGGCGAGGCGCGCGGCGGGTCGAACTGATGCCCTTCGCCTTCGAGCCGACGGTCAACCACCCACCGCCCGCCGGCTGGTCCGACGCCGACCGGACCGAGGACGTGACCTTCATCGGCTCGCCCTACGACAACCGCCCCGCGGTGATTCGCGCGCTGATCGAAAAGCACGGGCTGAGCGTCGCGCTTTACGGCCCGCGCTGGGAGCGGCGGCTGGGCGCCGGGGCGGCCGCGGCGCTGGGCGTGCGCGGCCCGGTCTGGGGCGACGCCTATCGCGAGACGATGTGGCGCTCCAGGATCTGCCTGAGCTTCGTGACCCATTCCAACCTCGATCCCTACGCCCATCGCAGCTTCGAGATCGCGGCGACGCGGGGCTTCCTGATGGCCGAGCGCACCGAGGGCCACGAGGCGCTGTTCGAGGAGGATCGCGAGGCCGTCTTCTTCGACGGCGCCGAGGACCTGGCCGCCAGGATCCGCCGCTGGCTCGCCGACCCGGCCGGCCGCGAGGCGGTCGCCGAGGCCGGGTGGCGCCGCGCCATGACCTCGGGCTATTCCAACGACGAGCGTCTGGCGGCGGCGATCGGCGCCCTGTTCCCCGACCTCGCCGACACGCTGGCCGAGCGCGCCCGGGCGACCGTCGCGGCGATCGCCGAACGCCATCGCCCGAACGGCGCCGATGACCGGCACGCCGAGGCGCCGCCGTTGGAGCGGCGCGCGGGGGCTGGACGATGAGCCGGCGGATCCTGATCTACCGGCTGGGCAGCATCGGCGACACGGTCGTCGCCCTGCCCGCCCTGCGCCTGATCGCGCGGGCCTTTCCCGATGCCGAGCGGAGACTGCTGACCACCTTCCCCGGCAGCGGGCGCGAATCGCCGGTCGCCGGTATGCTCGCCGGCACGGGCCTGGTCCACGGTGCCATCGACTACCGCAAGGGCGAGCGCGGACTGGCGCCGCTGATGGCCCTGCGCAAGGAGATCCGGGCCTTCCGCCCCGACGCGCTGATTTACCTGGCCGAGAAGCGGGGCCTGAAGGCCGCCTGGCGTGACGTCGCCTTCTTCCATGCCTGCGGCGTGCCGAAGGTGATCGGCGCGCCGGTCACGCGGGCGCGGCAGACCTACCGCTACGATCCCGTGACCGAGCGCTTCGAGCCGGAGGCGGCGCGGCTCGCCCGCTGCCTGGAGAGCCTGGGCGACGCCCGGCTCCAGGATCCGGCGAGCTGGGACCTGGCCTTGACCGACGAGGAGCGCGCCGAGGCCCGGGCGGCGCTCGCCGGCTGGCCCGGGGCGGGACGGTTCGTGGCCGCCTGCGTCGGCTCCAAGATCCCGGTCAAGGACTGGGAGGAGGCGAACTGGACCCGGGCGCTGGGCCGCATCGGGCGGGAGCACCCGGGGCTCGGCCTCGTCTTCGTCGGCGCGCCCGACGACGCCGAACGGTCGGCACGCGTGGCCGAGGCCTGGCCGGGGCCGAGCCTCGATCTCTGCGGCCGGCTGAGCCCGCGCGCGAGCGCCGCCGTGATGGCCGGGGCCGACCTGTTCCTGGGCAATGACGGCGGGCCGATGCACCTGGCCGCCGCCGTGGGCACGCCGACCGCGGTCGTCTTCGCCGCGCGCAACCTGCCGGGCGTCTGGTTCCCGCAGGGGCCCGACCACACGGTGCTCTACCACCGAACGCCGTGCTTCGGCTGCCAGCTCGACACCTGCCCCGATTACGACAAGATGTGCATCCGGGCGATCACGCCGGACCGGCTGGCCGACGCCGCCCGGCAGCGGCTGAGCCCGGCCGCGCGGCGGCGCGACAGCGCCTGAGTCGCTCCTCGGCGCCGCCGGTGGGCCGCCGATCGCGACAGAATCTTGGCGTACCACGTTTGCTCCGATAGGGAACATTGCGGGTTCCCCTCCGCGTCAATCGTCTGTTAACGTCCTTCCGCAACGATAAGCGTCGAGGAAGCCGCGAGCTCCGGGGCCATCCGGATGTGGTCGCAAGGCTTCGCCGAGTGCGGGAGGCGACGCGATGACGATTGTGCTTTGGGTCCTGGCCGGATGGTTCATGCTGTCCCTGCCCGTCGGCATCCTTGTCGGCCGCATGATCCGCTTCGGCTCGGGCGCGCCGCTGCCGGCGACCGTCGCCCGCCGCGGGGCGATGCTCCGCCACCCCTCCTCCTCCCCCTGGGCCCGCCCGGCCCGCTGATCCGGGCTTCCCGGTTTCCGTAGGCGCTCACCACGACCCGTAGGTCGGTCGAGCGCCAGCAAGCCCGACATCACCGGCGGCCGGCCCGGCGCCAACGCCGTCTGACGCCGACAGGGCCACCGCCTCGACCTCGCCCTCGCCGGGTGCGCGGCCCATGACGGCGCGGGCATAGGCCTCCGCGAGACGGGCGTCGGTCTCCGGCCAGCGATAGGCACGGCGCACGAGGCAGCGCGCCCGGTCGCCCAGCATGTCGAGCTCCGCCGGCGTGGCGGCGGCCAGGGCGGCGAGTCCGGCCGTCAGCCCGGCAACCGTTGCCGGCACGACGAGCCCGGCGCCGCAGGCCCGCAGATGCCCGCTCCGATCCACCGGCTCGGTGACGAGCAGCGGTCGCGCGAAGGCGGCCGCCTCCAGGACCGTGTGGCATAGGCCGGCTTCCCATCGCGACGCCTGGACCACCGCGTCGACGGCGGCGAGCAGGCCGTCGCGCTCCGCCCCGTGAACCGGGCCGGGCATCAGGATCGCGCCCGGCACGCCGGCGCGCGCCGCGGCCTCCGCCAGCCGCACCCGGGCCGCGGCACCGCCGGGACCGGCGATCACCAGCAGACCCGGCCCGCGCCGGACTGCGGCCCAGGCCGCGACCAGCAGGTCGAGTCCCTTGTGATGGATGTCGAGCCGGCCCAGCGCCAACAGGTGCCGGCCGGGACCGAGGCGGTCGCGCCAGCGCCGCCGGGCCGCCTCCCGCGCCGGATCGGGATCCGGCAGCCGGACGCCGTTGCGCGCCTCGACGATGGGCGCGTGAAGACCGGCAGCACGCGCGTCCGCCCCGTCGCCGACGCTGTGCAGAAAGGCGGCGGCGTTCAGGGTCGGGCGGATCTGCAGGATGTGGTGCAGCGCCTTGCGGCACGGCGCCCGGGCGATCAGCGGTGCCGCCAGATTGCCGTGCAGGCTGACGGCATAGGGGATTCCGGTGGCGGCCAGTCGGTCGGCGAGCCGCAGGCACCACGGAACGGTCGCGCCGTGGAGATGCACGATGTCCGGCCGGAAGAGGCGCAGCGCGACCTCGAGCCCCGGCGGCAGGGCGACCGCCCCGGGATGACCTCGACGGAACTGGTGGACGGCGCAGCCCGGGATGGCGTCGGCCGGCCCGTCCCCGGCGGCGAAGACGGCCACCGACGCGCCCGACGCCGCGCGCAGCGCCGCCAGATGGCGCACCGTCTTGGCCGCGCCGTCTGCCACGGCCTCCGCGCAGCGCCCGTCCATGACATGGGCGACGCGCGGCGCGGGCCGGGCGGTACACGCCCCGGGAGACGAAAGCTCATTCCCATGCATGCAAGGGGCGTAGCACCGCGGGGACGCCCTGGCAAGCGCGGGGCGGTCAGTTGAGCCGCGTGCGATCCCGATCGAGGACGACGTCGCCGCGGTTGTCGGTGCCCGGATCGCCGTTGACCCGCACCATCTCCGGCATCGCGAGCGGACCGATCACCGCGCCGGTGACCGTGTTGCCGTCGGCGCCTTCCCGGAAATCGACGAGCGAGAAGTTCGAGGCCGGGTCGTAGGCCGTCGGCTTGAAGACGATGTCCTCCAGCCGGCTGTCGTCGATGGCGAGGTACATCAGGTTCGACATCGGCTCGGTCGCCGCGCGCTCGACATAGAGGCCGTCGATGCGGATCTCGCGGTGTTCCTCCGGCGTGCCGGCGTTGGACAGGATCGTGCAGTTGCAGCGCGGCGCGACGATCTCGATGTCGCGGAAGGTGATGTCGCGCACCTCGGAGGGCACGATGTAGATCACCGAAGCCGGCGTCGACTCGGTGTCGCTCTCCCAGCGCAGGTTCTCGAAGGTCACGTCCTCGAGCATCTTGATCGACTGGATCAGCCCGCCCGGGTGGCGCGTGACCACGTCGCGCACGGTGCCGCCCTTGATTCCCTTGATCGACAGCGTGGCAAGGTCCGGGGCGTAGGGCGCGTCGCCCTCGACGATGTTCTCGATCAGCACGCCGCGGCTCGTCGACCGGTTACCGTCGTCGGAGATGTAGGCGACATGCCCCGACCCGATCACGTCGTTGGTCGCCCGCCGGTCGGCATCGATGCCGGAGATCACGAGGTCGCGCTGCGCCACCGCCAGGACGCCGGTATGGAAGTCGCGCAGGCGGATGTTGCGCACCACGTTGCCCGGCACCGGATCGGCGTCGGCCAGGGGCTTGAGCACGATGGCGTAGGCGAAGGCGTGGGCGTTGTCCCGGGTCGCGCTCTCGAAGGTCAGGTTCTCGAAGGTCGAGCTCCGCGCGCCCGTGGTCAGGATCCACGTGGCGAGCTCGTAGTTCGGAAAGCACTCGGCCGGAATCTCGAAATGGGCCAGAACGTCCTCGCAGTTGAAGGCATAGGTCCGGCCCGGATAGCGCTCGAGCGTCCCCGCCTCCCCGGTCCAGACGAAGGACAAATCGCGCAGGCCCGACTTCTCGGTCCGGTCGAACAGGAACAGCGGCAGGCCGGTGTAGTCCCAGCGGATCGTGGCGCCGGGCGCGCCCGCGATTTTGGTGCGCGAGGGCACCCGCAGGACGTCGTCGCGCGGATCCTCGCTGGTGAAGGCGATGCGGTAGTCGCCTTCGGGAACGTGCAGCACGCCGCCGCCGGCCTCGTCGAGCCATGCGAGCGCGGCCTCGAAGGCCGCGACGTCGTTGGTCGTGCCGTCGCCCTTCGCGCCGAAGCGCGTGACGTCGATGGTCACCGGATCGTTGTCGGCGAGGGTCTCGGCCGCCACCAGGGCGCCGGCACCACCGATCGCCACGACCGCCAGGATCGCCAATACGCGCAGCATCTCCGCCTCCGAGCCGGGGCGCGACACCCCGAAAGATCACGCGACGGAGAGCACGCTACCACGCCGCGCCGCTTACCGATGGTGGCACAATCCGGTTAATCCGGGAGTCCATCCGGAACGGCCGGCGCCTGTCTATCGGGTACGGGTCGGAGACGATCCGGCCTCGCGAACGGCCCGGGCCGGGCGGCGGAACTCAGCTCCAGCGCCGGACCGGCCCGCTGTCGACGTGGATGAAGCCGTTCTCCGGGTAGTAGCCGACCCCGCCGCGCCCGAGCGCCAGCGCGTTGCGCCACAGCCCCTCCACCGAATAGCCCGGCAGGGTCAGGTCGATCGCCATGCCGCGCATGTGAAAGCTGTTGGCGGCCACGCCGTCGTAGCGGTTGGCCAGCATCTGGTTGGTCCGGCGCGTCCGGTAGCCCGACAGGATGACGAGCGGCGTCTCCGTCTCCGCCAGTGCCTGGAGCGAGGCGATGATGTCGATAGCGTCGGGGTCCATGCGCACCATGGCCTGGGCGCGCCAGTCCCGGAAGAAATGGTCGAGGCGCGCCAGCTCGTCCTCCCGGTAGGTGCCGTCGGCGAAGTAGGTGGCGCGCAGCGATTCGTTGGTGTGGGCGTTGAAGACCTTGACGGTGCGCCGGCCCGACCGCTCGGCCAGCATCTGGCGTAGATCGCGAATCGTGCGCTCGGGCGCCAGCTTCGGCGTCGGGTCGAGGCCGGTGCGCTCCGGCGCCAGTCCGGAGGGGACGAGCTGGCGCTGCGCGCCCGGCTCCAGGCTCACGCCGCTGTCGGCCAGCGCCTCGCCGAAGTCTCCGCCAGCCCGGGCTCCCGTCGGCGCGAGCGCTCCGAGACCGATCGCCGCACCCGCGGCCAGAAGACGGCGCCGTCCGATGCCGGATGCCGGACCCGCCGCCGCGTCCGATCGAGGATCGATGATGTCGTCCCGGGTCTTTTGCATGGCAAGAACCGTACAGAGCCGGGCCGCCATTCCCCTACGACTCTTACGGCAACGCGGGCGACCCGTGCGGGAAGCGCCCGGGTAAACAGGCGACTATGCCACTCGGGACCCGACGATCGGCCATCCGACGCGTTGATCCGCCATCGGACGACGATGCCGGCCGGCTTCGGGATGGGCGAGGACGCCCAGCTTGCGGTGAATACGCAACATATTGGGTCAATCCGTTTCATAAGCGCGGCATTGTCGCGTTTACGCATCAGGCGCGCGACACTACTTTGACGATCATGCCGGCGGTCGACGAGCGGCGGCGGCATTCGTCGCCGGCTCGGATGCGCGTCGTCGCTCGGCGCCGAGACCGTCTTCGGGAGGATATTCATGCCCGACAGCCGTGCCGCCCCCGCCGGCCCGACAGGATCGGCCCATCCGTCGGACCGCGCCGAGTTGATCGCGCGATACGACGCGGCGAGGGCCTTGTCGGAGCGCCTCGCCGCCCCGCTCTCCCCGGCCGATCGCGTCGTCCAGTCGATGCCGGACGCGAGCCCCACCAAGTGGCACCTCGCCCATGTCACCTGGTTCTTCGAAACGGTGATCCTGGAAGCGCTGGCGCCGGGCTACACCGCCTTCGACCCTGCCTACGCCTACCTCTTCAACTCCTATTACGAGAGCCTGGGCGAGCGGCACCCGCGCCCGCAGCGGGGCCTGCTGACCCGGCCCGACGACGGCGAGATCGCGGCCTATCGCGCCCATGTCGACGCCGGCATGCACGCCCTGGCCGAGACCGCGCCGGACTCGGTCTGGCGTCGCGCGGCGCCGCTGATCGTGCTCGGGCTGCATCATGAGCAGCAGCACCAGGAACTGCTGCTCATGGACATCCTGCACGCGTTCTCTTGCAACCCGCTGCGCCCGGCCTACGCCGACCTGGCGGGCGCGCCGCCGCCGGGCGACGCCGCCGGGGCCGAGGGCGCGCTGCCCGACGCGGTCGGCTGGATCGACCATCCCGGCGGCCTCGTCGAGATCGGCTTCGACCCGGAGAGGAGCGCGGACGGCTTCGCCTTCGACAACGAGCGGCCGCGTCACAAGGTCTGGCTCGAGCCGTTCCGCCTCGCCGACCGGCCGGTGACCAATCTCGACTGGCTCGCCTTCATCGAGGACGGCGGGTACGAGACGGCGACTCTGTGGCTGTCCGACGGCTGGCAGACGGTGTGCGAGCAGGGCTGGACGGCCCCTCTGTATTGGGAGCGGCGCGACGGCGCCTGGACCCGGATGACCCTGCGCGGGCCGATCCCGCTCGACCTCGCGGCACCGGTCAGCCATGTCAGCTACTACGAGGCCGACGCCTTCGCGCGCTGGGCCGGCGCCCGGCTGCCGACCGAGGCGGAGTGGGAGGTCATGGCCGCCCGCTGCCGGCCCTCGGGCAACCTGCTCGACACCGGCGCGCTGATGCCCCGGCCTGCCCACGAGCCCGCCGGCGAGGCGATCGAGGGCCAGGCCGGCGCGCCGCGCCGGATGTTCGGCGACGTGTGGGAATGGACCGCCAGCGCCTATTCGCCCTATCCCGGCTTCCGCCCGGCGGCCGGGGCGATTGGTGAATACAACGGCAAGTTCATGTGCTCCCAGCAGGTGCTGCGCGGCGGCTGTTGCCTGACGCCGGCAGACCATGTGCGGACGAGCTATCGCAACTTCTTCTATCCCCATCAGCGCTGGCAGGTCGCGGGTCTGCGCCTGGCGGCCGACGAAGGAATCTCCTCATGACTCCGGACAGCCCGGATTCGCCGAGCCCCCAGGCCGACCACGGGGCCGATCACGGGGCCGTCGTCTCGACCCCCGACCGCGACGCCTTCGCCCGCGACGTGCGCGAGGGCTTGGCGGGCGCCCCCAAGACCCTGCCCTGCAAATACCTCTACGACGAGGAGGGATCGCGCCTGTTCGACCGGATCTGCGATGTCGAGGAATACTACCCGACCCGCACGGAGCTCGGCCTGATCGCCCGGAACGCGGGCGCGATCGCCGACACGGCGGGCCCCGGTCCGGAGGTCGTCGAGTTCGGCAGCGGCGCCAGCCAGAAGATCCGCCTGCTGCTCGACGCCCTGGACGACCGGGCGAGCTACATCGCCATCGACATCTCGGGCGAGTTCCTGACGGAATCCTGCGAGACGCTGGCCGAGGCCTACCCGAGCATCCCGATCGTGCCGGTCTGCGCCGACTATACCCGGCCCATGGTCCTGCCGGAGACGCCGGCGCCGGGCCGCCGGCTCGGCTTCTTCCCGGGCTCGACGCTCGGCAATTTCGAGCCGCCGGAGGCCCGGGCCTTCCTGGCTCGCGCGCGCGAAACGCTGGGCGACGGCGCGGCCTTCGTCGTCGGCATCGACCTGGTCAAGCCGGCCGAGGTGCTGGAGGCCGCCTACGACGACTCGGCGGGCGTGACGGCGGCGTTCAACCTCAATCTGCTCGATCGGATCAACCGGGAGGTCGGCGCGACCTTCGACCGGGCGCGCTTCCATCACGAGGCCCGCTGGAACCCCGAGCAGAGCCGGGTGGAGATGCATCTGGTCAGCGACGCCGACCAGATCGTCGCCGTCGACGGCGCGCGGATCGCCTTCGCCGAGGGCGAGAGCATCCACACCGAGAACTCCTACAAGTACACGATCGACGGTTTCCGCGCCCTGGCCGAAGCCGCGGGATGGGAGCCGGCGGCGACCTGGCGCGACGACGACGACCTGTTCAGCCTGCACCTGCTCGAAGCCGCCTGATCGGGCGTGCCCCACCCCATCGGAGCGCCCGCCGCCCGCGCGAAGGGCAACAGGCCGGCACGGAAGACATAGGCCGGGCCGGCCGGGTGACGCATCGGTAAGGCTCGCGGTCGGTCGATTGCCCGGCCGCGCGGCCGCCGCCTATCCTCGCAGGCCTCGACCCCGCGCCCCATCGCGCGACGGGTCGACGCCCGTGCGGAAGGACGGCCGTCATGACGTTCACCCAGGCCGAGACCGAGGACGGCGCACGCCCGCGCCCCGGTTTCGGCATGTTCCTGACCGAGATCGTCTTCACGCTCTGCGGCCTCTTGGTCTTCGCGATCGGGCTCAGCATCGCCTCGGACACGATCTCCACGCTCGGCCTCGTCGTCCTGTCCGGCGCCGCCGCGGCGCGGTTGCTCAACATCGTCCGGTTCAAGGAGATCTACTTCGCGCTGACCAACGTGCTGGCCGTCGGCACGATGCTGAGCTACGGCCTCGGCACGGCCGCGGTCATGTTCCAGCGCGGCAGCGAGCATTCCGCCTTCGATCCGGGCGTCAACGTCACCCTGGTCGGCGACATCGCGGGGCCGGTCGTCTTCATCCAGGCCTTCTACTGGATGCTGGTCCTGGCCTCGACGGTCGAGGCGCGCGCCTGGCGCGGGCTGTGGAGCCGCGTACGCGGCGCCGAGGAGGACACCTCGCCCGGGCTGATGCTGTTCTTTATCGCCATCGGGCTGATCCAGTTCCAGCTCATGATCTCGGGCCAGTGGTCCTACATGGGCGTGGTCACGGGCGACCGGGGCGAGGTGCCGGTCCTGGCGACCCTGATCTCCGGCCTGCAGAGCGGCCTGATGGGGCTTTGCGCCTTCCTCGCCGGCCGCGGGCTGAAGGGCGCGGGCCCGGTGGCCTTCGTCCTCGCCTTGGCGCTGCTGCCCGAGCAGATCTTCTGGTCCCTGCTCGAGGGCCGGCGCGCCCTGCTCTATTCCCTGGTGCTCGCCGGCGCGTTCTTCCTGTTCGGCCGGCGCCGGGCCATGCCGCTGTGGAAGCTGGGCGGCCTCGCCGCCGTCGCGCTCGTCGTCGTCAACGAGGCGTCGAAGTTCTTCCTGGCGATGCGCTACGTCATCGGCGTGCACAACATCAACGGCTACCGCCCGCCCCTGGCCGACCTGTTCACGTCGACCTGGGAGGTCATGGTCTATCGGCCCGAACTGATCGACCAGATGCAGGCGACGAACCTGAGCACCCGGTTCTTCATCATCGGCTACTTCGGCGACATCATCCGCGCGTTCCGCCCCGAGAACGCGATGTACGGGCTGAACATCGTCGTCGACTTCGTGACGACGATTCCGCGCGTGCTCATGCCCGGGAAGACGGAGATGCTGCTCGCCTGGGGCGATCCGGAGGAGCGCGTGGCCCGGATCACGGGCCTGCCGAGCACGGACGCCCCCTGGTCGGCGGCCGTCAGCGCCTATGCCGACTTCACCTGGGCGGGCGCGCTGATCTACCCGGCGATGTTCCTGCTGCTGGGCCTCGGCACCGCGGCGATGATCCGGCTGATCGGCAACCGGATGCTGATCATCTTCGCCCTCGCGATGGCGTTCAGCTCCTACCTTTCGACGGAAAGCAACCTCGTCACCTACTTCTCCGTCTTCCGCTACCTGCTGATCGTGGTGGCGCTCGACATGGCCATCCGCACTATCGACCGCATGGTCGGCGACCGCATCGGCAATCTTGTCGGCGGGCGCCGGCGGGCGCGGCAGCGCGAGCCCGACGCCGCGGACCCGGACTGGCAGGGAGACGGGGTACGCCGCCCCCCGAACGCATTGCCCGGTTAGCCTTATGGGCGATTGAGCCGGCCGAGCCGCCGGATAGTCTGGACCGACAACGACAGAGCCATAGCCGCGGTGCGGCCTCCGCGAGCCGTCCGCAACGACCGAGACACCGGATCGCCCGCGACCGCGATCCACCGACCCGCCGAGGAACCGTCCGATGCCGCTGCTTTCGATCGGCCTGCCCGTCTACAACGGCGCCCGCCTGCTCGAGGAATGCCTCGACAGCATCCTCGGGCAGTCCTTCACCGATTTCGAGCTGATCATCTCCGACAACGACTCGACCGACGAGACGGGGGAGATCTGCCGCCGCTACGCCGAGCGGGACGCGCGGGTGCGCTATTTCCGCCAGCCGCAGAACCTGGGCGCGGCGAAAAACTACGACTTCACCTTCTACCAGGCCACGGGCAAGTACTTCAAATGGCACGCTCATGACGACCTGCTCGGCCCGGGCTACCTGGAGAAGACGATCACGACGCTGGAGGCGCGCGCCGACCTGTCCGGCGCCACCTGCCAGACCAAGCTGATCGACCAGCACAGCGCCCCGCTGGTCTGGGATCCGGAGCGCCAGCGCTACGTCGATCCCGACGGCTTCGCCTACGGCTTCGACGAGCAGGCCTGGCACATGGCCGAGACGCCGGTCGACCGGTTCCGCGGCATCGTCCGGCACAACTACTGGAACTTCGAGATCTTCGGCGTCTGGCGCCACGAGTACATGGCCAACAGCGGGCTGCACCTGCCGTTCTACGGCTCGGACAAGGTGTTCATCGCTGAGCTGTCGCTCTACGGCAAGATCCAGGTTCTGCCGGAGCCGCTGTTCGAGCGGCGCTGCCACCCCGACGCCTCCGAGCGCCTGGGCGAGCGCCAGCAGACGCAATGGATCGACCCGAACCGCCGATTCCTGCCCTTCTACCGCCAGTTCCAGGCGGTCGCGGCCTATGAGCGGGCGCTGCAGCGCGCGCCGATCTCCTTCGGCGAGCGCTGGACCTGCCGGGTGGCGGTCGCCCAGCTCGTCTTCCGGCTCTACAAGTGGAAGCAGATCTACCAGGGCATCACCAGCCGCCCCGCGCCGGCCTGAGCCGGGGGCGCGAGACCGGTCCGCCCGCCGCCCGCTGCCCCGCAGAGCCGATGCCCCATAGCGAAAGAGACCCGCCCGTCATGAAGATCCTTCACGTCATTCCCAGCCTGGGCGTCCAGAACGGCGGCCCGCCGAAGGCCTGCCTGGAGATGGCCCGCGCCATGCGCGACCGGGGCCACGAGGTGGCGATCTTCACCGGCTGGGCGGGCGACGCGAACGACCGCGGCCGCCCGGAGGACATCCCGGTCCCCGAGACGCTGCCGGGCACGGTGACCCACGAGGGGATGGAAATCTCCTTCTTCCCGAACACGCGCCTGCCGGTCTGGGCCTGGATGCCGGAGATGAGCCGGGCGCTGCGCGCCCGGGTGGCCGAGTTCGACGTGGTCCACATCCACTCGCTCTACCTCCACACCACGAAGGCGGCGGCCGACGCGTGCCAGCGCGCGGGTGTGCCCTACATCATCCGGCCCCACGGCTCGCTCGACCCCTACCTCATCAACCGCAGCCGCGGGCGCAAGCGGGTGATGGAGTGGCTCTACCAGAACCGCGCCTTCCGGCGCGCCGCGGCGGTGCACTTCACGGCGGAGGAGGAGCGCCGGCTGGCCACGCCCTATGTCCACGGCGCGCGCGGCGTGGTGGCGCCGCTGGGCGTCGACCTGTCGGCCTTCGACACGCTGCCGGCGCCGGGCCGCTTCCGCAACCGGTATCCGGAGCTCGCCGACAAGCGCCTGATGCTGTTCTTCGGCCGGCTGCACTTCAAGAAGGGGCTCGACCTCCTGGTCGGCGCCTTCGCCCGGCTCGCCGCCGACGCGCCGGACCTCCATCTCGTCATCGCCGGGCCCGACGACGGCTACGGCGAGGAGGTACGCGGCTGGATCGCCGAGCGGGGCCTGAGTGACCGGGTGCTCTTCACCGGCATGCTGACGGGCGAGGACAAGCGCGCCGTGCTGGTCGACAGCGACGTCTTCGTGCTGCCCTCCTACACGGAGAATTTCGGCATGGCGATCCTGGAGGCGCTGTGCTGCCGCCTGCCGGTCGTCATCTCCGACCAGGTCAACATCCATGACGAGGTCGCCGCGGCCGAGGCCGGGCTGGTCGTGCCCTGCGACGCCGGGCGCGTCGCCGAGGCGACGGCGCGCGTCCTCGCCGACCCGGATCTGGCGGCCCGACTCGTCGCCAACGGGCTGGAGCTCGTGGCCAACCGCTACGACTGGCGCGCGGCTTCGGCCAATCTCGAGCACCTCTACGGCCTGGCGATCGAGGCCGGCGACCGCCCTAACGGCCGGCCGGGGGCGGAACGCGCCGCGTCCGGCCGGCACACCCGCACCGCCGCCTCGGCGGGCTGAGCCGGCGACGGGATCGCTCGACCGGTCAACCCCGCACCGACCCGTAGGTCGGTCGAGCGAAGCGAGCCCGCCCCCGGGGGGGGGGGTGGGTGGGGGGGGCGCGTCGCGCGGCCGCCCGACGGCCCGG
>JAVJUS010000139.1:0-2438 GCA_040220455.1 Azospirillaceae bacterium
GCGCGCCGTCGACGGCGTCGACGAAGCGCAGGAGGCCCGGCGCCGCCGGTCCGGCGGGCGGCGCCTCGGCGAGCACGGCCGCCAGGTCGTGCAGCCGGGCGTCCCGGCGCCACGCGGCGGCCAGGTCCTCGGCCTCCTCCACTGTCAGCCCGGCGAGCGCGGCCGGCCGGAAGGCGCGTGCCGCGAGCCCCAGCCGTCCGAGCACGGCCGTCGCCACGGCCTCGGCGACCGCGCGATCCGGGCCGGTCAGACGGAGCACCGGCGGGCCGTGCCGCGCCGCCGCCGTCGCCGTCGCTTCGGCCGCCCGGGCGACGACGTCGCCATAGGCCTCCGCGATCACCGGGTCCGGGGCGAGCGGCCGGGCATGCGGCGCCAGGGCCGGGTCGTCCTGCACCAGGCCGTTGAGGTAATGCAGCACCACCTCCGCCGCGTGCAGCGGCCGGCGCGAGAGCCCGTCGCCGGGGCCGAGCGCGATCAGCCGGAACCGGCGCAGCGGCGCCTCGGGCGCCAGCGCGCTCCAATGCGCCTCGGGCAGTGTGGCGAGCAGGTGGCCGAAGGTCGGGCGCGCGGGCGGGCCCGCCTCGGCGCCGCCGGGCGGGGCGGCGGCTCTCGCCAAGTCCGGGCCGGCGGCGAGCATCAGGACGGCCCGCTCGAACCGGCCGAGGCCGAAGCGCGCGGCGATCCGGTCGGCCGCGCCGCCGCCCGGCACGGCCTCGGCCGCGGGCGGATCGGACAGGCGTGACGGGACATCGCCGCCCCGCTCGACCGTCTCGACCAGCCGCCAGAGGCCGTCGAGCTCGGCATCCAGGCAGGCGCGGTTGACCTCGAGCCAGCGGCGGGCAGTGCCTTCGCCGGTTTCGGCGGCAGCGGCGGTGGCGGCGGTGGCCGGCGCGGTCATCACGCCCCTCCCAGCGCCAGGGTCGGGCCGACGAAGGCGCCGGCGCCGTCGATGTCGGGGACGCTCTGCACCCCGTCGATCTCGACGCGGAGCAGATAGGCGCCGGTGCGCGCGCCGGCGAGCGCGAAGCGGCGCACGAGCACCGTTTCCGGCACCGCGCCGCCCGGCCCGGGCTCGACCGGCAGTGCCTCGACCGCGTAGGCCGGCCGCCGGCCCTCCGCGTCCGGGGCCGTGGCGGTCAGGATCAGGCGGATCGGCTGGGCGGCGCCGACCGGGGCGGCGAAGGTGACCGTCACCGTGCCGTCGATCGTTCCGTCCTCCGCCGGCCCGTCGGCGGCGAAGGCCGGCGGCGCGGCGGCGTCGAGCACCGGGCGCACCGGCAGGGCGAGGAGGTTCGACCGCTCGGCCGGGCGGACCGGCCCGCCCTCGCCGTATTCGACGTCGCGCACGACGCGCAGGGCGTAGACGCCGGGCACCAGGTCGCCCGGCAGGGTGGTCCGCAGGGTCTCCGCCGTGCTCGCCGCCGCGTCGATCGCCACGCGCCGGCCGTCGATCTCCAGCGCCAGGCCGGAGACGGCGAAGCCGCTGCCGTCGATGGCGAGATCGGCGCCCGGCGCGAAGGCGGGCGGAAAGACCGGGCGGCCGGGCGCCGCGTCCGGCGGGCGCAGGCCCGTCAGGTCCAACCGGACCCGGGGCACGGCGGCCAGGGCGGCGACGCGCACCGGCAGCGGCACCCGGCGCGGGCGCTCCCGCTCGATCAGGACGCCGGCGGCGGTATAGGCCATGGAGGCGCGCAGTCCCGAGTTCAGCGCCGGCCAGAGCTCGAGCATCCCCGCCTCGTCGAGTGCCTGGGGCGTCACGCGCACCGGCTCGGGCTGGCGGGCCAGCGCGTCCAGGGCATCGCGCATCGGCCGGTTGGCGTTGCCCTGGAGCGAGGCGGCCGTCGCCGCGATGACGTCGGCGGAGAGCACGGGCGTCTCGTGCAGCGCCTGCATGCCCAGGCCCAGCAGCATCTCCGGCACCAGGTCAGTGCCGCTGTAGGCGGTCATCAGGTAGCGCGCGTCGAGCGCCAGATAGGGCGCCTCGCGCCGCGCTCCCTCGGCGCCGTAGGCCGGATGGCGCTGCAATGCCCAGGCCGGGTTCGGCACCACGTTGAACAGGAAGATGTTGAGCCCGGTCGCGACCTGACCGTTGCCGGCGGTCAGCCGCTCCGGCGCCAGGCTGGTGACCGCCGGGTTGCCGACCGCGAGGAAATCCGCCGCACGCAGATTGGCGTCGACCACATGGCGCAGGACCGCCGTCACGGCGGCGAGGCCGAAGGCGTCGGTCATCGCTCACCGCCCCCGCGCGCGCCGCCCCCACTCGAGCCGCGCGCGAGATAGTCCGACAGACCGACAGACGGCCGGGCCCGGCCGCGCTTCGGGCGCTCGGCGGGCGCCGTCGGCCGGGCGACCGTGACCTCGACCCGGCCGATATGCACCTCGACCCGGCCTGGCCCCGCCTCCGCTTCCCCGCGGGCGCCGCGGGCGTCGTCCGGGGC
>JAVJUS010000140.1:0-14069 GCA_040220455.1 Azospirillaceae bacterium
CGACCGGGCCCGCGAGGCGCCGGGCCCGGCACCAGGCGCGCCGCTCCCGCTCGTCACGGTTCCGCCGGCCGCGGCGCCGCCCGCCTCGGCCGAGCGTCGCTCGCCATCGGCGCCGGCCGACGGCGCGGCGCCCGGATCATCCCCCCACGCCCGCACGGTCATGGCCCCGATCGTTCCGATTCGTCGTTCGACACCGACCGTACTCCCCGACCGGCGCCGCGTTAAGGCGCCGTGCCGCGCGGCCCGGCCGCCGGGGTCGCGCCGGCGCCGGGCGGCAGCTTGCGGTTGCCGAGCTTGAAGACATAGGCGATGACCTCGGCGACCGCGCGGTAGTGCTCCGGCGGCACCTCCTGGTCGACCTCGACCGCGGCGTAGAGCGCGCGGGCCAGCGGCGGATTCTCGGTCACCGGCACGTGGTTGGCCTCGGCCACTTCACGGATCTTCAGCGCCAGGTTGTCGACGCCCTTGGCCACCACCCGGGGCGCGCCCATGCTGTCCGGGTCGTAGGCCATGGCGACGGCGTAGTGGGTCGGGTTGGTGATCACCACGTCGGCCGAGGGCACCGCCGCCATCATGCGCTGGCGCGCGCGCTCCTGGCGGATCTGGCGCAGCCGCGCCTTGACCATCGGGTCGCCCTCGGTCTGCTTGTGCTCGTCCTTGACCTCCTGCTTGGTCATGCGCTGCTGCTTGTTGTAGTCGAAGCGCTGGTAGAGGAAGTCGAGCCCGGCGATCGCCGCCATGACGCCGAGCACCGCCAGCATCATCTTGACCGCCAGCCACCAGATCCGCGTCGTCAGCGCCGCCGCGGGCAGGCCGGCATAGCTGTCGATCGCGGCCAGGTCGGGCCAGACGATCAGGCCGGCGACCACGCCGACGATGGTGATCTTGGCGATGCCCTTGGCGAACTCGACCAGGGACTTGAGCGAGAACTGGCGCTTGAGGCCCTTGAGCGGGCTGATCTTCTCGAGCTTGGGCTTGAGCGGCTCGACCGTGAACAGCAGGCCGTTCTGGACCAGCCCGCCGGCCAGCGCCAGGGCGACCAGCGCGATCAGCGGCAGGGCCAGAATGCCGGTGATGGTGACCATCGAGGTCGCCATCATGTCGATCAGCGCCCTCGGATCGGTCGGCAGGGCGTGCAGCGTCGTCAGGTAGCCGCGCATGCCGCCGACGAGATTGCCCAGCGCGATCGGCCCGAACAGCGCGATCAGCAGCAGCCCGGCGAACAGCACGAACCAGTGCTTGACCTCCTGGGAGGTGGCGACCTGGCCCTTGTTGCGCGCGTCGTCGAGCTTCTTGCGCGTCGGTTCTTCGGTTTTTTGGCTGTCGTCCTGATCCTCGGCCATGGTGCCGGCTCCCTCCCCCGCTCAGCCGCCCGGCGCCAGGAAGCCCAGGAGCCGCGCCTGGGTCCGGTCCAGCCAGAAGAGCATGGCCGCCGACAGGGTCAGCGACAGGACGACGAAGCCCAGCATGATCTGCGCCGGGATGGCGACGAAGAAGACCTGCATCTGCGGCATCAGACGGGCCAGCACGCCCAGGCCCAGATAGAACAGCAGCCCCACCGCCACGAAGGGGGCCGCCATCTGCAGGCCGATCGCGAAGCTGCCGGCGACGATGCGCGTCACCGTGTCGGCCATGTCGCCCAGCGGCGGCAGCGCGCCCGCCGGAAACAGGCCGTAGCTGTCCGCGATCGCCATGAACATGATGTGGTGCAGGTTGGTCGCGAAGATCAGCAGCACCGCCAGGATCGACAGGAAGGCGCCCGGCAGGGAGCCCTGCGCCGCCATCGCCGGGTTGAAGACGAAGGCGTTGGCGAGGCTGAGGTTGAAGCTGATGATCTGGCCGGCGACGTCGATCGCCGTGAGCATCAGCCGCGCGATCGAGCCGAGGAACAGGCCGATCAGCGCCTCTCCCGTCAACAGCACCGCGAGCGCCAGGACGCTGGCCGGCATGGCCGGCAGGGTGTCGATCAGCCCCGGCGTGATCAGGGCGGCGAAGAGCAGCGCGATGACGAGCCGGATGCGCGGGCTGACGAAGGCGTCGCCGATGCCCGGCAGCACCATCAGCGCCGCCGCCACCCGGGTGAAGACGATCAGGAAGGCGAAGACCTCCCCGATCAGCAGCGTGCCGAGCGCCATCGTCCGCGCCCCCGCCTAGAGGCCCGGCGTGATCATGCTGTCGAACAGTCGCTGGGTGAACGTGATCAGCGTCTGCAGCATGAAGGGCATCAGGAAGATCATGGACACGAAGATCACCAGGATCTTCGGCACGAAGGTCAGCGTCATCTCCTGGATCTGGGTCAGCGCCTGGACCAGCGAGATGACGAGGCCGACGGCCAGCGCGATCAGCATGACCGGCCCGCCGACCTGCAGGATCACGATGACCGCGCTGCGCGCGACTTCGATGGCTTCTGTCTGGGTCACGGCGGCACCGGCTCTCCGGCTCGTGGAATCGGGGTCGGGGGGTCGGGGGGGCGGGGGATCGGGGGTCGGAGGATCGGCGTAGCGGGACCTTCGGGCCGGCGGGCGGCGCCCCGGCCCGTCGACTCAGGGTCGCGGTCGGCGGAGACCCGGGCGGCGATGCAGCGGGACGGGCCCCGGGCTCGCCGCGTCCGGCGTCAGATCGGCATCCGGGCGATTTCCTGATAGGCCTGGATCAGCCGGTCGCGGATGCCGACGATGGTCTGCAGGGTGACCTCGGCGTTGTTGACCGCGAGGACCACCTCGCCGATATCGGCCTTGCCGGTCACGCCCTGGACCGACATCGCCTCCGCCGTCCGGCCGCTCTGCACGGCCTCGCCCGCGAACTCGCGCACCATCTCGCCGAAGGCCGAGGCGCCCGGCTCCTCGCGCGCCTCGAGCTTCGGGCCGTCGGCCCGCCGGGCGGCGTTGGAATAGGCGGCGAGCGCATCCGTCAGATTGGCGGCCATTCTTCATCCTCCATGAGCAGGTCGTCACGTAACCTACTCCAGAACACCTCGATCGACGCGACCGGTCCGATCACGCCCGCAGCAGGTCGATGGTGCGCGTCAGCATGCTGCGCGCCGCCTCGACCGCGCGAAGATTGGCCTCGTAGCTGCGCTGGGCCTCGCGCATGTCCATCATCTCGACCAACGTGTTGACGTTGGGCAAGGTCACGTAACCGTCGTCGTCCGCGGCAGGGTGCGACGGGTCGTAGCGGCGCGGAAAGGTCGAGGGGTCGGTCTCGACCGCGCCGACCTCGACCATCGTGCCGCCCATCTCGCGGTCGAAGACGTCGCGGAAGCTGACCACCTGGCGCCGATAGGGCGGCGCCTCGGGCGTGTCGCCCGTGGACTGGGCGTTGGCCAGGTTCTCCGCGACGACCTTGAGCCGCGTTCCCTGGGCCCGAAGCCCGGAGGCCGAGATGAACATCGCGGTCTGGAGATCCATCGTCCGCGCCTTTCCTCTTCCCTTGCGCCACCGGCCGCGCCGCCGCCCGACGGGGCGGCCGGGCCGGCGCCGTCGTCACCGCTGCCCGCTGCCGATCGCCATGCGGATCATGCCCAGATGCTTGGTGTAGAGGTTCTGGGCGAACCGGTGCTGGGCGGCGGTTTCCTGCATCGTCATCAATTGCTGTTCGAGCACGACCGAGTTGCCGGTCGGCGAGACCTCGTAGACCCGGTCGGCCCGTCCGGTCCGCGCATCGCCCGGCGTCGTCTCCGGCGCCGTCATGTGCGCGGCATGCGTCATCCGCGGCGCCATCCGCGCGCCGCCGGCCCGGCTCAGCACCGCGTCGAACGCCTCGATGTCGCGCGCCGAATAGCCGGGCGTGTCGGCGTTGGCGATGTTCTGCGCCGTCACGCCCTGGCGCTGCTCCAGCCAGCCGAAGCGCTGAGCCACCATCCGGAAAAGGGCGAGATTGTCGAGGGTCATCCACGCCTTCGCTCTGACGATCGGGCCGGGGCCGGCCTACGCCGTCGGTCGAGCCCCCGTCCCGATTCCCGGGACACCGTGTCGATGACGGTTTCGTCACCAGATACCCGTCCCCGTAGCACCGAAAGATTAACAAGCCGTTCGGACACCCGACCCGATGGCTCGGGCGTCGCCGTACGCCGCCACGATCGCGCAACAAGGTTAACGAGATCTGAACGTGCCCCCGGCACGATGCCCTCCGCTCGGCAATTCTCTCCGCCCGGTCTGGCCGTTACGGCACGAAACTCTTCGTTAACCATACTGTCCGAGAGTGCCGCCGTGAGGGAACCGGTTCGGCGTATCGCGCGCCGGACGGGCGCCCGTCGAACCGGAGACCGCCTGCCTTGAGCGATCCGACCGACAGCGACGATCCGCGTGCGCGCCGCCCGGTGGCCGTCGCGCTGAGCTACGCGCCCGATCGCCCGGATGCCGCGCCCAAGGTGACGGCGTCCGGCCAGGGCGCGATCGCCGAGACGATCCTGGAGATCGCCTTCGCGCGCGGCATCAAGGTGCGCCAGGACGCCGACCTGGCGGAGCTGCTGGCCGCCGTGGATCTCGACCAGGAAATCCCGGTCGAGGCCTTCGCCGCGGTCGCCGAGGTGCTGGCCCATGTCTACCGGGCCAACGGCCGGGCCGCGTCCGGCGACGCGGGCGCGGCCGGCCCGTCCAACGAAGAGGTGTCGTCGTGAGCGCCCAGGATCCCGATCCGCCCGTGCCCGACCCCGCCGCCGCGGCCGCGACGCCGGACGGCCCGGCCCTTGTCGCGGCCTTCGGGCGCGTCGCCGAGGCGGTCGAGCTCGCCAGGGAGACGGCGGCGGCCGGCGGCCTTGTCGACATGGCCGGCCTCGATCGCCGGGTCGATGCCCTGTGCCGCGCGGTGGTGGCGTTGCCGGCCGACGACGCCCGCCGGTTCGAGACCGTGCTCGACGACCTGATCGGCCGGCTCGACGCCCTGGCCGCGACGGTGCGCGCGCAGGGGCCCGCCGGCACGGAGGAGACCGGTGCCGGCGACGCGGCGACGCGGCGGGTGCGCGCCAGCCTCGCCTACGGCCGGCCCAAGGACTGAGACGGCTCGAATGGATCTCTCCACCTATCTGCGGTTCGCGCTGGCGCTGATCTTCGTGCTCGCGCTGATCGGCGCGCTCGCCTTCGTCGCCAAGCGCTTCGGCTGGGGCGGCGCGGCGCCGACGCGCAAGCCGGGCAGCCGGCGCCGGCTGTCGCTGGTCGAGAGCCTGCCGCTCGACGCCAAGCGCCGGCTCGTCCTGCTGCGCTGCGACGATACCGAGCACCTGGTCCTGATCGGCGCCAGCCAGGACGTGGTCGTGGGCAATCCCCGCCCCGCCAGCGGCGAGCGGTCGGCGGCCGCGACCGACACGCCGGCGGAGACCCCGCGATGACGCCAGGCGCCCGGACCGCGACGCGCCGGCTGGCCTCGCTCGCCCTGGTCGCCTCCGTCGCGACGTTCGCCGCCGGGCTGCTGATCGCCGGGCCGGCGGCGGCGCAGAGCCTCGATCTCGACTTCGGCGAGGGCGGCTCGACCACCTCGCTGCTGGTCCAGCTCGTCGCGCTGGTGACGGTGCTGTCGCTGGCGCCGTCGATCCTGGTGATGGTGACTTCCTTCACCCGGATCGTGGTCGTCCTGTCCTTCTTGCGCAGCGCGCTGGGCATCCAGCAGACGCCGCCGAACTCGGTCCTGATCAGTCTGGCGCTGTTCCTGACCGCCTTCATCATGGCGCCGGCCTTCCAGGTCGCCTGGGACAACGGCCTGCGCCCGCTGATCGACCAGGAGATCGACGAGGCGACGGCGTTCGAGGAGACCGTGGCGCCCTTCCGGGGCTTCATGCTCGATCAGGTGCGCGAGGACGACCTGATCCTGTTCATGGACATGGGCGACATGCCGGCGGTCGAGACGCCGGAGGAAGTGCCGCTTCAGGCGCTGATCCCGGCCTTCATGATCTCCGAGCTGCGCCGCGCCTTCGAGATCGGCTTCCTGCTGTTCCTGCCCTTCCTGATCATCGACATGGTCGTCGCCTCGATCCTGATGTCGATGGGCATGATGATGCTGCCGCCGATCATGATCTCCCTGCCGTTCAAGATCATCTTCTTCGTCCTGGTCGACGGCTGGTACCTTGTCGCCGGCAGTCTGGTGCAGAGCTTCGGCACCTGAGCGCGGCCGGGCGCGCGGCCCGGCTTCCGGAACGAGCGAGCGGTCGGGAATGGCGCGATCGGGCGCGGCGGCGCCGGCCGGGGCCGCGGACGGGCGAGACGGCGCGTCGGCCGGTGGAGCTCGGCGGGTCCTGGTGATCAAGCTGGGGGCGTTCGGCGACGTGCTGCTCGCCGACGGCGCCCTGCGCGACATCCGCGCCGCCCATCCCGGCGCGGAGATCGCGGTCCTGACCACGCCCGCCTATCGCCGCATCCTCGAGGCCTGCCCCCATGTCGACCGGGTGCTGGTCGACCCCCGCGCGCCGCGCTGGCGCCTCGACCGGATGGCGGCGCTGCGCCGGCGCCTGCGCGCCTTCGCGCCCGGCATGGTCTACGACCTGCAGAACAACGCGCGCACGGCCTTCTATCACCGCTGGATGCTGCGCGGGACGCCCTGGTCGGGCACGGCGCCGGGCTGCAGCCATCCGCACCGCATGGCGAATCCGAAATCCGTCAACGCCCGCGAGCGTCACGCCACTCAACTAGCCGACGCCGGCCTGGCGGTGCGCCATGCCCGCGCGCCCCGGCCGGACTGGATGATCCGGGACGTCTCGGCCGTCCTGGCGGCCAATGGCGTCGTCGAGCCCTTCATCGTCCTGATCCCGGGCTCCGCCGCGCGCCATCCGCACAAGCGCTGGCCGGGCTACGCCGCCCTGGCCGAGGCGCTGATCGCCGAGGGCCGGCGCGTCGTCACCGTACCCGGGCCGGACGAGGTCGCCCTGTGCCGGTCGGTACCGGGCGTCACCCTGATGGACGGGGAGCGCTGGCTCGACTGGTTCGAGCTGGCCGGCGTGCTGTCCCGCGCGGCCTTCGTGGTCGGCAACGACACCGGGCCCAGCCATCTGGCCGCCCATCTGGGCGTGCCCGGCCTCGCCCTCTTCGGCTCCCACACCCCGGCCGAGCGCACCGGCATCCGGCGCGAGGGGTTCGACGCGATCGAGGTCGCCGACCTCGCCGACCTGCCGGTCGCGACGGTGCTCGACGCCGTTCGGAGGGGGCTGGCCGGCGGACCGGACCCGGCGGGCGGCAGGATTTCGTAGGTTGCCCATCGCGTAGCGGTGCGCAACGGAGCCGCCGGTGCCATCGCGCACGGCCTGGGGGCCGTGGGCGACCTACGATCCCGCGTAGGACTTTTCCTCGACGATGGCCGAGCCGGTGAGGCAGTTGATCGCCTTCTTGAGCGCCGCGCGGCGGTCGTTCTCGCGATAGACCGCGCGGGCGAGCGCGACGAACCGGTCGCCGAAATCGCCCTCGGACTCCCGCTCGCGGATGGCGTCCTCGATCTCCCACAGGGCCTCGTTGACGGCCTTGAGTTCGGCCTCCAGTGCGTCCAGCCCCTCGACTGCCCCGATCGCCCGGGCGCGGGTCTCGCTGAGCAACGTGTGTTCGCGGCGCACGTTCTCGCGTTTGGCGGGGTCCGCGATCCGCTCGAGCTTGATCGCGAGGATCGTCAGCTTGTCGATCAACTCGCCCGCCCCGACCGGCACGAGGATCGGCGGCGCGGGATCGGACGGGGGCGGATCGGCGGGTGCGGTCATGGCGAAGCCGGAAGGCGGGCGTGACGGGCGTCAAGGCGCGACGACGGCGGTCTGTCGCCCGTCCGGCCCGACTTGTCAATGGTCGCGGGCCGCGCCGCGCCCCCGTTCGCTCACTCGATCGCGCCCGGCGAGGCGGAGCGGTACCGCTCCAGAAAGTCCTCGAAGACGTCGACCTCCGCCACCTGACGGCGCACCGTCTCCAGGTCGTCGGCGGGGCCGAGAGCCCCGCGCGTGCGCGTCAGGACGGCAAAGGTGTTGGCGAAGTCGCTGTTCTCCATCGCCGGGCCGAAGGCGATCGCCATCTCGTCGAGCGCGGCCGTGTCGTCGGCGAGCGACAGGGCGACCGCGCGCTCGACGACCAGGCCCGCGCGCTCCGGCTCGATCGCCTCGCCCAGCCGGGGCGGCGGGCCGATCAGCCGGTCGAGGGCCGCTGCCGCCCCGTCCCACAGGCCGGCCCGGCGGGCGATCTCCACGCGGGCGCGGTCGACCAGCGGCGCATGATCGTCGCCGAGCGCCGCCAGCGCGCGCTCCGGCGCGCCCGTGTCGGCGAGCGCCCGAGCCCGGAGCAGCCGCCGTTCCCGCGCCAGCGCCTCCCCCCCCGGCGCGTCGCGCCACGGGGCGTCGGCCTCGGCGGTCGCGTCGGCGCCGGCGGCTCCCGGCGCGGCCGCCAGGTCGATGGAGGCCGGCGGCGTCGGGATCGGTGCGGTCGCGCTCGCGGGTGCGTCGGCTGACGCCGGATCGGCCGGCTCCGGAAGGTCGGCGGAGTCGACGGAATTCGCCGGTTCGGCCGGACCGATATCGATGGGCGTGCCGCTCAGGTCGATCGGCTGGCCGGCGGCGTCCTGCTCCGCCAGGACCTCGGCCAGGGCCTCGTCGAAGGCCCGGCGCAGCGGATCGCCCGGCGGCTCGGGCTCGGATGCCGGCTCGGCTTCGGGCTCGGGAGACTCCGGCGCCGGGGAATCGGCCGCGGCGACGGGCGTGCCGTCCGTGCCCGCCGGCTCGCCGGCCGGCGCCGGCGCGTCGATCCCGTCGGTTCGGTCCAGGGCGTCGAGCGCCGCCTCCGGCGCGTCGTCGAGGAGATGCAGCCCGGCCACCCGGGCGCCCAGCCGGGCCCGATCGAGATCCGTGTCCGCGCGCTCCTCGATCATGCCGTCGAGCAGGCCGGCCGCCCGGTCGAGCAGGTCGATCGAGGCCAGCCGATCGGCCATCGCCTCGATCATCAGATCGCCGTCCTCGCCCTCCGGCACCAGCTCCCGACGAGCGCGGAAGACGGCCCAGGCATCGAGCACCGGCACGCTCTCCAGCCGGTCGGTGCCGAACAGCTCGGCGAAGCGCGCCTCGATCGCCCGGCCGGCCTCGACCGCCGGCGCGGTGCCGGGCGCCACGCGGCTCGCCGTCTCCCAGGTGGAAAAGGCGTCGGCGAAATGCCCGGCGTCCCATTCGGCCTCGCCCAGGCGTTTCAGCACCTCCGCCTCGAGGGCGTCGCCGCGCCAGGCGAAGCGCAGCGCTTCGAGCGCCTCGATCGACTCCTCCGGCGTGCGCGCGCCGGCCGCCCGCTCCAGCCGGTCGAGCGCCAGGGCCGCGCGTGTGGCGTGGTAGCGATCGTCGCCCTCGGCCAGGCGCCGCCAGATCGCGCGCGCGGTCTCGGTATCGCCGCGGCTCTCGGCCAGCCGCGCGCGCAGGGCGACGACGCGGGGCCGCGCCTCCGAGGCGCCCGCTGTCTCGGCATCGAGCCAGTCGAGCCCCTCCTCCGCGCGGTCGGGCGAGCCCGTGCGCAGCGCCGCCTCGATCCCGTCCAGCATGAAGCGCCGGCGCAGCGGGTCAGGATAGGCGGAGATCAACTCGCCGGCGCGCGAGAAGTCGGCGGCCGCGGCCGGCCAGTCCCCGCTTTCCGCCAGGGCGGCGCCGCGCCAGAGCGCGGCCTGCCGGCCCTCCTCGAAGCCCGCCGCGTCGAAGTCGCTGAGCGCGGCCGGCGGATCGTCGTCGAGCAGCGCCGCCGCGCCGCGCAGGACGCGGTATTCGGGCCGCCCGACGATGTCGGGCGTCGAGCGGGCGACGAGGTCGAGCAGGCCCAGCGACTCGGCCCCCATCCCGTGTGCGATCATGAGCCGGGCGACGTCGAGCCGCGCCGCGTCGCGCCGCTCCGGCGGCGCCATGGCGGCGGCGCGCTGCAGCGCCTGCCGGGCCTCCAGGAATCCGTCCTCGCCGGCGTGCCAGGCCGGGATGTCGAGCATGCCGCCCTCGGCCCCGGTCTCCGCCACCTGCGGCAGATCGGCCGGATCGGAGAGGACGAGGCCGCCTTCCGCGCCGATGGCCACGCCGGCATCGACCGGCCGGAAGACGAGCCCGTCGGCCCCGGGCTCGACAGCGAGGCCCTGCGCCGTCGCCAGCAGGGCGAACTGGGCGAAGCGCCGCGCGTCGCCGAGCCCCGATCCCGCCTCGCGGACCGGCACGACCTGGAGCCGGTCGCCCAGCACCGGATCGACCAGGCCGACCGGCCGCGTGTCCGGCCCCGTCACGGCCAGAAGGCGCGGGCCGAGCGGATAGTCGGGCTGCGGCGTCACGGCGAGGCGGGACGCCGATCGCCCGGCCGCGTCGGCCTCGGCGAGGGTGACGCGCCAGCCCTCGGGCACGCGATCGATCACCGGCCGGCGATCGGCGGCCTCGCGCGACAGGGGATGGACGAAGGCGACCCCGCCCGTGCCGACCACGGTCTCGCCGGGGCCGAAGGCGGCCTCCGCCGCCGCGGCGATGGCCCCGATCTCCGGCCCGCCCGCGCCTTCGGCCTCCGCCTCGGCCCCCGCCTCGGCGACGACCAGCCAGAGCCGGCCGCCCCGCTCGAAGACTGCCAGGGCGCTGTCCGGACCCGTCGGCAGCATGGCCGTCAACGAGTCGTCAGGCGAGGCCTCGAAGGACGGCACCAGGATCGGCGCCGAGGCGACCCGGGCGGGCGGCGCGGGCGTGGCGGGCGCGGCGGCCGTTTCGGGAGAGGCCGTGGCGTCCGACGGCGGCGGAGTCGCGCCTGCCCCGGCCTCGCCGCCGGAGGGCGGTGCGGCGGCGACCGACGGCGGGGCGCCGACGGCGGGGTCGAGGACATCGACGATGACGTCGAGGCCGCTGGTGAAGTGACGCACGCGCGCCGCGACCGGAACCCGGGCCGCGACGGCCAAGCCGCGCTCGGTGGCGAAGCCCTCGATGCCGGTGACGCGCTCGAGCGCGGTGTCGTCGAGCGGCGAGGCGTCGAGCCGGCCCGGCCGGTCGAAGCGCACGACCAGCCGCTCGCCCTCGCGCTCCAGCGCCACGTCCGTCGGCTCCGGCCAGTCGAAGACCAGCCGGCTGAAGCCCGAGCGATCACCGCCCCGGACCGCGACGACGGGTGCCTCGCCCGGCGCCGGGGCCGTGCCTTGCGGCGCAGGGGCGTCCGGCGCGCCGGCGGCCGCGGCCGTCGTCGGCGCCTCGGACTTGCGGAAGTCGAGCACGAGGCCGTAGTCGACAGCGACCCGGTCGACGTCCAGCGGGCCGGTTGTCTCCAGGGTGACGGTGCGGCCGTCGGGGCTGACCCGGATCGCCTCCAGATAGGCCGAGAGATTGGCCAGCGCCGGTCCGGTCGGGGCGTCGACCGGCCGGTCGGTGCGCACCACGATCCGGTCCGCGCCGGGCTCGATCGTCGCGCCGGTCCCCACGTCCCAGTCGAAGACCAGCCGGCCATAGGGGCCGTGATCCCAGGCGCGGATCTCCATCGCCGCCTCGGCGGGTCCGGCGACGCCGAGGGCGACCAGCAGCCAGGCGAGCGCGGCGAGCGCCGGCGTGGCGACCGGGCGACGCCGAGCGCGCCGGCCCCGCTCCACCCGAAGGCGCGGCAGCCGGGCCACCGGTGCGATCATGGTCTCGACGCGGAACCGTGACACGGGCGCGAAGTCTCCTGCCCCCTCGGGGTCTCGCCCGACCATTCCCCGCCGGGCCGGCGGGGTCAATCGAACTCGGCCAGAAGGCGGTCGATCTCGTCCTGATCGATCGCCTGGTCGGGGTTCTGCGGCCCGTGGAGCAGGCCACGATCCGGGTCGCCGCCCGACTCCCCGGCCGGTTCGGCCCCCGAGTCGGCAGCCGCGGCGGCGGGGGGAGCGGACGCCGAGTCGGCGCCTTCCGACGACGGGGAGAGATGGGCCGACAGGTCCTCGCCCAACGCCTCGACCAGCCCGTCGATGCGCGACTCGATGTGCTTGAGCGTGCGCACGACCTTGGTGATCCGCTGGCCGGTAATGTCCTGGAAGTTGCACGCCTCGAAGATGTTGGTGGCGTGGGTCACCAGCGGATCGCGGATCTCCTTGTCCAGGCCTTCCGCGATCGTCTGGATCTGCTCGGCGGCGTCGAGGATCTCCCCGGTCGCCTTTTCCGTCGCGCCGACCACCGCGTCGAGCTCGTCCGTCGCTGTCGGGATGTCCCGGCTCTGGATCTCGTCGGGGCGCAGCGCAGCGATCTCGGCCCGGGCGGCGCGGATATCCTTGGCCAGCGATTCCAACTCGGCGTAGATCTTCAGGTCGCCGCCGGCGATCTCGCCGTCCAGGCTGCCCACGATCTCGGTCACCAGCGCGACCATCGCCTCGCGGTCGAGGGGCGTGTCGGCCTCCCGGCGGGCGGCGTCCACGGCCGCGGCGGCATGATCGGGCTCGGAGGTCATGGGGGCGTCTCCCTGTCGCGTCGCGCGGGCGGCGGGCGGCCGCCGTCGCCAGCCGGTGCCCGGCACCGGCGCCGGTGGCTCAGAACTGGCCGAGAACCGCGCTCATCTTGCCCTTCAACGTGTCCGCGTTGAACGGCTTGACGATGTAGTTGTTCACCCCCGCCTCCTTCGCGGCGATCACGTTCTCCTTCTTGGATTCCGCCGTGATCATGATGAAGGGCAGGCTCTGGAGCTTGGTGTCGGCGCGCACCTCCTTGAGGAGCTGCAGGCCCGTCATCGGCTCCATGTTCCAGTCAGAGATGACCAGCCCGTAGGGCTTCTGGCGCAGCTTCTGCAGCGCCTGGGCGCCGTCGGACGCCTCGTCGACGTTCTCGAAGCCGAGCTGCTTGAGCAGATTGCGGATGATCCGCAGCATCGTCTTGTAATCGTCGACGATGAGGATCGACATCGACATATCGACCGACATGGTACGCTCCGGTTCTGGCCCCGCTCTTCCGGCGGAGCGATCGTCTACACCCTGGCTTTCGCCCCGATCCCGACGGTGCGTCGCGCGCTTCGGACGTGGCGCCCGTCGACCGCCGTCATGCGGCCGGCATGCCCGCGGACCCTAGCGATCCGCGGGTTAGCGCATGGTTAACGCGCGATTCACGAGCCCGCGTCATCCGCCGGGCGCGCCGGCGCCGGCGGCCGGGTCGGCGACCTCGGCGGCGAGATCGCGCCGCTTGGCGAGCTCGGCCGTCACCTCGCGCGCACGCACCGGGTTCATGCCGGCCAGGATCGGCGCGGACTTCTGCTGGCGCATGTGCTCCATGACCGCCAGGATCACGGGCATCTCCAGGCCGTTGAAGATCGCCGCCGCGTCGCCGGGGCGCATGGATTCGTAGATGCCGGCGAGGTTGCGGATCCGCTCGGCGCTCTGGGCGTCGAGCTCGCCGAGCAGCGAGCGGATCTCGTCGCGCGCGGCCGCGATCTCGGCCATCTTCTCGTCCAGGCGGCGTTCGCTGGCGGCGAGCATGGCCTCGCGCTCGTCGAGCGCGCGGGCGCGTCGGTCGAGTTCGGCCCGACGCCCGGCCAGATCTTCCAGCAGGGCGAGCTGGTCGGGGGCGATGCCGCCCTCCTCCAGCCCGGCGATAAGGCGCGAGACCGCGTCCTGCCCGCCCGTCGCGCCGTCCGCGTCGCCTTGCGCCGTGGTGGCGCCGTCCGGCGCGTCCCCGGCCGGCGGATCGGCCTCCGCCATCGCGGCCGCGCCCTCCTCCCCGCCGTCCGGCGCCGCCGGATCCTCCACCTCGGCCTCCTGGGCCAAGCTCGGCCGCCCGGCGTCGAATGCGCCGTCGACCGTCAGCTCGGTCCAGAGATCGCCCATGCGGATGCCGAGCATCAGGACCGAGACGAAGATCATCGCCGGCAGCAGGCGCAGGCGCGGCAGCCGGGGCGCCGTGGGCCGCCAGCCGGCCGCCCGGCGGGCGCCGTCGGCCAGCGCCGCGGCCGAGCCGGTGACGAGACCGGTGAACCGCTCCGCCGCAGCGCCGGCGCGCACGGCCGCGTCCGGGCGCGGCGTGGAGACGGTGCCCGACGGCGCCGCCGCCTCAGCGGATGTGGAGGCATCGTGCTCGGTCATCGCAGGGTCTCGATCGCCTTGAGGACGTCACGGTCGGGGCCGGCCTTCGCCGCCGGGCGCCGCACGGCCGGGCGCGCCGGATCGGCCGCGCGCTGGGCGGC
>JAVJUS010000141.1:0-4688 GCA_040220455.1 Azospirillaceae bacterium
CCGCCGGCATGGCGTCCCCGCCCGGTTCGGCCGCCGGCGCGTCGGCCTCCGCGTCGCCCGTGTCCGTCGCCGCGGCGGCGTCCTCGGTGGCCGCGCGGGCGGCGGCGGCGTCGAGCCGGTCGATCGCCTCGAGGGTCAGGACGTCGACCGTGCGCTCGGCCGACAGCCGGGCCTCGGCGTCCGCCATCCAGCCCTCTGCCGCAACCGCCGCCGCGCCCTCGAGAGCCGAAAGCGCCTCGACGGCGCCGGCCAGGTCGTCGCGCTCCAGCCGGGCGCCGGCGCGCGCCGTCACCGAGGCGGGGTCATCGCCGGTGATCTCGCCGTCCTCCCGGCGGATCGTGACCACGCCCCGCAGCGCGCCCAGCGTCCGGTCGACGAAGTCGCCGCTGCTGTCGGCCGAGGCCGCGGCGCGGATCTCCCGCGCAACGGTGGGATAGCGGGCGGTCAGCTCCGCCCGGGTCGGGATACCGGTCCCGGCATAGGGCTCGATCGCGGCGACCGCCTCGGCGATCTCCGGATCCTCCTCGGCCAGGGCGCGAACCCGCGTCAGCGCGTCGACGAAGGCGCCGCTGGTCAGCGAGTCGCGGAGCTGGCCGGTCGCCAGCACCAGCGCCTGGGCACCGGCGTCGGTGGTCGACAGCTCTTCCGTCGTCGCCGCGACCTCGGAGACCCGGCCGTCGAGATCGTCGATCCGCCGGGCCAGGTCGTCCATCCGCGCGGCGAGCGCGCCGATGCGGTTGGCCTGGGCGGCCTCGGCCGCGGTCTGGTCGGCGCGCGCCGCCTCTACCGTCTCCGTCATCGCGGCGAGCCGGTCGTCGAGCCGCGCCGCGAACTCGTCCAGCCGTGCCGAGAGCGAGTCGAGTGCCTCGGGCGAGACGGTTTCCGTCGCCGAGAGGGCCTCCACCGCGCCCTGCAGCTCGCCCACCTGCGCCTCGAGCTCGGCGAGCGCTTCCGCAGCCTCGGCGCCCGCGCCCGGCTCGCCGGCCGTGCCCGCGTCGCCCGGCGTCGCGTCGCCCGGGGCGGCCTCCGGCAGCGCGGCGACGGCGTCTTCCAGCGCCGCGACCCGGTCGGCGAGCGCCCCGTCGGCCGGGCTCTCGGCCGGCGCCTCGGCCAAGGTCGCGACCTGGTCCTCCAGCGCCGCCAGCCGGTCCTCGAGCGTGGCGACGCGCGCCGGATCGACGCCGCCCGCGGCCTCCTCCAGCGCGGCGACCCGCTCGGTCAGCCCGAACAAGGCCGGCATGGGCACCGGCGCCGGGCGCCAGTAGAGCAGGCCGATTGCCGCGCCGGACCCGAGTATGGCGATGAGCAGCGCCAGCCACGCGATCCCGCGGCCTGTACGCACCGGCGGCATCGGCCGGGGCTCCGGCGCGGCCATCGTCTCGGCCCCGCGGCGCGGCGGCTCGTCGTGCCCGGCCCCGTCGGCAGTGCCGGTCGTGGTGCCGGCCTCTGCCGAGGCGCCGGCGCCGGCCTCCTTCGCCGCGTCCTCGTCGGCGGCGGCGGCCGGAGCGCCGGAGATCCACTCGGCCTGCACCTCCTCGACCGGCGCTTCGCGGCGCGCGTCGTCCCCGGCGTCCGTGGCCGGCTCCCCGACCGCCGCCTCGGCCGTGGTCGCGCCGCCGCCCCAGGGGCTCGCCTGCGTCGGCCGGGGCGCGGCCTCCCCGGTCTCGGCCTCCTCGGCCGGGCCCTCCTCGGCGGGCGCCGCCTCGGCCAGCAGGCTCGCGTCGATGTCGATGCCGTGCTCCCGCGCCGCGGCGAGGATGTCCTCGTGCCGGGATTCGGGAATGTGTCCGCGCTTCTTCCAGCCCTGGACGGTCGTCACGGGCGCGCCGATCTTGGCGGCCATCGGGCGGATGCCGCCGAACGCCTCGATGACCCGGGCGGCGGCGGCGGCGTCGCCGGCAGCCACGCCCTCGGGCGTGGGGTCGTCCGGCTTGTCCTGATCGCGGGAATCCATGCGGGGGCGTTCTTGCTCTTGCGCTGCGGGCGGGTCGACGGCGTCGAGCAGGTCGAGCATGGCGCCGAGGTCCGGGCGCTCGGCGATCCGGACACCGGCCCAGGCCCGGTCGTCGAGCCGGCGGGCGGCGGCCGGGCTGAGGCACAAGGCGTACAGGGACGCCAAGCGGTCACTCAGCCCCGCTTCCTCCACGAGCCTACCAAAGACCCGTACGGTGCGGGGAGAGAAAAACAGGACGCCCCGACACGTACCCTCGCCGAGCGCGCCGACAGCCGCCTCCGGCAGGGCGTCGACCGTCTCCGCGCGGTAGAGTACGGCGCGGCGAACGGCGAATCCCGCGGCCGCCAAGCGGGTGGCCAGGTCGCCGCCGGTCGCCTCGCCCGCCGTGTCGCGGCCGGCGCCGTGGAACAGCGCGCCGCCCGCGGGATCGAGCTTTCCGGCGACCAGCGCTTCCAGCGCCCGGGCGTCGCCGGCCGCCGTCTCGACATCCGAAAACCCGGCCTCGCGCGCCGCCGCGGCGGTCTGGGCGCCGACGGCGAAGGCCGGCAGGCCGCGAGCGCCGGTCAGCCGGGCGAAGGCGCGCACGCCGTTGGCGCTGGTGAACAGGACCGCCTGGACGCCGTCCAGGTCGATCGGGTCGGGATCGGCGGTGTCGATGGCCAGGACCGGCGCGCTCACGCCCTCGTGGCCGCGGGCGGCCAGCGCCGCCGCGGTCCGCGCCGCGTCTTCGGCCGGCCGCGGGATCAGCCAGCGGGCCAAGCGCCTCCGCCCCCGTTCTCGCCCGCGCTCTCGGCGAGGGCGGCGAGGATGGGCCCGGCGCGGCCGCGCAGCTCCTGGCCGGCGTCGCGGCCCATCGCCGCGGCCTCGCCGGCCGGTCCCGTCCGCGCGGCGCGATGCACTTCCGCCCCGTCCGGGCCGGCCACAAGCGCGTCGAGATGCATACCGCCGGCGCCGTCCAGGGTGGCCAGCGCGGCGATCGGCGTCCGGCACGACCCGTCGAGCTCGGCCAGCAGCGCGCGCTCGGCCTCGACGCGGGTGGTCGTCTCCGCGCAGGCGAGCGGCGCCAGCAGCTCGGCCACCCGGGCGTCGTCGAGCCGCGCCTCGATGCCGACCGCGCCCTGGGCGACGGCGGGCAGCATCTCCGTCGGCGCGAGCACCGCCTGCAGCCGGTCGGCCTTGCCCAGCCGGCGGAGGCCCGCGACCGCCAGCATGGTCGCGTCGACCACGCCGTCGGCGAGCTTGGTCAGCCGCGTGTCGACATTGCCGCGGATCGAGACGACCCGCAGATCGGGCCGCGCGGCCAGCGCCTGGGCCTGCCGGCGCAGGCTGGACGTGCCCAGCACGGCGCCTTCCGGCAGATCGGCGAGGCTCGCCGCGCCGTCGCGGGTGAACAGGGCGTCGCGCGGGTCCTCGCGCGGCAGGATGCAGGCGATGCCGAGCCCGTTGGGCAGCCAGGTCGGCACGTCCTTCATCGAGTGGACGGCGATGTCGATCGACCCGTCGATCAGCGCCTCCTCGATCTCCTTGGTGAACAGGCCCTTGCCGCCGATCTGGGCGAGCGGCCGGTCCTGGACCGAGTCGCCGGTGGTCTTGATGACCACGATCTCGATGGCGCCCGGCTCGGCCAGCGCGGGGTGCGCGGCGGCGAGGCGGTCGCGGGTCTCGTGGGCCTGGGCCAGCGCCAGCGGGCTGCCCCGGGTGCCGATGCGTATGCTCGATGCGCTCATGACGCCCGCGTTGTGGCCCGCCGACGCGCCGGCGTCAATGCGCGGCGCGCCGGCGGGCGCCACGGGCCCCTGGCCAGCGCCGCGTGGAGAGGCTATCTGCACCCCATGATCGTCCTCGGCATCGAGACCTCGTGCGACGAGACCGCTTCCGCCGTCGTCGACGGCGACCGTCGGATCCGCGCCAATGTCGTGCTCTCCCAGCTCGACGAGCACGCGCCCTATGGCGGCGTCGTGCCGGAGGTCGCCGCGCGGGCGCATCTGGCCCATCTCTCGGGCCTCGTGCGCCGGGCGCTGGCCGAGGCCGGGACGGACGCGGCGGGCCTCGACGCGGTGGCGGCGACCGGCGGGCCGGGGCTGATCGGCGGGGTCATGGTCGGCGTGATGACGGCCAAGGCCCTGGCCGCCGCGCGCGGCCTGCCCTTTCTGGCGGTCAACCACCTGGAGGCCCACGCCCTGACCGCGCGGCTGACCGACGGGCTGGACTTCCCCTATCTCCTGCTCCTGGTCTCCGGCGGGCATTGCCAGCTTCTGGTCGTCGAGGGTGTCGGGCGCTACCGCCGGCTGGGCACGACCATCGACGACGCGGTCGGCGAGGCCTTCGACAAGACGGCGAAGATGCTGGGGCTCGGATATCCGGGGGGCCCGGCGGTCGAGCGGCTGGCGGCGGAAGGCGATGCGGCGCGCTTCGCGCTGCCCAGGCCGATGGTCGGCCGGCCGGGCTGCGACTTCTCCTTCTCCGGGCTCAAGACGGCGGTGCGTCAGTGCCTCGCCGACCTGCCCGCGGCCGGCGAGGGGGCACCCGGCGCGCCGCCGCCGATCGCGCGGCGCGACGCGGCCGATCTCGCGGCCGGCTTCCAGGAGGCGGTGGGCGACGTGCTGGCCGACCGGACCGCCCGGGCGGTCGCCCGGTTCCGGGCCGAGCACCCGTCGGGCGGCGCCCTGGTCGTCGCCGGCGGCGTGGCGGCGAACCGCGCCCTGCGCGCGCGTCTGGCCGAGGCGGCGGCGCG
>JAVJUS010000142.1:0-151593 GCA_040220455.1 Azospirillaceae bacterium
CGCGCTCGACCGACCGACGGGCACCGAGAAACGTAGGTCGGCTGAGCGAAGCGAACCCGACAGGCACGGACAGGGCCGACCGCCGGAGACGTCGGGCCGCTTCGCTCGACCGACCTACGGGCACCGAGAAACGTAGGTCGGCTGAGCGAAGCGAACCCGACAGGCACGGACAGAGCCGACCACAGGTGACGTCGGGCCGCTTCGCTCGACCGACCGACGGGCACCGAGAAACGTAGGTCGGCTGAGCGAAGCGAACCCGACAGGCACGGACCGCTCCGGCGCCGGCGATGTCGGGCTCGCTGGCGCTCTCCCGACCTACACCCGCTCCAGGTCGGTGCGCAGGAGGCCGAAGAGGACATGGTCGCGCCAGCGGCTGTCGATCTTCAGGTAGTCGCGCGCCAGCCCCTCCTCGACGAAGCCGACCCGCTCCAGCAGGGCCCGGCTCGCCACGTTGTCGGGCAGGCAGGCGGCCTCGATCCGGTGCAGGCCGAGCTGGCGGAAGGCGAAGCCGGTGGCCACCACGACGGCATCGGTCATCAGCCCCTGTCGGGCGTGGCGCGCCCCGATCCAGTAGCCGAGCGAGGCCATCTGGGCGACGCCGCGGCGCACGTTGGAGAAGCCGACGCCGCCGACCAGCGCGTCGTCGCCCGCCCGGAAGATCAGGAAGCTGTAGCCCTCGTCGGCGCGCCATTCCTGGACCTGGCGACGCAGGCGTCGGGCATAGGCGGCGCGTGACAGGGCGTCGGGCGGCCAGGCCGGCTCCCACGGGGTCAGGAAGGCCCGGCTTTCCTTGCGCAGGCTCGCCCAGGCCCGCCAGTCGCGCGCCCGCGGCGGGCGAAGATAGGTGCGCTCTCCGTCGATCCGGATCGACGGCATCGCCTGCAAGCCGGTCTTGAGGAACCCGATCACGCCCCGCCGTTCCGTCCGCTCGCCGGCCCCCCGCGCCCGACCCCCACGCCTCGCCCGCGTCAGGCGAGCCGCACCGCGAGCCGGTCATAGGGCTCGAGCGCGTCCGTCTGCCCGAGCGCCGCGACCGTCGGCGGCGCGGCGAAGGTGGCGCGCGCCACCCGCCGGATGTCGGCCGCGTCGACGGCCTCCAGCTTCTCGACCATCTCGAGCGGCGTCAGCGGCCGGCCGAAGACGAGCATGTGCTGGCCCGCCTGCTCGCACCGGACCGTGGTGGATTCCAGGCCCATGAGCAGGTTGGCGCGGAGCTGGGCCTTGGCCGAGGCGATCTCCGCCTCGCCGACATGCTCGGTCACGTCGAGCAGCTGGTCGCACAGCAGCGGCACCAGCTCCGGCGCGTCCTCGCCGCCGGTGCCGGCATAGACGCCGAACAGCCCGCCGTCGACATAGGAGCTGGTGAAGCTGTGTACGGTATAGGCCAGCCCCGCCTTCTCCCGGATCTCCTGGAACAGGCGCGAGGACATGCCGCCACCCAGCAGCGTCGCCAGGACCGACAGGGCGTAGTAGTCCGGCGAATGGTAGCCGACGCCGGGGAAGCCGACGATCAGGTGGAGCTGCTCCAGGTCGCGCGCCTCGCGATGCTCGCCGCCGGAATAGGCGACCGGGCCGCCCTGACCACGCCCGCCGGCCGGCAAGGCGTCGAACTGCCGGGCGACGGCCTCGACCAGGGCGTCGTGGTCGATCCGACCGGCCGCGGCGACGACGGCGTCGCGGGTGCCGTAGTGGCCCGAGAGGAAGTCGACCAGGTCGCCGCGCTGGAGCGCGCCGACACTCTCCACCGTGCCCAGCACGGACCGGCCCAGCGTCTGGTCCCGGAACGCCGCCGCCTGGAAGTCGTCGAAGATGATGTCGTCCGGCGTGTCGTGGGCCTGGTGGATCTCCTGGACCACCACCTGGCGCTCGCGCGCCAGTTCCTGCTCGTCGAACAGGGAGTGCTGGAGCATGTCGGCCAGCAGATCGAGGGCGAGCGGCACGTCCTCCTTGAGGACCTTGGCGTAGTAGGCGGTGTGCTCGCGCGTCGTGTAGGCGTTGAGCATGCCGCCGACGGCCTCGATCTCCTCGGCGATCGCCCGGGCCGAGCGCCGCTCGGTGCCCTTGAAGACCATGTGCTCCAGCAGATGGGCGATGCCGCCCGCCGAGGGCGTCTCGTGCCGCGTGCCGCCGCCGATCCAGACGCCGAGGGTCGCGCTCTCGACCGTCGAGACCGGATCGGTGACCACGCGCAGGCCGTTGTCGAGCACCGTCACCCGTGGGCCGTCGGCGGACGCGTCGGTGTTGGGACTCGCGAGGGGGTCGGGCATCGCCACGCTCATGCCGGGGCTCCCGTCGCGCCGCTATGGGCGCGGATGAAATCGCGCACGGCCGTGATGTCGGCCGGCAGCTCGGTCTGGCGCTCGGGCCGGTCGAACAAGTCGGCCAGCCGCGGCGGCAGGGACGGCGTCACGCCGGTGGCCCGCTCCACCGCCTCGGGGAACTTGGCGGGATGGGCGCAGGCGAGCGAGACCACCGGCCCGCCGCCCTCGTCCCCCGCCGTCGCCGCGCGCGCCGCCGCCAGCCCGACGGCGCTGTGCGGGTCGACCAGCAGGCCCGTCTCCGCCCTTGTGCGCGCGATCTCCGCCAGGATGGCATTGTCGTCGACCCGGCGGCTCGCGAAGGGTGGGCAGGTCCGCGTGAGCCGCTCGGCGCCGATGTCGAAGGCGCCGGTCTGCCGGAAGGCCTGCATGCGCCGGGCGAGCTCCGCCCCGTCCCGGTCGAACAGGTCGAAGAGCAGCCGCTCGAAGTTGCTCGAAATCTGGATGTCCATGGCCGGGCTCAGCGTCTCGACCACCGGCTCGGCGCGCATCTCCCCGGCGGAAAAGGCGCGGTGTAGGATGTCGTTGCGGTTGGTGCCGACGACGAAGCGCTCGACCGGCAACCCCATGGCCGCGGCGACGTAGCCGGCATAGACATTGCCGAAATTGCCCGTCGGCACGACGAAGGCCGGGCGCCGGTCGGGCGCGCCCAGCGCGAGCGCGGCCGTGACGTAGTAGACCGTCTGGGCCATGATCCGGGCCCAGTTGATCGAGTTGACGGCGGCGAGGCTCGCCTCGTCCCGGAAGGCCGCGTCGGCGAACAGCGCCTTGACCAGGTCCTGGCAGTCGTCGAACGACCCGTCGATCGCGAGCGTGTGGACGTTGTCGGCGTCGACCGTCGTCATCTGCCGGCGCTGGACCGGCGAGACCCGGCCCTTGGGGTAGAGGATGAAGATGTCCAGCGCCTCGCGCCCGCGGCAGGCCTCGATCGCCGCCGATCCGGTGTCGCCGGAGGTCGCGCCGATGATCGTCGCGCGCCGGCCGTGCCGGGCCAGCACCCGATCGAACAGCCGGCCGAGGAGCTGGAGAGCGTAGTCCTTGAACGCCAGCGTCGGGCCGTGGAACAGCTCCAGCACCCACAGCCGCTCGGTCACCTGGACGAGCGGCGCGACGGCCGAATGCTCGAACCCGCCATAGGTCTCCGCCGCCAGGGCGGGCAGCTCCCCGGCCACGGTGGAGCCGGCGACGAAGGGCGCCATCACCGCCGCCGCCACCTCGGCATAGGGCCGGCCGGCCAACGCCGCCAGGCGATCGGCGTCGAGCGGCGGCCAGGCTTCGGGCACGTAGAGGCCGCCGTCGGCGGCCATGCCGCTCAGCAGGGTGTCGTCGAACTCCAGCGCGGGCGCCTGGCCCCGCGTGCTGACATAGCGCATCTGCGCCGTCTCCTTCGCGCGAAGGCCGGAAACCTAGGGCAATTTCCGAACTGATGGAATCATCAGTTCGGAAAAAATTGCCCTATCTTCCACAACCTAGAGCATCTCGTCTGCGCCCGTTCGGGCGCAGGATGCTCTAACGACAAGCCGGGGGCGAAAGCAAGGCGGCCGCGCCGCAGACGGTGGCCCGGCGGGCATGCTATGAGAAGCGCCATGACCGGAACCCTGCCGCCCCGCCGCCGGGAGACGCGCGCCGACCAGGCGGCCGTGCGCGAGCGCGGGCTGGCCCGGCTGCGCGATCTGGTCTGGCAGACGATCGGCGAGCGGCCGGCGCGGGTCTGGCTCGTCGGCTCGATGGCGCGCGGCGACTGGGTGAAGTCGAGCGACATCGACCTCGCCATCGCGCTCGATACGCCCGACCGGGTCGCGGTCCTCGGCCGCCTCGCCCTGGCGATCGAGGAGAGCCCGATTCCCTATTTCGTCGACCTGGTCGACCTCGCGGAGACCGATGAGGACTTCCGTGCCCGGCTTCTGTCGGAGGGCATCGAATGGCAACGGCCCTAGAACGCCTCGAGACGGCCGAGCGGGCCGTGACCGCCATCTTGCGCGGCCGCTATATCGCAAGCGGGACGAGCCCGACGCCACGCCGCTGGTCGGTCGAACAAAGAAGGCAAGGGTGGCACGAAGACGTCACGATGATGCAGGAAGAGGCCGCACGCTGACGAACGTTCCGGCAAGTAAAACCCCTCTCCCGGAGGGAGAGGGAGGGACCCGCGGCCGTCAGGCCGTGGGAGGGTGAGGGGTTGCAGACGGACGAGCATTACCCCATCGCCTGCAACCCCTCACCCTGCCCCTCTCCCCGCGGGAGAGGGGACGCGGATGGAGACCGTCGCGCTTCGAAACGATTCGCAGAGACTTCTTCGCGCCTTCCTCACGGAGACGGCGGGGACTTCGTAGCAACCATGATGTCGGGGTCGGGAGAGCGCCAGCGATCCCGTCCCCCCGGACACCGGCGCCGGGGATGTCGGCTTCGCTTCGCTCGATCGACCTACGGCGGTGGACACGACGGCGCGCCGCCCCATGGCCGTGCTCACGCGCCCAGGTAGCGGCGCTCCAGGTGGCGCTTGAAGACTGCGACGTCGAGCGGGCGGCCGGTGGCCTGCTCGAGCAGGGCGTCGCCGCTCTCCGGCACGCAGCCGACGCCGTGGACATGGGTGCGCAGCCAGTGCATCAGCGGCGAGAAGTCTCCTCGCCCGATCGCCGGCTCGATCTCCGGATCCGCGCGGGACGCCGCGTCGAAGAGCTGGGCCGCCGTCATCGCGCCCAGGGTATAGGTCGGGAAGTAGCCGAAGCCGCCGCCCGGCCAGTGGATGTCCTGCAGGCAGCCGAGCGCGTCGTTGGGCGGCGTCACGCCGACCAGCTCGGCCATGCCGGCGTTCCAGGCCGCCGGCAGGTCGACGAGCTTGAGCTCGCCCTTGATCAGCTGGCGCTCCAGCCGGTAGCGCAGGATGACATGGGCCGGGTAGGTCACCTCGTCGGCGTCGACGCGGATCAGTCCACGCTCGACCCTGGTGTAGAGCCGGTGCAGGTTGTCCGCCGTCCAGGCCGGGCCGTCGCCGCCGAAGGTCTCCCGGATCAGCGGCGCGGCGTAGTCGATGAAGGCCTTGGAGCGTGCCGCCTGCATCTCGACCATCAGGCTCTGGCTCTCGTGCACGGCCATGCCGCGATCGGCGCCGACGGGCTGGGCGCGCCACGCCTCGGGCAGGCCCATCTCGTACATCGCATGCCCGGTCTCGTGCAGCACGGCCATCAGCGAGCGGGCGAAATCGGTCTCCGAATAGCGGGTGGTCACCCGCACGTCGCCGAGCCCGCCGCCGCAGAACGGGTGGGTGGAGACGTCGAGCCGGCCGCGCGAGAAGTCGAAGCCGATCGCCTCCATCAGCCGGCGGGCGAGCCCTCGTTGCCGGTCGATCGGGAAATGCCCCTCGGGCCGGATCGGCGCCGGGCGCCGCGCCTGATGGGCCAGCACGCGCTCGGTGAAGTCCGGCAGGAAACCCGCCAGATCGTCGAAGATCGGGTCCAGGCGCGCGGCGCTGGAGCCCGGATCGTATTCGTCGAGCAGGGCGTCGTAGGGATCGACGCCGAAGGCGTCGCCCTTGGCCTCGGCGATCCGTCGGGTCAGGTCGAGCACCTCGGTCAGGCTCGGCAGCAGGGCGCCGAAGTCCGACTCCTCCCGCGCCCGGCGCCACGCCATCTGGCAGTGGGAGGACGCCTTGCTCGCGGCTTCGATCAGGTCGCCCGGCACGGCCGTGGCATGGCGCCAGGCGCGGCGCATCTCGCGCAGATTGGCGGCCTGCCAGTCGTCGAGCGAGCGGTCGCCTGCGGCGGCGTCCAGCCACTCGCCGACCTCCGGCGCGACCAGGTGCTCGTGGCGCAGGACACCCAGCGTGGCCAGCGTCTCCGCCCGGCCGGAGGCCGCGCCGTCGGGCATCGTCGTCTCGAAGTCCCAGTGCAGCACGCCGAGCGCGTCGTCGAGCCGGGCGATGCGCGCGAAACGGTGCTCGAGCGACGAATAGGCCTCGCCGACCGGCGCGGAGTCGGCTCGGCGGCCGGCGGCAGCCGGGGCGCCGGAATCGGAGCCGGGCGCGCCGGTGGCGGTGTCGGGGGCGTCGGGCGGGGTCAAGGCGAACCACCTTTCTGCCGGCCGGTCGCGCCGCCGGGGCGCGCCCGCGGGCCGGCGTCGGGGAAAAGGATCGTCCGGTCGGCGCCGCGCATGCGGGGCGACGCGGCCGGTATCGCGTCCGGTCAGCGCGCGGCGTCGTCGCGGCGCCGATGATAGGCCACATAGACCCCGATCAGCACCACCGCAAGACCGTACCAGGTCAGCGCGTATTCCAGGTGGTCGTTCGGGATCGTCACGCGGGTCCGGTCGCCGACCGGCAGGGCGTCCGGGTCGGTGTCGGCCGCCTGGACCAGCACCGGTGCCGCCTCCGCGAGCCCGGCCGCGGCCGCCATGGCGTCGAGATCGACCCAGTACCAGGTGTTCGCATCCGGATCGTTGTCCGGGCGCATCCAGCCGCGCGGCGGCGGCACGCGGGCGACGCCCTGGATCGTGACCGGGCCGGTGGGCGGCGGGCCGACGGCGTCGACCGCGCCCTCGGGCACCCAGCCGCGATTGACCAGCACGGGCCGGCCGTCCGCGCGCACCAGCGGCGTGATCAGCTCGACGCCGGCCTGTCCGTCATGGGTTCGGGCGACCCAGTGCAGCGTCTCCCCCTCGGCGAAGCGGCCGGCCAGCGTGACGCGGCGGTAATCCCAGGCCTCCGGATCGTCGAGGCGCGCGGGCAGCGGCGCGGGCGCCGCGCTCATCCGCTCCCCGATGCGGTCGAGCAGGTCGGTCTTCCACGCCAGGCGCTGGAGCTGCCACGTCCCCAGCCCGATCAGCACGATCAGCGCCGGAACGGTCAGGACGGTCGGCCAGAAGCGGGGGCGGTCGAAGCGGAGCATGGTCGGAGGTCCGAACGGAAGAGCGTGACGGCGGCGGGCCGGGACGCCTCACGCCCCGCCGGAGCCCGGGCCGCGGGCGTCGTCGCCGCCCTCGAAGTCCTCCGGCCGGTTGCGGTACTGCAGCGCCAGCATCATCGCCTTGGCCGGGCGAAGCATCGCGAGCGCGAGCCCGAGCACCAGGACGAGCGACACGATCGCGTGGACCCAGAGCGCCGGCCGAAAGGCCATCTCGATCCACAGCACGATCGGCACGACGACGAAGCCCAGAACGAAGATCAGCAGCACCGCCGGTCCATCGCCGCTGTCGTGCTCGGCAAGCGGCAGACCGCAGGACTCGCATCGGTCGACAACGGTGAGGAAGCCCGTGAAGAGCCGCCCCTCGCCGCAGCGCGGGCACCGGCAGGCGACGCCGGTGCCGAGCCAGGAGACGGGCCGCGTCCCTCGGTCCCGGGTCACGCCGACGGTCACGCCGCCCCGGCGGCGCCCCACCAGTAGACGGCGCTGAACAGGAACAGCCACACCACGTCGACGAAGTGCCAGTACCACGCCGCCGCCTCGAAGCCGAAATGGCTGTCCGGCGTGAAGTGGCCCTTCATCGTGCGCCACAGGCACACGGCCAGGAAGATCGTGCCGATGATGACGTGAAAGCCGTGGAAGCCTGTCGCCATGTAGAAGGTCGACGGGTAGATGCCCTCGGTGAAGCCGAAGGCGGCGTGGCCGTACTCGTAGGCCTGCAGCCCGGTGAAGAAGATGCCCAGCCCCACGGTGATCGCCAGCGCCTTGGCCGCGTCCTGGGTGTGACCCTCGCGCAGCGCGTGGTGAGCCCAGGTGACCGTCGTGCCCGAGAGCAGCAGCACGAGCGTCATCATGAACGGCAGGCCGAAGGGTGGGATCGCCTCGATCGACTCGGGCGGCCAGGTGAAGCCCGTCGCCTCCTTCGGGAACAGGCTGGCGTCGAAATACGCCCAGAAGAACGCGACGAAGAACATCACCTCCGAGGCGATGAACAGCATCATGCCGAAGCGCATGCCGATCTTGGTGATCGAGGAATGCGCCTTCTCCACCACGGACTCGCGGATGACGTCGCGCCACCACAGGGCCATGGTCGCGAGCACGCCCAGCGTTCCCAGCACGAGCAGAAGCACCGAGCCGTAGTGCATGAACAGCAGGAGCCCGACGGCGAGCACGCCGCCCGAGGTGGCGCCGACCAGCGGCCACGGGCTGGGGCTGACCAGATGGTAGGGATGGGGCGTGCCGGCTTCCTTGGTCGCCGGGCTGCCGGCCGTGTGATCGGCGGTGGTATCGGTCATGATCTCGCTCGTTCCCCTGGCACCCGGAACCGGCCCCTCACGGCGCCGTTCGCTCGGTCTCGGCGCGGGCGGCGGCCGCCGCCGTCGTCGCCTCGGCCGATCGGTAATACTCCTCGATCGCCTCGTCCAGCGAGTCCGACTTCGCCGGATAGAAGGTGTAGGACAGGGTCACCGTCTCCACGTCGTCAAGGCCGCGATCGGCGTCCATCGCCGGATCGAGGAAGAAGTAGACCGGGAATTCCACGCTCTCCCCGGGCATCAGCACCTGCTCGTCGAAGCAGAAGCATTCGATCTTGTTGAAATAGGCCCCGGTCTTCGGCGGGTTGACGTTGTAGACCGCCTGGCCGACCACCGGACGGTCGCTGGTGTTGGTGGCGGTATAGCGTACCAGCGACGGCTCGCCCACCTTCACCGAGACCTCGCGCTGCTCGGCCGAGAATTCCCAGGGCAGGCCGCGGTCGGCATCGGCGGTGAAGCGCACGCTCACCGTGCGGTCGAGCACCTCGCCGGTCGTGCCGGCGGCGACCTGGGTCGTGCCGCCGAAGCCGGTGATCCGGCAGAAGGCGTCGTAGAGCGGCACCGCGGCGAAGCTCAGCCCCAGCATGCCGAAGACGGCCACCGCCGCGCCGCCGGCCACAAGGCCGTTGCGCCGCGCCATGCGCCGGCGATCGGCGCGGGGGTCGGTTCGGGATCGGAGTCGGGGATCGGACGCGCGGCCGGTCATCCGCCGCCTCCCATCCGGACCACGGCGACGATGTAGACGAGCACGACGAAGGCGACCAGCACCGCCAGCAGCGCCAGGTTCTTGCCGCGCTGGCCGGCGGCGCGCTTCAGGCCCTGATGCTCGGCCGGCCCGGGGGCGGACGACGCGCCGTGCTCGCCCTTCGAGGGAGTCTGTCGCGCCATGGCGCCCTCACATCCCCGCCAGCGGCGCACGGTCGATCACCAGCACCGCCAGCAGGGCGAAAAGATAAAGGATGGAATAGCCGAACAGGCGCTTGGCCGCCTTGTAGCCGGTCGCCGCCCCGTCCTCCCGCCGGACCGCCAGCGCCGCGGCGACGAAGCCGAGGCCGAGCGCGATCGAGGCGACGCCGTAGGCGAGCCCGGCCGCGCCCAGCAGCCAGGGCAGCGGCGCGAGCGGCAGCAGGACGAGCGTGTAGGCGAGGATCTGGCGCTCGGTCGCCGCCTCGCCGGCGACGACGGGCAGCATCGGCACCCCGGCCTCGGCGTATTCCGGTCGCCGCCACAGGGCGAGCGCCCAGAAATGCGGCGGGGTCCAGAGGAAGATGACGCCGAACAGGACGACCGGGACGAGCCCGACATCGCCGGTCACCGCCGCCCAGCCGATCAGCGGCGGGAAGGCGCCCGCCGCGCCGCCGATGACGATGTTCTGCGGCGTCCGGCGCTTGAGCCAGATGGTGTAGACGAAGACGTAGAAGGCCGAGGCGAAGGCCAGGATGCCGGCCGCCACCCAGTTCACCGCCAGCCCCAGGATCGCGACCGAACCGCCGGTGAGGATCACGCCATAGGCCAGCGCGTCGTCCGGCGCGATCCGACCCTGGGCGATCGGCCGCCCCTTGGTGCGCGCCATGACCGCGTCGATGTCGCGGTCGTACCACATGTTGATGGCGCCCGCCGCGCCTGCCCCGACCGCGATGCACAGGACGGCGACCGCCGCCAGCACCGGGTGGATCGGCCCGGGTGCCAGCCACAGCCCGGCGAAGCCGCTGAAGACCACCAGGATCATCACCCGCGGCTTGAGCAGGTCGACGAAGTCCCGCCAGGTCGCGCCGCCGGCCGCCGGGCCGGTGAGCCCGGCGGCCGCCGCGCCGCGCGGAAGGGGCGTATCTGCCGTCAGATCGGTCATGCCATCGCTCGCCGGGCGTCCCGGCATCCGGTAACGAGAGGCGGGCGCGGCGCCGCGGAGGCGACCGCGCCGGCCGGATCGCTCAGACCCGCGGCAGGGTCTCGAACTGGTGGAAGGGCGGCGGCGAACTCACCGACCACTCGAGCGTGGTCGCGCCCTCGCCCCAGTAATTCTCGGCCACCCGGCGGCCCGAGGTCAGAGTGTAGATCGCGATGCCGACGAACAGCACCACCGACGCCAGGGAGATGTAGGACCCCAGCGAGGCGATCATGTTCCAGCCGCCGAACGCGTCGGCGTAGTCCGGGATGCGCCGCGGCATGCCCTGCAGCCCCAGGAAGTGCATGGGGAAGAAGGTCAGGTTGACGCCGATGAAGCTCATCCAGAAATGGACCTTGCCCCAGAACTCCGGATACTGCCGGCCGGACATCTTGCCGATCCAGTAGTACCAGCCGGCGAAGATCCCGAAGACGGCGCCCAGGCTGAGCACGTAATGGAAATGCGCGACGACGTAGTAGGTGTCGTGCAGCACGATGTCCATGCCGGCATTGGCCAGCACCACGCCGGTCACGCCGCCGACGGTGAACAGGAAGATGAAGCCGATGGCCCACAGCATGGGCGTCTTGAACTCGATCGACCCGCCCCACATCGTGGCGATCCAGCTGAAGATCTTGATGCCCGTGGGCACCGCGATGATCAACGTCGCGGCGGTGAAGTAGGCCTTGGTGTCCACGTCCAGCCCGACCGTGAACATGTGGTGGGCCCAGACGATGAAGCCGACGAAGCCGATCGCCACCATCGCGTAGGCCATGCCGAGATAGCCGAAGATCGGCTTGCGCGAGAAGGTGGAGACGATGTGGCTGATGATGCCGAAGGCCGGGAGGATCATGATGTAGACCTCCGGGTGGCCGAAGAACCAGAACAGGTGCTGGAACAGGACCGGATCACCGCCGCCGGCCGCGTCGAAGAACGTCGTGCCGAAGTTGCGGTCGGTCAGCAGCATGGTGATGCCGCCGCCCAGCACCGGCACCGCGAGCAGCAGCAGGAAGGCGGTGACCAGCATCGCCCACACGAACAGCGGCATCTTGTGCAGCGTCATGCCGGGCGCGCGCATGTTGAAGATCGTCGTGATGAAGTTCGCCGCGCCCAGGATCGACGACGCCCCGGCCAGGTGCAGCGCGAAGATCGCCATGTCCACCGAGGGCCCGGGATGGCCCAGCGCCGAGGACAGCGGCGGATAGATCGTCCAGCCCGTGCCCGCGCCCTGGCCGACGAAGGCCGAGCCGATCAGCAGCAGCAGCGCCGGCACCAGAAGCCAGAACGAGATGTTGTTGAGCCGCGGGAACGCCATGTCCGGCGCTCCGATCATCAGCGGCACGAACCAGTTGCCGAAGCCGCCGATCAGCGCCGGCATGACGACGAAGAACACCATGATCAGGCCGTGCGCCGTGATCCAGACGTTCCACTGCTGACCGTCGCCCAGGATCTGCAGGCCCGGATTCTGGAGCTCCAGGCGCATGAGCAACGAGAACAGCCCGCCGATGATGCCCGCGATCACCGCGAAGACGAGATAGAGCGTGCCGATGTCCTTGTGGTTCGTCGAGAACAGCCAGCGACGAACGAAACCCGGCTTGTGGTCGTGGTGGTCGTGGGCGTGCGCCCCGGCTTCGGCCATGACGATCCCCTGTCGGTCCCTACGGAGCCGGCCCCGCTCGGGCGGGCCCCGACGATACGAAACGGCTATCCCGCGCGGACCCGGGCGCGGCGCCATGGCCGCGCGCCGGGCCGGCGCGCCTTATTCCACGGCGGCCTGCGCCAGCTCCCGCTCGCGCTCGGCGATCGCCTCCTCCCAGGTCTGCGTCAGCAGGACCGGCCTGTCCTCGAGATCGAGGCCGGCCGTGCGCTCGACGACCCAGTCGTCGAACTCTTCGCGGCTGACCGCACGGACCTCGATCGGCATGAAGCCGTGCCCGGTGCCGCAGATCTCGGAGCACTGACCGTAATAGGTCCCCTCCTCCTCGATGCGCACCCAGGTCTCGTTCATCCGCCCCGGGATGGCGTCGGTCTTCATCCCGAAGGCCGGCATGGCGAAGCTGTGCAGGACGTCGCCCGCGGTGACCAGCACCTGGATGTCGGTGTCGACCGGCAGCACCACCGGCTCGTCGACCGAGAGCAGGCGGACCTGGTCGCCCGAGATCTCCTCGTCCGGCACCATGTAGCTCGCGTATTCCCCGATCTGCTGGTCGGGATACTCGTAGCCCCAGTACCACTGGTAGCCGGTCACCTGGAGCGTCATCTCCGGGTTCTCGCTGCGGTCCATGTAGTAGAGCAGCCGGAACGACGGCACCGCGATGACCAGCAGGATCAGCACCGGCACGATCGTCCACACGACCTCGAGCAGGGTGTTGTGCGTCGTGCGCGAGGGCGTCGGGTTGCGCTTGGCGTTGAAGCGCCACGTCACGTAGAGCAGCAGCGCCAGCACGAAGACCGAGATGGCGAAGATGATGACCAGCAGCAGGTTGTGGAAGCTCTGCACCTGGTGCTTGACCGGTGAGGCGCCGGCCTGGAGGCCGAGGCCCCAGGGCTCCGGCTGACCGGCCGCCAGCGCCGGGCCGCCGAGAGCGGAGACCGCCAGCACGGCGCCGACAAGGGCGGCCAGGGCGAGAGCCGCGTGAGCGGCGATTCGGGTCAGACGCATACCGAACGATCCAGCTTCGACACTACGGGTCGCGCGCTGACTGCCGCGCGCGGGCCGGCGGAGCGGGCGGGCGGCCAGGCCGCCGAGGGCGCCCCGTCGGGGCCGGCGCGGGTTATACTCCCCTCGCCGCGCCGCGAAAAGGCCCTCTTCCCGTCACGCCCCCGCTCCGACCGCCAGTGGCGAAGCGGGGCGCTCTACCGACGATGTGGCGAAAGCTACACCACCGCCCCCGCCCGGCCAACCATGGCGCGGCGCGCGGCCCCGGGCGCGAATCGTCGCGGGGCCCGCGGAAATCCGGGCGCCGCGACCGAACCGCGCGGCTTGCCGGGCGGGCCCGGGCGCCCCACTCTAGAGACCTGTTTTCCGCAAGGGGCGGCACCGCGCCGCCCCCGCGCCCGCGACCCCGGACCGGACCCGCCATGACCGACCTCGCCACGACGGACGACCTCTTCTTCGACCGCACCGGCCTCGACCGCGACCGCGCCGACCGCCTGGTCGCCGAGACGCTGGAGCGGGCCGACGACGGCGAGCTGTTCCTGGAATATCGCCAGTCGGAAAGCCTGAGCTGGGACGACGGCCGGCTGCGCTCGGCCAATTTCGACACGGTCCAGGGCTTCGGCCTGCGCGCCGTGGCCGGCGAGGCGACCGGCTACGCCCATTCGACCGAGGTCAGCGAGGCGGCGCTCCAGCGGGCGGCGGAGACGGTCGGCACGGTCACGCGCGGTCGCTCCGGCACCGCGGCAGAGGCCCCGTCCGGCACCAATGTCCGGCTCTACGACGACGTCAATCCGCTGGCGGCGATGCCGTTCGAGGCCAAGGTGCGCCTGCTGGAGGAGATCGATGCCTATGCCCGGGCCCGCGACCCGCGCGTCGTCCAGGTGATGGCCTCGCTCGCCGGGTCGTGGCAGGCGGTGCGCATCGTGCGCGCCGACGGCCGGCATACCGCCGACATCCGGCCGCTGGTCCGGGTCAACGTCTCGGTCGTCTGCAAGGCCGGCGACCGGCGCGAGAGCGGCAGCTACGGCGCCGGCGGCCGGGCGACCTACGACGTCTACGTCGCGCCCGAGGCGTGGCGCCACGCCGTCGACGAGGCGGTGCGCGAGGCGCTGGTCAAGCTCGAGGCGATCGACACCCCGGCCGGCGAGATGACGGTCGTGCTCGGCGCCGGCTGGCCGGGCATCCTGCTGCACGAGGCGATCGGCCACGGGCTGGAGGGCGACTTCAACCGCAAGCGCACCAGCGCCTTCGCCGGCCTGATGGGCGAGCGGATCGCCGCGCCCGGCGTCACGGTGGTCGACGACGGCACGCTCAAGGGCCGGCGCGGCAGCCTGACGGTCGACGACGAGGGCACGCCGACCCGGTCCACCGTGCTGATCGAGGACGGCCGGCTCGTCGGCTACATGCAGGATCGCCAGAACGCCCGGCTGATGGGCATGGCGCCGACCGGCAACGGCCGGCGGGAGAGCTACGCCCACCACCCCATGCCGCGCATGACCAACACCTACATGCTCTCCGGCGGGCACAGCCGCGACGAGATCCTGTCGACCGTCAAGAACGGCCTGTGGGCGGTCAATTTCGGCGGCGGCCAGGTCGACATCACCTCGGGCAAGTTCGTCTTCTCCGCCTCCGAAGCCTACCTGATCGAGAACGGCCGGATCGGCCCGCCGGTCAAGGGCGCGACGCTGATCGGCAACGGCCCCGACGCCCTGACCAAGATCGCCATGGTCGGCGACGACATGGCGCTCGACCCGGGCATCGGGACCTGCGGCAAGGACGGCCAGGGCGTGCCCGTCGGCGTCGGCCAGCCGAGCCTGCGCATCGACGGCCTGACCGTCGGCGGCACGGCGGGGTGACTGCCGCGGGCGCCGCCCGCCATCACCCGGCGATCAGGACTCCCCCGCCTCGTCGGCCGATTCGGCCTCGGCTTCGGCCAGCGCCTCGTTGAGCTCGCTGCAGTCCTTCGTGATCGCGGCCTTGTTCTCTCATCTCCACGGGAACGTGCATTCCTTGCTCAGCACGACGGCGCGCAGGACCTGGCGCTCGCCCTTGACCCGGGCGAGGTCATAGGTCTGTTCGTCGTCGCCGCCGATGAACAGCAGTGGCAGGACCAGAAAGCCGCTGGCGACCAGCAGCGCGTCGCCGCGGCGCTTGGCCCGCTGGGCCGCGGTCAGCCGGGCCTCCAGATCCTGGACGTAGCCGAGTTCCTGCAATGCGGCGTCGCAGGGCATCGCGACGTAAGGCCGGGTGGCGACATAGGCCGGCTCCACCGCCTCTGGCGGCGAGGCGCAGCCGGCAAGCCCTAGGGCCGCGAGCATCAGGGCAGCGGCTCCCGCGAGGCGGGGGCCCGACAGCGGGGGAAGGCGCATGATGGTCTCCGGTGATCTACGACCGGAGAATGCATACTATCGCGTTCAGTGCAATCGGAAAGCGGGGGTGGCTTCATCGATCGACGACCGAAGACACCTTCTCGGGACGCGGGTTTCGAGAGCCTTCGTCGGCGAGCGGCCGTGATCCACGCCGCGCGCGACCGTCGGGCCCGCCCACGCAGGTTGCTCAGCGCCGACAGGCGCTGCGCAACGGCCCGGACGAAGCCGTCGCCCACGGCCTTACAGGCCGTGGGCGACCTACCGCAACCGACGCGCCGCTACGTGTCGTGCCGGCCGCCCTGGCGGTTGGAGTAGATCGCGAGGCCGAGGACGACGGCGGCGGCGACCGGCACGGTGACGGCCAGCGCGTAGAGCAGCACCGTGGGCAACGCATCGAGCACGCCGCCGGGCCGCATCACGTTGCCCGACGCGAGGAACCCGAAGGTCGCCAGCAGGAAGATCGTGCCGGTGATGCGCTGGGCCCAGTCGCGCACCCAGGCCCAGTTGGTCCGCTGGAACATGCCGCCGTCCGCTGTCCTGTCAGTAGGCGTAGTCGCGGAAGACCGGGTCGACCGAGCCTTCCCACTCCTCCCGGAACCGGCGCAGCAGCTCGTCGGCCGGGCTGCGGCCGGTCTCGACGATCAAGTCGAGGGTGTCGAGGAAATGGGCCTCGGTCTCCGCGAAGCCGTCGAGGCGATGCCGGTTCTTCAGCCCCGCCCGCGCGATCTTCAGCGTCTCGCGCGCGATATCGCGCACCGTGCCGCGGCGGAACGGCGTGGCGAGGCCGGTGCGCGGCACCTCGGCACGCAGGCGGGCGCGCTCCTCCCCGGTCCAGTCCGCGACCAGGTCCCACGCGGCCTGCAGCGCGTCGGAGTCGTAGAGCAGCCCGACCCACAGCGCCGGCAGCGCGCACAGCCGCCGCCACGGCCCGCCATCGGCGCCGCGCATCTCCATGAACTTCTTCAGCCGGACCTCGGGGAAGGCGGTCGTCAGGTGATCGGTCCAGTCGCCGAGATAGGGGATCTCTCCCGGCAGGGCCGGCAGCTTGCCGTCCATGAAGTCGCGGAACGACTGGCCCGACGCGTCCAGGTACTTCCCGTCGCGATAGACGAAGTACATCGGCACGTCGAGCATCCAGTCGACGTAGCACTCGAAGCCGAAGCCGTCCTCGAAGACGAAGGGCAGGTCGCCGCAGCGGTCGGGGTCCGTGTCGGTCCAGATGTGGCTGCGGTAGCTCAGAAAGCCGTTGGGCGCGCCCTCGGTGAAGGGCGAGTTGGCGAAGAGCGCCGTGGCGATCGGCTGGAGCGCGAGCCCGACCCGGAACTTTCGCACCATGTCGGCCTCGCTGGCGAAGTCCAGGTTGACCTGGACCGTGCAGGTCCGGGTCATCATGTCGAGGCCGAGATCGCCGCGCTTGGGCATGTAGGCCTTCATGATCCCGTAGCGCCCCTTGGGCATCCAGGGGATCTGGTCGCGCCGCCACTTCGGCTGGAAGCCGAGGCCGAGCATGCCGACCCCGAGCTCGGCCGAGACCTCCTTGACCTGGCGCAGGTGCTCGTGGACCTCGTCGCAGGTCTGGTGGATCGAGGACAGCGGCGCGCCGGAGAGCTCGAGCTGGCCGCCGGGCTCCAGCGTGATCGAGCAGCCGGCCCCGTCGTCGAGCGCGATCAGGTTGCCGTCCTCCTCCACCCCGTTCCAGCCGTAGCGGCGCAGGCCGTCGAGCAGCGCGCCGATGCCCGACGCCCCCTCGTAGGGCAGCGGGGTCAGGTCGTCGAGCCGGAAGGCGAACTTCTCGTGCTCGGTGCCGATGCGCCAGCGCTCGCGCGGCTTCGACCCGCTCTCGAGATATTCGACGAGCTGACGCTTGTCGGTCAGCGGGATGGCACTCTGGCTCGGCGGCGCTGACATCGCATGCGGTCTCGTCGATGGGCGGGCCGGATCGGCCCCGGGGGTTGGCGGGCCGGGATCGGCCCCGGGGGTTGGCGGGCCGGGGTCGGCCCGGGGAACGGGGGTCCATCGCCACGGCGCGAAGGCCGGGCGCTCTCCGCCGCGTCACGACGGACGGGGCGGCGTCACGATCGGGGCGGCGTCACGAACGCGGTGGCCGCTCGCCCCCGTCGCCCGCGATCCCGCCCCACAGCGCGAGCATCGCGAGCATGGCGGTCTCCGCCCGCAGGACTCGCGGACCCAGGCCGACGGGGTGAACAAACGGCAAGCCCCGCATGAGGTCAAGTTCGGACTGCCGGAACCCGCCTTCCGGCCCGGTCAGCACCGCCGCCGGGCCCCCGGAGAGACGTCGCGCGGCGGCGGCCGCCGGCTCGGCCTCGCCCACCTCGACGCAGACCAGCAGCGCCCGGTCGGCGGGCCAGGCCTCCAGGAGGCCGGCGAGGTCCACCGGCTCGCGCACCGCCGGGACGTCCAGACGCTCGCACTGCTCGGCCGCCTCCACGGCGTTGGCCGCCAGCCGGGCGATGTTGACCCGGCCGACATCGGTGTGGCGGGTGAAGACGGGCTGCAGCGCCGTCGCGCCCAACTCCGTCGCCTTTTCGGCCAGAAAGTCGAGTCGGGCCTTCTTGATCGGTGCGAAGACGGCCCACAGATCGCCCGCCTGCGTTTGGGGGCGGCGACGGCCCTCGACGCGCAGCCGAGCGCCCCGCTTGTCCAGCGCTTCGATCGTCGCGCGCCACTCGCCGTCGCGGCCGTTGAAAAGCGCCACCGGCGCCCTCGGCGCCAGGCGCAGGACGCCGCGCAGATAATGGGCCCGGTCGCCGCCCAGCGCGACCGCAGCACCGGCCGACAGGTCCTCCGACACATAGAGCCGGGTGCGGGGCGCGGAGGGCGCCTCGGAAGGCGAATCACTCATCGCGCGCACTCTCCTCCGACGCGCCTGTGTTCGCAACGTCGCCATGGCGCCGCCCCCCCAAATATAAAGACATATTTATATTGACATGATCCTGATACTCGCGTTGATTATGGAGGTCGCGGCCAGCCGCGATACGGTGTGTCATCCCTCGGAGCACCGGCAGGAGCCGCATCACCCTGCCCGCGCTTCGGGCCGCCGATCCCGCCCGAGCCGACCGGGCACCGAGGTCACGGCCCGAACGGGCACGGGTGGTGCGGCTCTCCTTTCGGCGCCGGCGTTCCGGCGCACACCGTTCGGGGGTGCCCTGGGCGCGCTGCCCGCAGGGGCCGTGCATCCGGGGTGCTCTCGACAGGGCCCCATCGGCGCCCCGGCGTCGGCAAGCACTTGCACCCCGGCCCCGGTCGGGCGATTTTCCCGCGCATGAGCGCGGACGCCAGCGACATCCCCGCCGACAGCTGGATCGACCGGCGCGCCCCGGCGCCTTGGCGCCCCTACATGCGCCTGATGCGCCTGGACCGGCCGATCGGCACCTGGCTGCTGCTGCTGCCGTGCTGGTGGGGCCTGGCGATGGCGCCCCGACCGGCCGGTTTCGGGGCGGGCGATCTCGCCTTCGCGATCCTGTTCGCCATTGGCGCCATCATCATGCGCGGCGCCGGCTGCACGCTGAACGACATCCTGGACCGCGACTTCGACGCCATGGTCGCGCGCACCCGCGGCCGCCCGATCCCGAGCGGCGCGGTCAGCGTGCGCGGCGCGGCGATGTTCCTGGTCGCGCTCCTGCTCGCCGGGCTCGCCGTCCTGCTCCAGTTCAACTGGCCGACGATCCTGGTCGGGGCGGCCTCGCTGCTGCTGGTCGGGCCCTATCCGCTGATGAAGCGGATCACCTGGTGGCCCCAGGCCTGGCTGGGGCTGACTTTCAACTGGGGCGCCCTGGTCGGCTGGACGGCGGTCACGGGCTCGCTCGACTGGCCGGCGGCGATCCTCTACGCCGGCGGCATCGTCTGGACGCTGGGCTACGACACGATCTACGCCCATCAGGACAAGGAGGACGACCAGCTCATCGGCGTGAAGTCGAGCGCGCTGGCACTCGGCTCGGTCAGCAAGCCCTGGGTCGCCGCCTTCTACGCCGTCGCGCTCGCCCTGGTCGCCGCGGCCGGGCTCGCCGCCGGGCTGCATCCGGCCTTCCTGGCCGGGATTGCCGTCGCCACGGCGCTGTCGGCGACGCTGGTATGGGGCTGGTCGCCGGATGACGGGCGGGACTGCCTGGCCCGCTTCAAGGCGAACCGGGACATCGGGCTGATCGTCGCCGCCGCCCTGCTCGCCGGCCGCGCGCTGGCATGAGCGCGAGCGCGCCGCCCGGGGCGCCCGACCCGTCGACGGAGGCAGGCCGCGCCGCCCTTATCCGGGGCTGGACGGCCGTCGAGCGAGCGCCGCTCGTACCCGAGATCGCGCTCCATCTGGCGACCGAGGTGACACCCCTGTGGGAAGCGACCGAGGCGACGCTCGCCCGGACCGGCCTGCCACCGCCCTACTGGGCCTTCGCCTGGGCGGGCGGACAGGCGCTCGCCCGCCACCTGCTCGACCGGCCGGAGATCGCGGCCGGCCGGCGCGTGCTGGATCTGGCGGCCGGCGGCGGCATCGCGGCCATCGCCGCGGCCCGGGCCGGCGCCGCGGCCGTGACGGCGAGCGAGATCGACGCCTTCGCGCTCACCGCGCTGCGGCTCAACGCGACCCTCAACGGGGTCCGGGTCGAGACCGTGGCCGCCGACCTGACCGCCCCGGACGCCCCGATCGTCCCCGCCGACCTGCTGCTGGCCGGCGACGTCTGCTACGAAAAGCCGATGGCCGACCGCGTGCTCGCCTTCCTGCGGGCCCGCGCGGCGGCCGGCGCGACGGTGCTGATCGCCGACCCGGGCCGGGCCTATCTGCCGGCGTCCGGGCTCGAGCCCCTCGCGGCCTTCGACGTGCCGGTCCCGACGGATATCGAGGACCGCCCCGTCCGGCGCACGACGGTCTATCGGCTGCTCGCCTGAGGGGGCAGGAGGGCGGATCGGCTTGACCGGCCGGTGCGGCCGGGCCACCTTCCACACAGGACGACACGCCGGGGTGTCCGCCCGACGGGGCCGGACTGAGATCACACCCGACGAACCTGACCTGGATCATGCCAGCGGAGGGAGCTCGCGTCGTCCCGCCGGTCCCTCGGGGCCGGTGTCCGGAGCCGGCGGATCACCGCCGCCCGCCCGGAAGCTCCCTTCGCCACACGATTGCGCGAGGGACGCCGCCGATGACCCCGTCCGCCACCGCCCGCCCCGATCCGGACCCCGCCGCGAACGACGGCGCGGCGCCCGGCGCGATCCCGACCGACGCGCTGGCCCGCCTGCGCGCGGAGAGCCCGCTGGTCCACAACATCACCAACCATGTCGTGATGGAGCCGACGGCCAACGCCCTGCTGGCGATCGGCGCGGCGCCGGCGATGCTGCACTCGGTCGACGAGGTCGAGGCCTTCACGCCGCTGGCGGGCGCGCTCGTCGTGAATATCGGGACGTTCGAGAGCGCCTGGCTCGCCGGCATGAAGCTCGCCATCGCCGCGGCGCGGTCGCACGGGATCCCCTGGGCGCTCGACCCGGTGGCGCTGTTCGCCAGCCCCTATCGTACGGCGGCGGCGGCCGATCTCGCCCGACGCGGCCCGGCGGTGATCCGCGCCAACGCCTCGGAGGTCCTGGCCCTCGCCGGGGCCGCCGGCGCCGGCGGGCGCGGGCCCGATTCGACCCACGACGCCGAGGCCGCGCTCGACGCCGGGCGTGACCTGGCGCGGGAGACGGGCGCCGTCGTCGCCATCACCGGCGCCACCGACTACGTGCTCGACGCCGAGCGCTTGGTCGCGATCGAGGGCGGGGACGCGCTGATGGCCCGGGTGACCGGCACCGGCTGCACGGCCACGGCCCTGGTCGGCGCCTTCCTGGGCGCGGGGCTGGCGCCGTTCGAGGCGGCGTGCAGCGGCCTGGCATCCCTGGCGGCGGCCGGGGAGCAGGCGGCTGCCGTGGCGGCGGGCCCGGGCTCCCTGCCGGTGGCGCTGCTCGACCATCTCTACCACCTGGACCAGGCCGCCATCGACGGCCGGGCGCGGGCGGCATGACCGGCGCGCGCGTCCGGCCGGCCCCGCCACGCCCCGGGCGCCGGGTTATCGACCTGTCGGTCATGCTGGTCACCGACCCGGTCCAGTGCGCCGGGCGCGGCATCGCGGCGACTGTGACCGAGGCCGTCGCGGGCGGGGCGACTTGCATTCAGCTCCGCGACAAGACCGCGGACGACGCCGAGCTGACCGAGCTCGCCCGCGAATTGATGGCGGCGCTGGCGGGCACCGGCGTCGCGCTGATCGTCAACGACCGGCTCGCGGTCGCCCAAGCGGCGGGCGCCGACGGCCTGCATGTGGGCCAGGGCGACGGACGCCCGGCGGAGGCCCGGGCGCGGCTGGGCGCGGCGGCGATCATCGGCGTCTCCGCCCATGACGAGGTGGAGCTGGCGGCGATCGACCCGGCGGTCGTCGACTATGTCGGCACCGGGCCCCTGCGCGCCACGAAGACCAAGCCGGACCACGAGCCGCCGCTGGGCCCGGCGCGGCTGGCCGCGCTCAGAGCCCTCGCCCCCGTGCCGATGGTCGCCATCGGCGGCGTCACGGCCGAGGACGCGCCGGCGCTGATCGGCGCAGGGATCGACGGCCTCGCGGTCGTCTCGGCGATCTGCGCGGCCGACGACCCCCGCGCCGCCGCCCGCCGCCTGGCCGAGGCCGTGGCCGCGGCCCGCGCCGCCAAGACCCCGGGAGAGAGCCGATGACCCGCATTCCCAACGTCCTGACGATCGCCGGCTCCGACCCGGGCGGCGGCGCCGGCATCCAGGCCGACCTCAAGGCATTCTCCGCGGCCGGCGCCTATGGCTGCGCCGTCATCACGGCGCTGACGGCGCAGAACACCTGCGGCGTCTCGGGCATCCACCTGCCCCCGGCCGACTTCGTCGCCCGGCAGCTCGACACCCTGTTCGAGGACATCGACATCGACGCGGTGAAGATCGGCATGATCGCCACGGCGGCGATCGCGGGCACGGTCGCCGACGCGCTCGCCCGCCACGCGGCGGGGCCGATCGTGCTCGACCCGGTGATGGTGGCCAAGGGCGGCGACCGGCTGCTCGACACCGCCGCGGTGGCGGTCCTGCGCGACCGGCTGCTGCCCATGGCCGCGGTGATCACGCCCAACCTGCCCGAGGCGGGCGTCCTGCTCGACCGCCCGGCGCCGGAGGATGCCGAGGGCATGGCGGCGGCGGCCGAGGCGCTGGCCGCGTTCGGCCCGCGGGCGGTGCTGCTCAAGGGCGGGCACCTGGCGGGCGACACGTCGCCGGATCTGCTGTGGGTCGACGGGGCGGCCCACTGGCTGCCCGGCCGGCGGATCGACACGCCGAACACCCACGGCACCGGTTGCACGCTGTCCTCCGCCATCGCCGCCCGGCTGCCGGTGGCGCCGGATCTCGTGACCGCCGTGCGCGCGGCCAAGCTCTACGTCGCCGGGGCCATCGCCCATGCCGACCGGCTGTCGGTCGGCCACGGCCACGGCCCGACCCATCATTTCCACGCCCTCTGGCCCGAGGAGACCGCGACCTCATGACCGCCGACGCCTCCCCCCTCTCCACGCCGCCCGTTTCCGTGACCGACGGCGCCCCCGACGGCGGCTGGAGCGCCGAGACCTGGCGGCGCACCGCCGGGCTGCGCGCGCAAATCCACGCCCTGCCGTTCAACCGGGGCCTCGCCGACGGCACGCTGGCGGTCGAGACCTTCCAGGGCTACGTGCTGCAGGATTCGCTCTACCTCGCCCAGTTCGGCCGGGCCCTGGCGATCGCCGCCGGCCGGGCGCCGGACGCCGACGACATGCTGCGCTTCGCCGGCAGCGCCCAGGGCGCCATCGCCGTGGAGCGGGCGCTGCACGAGCGCTACTTCGCCGAATTCGGGCTGAGCGCGGAGGCCGTCGCCGCGGCCGAGCCGTCGCCGACCTGCCTCGCCTATACGAGCTTCCTGATCGCGACGGCTTTCCAGGCGAGCTATGCCGAGCTCGTCGCGGCGCTGCTGCCGTGCTTCTGGATCTACCGCGACGTGGGCCGGGCGATCGACGCCACGGCCGCAGCCGACAATCCCTTCCGCGCCTGGATCGACACCTATGCCGACGAGGCGTTCAGCGAGTCCGTCGATGCCGTGATCGCCGCGGCCGACCGCATCGCCGGGCGCGAGGACCCGGACACGGTCGCCGCCATGCACGCGGCCTTCGCCCGCTCGGCCCAGTACGAATGGATGTTCTGGGACGCCGCCTGGCGCCACGAGGGCTGGCCGGTCGCGGCCGCTTGACAGGCCCGGACCCGTCGTAGATCGGTCGAGCGTCAGCGAGCCCGACGGTACCGGCGGTCGGCCCCGTCCGTGCCCGTCGGGTTCGCTTCGCTCAGCCGACCTACCAGCACCGTCCCGTAGGTCGGTCGAGCGTCAGCGAGCCCGACGGCACCGGCTAGGACATCACGCCGCCGTCAGATCGTCATCGTCCGCGTGAACCGGGCGCCGGGGCCGACTTCCAGGGTCTCGGCCTGGCGCAGGGCGCCGCCGTTCTGGTCGCGGCCCTCGAGCGTCAGGGTGTGGGTCCCGGGCGCGATGTCGTCGAGCGAGAAGCCGACGCCGTCGGCCGCGATCTCGCCCCTGATGGTGCCGTCGAGCAGCACCGTCACCGGGCCCCGGGCGCGGGCACGCTCGAGCTCCAGGCGCAGGCTCGCCGGCTCACGCTCCTCGCGGGCCTTGCGCACCCGCTCGGCCGGGTCGCGGATGTTGAGCCGGGTCAAGATGCGGAAGATGCCGTCGCTGCCGCCGGCGATCAGCAGGGCGGTCAGCACCTGGCCGCCGAAGGTCGGCTCCGGCGACATGTCGGTGGTCAGGGCCGCCAGCACCGCGCTGACGATGTCCAGGCCGAAGCTCCAGAAGAACACGAAGGCGAGCACGACGACGATCGGCGTCTTGACGCCCCGCCCCTCGAAATGGCGCACGAAGATCCGCCAGTTGAACAGCGGGGTCAGCGCCGCCTCGAAGATGATCGAGAGCACCAGGAAGACGAAAAGGACCGTGCCGATCGCCGTCAGCGTCTCGTCGTCGATCGGCGCGAACTGCGCCGCCGCCGCCGCGCCCGGAAGCAGGAGCACGAGCAGGGCCAGCGCGGCGCCGGCCGCCATGGCGAGGCGGCGCGGCGCGCCGTCGGGCGCTCTCGGGTGCCGATCCATCGCGGCCTCCGTCATATCCTTCGCCCGCCGGCCGTCTTCCTAGGCGTTGCCCCAGGGATCGCCCGGGCGCCACCAATGACGGTTCGTTGAAGACGAGCGTAGTCGTCGCGCCTGAAAGAAGCAATATTTCGAAATTCTATGGAAATTATTCATTTTGCTACCGGCCTGTCGGCACGGCGTCGCCCGTCAGACGCTCGGTGCGCTGGCGCCGCGTCACCGGGCAGCTGACATTCTGCAGGATGAAGGGGTCGAGCGCCGCGTCCGGCGCGAGTCGGTCACGCGCCCGGGCCAGCACCGCCTCCTGGTCCTCGGCCGGGCCTGCGCGGTTCTCCGCCGCCACCGCCGCCAGCGCGATCGGCCCGTCCGGGCCGGCGAGCGCGCCGCGCCGGCCGAGATAGGCGAAGGCACTCTCCACCCGGCCGACGCCTTCGGCCTCGAGCGCGATGCCGTCGAGCCGGGCGAAGCGGTAGTTGGCCGCGCCCTCGGTCGCGTGCATGCGCGTGAGCTGCGCCTCGGTCAGCCAGGTGACGGAGACAGTGACGGCCGTGCCCGGCCGCCGCGCGAGCACCGCCGGCACCGCGCCATAGGCTGTGAACTGGGCGCCGTACACGATATCGTGATCGGCGAGCCGGGCGAGCGTCACCGGCACGACGGTCCCTTCGGGCCAGCCGGCGAACTTCCGCGCGAGCTGCTCGGGCGACCGGTTGGAGCCGTAGCCGATCACCGGGATCCGCCCGAGCCGGTCGAGCCGGTCGAGCCCGTCATACGGCACCGCCCGTCCGTCCACGTATACGAAGGACGCGGTCGGGATGCGATAGGGATAGCCCTTGGCCAGCGCGAGGCGGTCGGCGGTCATGAGCACCAAGGTCGGCGCCCGGCCGCCGCTTGCCAAGGGGCTCGCGGCGCGCCGCGACGCGCCGGCGGCGTTTCGCCCTCGCCGCGTACCGCCCTTGCCCCGGCGCGCCCGAGCCGGTAGAGACCCGGCATGAGGATCCTGCACCCTTCGCATGCGCGGGCCGCCGCGTGACGGCCCGGGCCGAAGGCGCCGGCCGGTCGGGGGCAACGGCGGAGGAAGCCGGGCGGCTGGGCGTCGGGACGGCGCTGGTGCTGGTCCTGGCGGCGAGCCTGCCGCCGCTCGCGCTGGGGTTGTTCGTGCCCTCGATGCCGACCATCGAGCGGGTCTTCGGGGCCGGCTACGAGTCGGTGCAGCTCACCCTCTCCCTCTATATCGCCGGGCTCGCCCTCGGCCAGCTCGCCTACGGGCCGCTGAGCGACCGGTTCGGCCGGCGCCCGGCGATGATCGGCGGGCTGGCGGTCTTCACGATCGCCTCGGTCGGCGGCGCGCTGGCCGGCGGGCTGGGCGCGCTGATCGTGGCGCGCGCGGCCCAGGCGCTGGGCGGCTGCGCCGGCATGGTGCTGGCCCGCGCGGTGATCCGGGACCGGGTCGGCGCCGACCGGGCGGCCGGGCTGATCGCCTATCTGACCGTCGCCTACATGGTCGCGCCGATGATCGGCCCGGTGATCGGCGGCTGGCTCGACGAGACGGTGGGCTGGCGCGCCGGTTTCGTGCTGGTCGCGGCGCTGGGCGCGCTCGCCGTCGCCCTGACCGTCCGCCTGCTACCGGAGACCCGGCCCGACGCCGGCGCGGCGGCGGCGGAGGGCGCGATCTCCGGCCTGATGGCGAGCTTCGGCCGGCTGGTGCGCATGCCGGCCTTCCTGCGCCATGCCGCCCTGACCGCGCTGACCACGGCGGCGTTCTTCGGATTCATGGGCGGCGGGCCGGCGGTCGCGATCGGGCAGATGGGCATCTCGCCGACCGAATACGGCCTGTTCTTCGTCCTGGCGGCGGCCGGCTACGCCGCCGGCAACCTGACCGCCGGCCGGCTCTCGGCACGCTTCGGGATCGAGGCGATGATCCGGGCCGGCACGGTGGTCTCGCTCGTCGCCGCGATCGCGCTGGCCGGGCTGACGGTGGCCGGCCGGCTGGAGCCGGTGGGGCTGTTCGCGACCATGGCGGTGCTGGGATTCGGCAACGGCATGACCATGCCCAACGCCCTGGCCGGCGCCGTCTCCGCCCTGCCGGAGCGCGCCGGCGCGGCCAGCGGACTTGCCGGCTTCGCCCAGATGGGCACCGGCGCGCTCGCCTCGGCCGCCGTCGGCGCGCTGCTGGGCGACACGCCCCATGCCATGGTGGCGATGATCACGCTCGCCACGGCCGCGGCCTTCGTGGTCTCACGCATCACGGTCGCGGGCCCGCCGGCGCCGCCGACGCCGGAGCCCGAGCCCTCGCCGCCGGCCTGAGGCACGCGGCCGCCCTGGCAGACCCCGCCCGGCGATGCTATCTGACCGGTCCGGGCCGTCATCCTGGGCGGCCCCCCGCCCCCGCGCCCCGCCGCCGGTGCCCCGCCGGCCGGCGTCCCTCGCCTCGCTGACCGAGAGCCCGACCCCATGGCCGACGCCGACGATCCCCTCGCGCTGCTCGACGCCCTGCTCGCCCGCGCCCGTGCCGCCGGCGCGGATGCCGCCGACGCGGTGGCGCTCGACGGCACCACCCTGTCCGCCGCCCAGCGCTTGGGCGAGCCGGAGCGCCTGGAGCGGTCGGAGTCGGTCGATCTCGGCCTGCGCGTCTTCGTCGGCAAGCGCTCGGCCGTCGCCTCGACCTCCGACCGCAAGCCCGACGCCCTCGACGCCCTGGTCGAGCGGGTCATGGCGATGGCCCGCTCGGTGCCGGAGGACCCCCATGCCGGCATCGCCGAGGCGGCACAGCTCGTCCGCACATGGCCCGATCTCGACCTCGCCGACGGCCATGAGCCCGACGCCGAAGCGCTGGTCGCGCTGGCCGACGCCGCGGAGGCCGCGGCGCGCGGCGTACCGGGCGTCACCAATTCCGAAGGCGCGGAGGCCCAGTTCACCCGCACGCGCATCGCGCTCGCCGCCACCAACGGCTTCGCCGGCGGCTACACGGCGACCGGCTCCAGCGTCGCGGTCAGCGTGATCGCCGGCGAGGGCACGGCGATGGAGACCGACTTCGCCTACACCAGCGCGACCCATGGCGAGGATCTGGAGGCGGCCGAGGCGGTCGGCCGGCGCGCCGGCGAGCGCGCGGTCAAGTCGCTGGGATCGCGCAAGATCGACACCGCGCGGGTGCCGGTCGTCTTCGACCCGCGCGTGGCCAACGGCTTCCTGCGCACGCTGGCCGGCGCGATTTCCGGCCCGTCGATCGCGCGCGGCACCTCCTTCCTGCAGGAGAAGCTGGGCGAGCGCGTCTTCGCGCCCGGCATCACGATCGTCGACGACCCGCATCTGCGGCGCGGCCGGCGCTCGAAGCCCTTCGACGCGGAGGGGCTGCCGACCGGCCGGCGCGAGCTGATCGCCGACGGCCGGCTGACGACCTGGCTGCTCGACCTGCGCTCGGCCCGCCAGCTCGGGCTGGAGCCGACCGGCCATGCCGGGCGCGGCACGACGAGCCCGCCCTCGCCCGGGGCGTCGAACCTCTACATGGCGCGGGGCGAGCGCGACCCGGCCGCGCTGATGGCCGATATCCGCCAGGGCTTCTACGTCACGCGGATGATGGGCCACGGCACGAACATGGTCACCGGCGACTACAGCCGCGGCGCCACCGGCTTCTGGATCGAGAACGGCGAGATCGCCTACCCGGTCAGCGAGGTCACCGTCGCCGGCAACCTGATCGACATGTTCGCCAACACGACCCCGGCGAACGACCTGGAGATGCGCTTCGGCGTCGACGCCCCGACCCTGCGCATCGAGGGCATGACCGTCGCCGGGAAGTGAGGGGCCCGGTCAGGGGACCAGCACGCGAATCGGCCGGGCGGCCAGGCGGATGGTGACCGGCAGGGTGCCGATCTCCTCCCCGTCGGCCTGCACCGGCTCGCCGGGCGGCCCGTCGATGGCGACCTCCCGCCCCGGCACCAGGGCGAAGCCGGGCCGGCGCGCCAACCGCCCGGTGGCGAGCGCGGCGAGATAGGCGACGGTGGCGGCGCGCGTCGATACCCGGAACAGGCAAGTATTGAGCATCGGTATCGAGAGGTCCGCCTCCGGCGCCAGGAGGAAGCGGCCGGCGTAGTAGCGCCCCCGGCTGACGATGACGCAGGCTGCCGAGCCCGTGTCCCGGCCGTCGACCCGGATGGCGAGGCCCGGCGCCCGCCCGGCGACGACCTCCCCCGCCGCCGCCAGGTAGAACGCGCCCTTGCCCAGCCGGCGCTTGAGCCCACCGCCGACGCGGCGCACCACCCGGGCGTCGAAGCCCGTGCCGACCATCATCAGGAACGGCCGGTCGCCGACCAGCCCCGGGTGGATCACGCGCTCTCGCCCGTGCACGACGATCGCCGCGGCCGGCCGGCCGCGAAAGGGCAGGCCCAGCTCGTGCGCCAGCACGTTGGCCGTGCCCATGGCGAGCACGCCCAACGGCGGCGGCCGGCCGTCGGAACGCGCCATCAGGCCATGGACCACCTCGTTGATCGTGCCGTCGCCGCCGGCGGCGACCACGGCGCGCAGCCCCGGATCGGCGTCGCGGGCGAGTTCGGCGGCATGCCCGGCATGCTCGGTGGCGCGGACCTCGACCGTCAGCCCCGCCGCGCACCAAGCCGCGACCGCGCGGTGCAGGCGCGGCAGGCGCCGGACGCCCGCCGTCGGGTTGTGGATGACCAGAAGCGTGTCCGCCAGACCCGGGGTGTCGCCCGAGTCGGCGCGCAAGATCTGGTGGGTTGCATCCAAATATGACGCTCCCGTTGCAATCGCATGACGGATGGTTTTTGCTGGCGTTAAGTTTCGGCGAATCCCGGTCTCCGACCGGTTAATTCGCGGCGACGGCATTGTCGCAGGGAATGTCGGCTTATATACACCGACCGGCAAGGGCAGCGGCGATCCGGGGACGGGCGGGGCCATGGACGGCGGCAAGCGCTACCGGGCGATCTGGATATCGGACGTGCATCTGGGCACCAAGGCCTGTCACGCCGATTTCCTTCTCGACTTTCTCAAGCACAACGACGCCGAGACCCTCTACCTGGTCGGCGACATCGTCGACGGTTGGCGCCTGAAGCGGAGCTGGTACTGGCCCCAGGCGCACAACGACGTGATCCAGAAGATCCTGCGCAAGTCGCGCAAGGGCACCAAGGTCTACTACATCCCCGGCAACCACGACGAGTTCGTGCGCCAGTTCGCCGGCCAGCGCTTCGGCGGCATCGAGATCCTGGACGAGGTGGTGCACACCACCGCCGACGGCCGTCGCCTGCTGGTCATCCACGGCGACCAGTTCGACGTGGTCGTGCGCTACGCCAAGTGGCTCGCCCATATCGGCGACAAGGCCTATGTCCTGCTGCTGGCGACCAATCACTGGGTCAACGTGGTCCGCCGCCGCCTCGGCTTTTCCTACTGGAGCCTGTCGGCCTACATGAAGCACCGGGCCAAGCGCGCGGTGGAGTTCATGGGCCGCTTCCAGCTCGCCCTGTCGGAAGAGGCGCGGCGCCGCGGCCTCGACGGGGTCGTCTGCGGGCATATCCACACGGCCGAGTTCCGCGACATGAACGGCCTCGTCTATTGCAACGACGGCGACTGGGTGGAGAGCTGCACCGCCCTGGTGGAGCATTTCAGCGGCGAGCTCGAGATCCTGCACTGGACCGGGGACTCGCAGCGCATCGCCCATCTGCCCGCGGCCGGTCGCCGCGCGGCCGCCTGACCGGCGGCGCCGACGCCGCCCGCCGCGCCGCGCCCGACCGGACAGGACCGCCGCCCCGAGGAGCCGATCCCCCGTGCGAATCCTCATCGTCAGCGACGCCTGGTATCCCCAGGTCAACGGCGTGGTCCGGGCCCTCGACACCACGGCGCGGCATGCCCGGGACGCGGGCCACGAGGTCGAGGTGATCGGGCCCGACCGCTTCCGTACCGTCGCCACGCCCGGCTACGCCGAGATCCGGCTGTCGGTCCTGCCGCGCCGCAAGCTGGTCCGCGAGATCGAGGCGGCGGCGCCCGACGCCATCCACATCGCGACCGAGGGTCCGCTCGGCTGGGCGGCGCGCGGCTATTGCCGGCGGCACCGTATGCCGTTCACCACGTCCTTCCACACCCAGTTCCCGGAGTATGTCTGGCTGCGCACGCGCATCCCGCTGTCCTGGAGCTACGGCCTGATCCGCACCTTCCACAACGCGGCCGATCACACCATGGTGACGACCGAGACGCTGCGCCGGCGCCTGGGCGAGCACGGCATCGCGCGCACCGTGATCTGGCCGCGCGGCGTCGACACCGCCTTCTTCCGCCCGCTGGAAAGCGACCTCCTCGCCGACCTGCCGCGCCCGGTCATGGCCTATGTCGGCCGGGTCGCGGTGGAGAAGAACCTGGAGGCCTTCCTGTCGCTCGACCGGCCGGGCACCAAGCTGATCGTCGGCGACGGCCCGTCGCGCCGGGACCTGGAGCGGCGCTACCCCGACGCGGTGTTCGTCGGCGCGCGCACCGGCGACGACCTGGTGCGCCACTATTCGGCCGCCGACGTCTTCGCCTTCCCCTCGCGCACGGATACCTTCGGCCTGGTACTGCTGGAGGCGCTGGCCTGCGGCGTGCCGGTCGCGGCCTATCCGGTCCAGGGGCCGCAGGACGTGGTCGGCGGTACCGACGTCGCCTGCCTGGACGAGGATCTGGGCCGGGCGATCGACGGCGCGCTGGCCATCCCGCGGGAGCGCTGCCGCGCCTTCGCGCTGGAACGCTCCTGGGTCGCGGCGACGGCGGGCTTCGTCGAGCATCTCACGCCGATCGACCCGGCGGCCGCCCGCTGGCCCGCGCCCGCGGCCGCGTGATAGCGTCGCGCCGGTAGGGGCCGGCGCCGGCGAGGGGCGGGCGCGCGGTCCCGACGCGTCCCTCCGCTGCCGGCGAGCCCATGGTGCTGTTCCTCTATCGCGCGCTGACCGACCTCGCCGGGCCCGTGGTACCGCGGCTGCTGGGGCGGCGGGAGGCCGCGGGCAAGGAGGATCCGGCCCGCCGGGGCGAGCGGCTGGGCATCGCCGCGGTTCCGCGGCCGCCCGGCCGGCTGGTCTGGATCCACGCCGCCAGTGTCGGGGAATCGCTCTCCGTCCTGCCGCTCATCGGCCGGCTGCGCGCGCGCTGGCCGGACGTCACGATCCTGCTGACCACCGGCACGGTGACGGCGACCCGCCTGGTCGCCGACCGCCTGCCGGCCGGGGTGATCGGCCAGTACCCGCCGCTCGACCGACGGGCCTATGTCGCGCGCTTCCTCGATCACTGGCGCCCCGACCTGGCGCTGTGGGTCGAATCCGAGCTCTGGCCCAACCTGCTGGGCGGGCTGGCGGCGCGCCGGGTACCGGCGGCGCTGATCAACGCGCGCATGTCCGAGCGGTCGTTCCGGCGCTGGCGCCGTCTGCCCGGCGTGATCGGGCCGATGATCGCGGCTTTCGAGACGATCCTGCCCGCCGGCCCCGAACAGGCGGAACGCTTCGCCGCGCTTGGCGCCCGGCGGCTCGGCCCGGTCGGCAACCTCAAGCTCGCCGCCGAGCCGCCGGCCGCCGACGCCGCGGCGCTGGACACCCTGTCCCGCGCGATCGGCGACCGGCCGGTCTGGCTCGCCGCGTCGACCCACGAGGGGGAGGAGACGACGGTCGCCGCCGTCCACGCGCGGCTGGCCGAGCGGCATCCGGGGCTGCTGACGATCCTCGCGCCCCGCCATCCGGCCCGCGGCGACGCGGTGGCCGAGGAGATGCGGCGCGCGGGGCTCGGCCATGCCCGCCGCTCCGCCGGGGCGCTGCCGGCACCGGAAACGGCCGTTTATCTCGCCGACACGCTGGGCGAGATGGGGACCCTCTACCGCGCCGCGCCGGTCGCTTTCGTCGGTGGCTCGCTGATCCCCCATGGCGGCCACAACCCGATCGAGCCGGCGGCGCTGGGCGCGGCGGTGCTCTACGGCCCCCACATGGGCAATTTCGCCGAGATGACGGGGCCGCTGGAGGCCGCGGGCGGCGCGCGGGTGGTCGCGGACGCAGAGGCCCTGGCGACGGAGGTCGACACGTTGCTGTCCGATCCGGTGGCGCGCCGGCGCATGGCCGAGGCGGCGCGCGGCGTGGCGGCGCAGCGGGCCGATATCCTCGACCGGGCGGTCGCGGCGATCGCCGGGTTGGTGCCGGGCTTCGACCGGCCCTCGGCGGCGTGAGACCGGGCCAGTGCGCGCGCCGCGCTTCTGGACCGCCCGGCCGGGGCTCGCCGGCGCCCTGCTTGCCCCCGCGTCGGCGGTCTGGACCTGGCGGACGCGCCGCCGCCTCGCCCGCCCGCCGACCCTGCGCCCGCCGGTGCCGGTGGTCTGCGTCGGCAACCTGACCGCCGGCGGCAGCGGCAAGACGCCGGTGGCGCTGGCCATCGGCCGGTCCCTGGCCGAGGCCGGCATCGCCGTCGGCTATCTTACGCGCGGCCATGGCGGCCGGACGCGCGGGCCGGTGACCGTCGACCCGGCCCGCCACGACGCCCGGACGGTGGGCGACGAGCCCCTGCTGCTCGCCGCCGTCGCGCCGACCGTCGTCGCCCGCGACCGGGCCGAGGGCGCCCGCATGGCGATCGCCCGGGGCGCGCGCGCCCTCGTCATGGACGACGGCTTTCAGAACCCCGGGCTGGCCAAGGACCTCTCGATCCTGGTGTTCGACGGGGAGACGGGCTTCGGCAACGGCCGCGTGATCCCGGCGGGGCCTTTGCGCGAGCCGCCGGCCGACGGCCTCGCCCGCGCCGATGCCGTGGTGATGCTGGGCGAGGACCGCACCGGGCTCGGCGCCGCGCTCGACGGCCGGGACTTCGGGCGCGGTCCCCTGCCGGTGCTGCGCGCCCGCGTCGAGCCGCCGGCCGAGGAGGCGGCGCGCTGGCGCGACCGGGACGTCGTCGCCTTCGCCGGGATCGGCCGGCCGGAAAAGCTCTTCGCGAGTCTGGAGGCCGCCGGCGCCCGGCTGGTGGCCCGCGTCGCCTTCCCCGACCATCACGCCTACCAGCCCGACGAGCTCATGCGCCTGCTGGAGATGGCCGCCGCCGCTGGCGCGATACCGGTGACGACGGCCAAGGACCGGGTGCGCCTGCCCGCCGGGGTCCGCGAGGCGGTGGCCGAGCTGCCGGTCGCCGTGGTCTGGGAGGAGCCGGCGGCGCTCGACCGGCTGCTGGCCCCGGTTCGGCTCGCCGCCCACGGCCTGGACGAGACGGTCTAGGAGCGCCCGGGGACGGCGCGAACCGGCCTGACGTGGCGGGCGGGACGTGGTATGTGCGGGCCTGATCACATATTGTCCGCAGGATCGCCCGATCGCGCCGGCGGCACCGTCGGCCTTCGCCCTGGTACGGATCGCCCCGCTCGAGAATCGACCGGAACCCCATTGAGACTCGAAGAGAACCTCGACCGCGTGCTCGCCCGGCTGGACGAGCTCTCCGCCCTCCTGGCGGCGCCGGATCTGGCGCCGGACCGGATGGCGGCGCTGTCCAAGGAATACTCCGACCTGGAGCCGATCGGCGAGCGCATCCGCGCGCTGCGCGCCGCGCGGGCGGAGATGGCCGATCTCGACGCCCTGCGCGGCGACCCGGACGCCGACGCCGAGATGCGCGCCCTGGCGGAGGACGAGTACTACGCCCTCAAGGAGCGACTGCCCGAGCTCGAGCGCCAGGTCCAGCGCCTGCTGCTGCCCCGGGACGCCGACGATTCGCGCAACGCGATCCTGGAGGTGCGCGCCGGCACCGGTGGCGACGAGGCGGCGCTGTTCGCCGCCGACCTGTTCGCCATGTACCAGCGCTACGCCCAGCTCCACGGCTGGCGGTTCGAGACGCTGGACTTCGCCGAGACGCCGATCGGCGGCTGCAAGGAGGCCGTCGCCTCGATCGCGGGTCCGGACGTCTTCGCGCGGCTGAAATTCGAATCCGGCGTCCACCGGGTCCAGCGCGTGCCGCAGACGGAGACGCAGGGCCGCATCCACACCTCCGCCGCGACGGTCGCCGTGCTGCCCGAGGCCGAGGAGGTGGACGTCCATGTCGAGGACAAGGACTTGCGCGTCGACACCTTCCGCGCCTCGGGCGCCGGCGGCCAGCACGTCAACAAGACCGAGAGTGCGGTGCGCATCACCCACCTGCCGACCGGGCTCGCGGTCGTCCAGCAGGACGAGAAGTCCCAGCACAAGAACCGCGCCAAGGCGATGAAGATCCTGCTCGCCCGGCTCTACGAGGCCGAGCGCGAGGCGAGCGACGAGGCCCGGTCGAGCGCGCGGCGCAGCCAGGTCGGCTCCGGCGACCGGTCCGAGCGCATCCGCACCTACAACTTCCCCCAGGGCCGGGTCACCGACCACCGGATCAACCTGACGGTCTACAAGCTCGACAAGGTCATGACCGGCGAGGCGCTGGACGAGCTGATCGGCGCGCTGATCGCCGAGGACGAATCGGCCCGCCTGGCGGAGATCGCGTGACCGGCGCCGCGCCGCCCGACCTGCGCGCCGGGACCGACGCCACGACCGACGGTCCGGCCGACCCGTGGTCTGTGGTGATCGCCGCCGCCGCCCGGCGACTGGCGGCGGCTGGCATCGAGGACGGCCTCGGCGACGCGCGCCACCTGGCCCGCCTCGCCCTCGGTGTCGACCGGATCGGCCTCGTCGGGCTGCGCGACTCGGTGCCCGACGCGGCCGGCCGGGCCGCCTTCGAGGCGCTGGTCGCCCGCCGCGCGGCGCGGGAACCGGTCTCCCGGATCGCCGGCCGACGCGAGTTCTGGAGCCTCGATCTCGCGCTGACGCCGGACACCCTCGACCCGCGTCCCGACAGCGAGACCGCGGTGGCGGCGCTGCTGGACCGCCTGCCGGCCGCGACAGAGGGCCGGGTCCCACGGGTCGTCGATCTCGGCACCGGCAGCGGCTGCCTGCTGCTCGCCGTGCTTGCCGAGCGGCCGGACGCCGCGGGCCTCGGCGTCGACCGGAGCGCCGGCGCGGTGGCGGCGGCGCGGTCCAACGCGGCACGGGTGGGGCTGGCCGACCGGGCCGCCTTCGCGGTCGCCGACTGGGCCGCCGCGCTGGGCGGGCCGGTCGACGCGATCATCGCCAATCCGCCCTATATCCGTCGCGGCGACCTGGCCGATCTCGCCCCCGAAGTGACGGGGCACGACCCTCGCGCGGCGCTGGACGGCGGGCCGGACGGCCTCGACGCCTATCGGGCGCTGCTGCCCGACGCGGTCGCCGCGCTGGCGCCGGGCGGGGTCCTGGCGCTCGAGATCGGACATGACCAGGCCGGCGACGTGACGGCGCTGGCGGCCGGGGCGGGTCTTGTCGGGCTCGAGACGCGGGCCGATCTGGCGGGCCGGCCGCGATGCATCGCCGGAGAAAAACCATTTGGAGATTCGATGCGGTCCGAGTAGTTTCCCGGACAGCCCGAATGCCGGGGCCCCCGACATGGCCATCCGTGTTCGGCATGCAGCGTTCAGGTAATGCTGTATGCCCCGATGATGCCGATCCGCGGTCCCCGTGCTTTCCTGCGGTCCAGGTAAGGACCGGCCGCCGACCCGTCGAGACGGACCCGCCGTGCTGATCGGCGCGGAGGCTCTCGGGGCGGCCGAGGCAGATGACAGGCGGAAACAGACGATCAAGGGCGCATGAGACAGGGACCGAATTCCAGGCGGTCGCGCGGTCGCGGTGGCGGCGGCGGCGGCGGAGGCGGAGGTGGCGGCGGACGTCGCCCCAATGTCCCCAACCGCAACCAGACCTTCGACAGCAACGGCCCGGACGTGCGAATCCGCGGCACGGCTTTCCAGGTGAGCGAGAAGTACCAGGCGCTGGCGCGCGACGCCGCGGCCGCCGGCGATCGCGTCATGTCGGAGAACTATCTCCAGCATGCCGAGCATTACTTCCGCATCATCCAGTCTTTCAACGAAGCCCAGCAGCAGGCCGAGCAGTCGCGCCAGCCAAACGGCCAGGGCCGCGGCCAGCGCAACGACTGGCGCGACGGCCAGGAGCGCGACGGCTACGGCGAGGAGAGCGGCTACCGCGACTCCGGATCGGGCGAGCGCGAGAGCTCCGACCTCGGCGGCAACGACCGGAATGGCGGTGATCGGGGCGGCGAGCGCGGCGGGGATCGCAGCGGTGACCGGGGCGGCGAGCGCGCCGCCCGGGGCAACCGCCCGGACAGGGCCGAACGCAACGGCTATCCGGCCGCCGAGGGCGGGACCGTGCGGCGGGACTCGGCCCAGGCCGACGATTTCGGCGCGGATCCGCGCCAGGGCGACGAGCGGGACAGCATCGACGACGGCGGATTCGGCGGCTTCTCCGGAGACGCGGGCTCGGCCGAGGCCGGCAGCGCGGAGTCGTCCGCTCCCGCACCGGCGCCCGCTCCGGTCCGCCGCCGGCGCACGCCGCGCGCCGCCGCGCCGGCCCCGTCGGGCGACGGCGCGGGCGACGGCAAGACCACGGACGGCCAGACCGCCGCGGACCAGGGTGCCGACGGCGCCACCCCGGCGGCCCCGGCTGCCGGGGGCGAGGAGGCGCCGAAGCCCCGTCGCCGCCGCCGCACGACCAAGGCCGCTTCCTCCGACACCGGCGACCCCCCGGCCGGCGACCCCCCGACCTCCGGCGATTGAGGGGAGAGCGGCGGGCTGGCGGAGACCCCGTAGGTCGGTCGAGCGTCAGCGAGCCCGACATCGCCGACGGCCGGACCGGTCCGTGCCCGTCGGGTTCGCTTCGCTCAGCCGACCTACTTTTCCCCGGCCCGTAGGTCGGTCGAGCGCCAGCGAGCCCGACATTGCCGACGGCCGGACCGGTCCGTGCCCGTCGGGTTCGCTTCGCTCAGTCGACCTACTTTTCCCCGGCCCGTAGGTCGGTCGAGCGTCAGCGAGCCCGACATTGCCGACGGCCGGACCGGTCCGTGCCCGCCGGGTTCGCTTCGCTCAGTCGACCTACTTTTCCCCGGCCCGTAGGTCGGTCGAGCGTCAGCGAGCCCGACATTGCCGACGGCCGGACCGGTCCGTGCCCGTCGGGTTCGCTTCGCTCAGCCGACCTACGGCCCGTCGGCATCGCCGCGCGGGTCAAGGTCCAGGACGGCCTGCGTGGTGCGCGGCACGCTGCGGTACTCGCCCCGGGTCGCCTCCGGCACCGGGCGGCCGCGAACCATCCGGCTCGCGGCAAAGATCGCGACCCCGATCAGGATGGTGCCGGTCCAGGCGAACAGCGCCGACGGCCCGAACCGCGCCATCAGCGCGCCCGCCCCGATCGGTCCGATCATCGAGCCCAGCCCATAGAGCAGGAGCAGCCCGCCGGCGGCGGTGACGAGTTCCTCCGGCTCGAGATAGTCGTTCATTTGGGCGAGGCACACGCTGTAGATCGGGATGGCCAGGCCGCCGAAGGCAAAGGCGAGCGCCGTCGGCACGCCCTCCCCCGACCCGGTGCCGCGACCCAGGATCATGGCCAGAACCGCCGCGCCCGACGCCGTGGCGAACACGACGATCCGCCGGTCGACACGGTCCGACGCGACGCCGATCGGCCATTGCAGCACCATCGCCCCGGCCATGGTCGCGCCCATGAACAGGGCCACCCCGCCCGGTTCGAGCCCGAGCGCCCGGGCATAGACCGGCCCCATCGCCCAGAAGGCGCTCATCGCGAGGCCCGTGGCGAACGCCCCCACCATGCCCAGCGGGGACACAGCCCAGAGCCGGCGCGGCTTGAGCTTCAGCGCCCTCGGGCTGCCCGGCGCCTCGGCGCGGCTGAGCGTCACCGGCACCAGCGACAGCGAGATCAGGATCGAGACCAGGCAGAAGAGCTCGAAACTCATCGGGTCGGCGACCACGAGCAGGCCCTGGCTGAGCGCCCAGGCACCGATCACCACGCTGCCGTAGACCGACAGCACGCGGCCGCGCGTGCGGCGGGTCGCGGCCCCGTTCAGCCAGCTCTCCACCACCATCACGACGCCGGCGTAGCACCAGCCGTTGGCCGCGCGCAGGGCGGCCCAGCTCCACGGGTCGACATGCAGGATATGGGCGAGCGTCGCCGCGCTGGCGATCGAGGCGAGCGCGGCGAAGACCCGGATGTGCCCGGCGCGCTCGATCAGATAGGGCGTCAGGAGCGAGCCCGCGACGAATCCGACGAAGAAGGCGGCCATGACGAGGCCGGTGACGAGCTCGCCGAATCCCTCGATATCCGCGCGCACGGCGACGAGCGTGCCCTGCAGCCCGTTGCCCAGGGTGAGCAGGGCGCTGCCTACCAGCAGGGTCGCGATTTTCGACGCGGCCGTGCGCGCCTCGGTCATTGAAGTGCCGTCCGATGTCGAAGCCGCGGGCCCGGCGGCCGAGCGCGGTGAAGAGTCCCGACCGGCTGTCTAATCCGCAAAGTGGCGCCGCGAAAGCCCCGGCGTACCGCCGACGCGTGCCCCGCCGCCCCTCTGGCTCGGATTATTGCGCGGCGTGCAGCGTGCCGCCGGCGGCCGCGGCCTCGGCGCGCGTCCACCAGCCGGCGAGCTCGCGGCCCGTCAGCGTGGCCAGCATGTCGACGGCCGGATCGCTGTCGTTGAGGCAGGGGATCATCGTGAACTTCTCGCCGCCCGCCTCCTCGAAGGCCTCGCGGCCGCCGATCGCGATCTCCTCCAGGGTCTCGACACAGTCGGCGACGAAGCCGGGGGTGATGACCGCGACCTTCTTGATGCCCTCGCCCGGCAGCGCGGCGAGCGTCTTGTCGGTGTAGGGCTGCAGCCATTCCTGCGGGCCGAAGCGCGACTGGAAGGTCAGGCGCAGGCGTTCGGCCGGCAGGCCGAGGCGTTCCCCGAGCAGCCGCGCGGTCTTCGCGCAATGGCAGTGATAGGGGTCGCCCTGCTCGAAATAGCGCTGAGGCAGGCCGTGGAAGGACGCGACGATCAGCTCCGGCGTCCAGTCGAGGCCGGCCAGATGCGTCTCGACCGAGCGGGCGAGCGCGTCGATGTACGCCGGATCGTCATGGAAGGCCGGCATGGTGCGGATCGCCGGCTGCCAGCGCATGGCCTTCAGGCCGTCGCCCAGCGCGTCGATCACCGTCGCGGTCGTCGTCGCGCTGTACTGGGGATAGAGCGGGAAGACCAGGATCCGCTCGCACCCCGCCGCCTTGAGCGCCGCGACCCGGTCGGCGATCGCCGGCTGGCCGTAGCGCATGGCCCAGTCGACGACCAGCGTCTCCCCGGCCGGGTCCAGGCGTGCCTGCAGCCGCTCCGCCTGGCCGCGGGTGAACCGGCGCAGCGGCGATTCGTCGGTGTCCTTCAGCCAGATCGCCTCGTAGGCGCGCGCCGTGCGCCGCGGCCGGAAGGTCAGCACGAAGGCGCGCAGGATCGGCTGCCAGATCAGCGGATTGAGCTCGATCACCCGGCGGTCGGACAGGAACTGGGCGAGATAGCGGCGCACATCGGCGCGGTCGGTCGAATCCGGCGTGCCCAGATTGACCAGCAGCACGCCCACGCGCCCCACCGCGACGGCGGGGTGATCGGCCGGAAAGGCGGGCTTGGCGCGGGTCTCGGACATGCGGAACGCACTCGCGTGGCACGGGCTCGAACGGCCGGCGGACGGCCGCTCGGTGTCTAACATAGCACGTCGCGCGCCCAAGCCCACCCGGGCCGGCGCCGAATCGCCGCAACCCTGCCCCGACCGGCCCGCCCCGACCGGCCCGACCCGGTTGGCCCGACCCGGTTGGCATGCGGACAGGCCGTCAGGCGACGGTGACGGTATCGCCCTCCGCGATCGGCCCGCCCTCGACGACCCGGGCGTAGACGCCGCAATCGGTATGACCGTAGCCGTGCTGGAGCGCCTTGGGAATGTTCATGTCCCGCTCGGCGCTCGCGGGGTCGACGTTGGTCGCCGCGCAGCGGCCGATGCGCTCGACCACCTCCAGCCGCGCCCCGCCGATCGCCAGCGTGCGGCCGATCCACTCGATTTCCGCCCAGGGCTCGGCGCCCGCGATCAACAGGTTGCCGCGAAAGCGCATCGGGTCGACGGGCTTGCGCACGACCCGCTCCAGGTCCTTGACCGAGGCCGTGTTGATGATCGACACGAGCCCCTCCGGCCGGTCGGTGAAGGCGAAATCCGGCGCCTCGACCAGCTTGGGCGAGCCGCGCGCCGCGTCGCGCGAGACGAAGGCGGCCAGGAACTGGTTGATCAGGTCGCGGCCGAGCGGCGTCGTGATCACGCCGCGCGCCACCGTCTTGCCGTCGCGGTTGACAGTCAGCCGACCGCTCTCCGGATCGAAGTCCAGGTCGAGGCGGGCGAGGCGCTCGGTCGTCATCAGGTTGAGGAACTGGGTCTTGGGCTGCCAGGACGGCCGGATCGGATCGACGGCGCTGGCCCCGTGGGCGACGGCGAAGCGCCGGTCGTCCGGCAGGGCGCGGCCGGGCGACGCCTCGACGCGTGCCAGGCGCCGGGCGTTGAATCCCTTGACCGGGAAAATCGAAATCCGCTCGACCGTGATCGCCATGGCGGCGGGTTATCGCCGCGCCCGCCGCCGCCTGTCAACGACCCCGACGACCGCGCGGCGGCCCGCCGTCACGCCCCCTGGCGTCACGCTTCCAGATCGAGGGACCGATCCGGGGCGTTGATCGTCCAGTCGTAGCCGTCGCCCGCGATGCCGTCCGCCGTCGCCAGCCGCTCGGCCTTGCCGGCCGTGGCATGGCGGCGCAGATGGGCGATGACGCCGGCCTCGGTGCCGCCGAAGTCCTCCCGGAACCAGCGATAGATGGACGAGACCACGAGCCGGCCGCGCCCGTCGACGCGCGAGCCGCGCGGATGGGCGACATAGGCGCGCGCCCCGGCCGCCAGCAGCCGCTCGGTCTCCGCCGCCGTGAACGGCACGGCCGCGAGATCCGGACAGCCGAGCGCCGCGCAGTTCACGGCGTAGTGCACGCGCGGGTCGCGCCAGACGGGCCGCAGGATGCGGTGCTCGATATCGTCGAGCGACAGGGCCACGCCTTCGACCATCACCGCCTCGGCGCCCCACGGGCCGTCGGCGAAGAGACCGGGCGAGATGTCGATGTCCCGGATCGTGTCGACCGGCCAGTGGCGCAGCACGACGGCGACCGTCAGGGCATTGTAGAGGTTCACCCAGAAGGCGAACTGCTCCGGCCGCGCCAGGCCGGAGACCGGCACGCCGGCCAGCCCGTCCAGATAGCCCTCGAGCGATCGCCGGTCGGCGGCATCCACGGCGCCGTAGGCCACGCGCGCGATGGCGTCGCCGCCGATCCGGCGATGGCGGGCGAGGAAGTCGCCCCAGGCGTCATGGCGCAGCCGGCGGGTCGAGCCCGGGTCGTGCGCCTCCCAGCGCGGCCAGGGCTCGGCCGCCGGCGCTGCCCGGGCCGGGACGCCCGCGACGGGCACCGCCGCCGCGGCGAGCGCCAGGCCGCCCGCGCCGCGCAGGACGCCGCGGCGGGTCGCGATGCCGCCGGTCTCGCTCATGGTCCTGTCTCCGATCGTGACGACGCACCGGGGGTTCGCCCCGCCACGGAGATGGCGCGGTCCCGGGCCAGCGGCCAGACACACCCGCGTGAGCCGTCCCCGACACGGCGCTCCCGGGCATCGCGTTCGCGGGGCATTCGTTCCCGGTGCGGGGGCTTGACGGGGCTCGGGGCCCGACGCCTCAATGCGCCCCTGCGCGCCAGACACCGGAATGCGAGACCCCGCCCGCGATGACGACGCACGCGCCCTCCTCCCCGCCCGGCTCGGCCCCGGCCGCGCCCGACGACGCCGTGACCCGCGCCCGCGCCGCGCTCGACGCCCGCGATCCGGCCGGCGCGCTGGCGATCCTGGGCCCCGCGCTCGCGTCGGAGCCGGAGGACGCGGCGCTGCTCACCCTCGCCGTCGCGGCGGCGCGGGCCGAGGGCGACCTGGCGGGCGCGGCGACCTACAGCCGGCGGCTGGAGGCCCTCCAGCCGTTCAATCTGCCGGTCGGCTGGCTCGGCGCCATCCTGGCCGGCCGGCCGCCGTCGGTCCCGGTGGCCATGGGCATGGAGTTGCCGCCGCCCTTCGTCGTCGAGGACGACGCCCTGCCGGCCGACTGGCACGACCGGATCTGGCGGGAGTCCTTCGACGCCCTGGAGGACTTCGCCCCGGCCGCCGTGATCGACGACGACGGCCAGTACGCCGATCTCGAGTCGCGCTCGGCCAAGCTGATCGCCGAGGCCGAGGGCGCGGCCCGCGAGGTCGGGCTGGAGGTCGTGCGCCGCCTGCCCGACCTGCTGCCGCGCCTGGCCGTACCCGGGTTCGAGCCCGGGCGCGTCGAGGTCCAGGTGACGCTGCACACCGACGGCGACTTCTTCCGTGTCCACCAGGACCGGCCGCTCGACCCGGACCCGAGCATCGCCGGCCGCCGGGTCAGCTTCGTCTACTACATGGCGCGTCGCCCGCGCGTCTTCGACGGCGGCTGGCTGAGGCTCTACGACACCTGCGCGGGATCGGGCACCTGGCGGCCGGAGCGCTGGACCGCCATCGCGCCGGAGGACAACCGCCTGATCGTCTTCCCCTCCGACGCCTTCCACGAGGTCACGCCGATCCACACCCCGACCGACGATCCCCGGGACGGCCGCCTGACCGTCAACGGCTGGATCCACGAGGTGGAGTAGGCGGGGCGCCCCCTCGGCCGGCTAAAGCACGAGCGCCCGGTGGATCGGGTGCGACGCGGGATAGGTCGTCTCGAGCGCTTTCATGGGGGCCTGCGAGAACGCGTGCCCCTTGTCCTTCAGGTCGCGATGGAGACCTCGAGAAGCGCCGCCGGCTGGCGGCTTCGCGCCAAACGCACGCCCAGCGGCGCGGAAATGATCTCAGCGGTCATACCGCGTTGATATCTCTTGTAAAGATCGCTCGTTGTCTCGATGAAGACCTCGCCATCGATCCGATAGGATCGCCGACGGAGCCGCAGGCTCGGCTCAGGCTCGAGGCGCGCCCCTGCCTTGAGTGCCTCTCGCAAGTCTCTCCGCATGTTTCGTAATGCCCGGGCAAGCCTCGGATGGCTGCGCAGGAACCCGATATCGTCGCGCTCGAATTCCGCGGCCGTCAGGTCCGACGCGTTCTCGCGCACGTAGGAATCGACCAGATCGACCGCCATCGCGCCGATGCGGCCGCCGACGACATGGCGATAGACGGCCTCCTTGTCCTGCCAGAACCGGTCGAACGTCGTCTGCCAGCGGCCCGGCGCCTCGTCCGCGAGGCGCTCGACCGTGACGCGGGGATGGCCGAGGATCTGCCGGCAGGCGTAGCGGCGCGCGCGCCAGATGCCGTCCAGCGTGTCGACATTGAGCGGGCTGTCGAAGAGGTCGGCGGCCGGCGCGTTCGAACGGCCGGAGAGCAGGCGGATCACCTCGTCCGCGGACAGGCGGGACTCGTCGAGCAGCCGGCCGATCGATCCCGGCCCCGAGCGATCCCGAACGAGCTCTTCGGTGCGCCGGTGATGGTCGATCCCGAACAGGTCGGCGAAGGCCCGTTCCGAGGAATGGGACAGCGGGCCGTGGCCGAGATCGTGGAGCAGCGCCGCCGCGACCAGGGTGCGCCGCTCCTCCCGCTCGACGCCGCGCCGGCGGGCGAAGCGATCGGCCAGGTCGGCCACCGCAAGCGAGTGCTCGTACCGGGAGTAGCGCTGCCAGCCGTCCCAACGCTGGGGATGGAAGACGTAGTCGATGGCGCCGAGAAAGCCGATCCGGCGCAGCCGATCAAAGGCCGGCGCGGCGACCAGTGGAGCGATCGCCGAATCCCGCAACACAGCCGTATCCGGCGGGGCCCCGGTCGGAAAGCGGGGCAGGCTGTCGGGCGGAAACAGGGCGAGTTGGCCGTCGTCGGGCTCATCGTCGAAGAGCGAGAGCTGCTGCGGCGCTGTCATGTCCCGGTCCGCGATCCCCGTCGCCGTCCGCGTCGCGTGCCCGCGCGACTGTGGACACGCGCTCGCGGCGAAGGGCGTCGACGCAAATCGCGTCGGCGCTGTCGCGACACTAAAGGGTCGGCAGGGGTCCCGGCAAGCCTGCCCCGGCCATCCGGCCCTGCGTCGTCTTGCGCGCCGCCGCGGCCTCCATACATATCCAAGAGAGGTTCGCCGGACCGCATCACGAGATGGGTCAAGGCCCCGGTCGCTTGCTTGTGCGAAGGATCGGGCGACATCACGCGGCGAACGCTGGTTGTCCCTGACGGAGATCGGCGAGAATGAACTTCGAGAAATTCACCGACCGCTCCCGCGGTTTCGTCCAGGCCGCGCAGACCATCGCGGTGCGCGACGGCCATCAGCAGCTCACGCCCGAGCACCTGCTCAAGGCCCTGCTCGACGACGAGGAGGGGCTGGCCGCCAACCTGATCCGCGCGGCCGGCGGCGACCCGGAGACCGCGCGCGTCCAGAACGAGGCGGCGCTGGGCAAGCTGCCGAAGGTCGAGGGTTCGGGCGCGGGCCAGGTCTACCTGTCGCGCGAGCTGGCCCAGGTCTTCGACCAGGCCGAGCAGCTCGCCAAGAAGGCCGGCGACAGCTTCGTGACGGCCGAGCGCCTGCTGATGGCGCTGGGCATGGCCAAGGGCCGCCCGGCCGCCAAGGCGCTGGAGGCCGCCGGCGCCTCGCCCCAGGCGCTCGACCGGGCGGTCGAGGACCTGCGCAAGGGCCGCACCGCCGACAGCGCCAACGCCGAGGCGCAGTACGACGCGCTCAAGAAATACGCCCGCGACCTGACCGAGGAGGCCCGGGAGGGCAAGCTCGACCCGGTCATCGGGCGCGACGACGAGATCCGGCGCACGATCCAGGTCCTCTCGCGCCGGACCAAGAACAACCCGGTCCTGATCGGCGAGCCCGGCACGGGCAAGACCGCCATCGTCGAGGGCCTGGCCCAGCGCATCGTCAACGGCGACGTGCCGGAGGGGCTGAAGAACAAGCGCCTGCTCGCCCTCGACATGGGCGCGCTGATCGCCGGGGCGAAGTTCCGCGGCGAGTTCGAGGAGCGCCTGAAGGCCGTCCTGCAGGAGATCGAGCAGGCCGCCGGCGAGATCGTGCTGTTCATCGACGAGATGCACACCCTGGTCGGCGCGGGCAAGGCGGAAGGCTCGATGGACGCCTCCAACATGCTCAAGCCCCAGCTCGCCCGCGGCACGCTGCACTGCGTCGGCGCGACCACGCTCGACGAGTACCGCAAGCACGTGGAGAAGGACGCCGCGCTCGCCCGTCGCTTCCAGCCCGTCCATGTCGACGAGCCGTCGGTCGAGGAGGCGATCTCGATCCTGCGCGGGCTGAAGGAGAAGTACGAGCTGCACCACGGCGTGCGCATCACCGATGCCGCCATCGTAGCCGCGGCGACGCTGTCCAACCGCTACATCACCGACCGCTTCCTGCCCGACAAGGCGATCGACCTGGTCGACGAGGCGGCCTCGCGCCTGCGCATGGAGGTCGACTCCAAGCCGGAGGAGATCGACGAGCTCGATCGCCGGATCATCCAGCTCAAGATCGAGCGCGAGGCCCTGAAGAAGGAGTCCGACCGCGCCTCGGCCGAGCGGCTGGAGCGCCTGGAGGACGAGCTGGCCGATCTGGAGGCCCGCTCGGCCGACATGACGGCGCGCTGGCAGGCGGAAAAGGACAAGCTGTCCGCCGCGCAGAAGATCAAGGAGCAGCTCGACCACGCCCGCCTCGAGCTCGAGCAGGTCCAGCGCGGCGGCAACTGGGCGCGCGCGGGCGAGCTGACCTACGGCGTCATCCCCGAACTGCAGCGCAAGCTGGAGGAGGCCCAGACGGCCGAGGCCCAGCACATGCTCAAGGAGGAGGTGCGCGACGAGGACATCGCCAGCGTCGTCTCGCGCTGGACCGGCATCCCGGTCGACAAGATGCTGGAGGGCGAGCGCGAGAAGCTCCTCCAGATGGAAAGCGCGCTGCACGGCCGCGTGGTCGGCCAGGACGAGGCGATCGAGGCGGTCTCCCAGGCGGTGCGCCGGGCGCGCGCCGGCCTGCAGGACCCGAACCGGCCGATCGCCAGCTTCATGTTCCTCGGCCCCACCGGCGTCGGCAAGACCGAGCTGACCAAGGCGGTGGCGGCGTTCCTGTTCGACGACGAGACGGCGATGATCCGCCTCGACATGTCGGAGTACATGGAAAAGCACGCCGTCGCCCGGATCATCGGCGCCCCGCCCGGCTATGTCGGCTACGAGGAGGGCGGCGCCCTGACCGAGGCGGTGCGCCGGCGGCCCTACCAGGTGATCCTGTTCGACGAGATCGAGAAGGCCCATCCGGACGTCTTCAACGTGCTCCTCCAGGTGCTCGACGACGGCCGGCTGACCGACGGCCAGGGCCGCACCGTCGATTTCCGCAACACGCTGATCGTGATGACGTCGAACCTGGGCTCCGAGCATCTGGCCGCGGCCTCGGGCGAGCCCGACGTGATCGCGCGCGAGCAGGTGCTGCGGGCGGTGCGCGACCACTTCCGGCCGGAATTCCTGAACCGGCTCGACGACATGATCGTCTTCCACCGGCTGACGCAGGACCAGATGACGGGCATCGTCGACATTCAGCTCGACTACCTGTCGCGCCTGCTGGCCGACCGCAAGATCGTCCTCGACCTGGACGCCGACGCCAAGACCTGGCTGGCCCATGCCGGCTTCGACCCGGCCTACGGCGCCCGGCCGCTCAAGCGGGTGATCCAGCGCACGCTGCAGAACCCGCTGGCGACCCTGATCCTGGAGGGCAAGGTCGCCGACGGCGAGCGGGTGCGGGTGACCGCCGGCGACGAGGGCCTGGTCCTGGCCCCGGCCGGCGAGGCGCCCTCCACCGGGGGCGAGGATACCGAAGCCGCGGCCTGAGGCCGGCCGTCCGCCCTTTCCGACCGCAGGCGACGTCGAGGCCCGGAGCACGCCCTCCGGGCCTCTTTCTCGACAGGCGCCGAATCCCGTCAGGAGCGCCGGTCAGCCAGGGCGAGAGAGACGGCGGCGCCGAGACCCGGATGGCCTCCCTCCGCCGCTCACGGGCGCGCAGGCATGTTGAAACCGTACGGCGGATGCCCCAAATTCCCGGTGCCGCGCGAAAGGGACGTGCGACGGCGTGCAAGAAGACCCCTTCTCGGATGGGATCGCCATGACCAAGGCCCACTGGACGCTCGACGATCTCCCCTGGGACAGTTTCGACCGCGCCAGGGTCGACCCGGATCAGGAAAAGCTCGCCCGCGCCGCGGCGATGGTCGAGTTCAACTCGGCCGACTATGTCGCGTATCTGGAAAACGTCTTCGGCGGCGACGAGGAGTTCATCGAGGACGCGCGCCGCTGGGGCGTGGAGGAGCGCCAGCACGGCGAGGCGCTCGGCCGCTGGGCGGCGCTGGTCGATCCGAGCTTCGATTTCGATCAGCGCTTCGCCCGCTTCCGCGAGGGCTTCCGGCCCGACACCTCGGCGACGGACTCGATCCGCGGCTCGCGCGCCGGGGAGATGGTCGCCCGGTGCATGGTCGAGGTCGGGACCTCGAGCTACTACACGGCCCTGGGCGACGCGACGGACGAGCCGGTGCTCAAGGCGATCTGCCGGCGCATCGCCTCGGACGAGCTGCGCCACTACAAGCTCTTCTACGACAACCTGAAGCGCTACCTGGAGCGCGACGGCCTCAACAAGATCCAGCGCCTGCGCGTCGCGCTCGGCCGGATCAACGAGACCGAGGACGACGAGCTGTCCTACGCCTACTATGCGGCCAACACCACGCCCGGTCAGCCCTACGACCGGGAATGGGCGAACCGCGAGTACATGCGCCGGGCGATCCCCTACTACAAGGACGAGCACATCGACCGGGCGCTGGCGATGATCTTCAAGGCCTGCGGGCTGAAGCCGCGCAGCCGGACCTTCGTCGCGGCGTCCTACGGCGCGAAGTGGTATCTGGGCCGGCGCCAGAAGCAGCTGGCCAAGATCGCCGCCTGACCGGCGGCGCGAGGCGCGGGCGAACGGGGAGGAGACGGGCAATGCCGTTGCTGAGGTCCCTGCTGTGGCGCGCGGCCAAGACGGCGGCGACCGATCCGCGCGTGCGCCAGGGCGCCGTCGACGCCTACAAGAAGGCCCGCCCCCACGCCGACCGCGCCGCGCGTGAATTCCGCGACACCCTGCGCGAGACCTCCCCCCTCGACGACCCGCGCGGCTTCGCGGCGAAGTACCGGGACCGGCTGCGGGGGAAGTAGGCGGCGGGGCGGCCGATATCAGGTGCACGCTTCAGCGATCAACTTGATCGCGAAGGAAGCGACGAGGCACACGGCGCCGCCGAAGTAAAAACGCGTTTCCCATCGGGACAGCTCGAGGATCATCCGGACGACAAGGCCCTGAACGCGGTCGATACGGGCCCTATCGGTCGGTCTACGCCCTCGCAGTCTCGAAAGGGCTCGGAGCTGGCGGCGCCTGCGGCGGGTCGCGAAGAAGGGCGCCGCCAGCATGAGGGACCCGATCAGGCCGATCGAGTCCGCGACGATGCTCGCCGAAACCACGGCTTTCTACGCAGCGAACTGGAACACCTGACGGCGACCCGCTTTCTTGAATTGGGCCGCAGCCTCTTCGCCGCTATGCGCGATCGTGAGCTGTGTTCGCGTCGCAAGCGATGTCATTTCGAGGGCGATCGACACGCGTTCGCGCTCGCGTTGCTCCATTCGCGCCAGGACGTCGTTCCAGGAACCGCCCAAGCCAAGAGCGGTGACGATCTTCGTGTTACGTGCCCAATTCGCTCGAAAGGCCTCGTCAGGCCCCATGACACTCCGCAACTGGACCGCTTCGCGAAGCGTCAAGCGGGTCAGGGACTCGTGAAGACTCCCATCGTGCGCATGCGGTAACGGGCGCGAGAGGCCCGAATATCGCCGGAATGCTGTCTCCAGTGTGAGGGGCGGGAGGCTGCTCCATGGCAAGTGCGGCGCGCCGATCAGGAGTGCGAAGTGCGCCAAACCGGTCAGCGATCCGGATTTTTCCGTCAGGAGCCTCAGCATCTGCTCCGCGACCGCTTCCGGACTGCGACGAACAGCCGGCGAAGCCGGCTTCGCGGGCGCCCGCGCATCGCGAGTCGAGACTTCGGACGCTTCGGCAAAGCTTGCGCTTTCCTCGGTCAAGACGACCGACAGACACTCATGGCCGCACGCTCTCATGATGCGGAAATACAGCGTCAAAGAGGGCCCGTCCCGGCCAACGCCACGCTCCAGATCGCTGACATGACTCTGGGTCGTGCCGAGAGCATCGGCCAACCCGGTCTGGCTCAGACCGGCCGACTGCCGCATTCGGCGGATTTCCTTGCCGATCGCGATGATCTCCCGGCGCCGACGGTAGGCCGCGAAGCTCTTCTCCGACTTGCGGATCCTGGCATCGAGATCGATCTTGCGTAGACGGCCGGGCCTGCGTTCAGGGGTTTCGATATCAGCCATCAGGATGCCTCGTCAGTCGCCTCGTCCAGGAAATACATCCGGGCGATCGCTTCGCCACGGCCCTGCAGGAAGTCACGGTCCAGCGCTACATGGAGGAGGCGTATCTCCCGGATCGCGTCGCCCTCGCCCTTCAGCAGATCGAGAAAGACGACAACGTCGCTAACCGGACGCCCTATCATCGGCCGTGGCAGATTTTCCGAATAGTCGACGATCCATTCCCGGGCCGCCATCCACCCATCCTCGTCGATAACCGCCACGGAGCCGTAGACATCCGCCTCGAGAGCATCCGCATCGACACCGATTGCCCCGGCGCATGCGCGAATCTCCTCCAGGACCACGTCGGTTCCATCTTCGGCCTCGAAGCACGCCAACTCCGCCGCCATCCGATCTCCCTCGAATATAGGCTACTACCGATAATTTGACCAGCTCTGATTACACCTCCCTTTCAACTAGCATACGGTGCTAGGCGGCGCTACCCGAGCGCCCCTTCCTTGTCGCCGCCGCTTGCGATACGGATGGCCCGGCTCGAACATCGGCGTCTCTTCAATCTTGCCTCTCCCCATGCCCGACACTCCGCCGGATACTCCCCGCCCCTCCACCGACGCCTCGCAGGACACCGCCCCCGCGCCGGCGGGCGAGGGAGTCATGGCCGGGTATCGCCGGCTGCGGCGGGAAGGGGTGCTGAAGCCCGATCCGGGCCAGGAACTCGCGGCGGAGAAGCTCGAGGGGCTGAGCCACGCGCTTTCGCGCTATTCCCCGCAGACCGGGCCGGCCGGCTGGCGGGAGCGGCTGGGCCTTGGCCGGCGGGAGCGGGAGCCGGCGCCGCAGGGGCTCTATCTCTACGGCAGCGTCGGCACCGGCAAGTCGATGGTGATGGACCTGTTCTTCGAGCGCGCGCCGGTCGCGGCCAAGCGCCGGGTCCATTTCCACGCCTTCATGGCCGAAGTCCACGACCGCCTGCACGCCTGGCGACAGGGGCGCACCACCGCCTTCGCCATGAAGCGGGGCCGGCATGTCGACGACCCGGTGCCGCCGCTGGCCCGGGCGCTGGCGGAGGAGGCCTGGCTGCTCTGCTTCGACGAGTTCCACGTCACCGACATCGCCGACGCCATGATCCTGTCGCGCCTGTTCGAGGCGCTGTTCGAGGCGGGTGTGGTCGTTGTCGCGACGTCGAACTGGCCACCCGACGAGCTCTACAAGGACGGCCTGCAGCGCGACCGCTTCGTGCCCTTCATCACGCTGGTCAAGCAGCGCCTGGACGTCCTGGAGCTCGACAGCGGCATCGACTACCGCCTCGACCGGCTGCGCGGCGCGCGCACGATCCACTGGCCGCTCGGCCCGGCGGCGGACAAGGCTCTCGACCGCGCCTTCGCCGACCTGACCGACGGCGCCGAGGGCGCGGCGGAGACGGTCGCCCACAAGGGCCGGGAGATCGAGGTGCCGAAGGCCGCGCGCGGCGTGGCCCGGTTCGAGTTCGACGACCTGTGCGCCCGCCCGCTGGGCGCGGCCGACCACATCGCCATCGCGGCGCGCTACCACACCGTCGTGCTGAACGGCGTGCCGGTGCTGACCGAGCCGAAGCGCAACGAGGCCAAGCGCTTCATCACCCTGATCGACGCGCTCTACGAGCACCGCTGCAAGCTGGTGATGGCCGCCGACGACCCGCCCGACAAGCTCGACCGGACCGAAAGCCATGCTTTCGAGTTCGAGCGCACGGTCAGCCGCCTGGCCGAGATGCAGTCCGCCGACTGGTACGACCGGCCGCATCTGACGTGAGGGGCGGGCTCGATCGCCCGGAGCCGGAGGTCGAAACAACCAGGGGCTCACCACCAAGACACCAAGGCCACCAAGGCGCCGCAGGCGGTCGACCGGCGGCAGCGCTGCTGCTCCTCGCGCATTCCTGTTTCGGCGCCTTCGGCGCCGAGGAGTCGGGTCGGTTGGCCCTCCGCCGATCGGATTCAGGCTCGGAGCCCCTTGGTGACCTTGGTGTCTTGGCGGTGAACAACGGTTGTCGGTTGTTCGAAGGCCCTGCCCGTCATCCCCGGCGGAAGACCGGTAGCCTTGCCGAGCCGCACGTTTGGCGCTAGGACGACCGCGCCTCCCGATCCGGTCCGGCCGGGCGGGGGTCCCGGGCGGCGGTCCCCGGCGGGCACCGTCGGCGCCCGGGCCGCGACTTCCGCGCCCCCAATCCCTGGAGACCTCGACTGATGGCTCGCAAGAAGATCGCGCTGGTCGGCGCCGGGCAGATCGGCGGCACGCTCGCCCTGCTCGCCGGCATCAAGGAGTTGGGCGACGTCGTGCTGTTCGACATCGCCGAAGGCATTCCCGAGGGCAAGGCGCTCGACATCGCCGAGGGCTCGACGGTCGAGGGCTATGACGCGGTCGTCGGCGGCGGCAGCGATTATTCCGTCATCGCCGATGCGGACGTGATCATCGTGACCGCCGGCGTGCCCCGCAAGCCGGGCATGAGCCGCGACGACCTGATCGAGACCAACACCAAGGTGATGAAGTCGGTCGGCGAGGCGATCAAGGCCAATGCACCGGACGCCTTCGTCATCGTCATCACCAACCCGCTCGACGCCATGGTCGGCGTCATGCGCAAGGTGACCGGATTCCCGGCCGAGCGCGTCGTCGGCATGGCCGGCGTGCTCGACTCCGCGCGTTTCCGCTGGTTCCTGGCCGAGGAGTTCAACGTCTCCGTCGAGGACGTGACCGCCTTCGTGCTGGGCGGCCACGGCGACACCATGGTGCCGCTGATCCGCTATTCCACCGTCGCCGGCATCCCGCTGCCCGACCTGGTCGAGATGGGCTGGACCACGCAAGCGCGCCTGGACGCCATCGTCCAGCGCACCCGCGACGGCGGGGCGGAGATTGTCGGCCTGCTCAAGACCGGCTCGGCCTTCTACGCCCCCGCCTCCTCCGCCATCGCCATGGCCGAGTCCTATCTCAAGGACAAGAAGCGCCTGCTGCCCTGCGCCGCCTATCTGACGGGCCAGTACGGCGTCGACGGCTTCTATGTCGGCGTGCCGGTGGTGATCGGCGCCGGCGGCGTCGAGCGGATCGTCGAGATCAACTTCACGCCCGAGGAGCGCGAGATGTTCGACGCCTCGGTCAAGGCCGTGAAGGGCCTGGTGGAAACCGCCGACAAGATGCTGGCGGGGCTCTGAATACGGGCCCGGCCGATCTGCGCAGAAAATCGGCCCCGCCGGCGGTCCGGCGGGGCCGAGTCGCCGCGAAGGCCGCGGCGTCGAGGGGGAGAAAGGACGACGGTCGGGTCCGCGCCGCAGGCGACGCGGCCCGTGCTCGGTGACCGCCGGGATACACACTGGCGCATAGCCGGCTTACACGTCAAGGGCGAAGTCGCCCAACCTCGGGACGAGGGTGGAGGCGCGGCCGGCGCCCCAGGGGCGCCGGCCGTCACATGAACCGGACCGTCACATGAACAGAGTCCGCCGGTTCTCGACCTCGATAGTCTCGTAGAGGCCGGCGACCCACTCGCCGTAGCCGTTGTAGATCCGCGTCGGCACCTTCTCGTCGGAGGGCAGCAGGCGCTCGGTCGCCTGGCTCCAGCGCGGGTGCGGCACCTCCGGGTTGACGTTGGCCCAGAACCCGTACTCGTTGGACTGGATCTCTTCCCAGAAGCTGACCGGCCGCTCCTCGGTGAAGCTGATGCGCACCAGCGACTTGATCGACTTGAAGCCGTATTTCCACGGCGTGATCAGGCGCAGCGGCGCGCCGTTCTGACGCGGCATCGGCTTGCCGTAGGCGCCGGTGCCCATGAAGGCGAGCTCGTTCGTCGCCTCCGCCATGGTCAGCCCCTCGGTATAGGGCCACGGATACCAGAACTGGCGGAACCCGCCGGCCCAATCCGCGTCCCCGAAGGTCTGCATCCGAACGTACTTGGCCGAGCCCAGCGGGCGGCAGTAGTCGACCAGCGCCTTCATCGGGAAGCCGGACCAGGGGATCGTCATCGCCCAGGCCTCGACGCAGCGCAGGCGATAGACGCGCTCCTCGATCGGCATGGCGCGGATGAGCTCGTAGACGTCGACCGTCCGCTCCTCCTCGACGAGGCCGTCGATGGTCACCGTCCAGGGCTCCAGCGGCATCTCCTGGGCGGCGCGCCAGATCTGCTTGTGGGAGCCGAATTCGTAGAAGTTGTTGTAGGTGGTGGCGGTCTCTTCGTCGGTGATCGCGCGGTCCACGGTGAAGGCCGTGTTGCGCTCGGCCGGGTAGAGGTCGGCCGTCGGGCGCGCGCCGCCGTCCTGCGCCCGGGCGCCGCCGGGCAGGCCGGCGAGCGCCCCCGCCAGACCGGCCCCGGCGAGACCGGCCCGGGCGAGGAAGGCGCGCCGGTTGACGAACGCCGCTTCAGGGGTGGCCGCCGATTCCGGCAGCTCCCATCCCCGCTTCGACTTGATGAGCATGTCTGGGATCCTCCCGCTCTCTGACCGGTATATGGGTGCCAGGGTCCGGCTCCGGCCAAATCACGTCTCGGTGAGAGGTGGCCCTTGCGAGCTGCCCCCTTCTTGCCGGCTAACCCCCGTCCATCATCGCGTCCGCCTCCGGCATGGCGAGTGCCGCCGCGGCCCCCGCCAGCGCCAGGACGGCCAGCACCGCGATCGCCACGGCCGGGTTGAAGCCCTGGGCCACGAAGCCGATGGCGCCGGCGGCCAGCGTGACAAGACCGACGGCGCTGTTGGCGAAGGCGACGAACAGCGGCCGCTCGTCCTTCGCCGCGGCATCGACCAGATAAGTCTTGCGGCCCAGCCGTACGCCCGCCTCCGCGATGCCGAGCACGAAGAAGACAAGCGCGTACGTCTCGGCCGTACGCCAGGCCTCCGGCGCAACGGCCAAAGCCAAGGCGAGACCGCCCGCGAACGCGCCGATCACGCCGGACAGCGCCATCGTACGCCGGGCCGACAGGTCGGAGAACCGGCCCCAGAAGGGGCTCGAGACGATGTTGGCGATGCCGACGGCGACGACGTACACGCCCAGCGACGCCACGGCGCCGCCGAACAGGCCATGGGCGTGCAGGGCGTAGATCGGCATGGCGATCTCGACCGTCACCAGGAGCGCGCGGGCGATCAGGTAGCTGCGGTACCCCGGAATCCGGCGCACCAGGCCCACGCCCTCGCGCGCCTGGTCGAGCGCATTGCGCCCGCCCTCGGTCGCGCCCGGCAGTTCCTCGATCCGGGCGAAGAGCAGCGCGGCGAGCGCCCAGAGAAGCGCCGCGGCGGCGAGCAGCCAGAGATAAGGCGCGAGCACCGTCTCCTCGCCGAGCGTCAGGCGTAGATAGAGCCCCGCGGCGAGCGTCAGGGCGCCGCCGATCGCCGCCCGGTTGGACAGGAGACGGCCGCGCCGGCCCTTCGGGACCGTCTTGCCGAGCACATCCTGGAACGCTACAGAGCCGACACCGCTGGCGGTCGAGAACACGGCGAGCAGGAGGAGGATGGCGAGCCCGGCGGCCAGCGGCGGCAAGGCGAGCGCGGCCGGGATCATCAGGGCTAGGCAGATCGCCTGGATGACGCCGGCGCCCACCCACGCGACCTTGCGTCGGGCGAGGACGCGGATGCGCGCCGCGACGGCGAGCTGGGGCAGCAGGGCGCCGACCTGCTTGATCGGCGCGAGGAATCCGACGAGGCCCGCCGGGGCGCCGATGCCGGCCATAAGCCAGGGCAGGACGAGCCCCGGCGAGGCGAGCTGCTCGGCGAGCTTGGTCGCGGCGCCGTTGGCGACGTTGAGCAGGTAGTTGCGCGGCACCTCGGCGCAGGCGCCGTCCGGGATCGCATCGCAGGCGCGATCTTCCCGATCATCGCCGGACAGGACAGCGTAGAGCCGGTCGCGCGTCTCGTCGATCGGCGGAAGCGTATCGGTTACGGGCATGACCCGGCTCGATCTAGGCCGATCTCGGCGAAGGTAAACCCGGCCGGGCCTGGGGCGACCCGGCCGGCGCGCAGGCTATTCGAGCATGGAGCGGAGCATCCAGGCGGTCTTCTCGTGGAGCTGCATGCGCTGGGTCAGGAGGTCGGCGGTCGGCTCGTCATTGGCCTTCTCGGCGACCGGGAAGACCTCGCGCGCGGTCTTCACGACCGCTTCCTGGCCATCGACGAGCTGGCGGATCATCTCCTCGGCCTTCGGCGTGCCGGGCTCCTCGGCGACACGGGTCAGCTCGGCGAACTGCTTGTAGCTGCCCGGGGCGGGATGGCCGAGCGCGCGAATCCGTTCGGCGATCTCGTCGACGGCCGTCGCCAGCTCGGTGTACTGCTGCTCGAACATCGTATGCAGCGTATTGAACATCGGGCCGGTGACGTTCCAATGGAAATTGTGCGTCTTGAGGTACAGCGTGTACGTGTCGGCGAGCAGCCGCGACAGGCCCTCGGCGATCGCTTCGCGATCCGTATCGCCGATACCGATGTCGATCTTGACGGCCATCGGGGACTCCTTCTTTCCGTCTTGGTGGCGATTGTCCGTTCGCGTCGGGGAGGAGTGCGCGGACGACCCGGCTGCCTCCGCCCACTCTAGACGCGGTCGCGACTGAGATGGGGAGCACCTACGAGGCCGCCAAGGTCTTTTTTAGAATTGTTCTAAATTGTGCGCCTCGATGACGACAGGGCCGTTGACACCACTCGCGACCCCTGACTCTATGCCTTCATGCAAGGGGACACCGTGGCGAGCGACCTGGTCGGCAAAGGCCTCTACACGGCGCCGGAGGCGGCCCGCCTGATCGGTGTGCGGTCCCGAACCATCGGACGCTGGCTGCGCGGATACCGAGCCCACGGACAGTCCTACGCGGCACTGTGGGAGCCGGAGATCGATATCGGCGACGGACGCCTTTATCTCGGCTTCCAAGACCTCATGGAGATCCGCGTCGCCGCCGCGCTGATCATGGCGGGCGTGCCGGCGCGACACATCCGCTCGGCCATAGAGGAGGCCCGCCGCCTGCTCGGCCGCGACCGCCCGCTGTCGACCAACCGGTTCAGGACGGATGGGCGACAGATCCTCCTGCGGGTCGTCGATACCGACGAGGACGGCAAGGAGCGGGAGCGCCTGCTGGGCCTGTTCAGTCGGCAGTACGAGTTCAACCACGTCATCGACCCGATCCTGCGGACCGTCGATTTCGACGAGACGGGCGACCCGAACGCATGGTGGCCCAACGGCCACAGGGGACGGATCGTGGTCGATCCGGAACGCTCCTTCGGCCAGCCGATCGACGCGGAGAGCAGTGTTCCGGTATCGGTGCTGGCCTCGGCCGGTCGTGCGCATGGCCCGAAGACCGCCGCCGAGGCCTTCCTGGTATCGCAGGCCGCGGTCCGGCGCGCGATGGCTTTCGATGCCGAATTGGAGGCTCGATCGGCCTCGTGAACGTGTTTTTCGACAACAACCTTCCGCCGGTTTATGCCTCGACCCTACACGGCTTCATCAAGCATTCGGAACACGCCGCATTTCATATCGCGGACGTCGATTGGCTGCCGCGTGGCCGCGATTCGAAGGACATCGAGTGGCTCGAGGGCCTGCGAAACGACGCCGCCACCTGGATTTTTTTGACGTCCGACAAGGGCCTGGGAAAGTAGCGAGCGGAGAGGCAGGCCCTCCGGTCGGCCGGTCTACACGGCTTCGTGCTCGCCTCCGGTTTCCAGAAGATGGCGTTCAACGAAGCAGCGGCGACAATCCTGTGGAAGTGGCCCGACATCCTGAACGTGACACGGCTGCTTCATCCACCGTCGCTCCACGAGATCCCCGTCGGCCGCGGGAGCCGACTGCGTCAAGTCACGTTCTGAACCATCGCGGCACGCTCACCCAGGCAATCGAGAAAGGGTGGGCCAGGCCTTCACAGGGCCCGGCCCATGAAGACGCGACACCGCCTCACGCCGTCGCCGCCTCCCGGCCCGCCATCGCCGGGTCGGTGATGTCGAGCAGGAACCGGTGGGCCGGGTTCATGCGGTCGTAGAAGGCCTGCGTGAGGTATTGCTGCTGGGGCAGCTGCTGCTTGAGGTCGCGCCGGGTGTAGGTCATGTGCAGCATGCGCCGGCGCGCGTCGGTCTTCTTGCGCGTGCCGCCGTGCCAGCAGCTCGAGTTGAAGATGGCGACCGAGCCGGCGGGGATCGTCACCAGTACCTCGCCCGGATAGGGCGCGAACGGGTCCTCCGGATAGGCGTCGAAGGCCAGCAGGTCCGGGTCGGTGACCTCCGACGGCATGACGTTCTCGCCGGGGACGTTGAGTTCCGGCCAGTGCTGGGAGCCGGGCACGATCCGGGTCGGCCCGTTGTCGAGCGCCATGTCGTCGAACATGATCAGCGAGTTGGTCAGCCACCAGTCGCCCTTGAACCGCTTCTGGACGTCGGAGTGCAGCGGCTGGTGGCCGTAGCCCTTGTGCGGCTCGCGCAGATTGGCGCCGTGGACCTTGACCTCGCCCAGCAGATGCTCGGAGACGGCGAGCAGGGGCAGGATCTCCAGGCAGCGGTCGAACGCGTCGGACTTGTTGAAGATGTTCGAGATGCGGGTCGAGCCGATCGGCGTGCCCGCCGCCACCGCTTCGCCCGGGTTGTAGAGCCGGCCGTCCTCGCCTTCCAGGCTGACCTCGGTGCCCGCCTTGGCGCCCTCCTCGGCCGCCAGCCGGTCGAATTCCGCGCCCATGCGCGCGCATTCCTCGGGCGAGAAGACATCGTGGACGATGAAATAGCCGTCCCGGTCGAACTGCTCCCGCCATTCCGGCGTCAGCGTGGCCTCGGTCACCCCCAGCTCGGCCAGGGCCTGCTTGGTATCCATGGCGCGTTTCCCCTCCTCCGATCCCGGCGCCTTGTCGATCGGCGCCGGCCGCATACCAGAGGAGGAGCGTCGCCTAAACGATTAGCCAGATCAAGTCCGCGTGACGCTCCGGTCTCAGCTCCGGGGCTGCGCGACCCTGGCCCGCCTCGGCCTCAAGCAGCGCGCATGCCGGACAGGAAGTCCTGCATCTCCCCCTCCAGGCGGCGCGACTGGCCGGTCAGCGCGCCCGCGGCCGCCAGCACCTGACTGGCGCTCGCGCCGACCTCGCCGGCCGCCTGGGTGACGCCCGCGATATTGGCGGAAACGTCGCCCGTACCCTGGGCGGCCTCGCGGACGTTGCGGGAGATCTCGCGCGTCGCGCCACCCTGCTGCTCGACCGCGGCGGCGATCTCCGCCGACAGGCGCTCCAGCTCGCGCACCGCCTCGGTGATCGTGCCGATCGCCGCGACCGTGCCGCCGGTGGTCTTCTGGATCTCGGCGATCAGGCTCGCGATCTCCTCGGTCGCCTTGCCGGTCTGACCCGCCAGGCTCTTGACCTCGCTCGCCACCACGGCGAACCCCTTGCCGGCCTCGCCGGCGCGCGCCGCCTCGATCGTCGCGTTGAGCGCCAAAAGGTTGGTCTGCTCCGCGATGTCGTCGATCAGCTTGACGACGTCGCCGATCTTGCCGGCCGCCGTCTCCAGCCCGCCGACGGTCCGCGAGGTCCGCTCGGCTTCGTCGCTGGCGCGGCGGGTCGCCTCGGTCGACCGTGCTGTCCGCGAGGCGATCTCCTCGATGGATCGCGACAGCTCCTCCGCCGCCGCCGCGACGGTGTCGACATTGCTCGAGGCCTGCTCGGACGCCGCTGCCACGGCCGTGGCCCGACCGTTGGTCCGTTCCGCGGTGTCCGCCATGCCCTTGGCGGCGGTCTCCATCTCCGTCGCCGACTCGGCGATCACCCGGACGATGTCGCCGACCTTGTTCTCCAGGGTCTCGGCCAGGGATACGCGCGCGGCGCGCCGCTCCTCGGAAAGGCGGGCGCGCTCCTCCTGGCGTTCCGTCTCCAGGCGCTGGAGCTCCAGGGACTTGGCCTTGAAGGCCTCGAAGGCCCGGGCGACCGCCCCGATCTCGTCGCGCGTGCGGACGTCGACCGAGGCCGAAGTGTCGCCCTCGGCCAAGCGGTTCAGCGCGCCGGCGACCCGCGCCAGTGGCCGGGCGATGCTGTTGCGCGCGACGAAATAGCCCAGCGTGAGTCCGAGCACGGCGGCGACCCCGGCAACCGCGAGAAGCTGGCGTATCGCCTCGGCCTCGTGCGCCTCGGCCGTCTCCGCCGCCTGGCGGGTGAACTCCTCGATCTCCCTCAGGAGACCGGCCAAGGCGGTGTCGAGGGCGGCTTCCTCCTCCTCCAGCAGGGGCACCACCGAGGCGGCCGCACTGCCGTCGCCGTCGCGCGCGGCGGCGATCACCGTCTCCGCGTGTCCGACGTAGGAGTCGTGCAGCGCCGTGACGGAGTCCATGACCTCCAGGACGTGGTCGAACTCCGCCCGGGCCTGCGCCGGGAGGTCGGCAACCCGCGGGCCGCCCGCCAGACCCTCGACCGTCACGATGCGCGCCTCGATGCGCCGAGACAAGGCGCCGAACTCCTCGGCGAGAGCCCCGATCCGGGCGGCGTCCGGCGCGTCCGCACTCGCCAGGCGCATCAGGCGCTCCAGCACCACGGCCTGCTCGAGCTGGGCGACGGTGACCTCCGACACCGACTCGGTGAGCGGCAGGTCGAGGCGCGAGATCGTCGCGATCTCCTCGTTGATGCGCGTCATCTGCCAGATGGCGACGCCGGCAACCAGGATGGTGAAGGCGATGCCCATGGCCACCACGGCAAGGAGCTTGTGCATCACGGTCATGCCGGGCCGGGAGGCGCCGGATAACGGTCGAATGGCCATGGGCAGGGGGTTCCGTCGGTCGGCAGGGAAAGCCGCGGTCCCCTCGGGGCCGCGTCTCGGGCCACTGGAGGATTACCACCGCCGCCTAACTGACCCCTAACGCCAAGGGCGCAATGCACCCACACGACACGCGCATGACGACGTGTCGCACCGCCTGCCGGGTCACCCCGTCTTCGGCCGCATCGTCGGGAAGGCGATGACGTCGCGGATGGAGTGGCTGTCGGTCAGCAGCATGGTCAGCCGGTCGATGCCGATGCCGAGCCCTCCCGTGGGCGGCATGCCGTATTCCAGCGCCGTGACGTAGTCGGCGTCGAGCATCTGGGCTTCCTCGTCGCCGGCCTCGCGCTGGGCGACCTGGGACAGGAACCGCTCGTACTGGTCCTGCGGGTCGCTGAGCTCGGAGAACGCGTTGGCGACCTCCCAGCCGTTGACCAGGGTCTCGAACCGCTCGGTCAGGCGCGGGTCGTCGCGATGGGCCTTGGCGAGCGGCGAGATGTCGCGCGGAAAGTCGGTGACATGGACCGGCGCCTTCAGCGTCGGCTCGACCGCGTGGCCGAAGACCTCCTCGATCGCCGCGCCCCAGCTTTCCTTGCCGGTGATCGCGCAGCCCAGGTCCTTGGCCGCCGCGCGCGCCGCCTCGGCCGTCTCGATCGTCGCGAAGTCGACGTCCGTGACCTCGCGCACCAGCTCGATCATGCCCCGGCGCGGATAGGGCCCGGCCAGGTCGATCTCGGTGCCGTCATAGGTCACGGTGGTCGAGCCGGTCGCCGCCCGGGCCGCCGTGGCCAACAGCGTCTCCGTCAGGGTCATCATGTCGTTGTAGTCGGCATAGGCCTGGTAGAGCTCGAGCATCGTGAATTCCGGATTGTGCCGCGGGCTCATGCCCTCGTTGCGGAACGACCGGTTGATCTCGAAGACCCGTTCGGAGAGCTGCCCGACGATCAGCCGCTTGAGATAGAGCTCCGGCGCGATGCGCAGGTAGAGCGGCATGTCGAGCGTGTTGTGATGGGTGACGAACGGCTTGGCCGAGGCGCCGCCCAGGATCGGGTGGAGCATCGGCGTCTCCACCTCCAGGAAGTCGTGCTCGACCAGATGGCCGCGGATCGCCTGGACGATCCGGCTGCGCGTGCGCAGGACGGTCCGGCTGCGCTCGTTGGCGATCAGGTCGACATAGCGCTGGCGGTAGCGCTGCTCGACGTCCTGCAGGCCGTGATACTTCTCCGGCGGCGGCAGCAGCGCCTTGGCGAGAATCGTCAGCCGCTCGACATTGACGGTCAGCTCGCCCCGCTTGGTGCGCCTCACCAGGCCCTCGACGCCCAGCATGTCGCCCAGGTCGATCAGCTTGAGCTTGGGCTGCTCGCCCTCGGCCAGGGTGTCCTTGTGGCTGAACACCTGGATCTTGCCCGAAGCGTCCTGCAAGTCGATGAACATGCCCGAGTTGCGATAGGCGACGACCCGGCCGGCGACGCGCACCCGCTCCTCCGTCACCGTGTCGGAGGGCAGATCGGCGTGGCGGGCCTGCAGCTCGGCCGCGTCGGCGGTCTTGTCGAAACGGTAGGGGTAGGGCTCGATCCCGGCCGCGCGCAGGGCCTCCAGCTTCTCCAGCCGCGGCGCCTTCTGCGGATTGTCCGGGTCGTGCGGGCGGACCGCGGCAGGGGCCGAGGCCGGAGAGGGGGTGGAATCGCGGTCGGTCTCGCTCATGGAAACGGGTAGGCCTTTCGGGCGGATATCGACATCGGGCGCGCCCGGACGGACGCGCACCCCGGAGGGGGTGGTCCGGCGGGGCCGGGACTATAGGAGCGCGCGCGCCGGATTTGAAGGCGGTGGACGCGCGCGGGCGCAATGCGCATCCTCCGTAGCGACTTCCCATTCCCGAGAACGCTCTGTCCATGCCCTCCGCTCGCACTCCGCAGCTTCGCGTCCGATCCCTCGAATTGAAGAACTGGCGAAACTTCACCCACGTCGCGATCGACCTTCGCGATCGTGCCTTCTTCGTCGGTCCCAACGCCTCGGGGAAGTCGAACCTGCTCGACGCGCTCCGGTTCTTGCGGGAGATCACGTCGGTCGGCGGCGGCCTGGAAGAAGCCGTCCAGGCACGTGGCGGGATGCGCGCGCTGCGCTGCCTCGCGGCCCGGCGGGACAGCGCCATCCGGATCGCGGTCGTGTTGTCCGGACCCGGTGAAGGCGCTTCCTGGCACTACGAATTGGAATTCGGCAGCCGCGGCACGGGAGCCAATGCCGACCTGCCCCGGGTGGTGCGCGAGCGTGTGGTCCGAGGCGGCGAACCTCTTCTCGAGCGCCCGCTGGACGAGGATCGGCAGGACGAGGAGCGCCTGCGCCAGACCCATCTCCAGCAGATCTCCGCGAACACCGAGTTCCGAGCCATCGCGGACTTTTTCGAGACCATCGCGTACATGAACGTCATTCCGCAGGTGATCCGCGATCCGGAGCGAGCCGGGAGCCAGTCCGCCGATCCGTTCGGCGGCGACCTGATCCGCAGGATCGCGGATACGCGGGCGAACACGCGCAAGGCCAATCTCAAGCGCATCGAGAAAGGCCTGCAGATCGTCGTCCCGCAGCTCCAGGAACTCGACCTCGAGCGCGACCAATCGGGGTTCTGGCACCTTCGCGGCCGCTACAAGCACTGGCGGCCGAAGGGTGCCTGGCAGAACGAGCACCAGTTCTCCGACGGGACGCTCCGCCTGCTCGGCATCCTTTGGGCCCTGTTGGAGCGCGGCGGCCCTCTGCTGTTGGAGGAGCCGGAGCAGCACCTCCACTCCGAGGTGACGCGCCATCTGCCGGCGCTGTTCCAGCGCATTGCCCGCCAGAACGGACGCCAGGTCCTGGTCAGCACCCACTCGGAGGTCCTGCTTAGCGAACAAGGCCTGGACGTCGACGAAGTGTTCATGCTCGTGCCGAGCGACGAAGGAACGAAGGTCGTCCCGGTCGCCGACCGGGCTGATATCGGCGCCCTGCTAGCCGGTGGACAGACCATGGGCGAGGCGGTTCTGCCCTATACGTCGCCGAAAGGCGTCGAGAAGCTCCCGCTCTTCGATCGGGTCGGCCTCTGAGCCGATGCCGCGTCGGGAGATCAATTTCGCTGTCGAGGGGCCGGTGGACGCCGCCGTCGCCCGGCGCCTGATCGCGCTGGCCGGACACGGCATCGGAACGCCGTTCATCAAGGGCGGCAAGCACCAGCTCGATCCCAAGATCGCCGGATACAACGTGGCGGCGCGCCATACGCCCTGGCTGGTCCTGCGTGACCTGGACAACGACGCGCCTTGCGGAGGCGCGCTGGTCGACCGCCTTGTGGCCGAGCGCCATCCCGATCTCCTGCTTCGCGTCGCGACAAGGGAGGTCGAGGCCTGGCTGCTCGCCGACCGGGAAGCCTGCGCCGACTTCCTCGCCGTGCCGGTCGGCCGGATACCCGAAGCCCCGGAAGCGCTCGACAACCCGAAGCAGCGGCTGGTCCAGCTCGCCGCCGGGTCCCGACGGCGGGGCGTCAGGCAGGCCCTGGTCCCGCGCCCGGGAAGCAGCCGGCAAGTCGGGCCCGAGTACACGACCGAGGTCAGCGCCTTCGTCGGCGCCGACTGGTCACCCGAACGCGCCGCCGCCGCCGCGCCGAGCCTGGCCCGGGCGATCCACCGGCTTTCGCGTCTCTGACGCCGCGGCCCCGGCGCCCAGCCCCCACCTCGACATCCACCGGAGCGCGTGGCATAGACCGCGCGCCATGGAAACCGTCGTCAATGTCGCGTTGCCGGTCTTCGCCATCATCCTCGCCGGATGGGGCGCGGGCAAGGCGGGGCTGCTGGGGCAGAGCGCGTCCCAGGCGCTCAACGCCTTCGTCTACTGGGCCGCGCTGCCGCCGCTGCTGTTCCGGGCCATGGCGACGACGCCGGTCGAGGACATCCTGCACGGCTCCTTCATCGGCGCCTTCCTGGGCGGGCTGATGGCGACCTGGGCGCTGGCGGCCGTGGTCGGCCGGATCGTGCACAGGGACGAGGCGCCGATCCTGATCATGCAGGGCATGTCGGCCAGCTTCGCCAACACCGGCTACATGGGCATTCCCCTCTTCGTCGCCGCCTTCGGCCAGGCCGGCCTGCCGCCGGCCTCGCTCGCCACGGTGATCATGAGCGCGATCGCCGTGGGCATCGCCGTCGTGGCGCTGGAGCTCACCGGCTCGAAGGACCGGGGCCTCGGCGGCGCGCTCGCCGATGTCGCCGGCGCGCTGATCCGCAACCCGCTGGTCATGGCGCCGGCCGCCGGCGTCGCCTGGTCTGCCGGCGGACTGTCGCTCGCCGTGCCGGTCGACCGCCTGTTCGAGCTCATGGGCGCGGCGGCGAGCCCGTGCGCCCTGTTCGCCATCGGCCTGTTCATGGCGAGCCAGCAGCTCCGCTCCGATATGGCGGAGGTGAGCTGGATCACCGTCCTCAAGCTGTTCTGGCAACCGCTCTTCACCTGGGCGCTGGCCGTCACCCTGTTCCCGATGGACCCGTTCTGGACCGCCAGCGCGATCCTGCTCGCCGCCCTGCCGACCGGCGCGCTGACCTTCGTCGTCGCCGGCCGGTACGAGGTCTATGTCCAGCGCAGCTCGGCCGTGATCCTGGTCTCGACCGTCGTCTCCGTGGTCACCCTGTCGGTGCTGCTGGCGATCTACGCGCCCCGCTTCGCGCCCGCGTGAGCGCCCTCGCCCCGATGGCGAACGGCGGCGGTTAAGTCGGCGGCGCGGGGCTGCTAGAGTGAGTCGACCGGCGCCGGAGCGGAGCACCGGCAACATGAAAGCCGGGCGACGACCCGGCCCGAGCTGCGGGAGGATCGACGATGCCCGGCCCCGGACCCGACACGGCCAGCGCCGCCGCCCGGCAGTTGCCCCGCCGCTCCATCGCCATCGTGCTGGCGGGCGGGCGCGGCAGCCGGCTCAAGCAGCTCACCGACCGTCGCGCCAAGCCGGCCGTGCCCTTCGGCGGCAAGTTCCGGATCATCGACTTCGCCCTGTCGAACTGCCTGAACTCGGGCATCCGGCGCATCTACGTCATGACCCAGTACAAGTCCCACAGCCTGCTGCGCCATCTGCAGCGCGGCTGGGGCTATCTGCGCGCGGAAATGGGGGAGTTCGTCGACCTACTGCCGGCCCAGCAGCGCGTCGACGAGGCGATGTGGTATCGCGGCACCGCCGACGCGGTTTGGCAGAACCTGGACATCCTGCGCGCGGAAGATCCGGAATACGTGGTCGTCCTGGCCGGCGACCATGTCTACCGCCAGGACTACGCCGCCATGCTGGAGGACCACGTGGCGACCGGCGCCGACGTCACCGTGGGCTGCGTCGAGGTCCCGCGCATGGAGGCGACGGGCTTCGGCGTCATGGCGATCGACGACGACCGGCGCATCACCGACTTCCTTGAAAAGCCGGCCGACCCGCCGCCGATGCCCGGCCGGCCGGACGAGGCGCTGGCCTCCATGGGCATCTACGTATTCCGCGCCGACTTCCTCTACGACATCCTGACCCGGGACGCGGAGAGCGCGCAGACGAGCCACGACTTCGGCAAGGACATCATCCCCTCGCTGATCGGCAAGGCCGATATCCGCGCCCATCCGCTGAGCCTGAGCGCGATCTACACCGAGGGCCGGCCCGCCCCCTACTGGCGCGACGTCGGCACGGTCGACGCCTACTGGGAGGCCAATATCGACCTGACCCGGGTGACGCCCGAGCTCGACCTCTACGACCACGACTGGCCGATCCACACCTACCAGGAGCAGCTTCCGCCGGCGAAGTTCGTCTTCGACGAGGAGGGACGCCGGGGCATGGCGCTCGATTCCATGGTCTCGGGCGGCTGCATCGTGTCCGGCGCGATCGTGCGCAACTCGCTGCTGTTCAGCCAGGTGCGGGTCAATTCCTATGCCGAGCTCGACGGCGCCGTGGTCCTGCCGCGCACCGAGATCGGCCGCCATGCCCGGCTGCGCAACGTGGTGATCGACACCGGCTGCCACATCCCTGAGGGCTTCGTCGTCGGCGTCGACCCGGAGGCCGACGCCCGGCGCTTCCACCGCACCGACAGGGGGATCGTCCTGATCACCCGCGCGATGCTCGAAGCGCTGGGCTGAGGCCGCGGCGATGCGCGTCCTGCACGTCGTCTCGGAGGTCTACCCGCTGATCAAGACCGGCGGCCTGGCCGACGTCGCCGCCGCGCTGCCCGCCGCCCAGGCCCGGCTGGGCGCCGAAGCGCGCCTGCTGGTCCCCGGCTATCCGGAGGTCATGGCGCTGGCCGAGACCCTGGCTCCGATCGCGGCGCTGCCCGAGGCGCCCGGCGGCGCGGCGGCGTGGCTTCGCTTCGGCGAGATCGAGGGCCTGGGCGTGCCGGCCTACGTCATCGACTGCCCCGCCCTCTATGCGCCCTCGGGCCATCCCTATCTGGACGAGGCCGGTATCGACCGTCCCGAGAACCCGTTGCGCTTCGGGCTGCTGGGCCGGACCGGCGCGACCCTGGGGGCCGGGCTCGACGCCGGCTGGCGCCCGACGGCGGTGCACGCCCATGACTGGCAGGCGGGGCTGGCGCCGCTGCACATGGCGCTCGACCGGGCGGCCGGCATCCGCGCCGAGGACGGCGGGCCGCCGGCCGCCAGCGTGATCACGATCCACAATCTGGCCTACCAGGGCCTGTTCCCGGCGGAGACCCGCGCGCTCCTGGGCCTGCCGGAGAGCGTGATGTCGGTCGAGGGCGCGGAATTCCACGGCAAGTTCGGCTTCCTGAAGGCCGGGCTCTACCACGCCGACCGGATCACCACCGTCTCGCCGACCTACGCCGCCGAGATCCGGACCCCGGCCGAGGGCTGCGGCCTGGACGGCCTGCTCGACACCCGCGCCGCCGAGGGCCGGCTGGTGGGCATCCTCAACGGCATCGACGACACGGTCTGGAACCCGGCCGCCGACGCCTACCTGCCCGCGCCCTACGACGCGGCCGACCCGGCGCCGAAGGCCAGGTCCAAGGCTGCCCTGCAGCGCCGCCTGGGGCTGTCGGAGAGAGCGGACACGCCGCTCTTCGGCATCGTCGCCCGGGCCAACCGGGCCAAGGGCCTGGACATGCTGCTCAACGTCCTGCCGGGGCTGGTCAGCCGGGGCGGGCAGCTCGCGCTGCTGCTGGCCGGCGACCGGGACCTCGAGCAGGGCTTCCGCGAGGCGATGACCGCCTGGCCCGACCGGGTGGCCGGCCAGATCGGCTACGACGAGAGCCTGTCCCACCTGATCCAGGCCGGCGCCGACTGCGTCCTGGTGCCCAGCCGGTCGGAGCCCTGCGGCCTGACCCAGATGTACGCCATGCGCTACGGCTCGCCGCCGCTGGTCCGGCGCACCGGCGGGCTCGCCGACACGGTGGTCAACGCCGAGCCGGCGGCCGTCGCGTCGGGCGAGGCGACGGGCTTCGTCTTCGACGACCCGACCGACGCGGCGCTGGCCGGAACGCTCGCCTGGGCGATGGACCTCCACCGCGACGCGGACGCCTGGGCACGCATCCGGCAGGCCGGGATGATCCGGGATTTCGGCTGGACCGCGCCGGCGCGGCAATACCTCGCGCTCTACGCCGCGGCCCGGGCGGATCGCTGAGCCCGCGCGAGCCGGGTCGGGCCGGAGGTCTCAGGCACCGGCGCCGCCGCGCTGGCCGAGGACGACGCGCAGCGTCTCGCGCCGCGCCTTGAGCGCGCACCACAGGAGACCGGCGGCGGCGCCCGCCTCCAGCACGCCGCCGGCCGGCAGGCTCACGGCGAGGATCGCGACGAGGACGATATAGCTCGCGAGGCGCAGCACCTGATCGGGCGTGCGCCAGCGCGACCCGCCCAGCCGATAGATCGCGTAGGGCACGGCGCGGACCCCGGCGACGGCGGCCAGCAGCGCCGCACCCGCCGGCGTGATCGCGAGGCCGAGCGCGGCGACGATCCCGAAGCCCTTGAGGAGCTGGAGCAGCGGGAAGACCGCGATCCGCCCCTTGGGCCGGGTCCGGTTGAACGCCGCGAAGGCGAGCCGCTGGGCGACCAGCAGCGCCGTCCAGAACCCGGCCAGGGCCGCGAAGGCGAGACCGGGATCGGCGATGCCCAGCGTATCGGCCAGCGTGCGTGCCGGGCCGAAGGCGAGAAGCGCGACGCCCGCCGCTCCGGCGATCGCCGCGGCCAGGGCGTTCGTCCGGGCGATCGTGGCGAGTGGCCAGCGGTCGTGGCCGTCATGCACCATGGGCCGGGCCTCGGTCTTCAGGCCCAGATGGTCGTTCTCCGCGTAGCCGATCTCGTAGACCAGGAAGAACGAGGCGATCAGCAGCCCGACGGCGGCGAGCACGATCGCCGCGCCGCCGAGGCTACCGGCGGCGAAGAGCGTCGCGATCGCCAGCGCCACCCCGTCCTCCCCGAAGAAGACGTTGGCGACGTGCCGCTCGCCCGGATGCTTGACTTTCTCGGTGTAGTCGAAGGGCAGGTAGACCCCGGACTGGGCCGGGATCTCCCGGTGTCCGGGCCATTCGACCACGACGGAGTCGGCCGCGCGGGCGATGATGTCGGCGTCGTTCTCGGCGTGGTCGGTGATCAGGATCGCGCTGTCCAGCGCCTCGCCGCCCATCCGCCGGTCCAGCGCGGTCGCCTTGCCCCGCCGCCGGTGGCCGACGGCACCGAGCAGCGGCGCGGCGACGATCCGCCGCGCGGGATAGAGGTCGCCCAGCAAGGGCCGAACGACGGCCTGGAAGCCGTAGGTCGCGATGACCGCCCCCCGGGGCCCGACGCGCGCCTGCAGCGCCGCGTTGAGCGCACGGCGCGCGGCCGGGGCGCCACGCCGGCGCCACAGCCACCAGGTCCAGGGCATCAGCAGCGTGATCGCCCAGACCCGCAGCGGGTCGCGCCAGGCGAAACTTCGGCTGCCGCCGCCGGCGGGCAGGAGTCGCCACGGTTTGGCGACGTCGATCGCCTTGAGGATCAGCGCCGCCAGCAGCCTCGGCCGGGCGGCGTCGAGGAAGCATTCGGTCGAATTGCGCAGCAGAAGCGTGCCGTCGAGATCGACGACCACCGGCGCGTCGGGCCGGGCCGCCAGCGCCGCGTCGACCCGCGCCGTGGCCAGCGCGGCGGCGCGCGCGGAGTCGCCGGCGGGCGGACGCGGCTCACCGGACGCCGGGGGGATGGCCTGGGGGCAGTCGGTCAATGCGGATCCCTCGTCGGACGGCGCGCTGCGCGCGGCCGGAAGAACGCTACGAACGCGCGGGACACGGCTCGACGGCCGGCCGAACCGAGGTGCCCCGACCAGCTACGGTTCACCCGGTGGGCCGCGCATCTCAAGAATGGAAAAGTAAGGCAGCCATAAGCGACAGGCCGGCGCTCCGAATCGCCGGCCGCGCGCCGAACCGGTCAGGCCGATCGGTCGGTGGCCGGGACGGCGCTCATCAGGTAGTTCACCGCCAGGTCGCGATCGGACAGCGACCAGGTCCCGCTCAACGGGTCGCGGACCATGCCCGTGGCATCGACCGGCGCCAGCCCGTTTCGGCGCAGCCCGCCCGCCAGCTCCGACGGGCGCAGGAAGCGGCGCCAGTCATGGGTGCCGCGGGGCAGCAGGCGCAGGACGTATTCCGCGCCGACGATCGCCATGGCGAAACTGCGTGCCGTCCGGTTCAGGGTCGACAGCACGACGACGCCGCCCGGCCGCACCAGGGTGGCCAGCGCGGCCAGGAAATCGTCGACATTGGCCACGTGCTCGACGATCTCGAGCGCCAGCACACCGTCATAGCGCGCGCCGGTCGCGGCCAGCGCCTCCGCCGTGGTCGCCCGGTAGTCGATGGCGAGCCCGCCGGCCTCGGCGTGGCGCCGGGCGGCGGCGACCATCTCCTCGCCGGCGTCGATGCCGGTGACCCGGGCGCCGAGCCGGGCCAGCGGCTCGCACAGCAGGCCCGCGCCGCAGCCGACATCGACCAGGTCGAGCCCCGCCAGCGCGTCGAGCGCGCCCGGCCGCCGGTCGAAGCGCGCGCACAGCCGGTCGCGGATGTAGCCCACCCGCACCGGGTTCATCGCATGGAGCGGCGCCATGGGTCCGTCGGGATCCCACCAGCGCGCGGCGAGCGCGTCGAAGCGCGCGATCTCCGTCCGGTCGACGGTGCCGGTGGAGGCGGAGGCGTCGTCGAGATCGGCGGTCATGCAACCGTGGCTTTCATCGCTGCAACGATCTATCGCTGGCGGTGGGTCATTGAAACCCTGAACCGTGGCGAGTATGGATACCGCGCCGCGCGCCGGCAACGGGGTGACGCCATCGGCGTTCCGCCCCGGCCGCCGGCACGGCGTCGCCCGGCCCCGGACCGGGCACCGCCCGGTCGTTCGTCCCCGGACCGGGCACCGCCCGGTCGTTCGTCCCCCGACCGGGCATCGCCCGGCCGCCCGGGGGCGCGGCCGTTCCGTCCCGTCTTCGCCCGAGCGCGCGCCGGATGCGCGCGCCGATGGGGAGCCATGGCCCGTATCGTCCAGAAATTCGGCGGCACCTCGGTCGGCGACGTGGAGCGCATCCGCGGCGTGGCCGCCAAGGTCAAGGCGGAGGTCGAGCGCGGCAACGAGGTCGCGGTCGTCGTCTCCGCCATGGCCGGGGAGACCAACCGCCTGGTCGAGCTCTGCGCCTCGATGGCACCGCTCTACGACGCGCGGGAATACGACGCGGTCGTCGCCTCGGGCGAGCAGGTGACCGTCGGCCTGCTGTCGATCGCGCTGCAGTCGATGGGCGTGCCGGCGCGCTCCTGGCTCGGCTGGCAGGTGCCGGTGCGCACCGACACCGCCCACGGCAAGGCGCGCATCCTCGACATCGAGACCGACGAGCTCTCGCGCCGGCTGGCCGGCGGCGAGGTGGCCGTCGTCGCCGGATTCCAGGGCCTGGCGGACGACTACCGCATCTCGACGCTGGGGCGCGGCGGCTCGGACACCTCCGCCGTGGCGCTGGCCGCGGCGCTGGGCGCCGACCGCTGCGACATCTACACCGATGTGGACGGCGTCTACACCACCGATCCGCGCATCGTGCGGCGGGCGCGCAAACTGGATAGGATCAGCTACGAGGAGATGCTCGAGATGGCCTCGCTGGGCGCCAAGGTGCTCCAGACGCGGTCGGTCGAGATGGCGATGAAGCATCGGGTGCGCCTGCAGGTGCTCTCGACGTTCACCGACACCCCCGGAACGCTGGTCGTCGACGAGGACGAGATCTTGGAACAGGAAGTCGTCAGCGGGATCGCCTACAGCCGGGACGAGGCGAAGATCACTCTGGTGCGCGTGCCCGACCGGCCGGGCGTCGCGGCCTCGATCTTCGGCCCGCTCGCCGACGCCAACATCAACGTGGACATGATCGTCCAGAACGTGTCGGACGAGGAGCACGCGACCGACCTGACCTTCACGGTGACACGCGGCGACCTGGGCCGGGCGATCGAGGTGCTGGGCGCGCTGAAGGCCGAGCTCGGCTACTCCTACCTCCAGCCCGACGAGAACGTGGTCAAGATCTCGGTCATCGGGCTCGGCATGCGCAGCCATGCCGGCGTGGCCAAGACCATGTTCACCACGCTGGCGGAGAACGGGATCAACATCCAGGTGATCTCCACCTCCGAGATCAAGGTGAGTGTCCTGATCGGCGAGCAGTACACCGAGCTGGCGCTGAGGACCCTGCACGCCGCCTACGGGCTGGACGCCGCCGCCTGAGGCGGCACGGAGCACCGCGGCCCGGCCGGCCCCGACGGGACGGGGCGGACCGATCACCCGCTCACCCGCGCCCGGCCCTCGCCCGCCGGGGTGCGGGGCGACCATGGGGGGCGTCGATGGCATCGAAGACGGGATCGGCGCCGCCGGGCATCAGCCCGCATCGCCGCCTTCTCGCCCGACTGCGCGACGTCATGGCCGGCTCGGGCACCGCCCAGGCGCGGCTCGACAAGATCGTCCGCCTGATCGCGGCGGAGATGGTGGCCGAGGTGTGCTCGTGCTACCTGATCCGCCCGGGCGAGACGCTGGAGCTGTTCGCCACCGTCGGCCTGAACCCGGAGGCCGTGCACCGCACCCGGCTGCGCGTCGGCGAAGGCCTGGTCGGCGCGGTCGCGCGCTCGGCGGAATCGATGGCCCTGGCCGACGCCCGCGACCACCCGGCCTTCGCCTACCGCCCGGAGACGGGCGAGGACCCCTACCGCTCCTTCGTCGGGGTGCCGATCCTGCGCGGCAGCAAGGTACGCGGCGTCCTGACGATCCAGAACAAGATCCGCCGGCACTACGCCGAGGAGGAGATCGAGACCCTCCAGACCATCGCCATGGTGGTCGCCGAGTTGGTCGCCGGCGGCGAGATGGGCGGTCGGACGGAGCTGGCGAGCTCGGACGCGGGCGCCGCGATGCCGACGCGCATCGGCGGCACCACGCTCAACGGCGGGCTCGCCCAGGGCCTCGCGGTGCTGCACCGCCCGCAGGTCACGATCCGCGAGATGGTCGCCGACAACATCGACGACGAGCTGGAGCGCTTCGGCGAGGCCACGCGGACCATGCAGTCGAGCCTGGACCAGCTCGTCGCGCGGACCCGCAAGGCCGGCATCGACGAGCCGCGCGACATCCTGGAGACCTTCCGGATGTTCGCCGAAGACCGCGGCTGGCTCGGCCGCATCGCCGAGGCGATCCGCACCGGACTGACGGCGGAGGCGGCGATCCAGCGCGTGCGCAACGACATGAGCGCGCGCATGGCCCACCTCACCGACCCCTATATCCGCGAGCGGCTGTCGGATTTCGAGGAGCTGGCCAATCGCCTGCTGATGCATCTGGCCGGCCGCACTTCGGCGGCATCGGCCGAGGCCCTGCCCGACGAGATCGTGCTGGTCGCCCGCTCCATCGGCCCGGCGGAGCTGCTCGACTACGGCGACGGCCGAATCAAGGCGCTGGTGCTGGAGGAGGGCTCGGCCACCAGCCACGTGGCGATCGTCGCGCGCGCGCTCGACATTCCCGCGGTCAGCCGCTGCGCCGGGGTGATGAGCCAGGTCGAGCCGCTCGACCCGGTCATCGTCGACGGCGACAACGCCCAGATCCTGGTCCGCCCGGCCGAGGACGTCCAGGACCTGTTCAACGAGAACCAGGCCCTGCGCGCCCGCCGCCGGCGCGAATACGCCGAACTGGCCGATCTGCCGGCGGAGACGCGCGACGGCCTGCGCGTCTCCCTCGCGCTCAACGCCGGGCTGCTGGTCGACCTGCCGCATCTGGCCGAGACCGGCGCCGACGGCATCGGGCTCTACCGCACCGAGATCCCGTTCATGGTCCGCTCGGCCTATCCGGACGTCGACGCGCAGACCGACCTCTACGCCCGGGTGGTGGCCCAGGCGGGCGACAAGCCTGTGGTCTTCCGCACGCTCGACATCGGCGGCGACAAGACCCTGCCCTATCTGGGCGAGGTCGAGCAGGAGAACCCTGCGCTGGGCTGGCGGGCGGTGCGCATCGGGCTCGACCGCCCCGCAATGCTGCGCCAGCAGCTCCGCGCGCTGGTCCGCGGGGCCGCCGGTCGGCCGCTGTCGATCATGTTTCCGATGGTCGCGGAGATCGGGGAGTTCGACCGGGCCCGATCCCTGCTCGACGCCGAGCTCGACCGCGCCCGGGCCGAGGGCCGGCCGACTCCTTCGTCGCTCGCCGTCGGCTCCATGGTCGAGGTGCCGGCGCTGATGTGGCAGTTGCCGGAGCTGCTGCGCCGCGCCGACTTCCTGGCGGTCGGGACCAACGACCTGCTGCAGTACCTGTTCGCCGCCGATCGGGCCAATCCGCTGACGGCCGGGCGCTACGATCCGCTGTCGCCACCCTTCCTGTCGGTCATCGACCAGCTCGTCCAGGCCTGCCGGGCGGCGGGCAAGCCGCTGTCCGTGTGCGGCGAGGCGGCCGGCCGGCCGGTCGAGGCGCTGGCCCTGATCGGGCTCGGCGTGCGCGCCCTGTCGATGGCCCCCGGATCGGTCGGTCGGATCAAGGCGATGGTGCGCAGCCTGGAAGTCGGACCCCTGGCCGACTATCTACGCATGATGACGGGTCGATCCGCCTCGTCGATGCGGCCGGCCCTCCTCGCCTATGCCCGCGACCACGGCATCTCGATTTAGAAATCGGGGCATCTCGATTTAGAAATCGGGTGAGCAAATCGCGGTTTGCGACTGACGGGGAAATTGTTTAGAAGATAGGTCGCTCGGACGGCGAGGGCGGCGCGGGCGCGAGTCGCGAGGTCGCCGCCCGGGTGGTCGACGCCGAACAGGACCCGGGGACGCGGAGGCCACGGCCGGGAGCATGGCTCAGAGCAAGCGGCAATACTTCAGCGTGATCGTCGAGCCGGAGCTGGGCACGCCGCGGGGCGGCGAGCCGGAGCCGGACGGCGGGACCTCCGTTGCCGCCGTCCTGCGCCGGGCCCGACAACAGACCGGCTATGCCCTGCCCGACGTGGCGACGACGCTGCGCATTCGCCTGCGCTATCTGGAGGCGATCGAGGACGGGCGCTTCGACGACCTGCCCGGCTCGGTCTACGCCGTCGGCTTCATCCGCACCTACGCCGAATTCCTGAACCTCGACACCGAGGAGATGGTCCGCCGCTTCAAGGACGAGGTGGCCGGGCTGGACCGGCAGACGGAACTGAACTTCCCGGCGCCGGCGGCCGAGAGCCGCGTGCCCGGCGGCGCGGTGCTGCTGATAGCCGCCGTTCTGGCGGTCGTCGCCTATGGCGGCTGGTACTATCTCTCCTCCGCCGAGCGCGGTATCGACGACCTGATGCCACGCCTGCCCGACCGCTTCGCCGCCCTGCTGAGCGAGGAGCCCGTCGCCCTGGCGCCGGAGCCCTCGGGCGTCGCGCCGGGCGACGCGGGCGCGGGGACAGGCGCCGATCCGGCCGACGACACCGCGCCGGCCACTGGCTCGACCGGCTCCCCGGCTCCCGCCATCGGCGGATCGGATACCGCTCCCCGGACCGCCGAAACTCTCGAAACGACCACCCCCGGCACGGGCATGGCGGAAACGGGCACGGCGGAAACGGGCGGCCAGCCGGCAACGCCCTCCGCGCCGGTGCCGCCGGCCGAGAGCTGGGGGCCCGAGGCCGCGCCGGCCGCCCCGGTGGAGAGCGCCGAGCTGGGCACTGCTGCGCCATCCGCGCCGCAGGAGAGCGCGGGCACGGCCGCCCCGGACGGGACCGCTCCCGACGCGACCGCTTCCGACGCGACGCCCCCCGGCGATACGACCCCTGACGCGACGACCCCTGACGCGACGGCTCCCGAGGCGACGGGCGGCGATGTCGCCGCGACCGGCCCGGCCGCCGGCAGCGCGCAGGCCTCCGCCGACTCGGCGGGCACGATCGTGATCCGCGCGGTCGCCGACAGCTGGGTGCAGGTCCGCGACGGCGAGGGCGACCTGGTCATGACCCGGGTGCTGCGCCCGGGCGACGAGTACCTGGTGCCCGACCGCCCGGGGCTGACGCTGATCACCGGCAATGCCGGCGGGCTGGAGATCTCGGTGGACGGCCGCACGGCGCCCTCGATCGGCGGCGACGGCGACGTTGTGCGCGGCGTGGCACTCGACGGCGGACGCCTGCTCCAGGGCACCGCCGCCGGCGGCTGACGGGCCGCCCGCCCCGGTCTCCCGCGCCTCGCTCTCGCGCCCCTCGTTCTCGCGCCCTTCACGCTCGCGCCGCGACTCTCCCGTCCCCGCCCCTGGATCGGCCGGCCCCGCGCCCCCATCTCCGCGGCGGGACGACGTTGCGTCTCGGGTTCCGGGTCGTGGCGTGCTATGGTCCTCCGCGTCGGGCGCCGGTCGGGCGCCCGCGGTCCAGAACACCGAACGGGTCACGAGCGCTCGAAGCCATGTCGGTCCGCCCCTATCGCGAAATCCACCGCCGCCAGAGCCGCCAGATCAGGGTCGGATCCGTCCTCGTCGGCGGCGACGCGCCGATCTCCGTCCAGTCGATGACCAACACGCCGACCGCGGACGTGGAGGCCACGATCGCCCAGATCCGACGGCTGGAGGTCGCCGGCGCGGATATCGTGCGCGTCTCCTGCCCGGACGAGGAGTCCTCGGCGGCGCTCAAGCAGATCGTGCCCGAGGTGACGGTGCCGATCGTCGCGGACATCCATTTCCACCACAAGCGCGGCATCGAGGCGGCGCGCAACGGCGCGGCCTGCCTGCGCATCAACCCGGGCAACATCGGCTCCAAGGATCGGGTGCGCGACGTGGTCAACGCCGCCAAGGACCACGGCTGCTCGATCCGCATCGGCGTCAATGCCGGCTCGCTCGAGCGCGATCTGCTGGAGCGCTATGGCGAGCCGTGCCCGGAGGCGATGGTCGAGAGCGCGCTCAACCACATCCGCGTCCTGGAGGACCACGACTTCTTCGAGACCAAGATCTCGTGCAAGGCCTCCGACGTGTTCCTCGCCGTCGCGGCCTACCAGCAGCTCGCCGACGCCTGCGACTACCCGCTGCATATCGGCGTGACGGAGGCGGGCGGCCGGCGCTCCGGCACGGTGAAGAGCTCCATGGGCCTCGGCATGCTGCTCTGGTCCGGCATCGGCGACACGATGCGCGTGTCGCTGTCGACCGAGCCGGAGGAGGAGGTCCGCGTCGGGTTCGAGATCCTCAAGGGCCTGGGCCTGCGCCATCGCGGCGTCAACGTGATCTCCTGCCCGTCCTGCGCGCGCCAGCAATTCGACGTGATCGAGACGGTGCGCGTGCTGGAGGAGCGGCTGGCCCATATCACGACGCCCATGACCCTGTCGGTCATCGGCTGCGTGGTGAACGGCCCGGGCGAGGCGACCATGACCGACCTCGGCTTCACCGGCGGCGGCAAGGGCGTCCACCAGGTCTATGTCGCCGGCGTGCCCCATCACCGCCTGAAGGACGAGGACATCGTCGACCACCTGGTCCGCCAGGTGGAGGAGAAGGCGGCCGAGATCGAGGCGCGCAAGGCGGCCGAGGCAGGGACCGCCGACGCGGCGGAGTGACCGCCCCGGCCTTTCCGGCGCGCGGGTGACCCGACCCCGCGATTGATCCGCGTCATGGCGGCCCTGCCCGCCGCGTGGCCGACTGCTCCCTCGCTTTCGCGACGGAAGGGGAGGAGGCGGGCGGCATGCACGATCCCTGGACCATCGATCCGGCCGACTGGCCGGCCGACGCGGCGATGCGCGGCAGGCTCGCCTTCGCGCTCGGCTACGCCGTCCTGGCGCCGTCGAGCCACAACACCCAACCCTGGCTGTTCCGCCTCGTCGAGGATGGCGAGCGGTTCGGCGCCGCCGGCGCGGCGCTCGAGGTCCTGGCCGACCGGACCCGGGCGCTGCCGGTGGTCGACCCGCTCGACCGCGAACTGACGATAAGCTGCGGCGCGGCGATCGGTGTGCTGGAGATCGCGCTGCGCCGCTTCGGCCACGCGGCGGCGGTGATCGACCTGACCGGCGGGGACCTGACCGGCGGGGCCGATCCCGACCTGCTGGCCCGGGTCGTCCCGGGCGCCGAGGTCGTGCCGGTCGCCGGCGACATCGCGCTGGCCGACGCCATCGCGGCGCGGCGCACGACCCGCAGCGCCTTTCCACCCGATCCGGTTCCCGAAGCCGTGCTCAAGCGCTGCCGGGGCGCGGCCTATACCCTGGGCGTGGAGCTCGTCAGCCTGGGCCCGCCCGGCGATCCGACGGCGGAGCCCGCGCGCCGGCGCATCGCCGACCTGGTCGCGGAGGCCGACCGCCTGCAGTTCGCCGATCCGCGGTTCCGGCGCGAACTGGCGCTGTGGATCCACAGTCGGCGGGCCGGCAGCCATGACGGGCTGTCGGGCGCGTCCTTCGGCATGCCGGACCTGCTGTCGCCGGTCGGCGCACTGGTCGTGCGGACCTTCGACATGGGTGAGGGCGTGGCCGCCGGCGACGCGGAGAAGATCGCCCACGGCTCGCCTTGCCTGGCCGTCCTGGCGACAGCGGGCGATACGCCGTCCGACTGGCTCGCCACCGGCCGGGCGCTGGTGCGCGCGCTCCTGATCCTGACGGCGGAAGGCTACACCGCGTCCTACCTCAACCAGCCGATCGAGGTCGAACAGCTCGGCCCGCGCCTGCGCGAAGCCGCCGGCGTCGCCGGCTACCCCCAGATCCTCCTGCGCGTCGGCAAGGCTCCCGCCACGCCGCCCGCGCCCACCCCCCGCCGCCCGGTCGAGGCGGTGATGGCGGGGTGAGGAGCAGGCGACAGATCCTGAAATCGCCCTAAACGGGATGTCCTCGTATACATCCACGACCTTTGAATGATATCCTCCAACGTGCTCGAAGGAGACGCGCCGGGTGGAGGGCGCTCGAACCATGGATCAGTCGACGCCGTCTCCGCAGAACGCGAATGCGGAGAGCGAGCCTCCGACGGCTCTTCCGCCCGAACAGCTCATCGCGATCTGGGACCGTACGATCCAGACGCAGATGCACTTCAACGAAATGTCGGCCAAGAGCCGGCAACTGGGACTGACCTTCGCGTCCGCCGCGCTCGGCTTGGCGATCGTTCTGCTGGCGCGAGAGAATGATTTCGTCATTCCGCTCGGCGAGACGATCGTCCTTCATATCGCGGTCTTGATCACCGCCGGCACGGCATTCGCGATCTATGGCGTCAAGCGCCTGGACCTCAACGTCTACCACCGTATGCTCAGAGGAGCGGTCACGTTCGGCGAAGATCTGGAGCGTACCCATCTGGCTCCGCCGCTTCGGCAGCAAAAGGGTCTGACCCAGGCGGTTTCGCACTACAGCCGGCTTGACGATGCCGGTGTTGTAAAATCCGGCCCCATATACCACTATACCGGGACAAAGGCGACTAAAGCGGAAAGTAAGATTGCTGCCTTTTATTGGTTCCTAATATTCTCGCTCTCGTTGGTGACGTTGGCCTTGTTCTTTTCGACGTCCGGCGTGTTGGCCGTTTTATGAACGGCCCGCGCGACGGGGAGACGTACGACAACGAGCGGAGAGGATGCCGGGATGACGCGTCAATTCGATCTGCTCGTCTGCGACCTCGACAACACGCTCTACGACTGGGTCGGCGCATTCGTGCCGGCGTTCACGGCGATGGTCGACGAGGCGGTGGCCCTTGTCGGCTGTGATCGGGACGCGCTGCTGGACGACCTCCGCGCCGTCCATCGGCGGCACCATGACTCCGAGCACCCGTTCGCTCTGCTCGAGACGGCGACGGTTCAGGCGGCTTTTCCGGCCCGGAGCCGGGCGGAACGCCATGCCGCCCTGGATCCCGCCTTCCTCGCATTCAATAGGGCGCGCAAGGCGAAGCTGGCGCTCTATCCCGGCGTCGAAGCCGGCTTGCAGCGGCTCGAGGGCGAAGGTGTCCGGCTGGTGGCCCACACCGAGAGCAAGACCCTGGGCGCGGTCGGCCGCCTGCAAAAGCTGGGGATCGCCGACGCTTTCGCCCGGCTCTATTGTCGGGAAAGCCTCGCTGTTGGTCATCCGGACCCGACGAGAGCGCTCGATCCGGTCGCCGACTTCGGCGAGAGCCGGATCAGGGAGTTGAGCAAGCATCAACGCAAACCCGATCCGACCGTGCTGAGAGAGATCTGCTCAGCGGAGGGTGTCTCGGTGGAGCGTACGGCCTATGTCGGCGACAGCATCGCGCGCGATATCGCCATGGCGAGGGAGGTCGGTGTCTTCGCGATCTGGGCCGAGTACGGCACGCATGTTTCTCCGGCTCTTTATGACGTCCTGGTTCGCGTCAGCCATTGGACCGAAGAGGACGTGGCGCGAGAGAAAGCGCTGAAAGCGGCCGCCGCCCGTATCCGACCGGATGTCACCGCAGAGGATTTCGACGCCGTCGTCGCGGCCGTATTGGCCGAGGCACGGACGCTGAAGTCCGCCATGGGTTGAGCCGCGTCGGGCTCGCTTCGCTCGACCGACCTACGGGTCGGCCCAGGGGCGGGCCCCTCACAAAGCGCCGCGTTGCCGGCGGTAGTGGCGGATCAGGGCGGAGTGGTCGAGGTCGCCGTCGCCCTCGGCGACCAACGCCTCGTAGAGGGCTCGGCCGGCGGCGAGCGAGGGCAGCTCGACGCCGAGCGACCGGCCGAGATCGTCGGCCTGGACCAGGTCCTTGAGCTGGATTCGCGCCCGGCCGCCGGGGGTGAAGGCGCTGTCGACCATGCGTTGGCCATGCAGCTCCATCACCCGGGACCAGGCGAAGCCGCCTTCCAGCGCCTCGCGCACCTTGCCGGGTTCGACGCCCGCGGCCTCGGCCAGGGTGAAGGCCTCCGACACGGCGGCGATGGTCAGGCCGACGATGAGCTGGTTGGCCGCCTTGGCGACCTGGCCGGCGCCGATGTCGCCCACACGCGTGACCCGCCGGCCCATGGCGCGCAGCACGGGCAGGGCGGTTTCGAAGACCGCCGGGTCGCCGCCGGCCATGATGGTGAGCGTGCCCTCGATCGCGCCGACTTGGCCGCCGGAGACCGGCGCGTCGAGCCAGCGGCCGCCCGCCGCCGCGACCTCCGCGGCGAAGCGCCGCGTCTCCGGCACCGCCGTCGTGCCCATGTCGATCACGATCGCGCCCGGCGCCAAGCCGGCGACGACTCCCTCGGGGCCGTGCAGCACCGCGTCGACCGCCGGGGTGTCGGCGACCATGACGACGACGACGTCCGCGCCCTCGGCCGCCGCGCGGGGGCTGTCGGCCGGCCGCAGGCCCTGCCCCGCCAGCTCGTCCACCGGGCCGCGGCTGCGGTTGGCGACCGTCACCCGGGCGCCCGCGCGATTCAGGTTGAGCGCCATCGGCTTGCCCATCAGGCCCAGCCCGACGACGCCGACGGCGACGCCCTCCAGCGACGGTGCCTCGCCGCCCGGCGATGCGGAAGCCGATTCGGCCATGGTCGACGATCCCCCTCCTGACGATCGGTCCCGCCGACGAGCGGGACCCGCCCCGGCCGCCCTCGCGATTCAGAGCGTCATGTGGCGCGCGCGGGCCCCGCGCTCGATCCCCGCGGCGGCGAGCCGGTCGACCCCCAGCCGGTGGCGCAGCATCTCCAGCAGGCGCAGCTCCTCCTGGCTCGCCCGGCCGTCGGCGGCGACCACGTCGCAGGCGACGGCGTAGGCCGTCTCGCGCAGGTAGTCGGGCAAGCGGTCGCGGATGGCGTCGAGCGCCCGGTCGAGCCCGTTGTCGTCCTGCAGCAGCGCCGTGCACTCCTGCGCGATCGGCATGATCCGCTCGGGATCGAAGCCCTCGAAGGCGGGCAGGAAACGGACCATCTCGCCGAAGGTCTTGAGCTCCCTGTCGGACATCGAGCCGTCCGATGCGGAAGCCAGGACCATGGTGTAGATCAAGGCGCTGTGAACGTCGCTCATCACGGAGGAATCCGGCTTGCGGGGCCAAGAGGCGCACGCCCGGCCGAGCCGTCGCACCCCCGGCCGCGCTTATCGCCCGCCGCCGCCCGAGCGTCAACCCGCACCCGGTGGGATGAGGCGGGCCGAGCCCTGGCCGCCCGCCCCGCCACCCGGATTCCCCCGCCCCCGGCGCGCCGCTATAGTCGCCGGCATGACCTCTTCCGCCTCTCCCCGGGCCGAGCCCGCGCCGGCCGGCGGCGCGCCGCGGCTGATGCTGCCGGAGGCCGACGCCGTCGTCGCGGCGGCGACGGGCGCCGTGGTCGTGACGGCCGAGGGGGAGGTCGAGACCCTCGACCCCGACGGGCTGGCGCGCCGGCTCGACGGGCCGCCGGTGCTCGCCTGCCACGCCCGCGCGCTGGCCCGCCGGGCCGGACGCGACGCGGTGCGGGCCTTCGACGTGCTGGAGCTCTTCGCCTTCGTCCATCCGGCCCGGTTCTGCCTGCCGACGCCCGGCGGCCTGGCCCATGCGCTCGGCCTGACCGCGCCGGGCGACAGCGCCGGGGCCGCCGCGCTTCTGCCGCGCGCCGCCGAGGTGCTTATGGCGAGCCTCGCCGAGCCGCGGGCCGAGGCGAGCGACCCGGTCGCGCTCGCCTGGCAGATGGGGCAGGGCGGCTGGCCCTGGGCGCCCTTCGTCCTGGCCGCGCTGGGCCGCCCGCACGGCCCGACCGACCGGGGCGCGCAGGACGCCTTCAAGGTCTGGGAGCGCCTGGCCGAATGGCGCAATGAGGCCCCGCCCCCGCCGCCCAAGCAGATCGCCGTCGACCCGGCCGACGCCCGCCAGCGCCTGGCCGAGCTGCTGGGCGAGGGTGCCGAGCCGCGGCCCCAGCAGGCCGACTACGCGTCCGCGGTCAGCGCCGCCTTCCGCCCGCGTGACCCGGAGGGCCCGGCGGTCGTGCTGGCCGAGGCGGGCACGGGCGTGGGCAAGACGCTTGGCTATCTGGCGCCGGCCGGGCTGTGGGCCGAGCGCAACGAGGCGCCGGTGTGGATCTCCACCTACACCCGCAACCTCCAGCACCAGATCGACCGGGAGCTCGACCGCCGCTACCCGGACCGGCGCAAGAAGGCCGACAAGGTCGTCCTGCGCAAGGGCCGCGAGAACTACCTGTGCCTGCTCAATCTGGAGGAGGCGTCGCGCGCGCTCGCCGCCCAGCCGCAGCACGCCACGGCCCTGGGGCTGATGGCGCGCTGGACGGCGGCGACGCGGGACGGCGACATGACCGGCGGCGACTTCCCCGGCTGGCTCGCCGACCTGGTCGGGCGCGGGCGCAGCCTGGGCCTCGCCGACCGGCGGGGGGAGTGCGTCTATTCCGCCTGCCAGCACTATTCGCGCTGCTTCATCGAGCGCAGCGTGCGCAAGGCCCGGAAGGCGGAGATCGTGGTCGCCAACCACGCCCTGGTCATGGTCCAGGCGGCGCTGGGCGGGGTCGACGACACCCACCTGCCGACCCGCACCGTGTTCGACGAGGGCCACCACGTCTTCGACGCCGCGGATTCCGCCTTCGCCGGCCACCTGACGGGCCTGGAGACGGCCGAGTTGCGCCGCTGGCTGATCGGCGCCGAGGCCCGGCGGCGCAGCCGCGCGCGCGGGCTGAAGCGCCGGCTCGAGGACCTGATTTCGCCCGACGGCGAGGCGGCGGAGTCGCTGGACGCCGCCCTGCGCGCCGCCCGCGCCCTTCCCGGGGAGGGCTGGGCCGGCCGGATCGCGGAGAACGCGCCCGACGGCCCGGCGGAGGCCTTCCTCGCCCTCGTCCGCCGTCAGGTCTATGCCCGGGCGCGGGGGCGCGACGGGCCCTACGGCCTGGAGATCGAGACCGACCCGCCGATCGACGGCCTGCTGCCGGCCGCCGCCGAGCTCGCCGGGGCGCTCGACCGACTCCAGCGCCCGCTCGCCGATCTGGCCAAGGCGCTGCGCGCCCGGCTCGACGACGAGGCCGACGAGCTCGACCCGGGCACCCGCCAGCGCCTGGACGCCGCCGCCCGGGCCCTGGAGCGGCGCGCGCGCTCCATGCTGCCGGCCTGGCGCCAGATGCTCGACGCCCTGCCGGGGGAGACGCCGCCGGCCTTCGTCGACTGGTTCGGCGTCGACCGGATCGACGGCCGCGACGTGGATGTCGGCTTCTACCGTCACTGGGTCGATCCGACCCGGCCGTTCATCGAGGCGCTGGGCCGGACGAGCCACGGCCTGGTCATCACCTCGGCGACGCTGACCGACGGCACCGGCGACCAGGCCGAGGACTGGGCCAACGCCGAGGCGCGCACCGGCGCAGCCCATCTGGAGATGCCGGCGATCCGGGCGCGCGTGCCCTCGCCCTTCGACTACGCCCGCCAGACGCGGGTGCTGGTGGTGCGCGACGTGCGCAAGGACGACCTGGACCAAGTGGCGGCCGCCTACCGCTCCCTGTTCCTGGCCTCGGGTGGCGGCGGGCTCGGCCTGTTCACGGCGATCCAGCGCCTGCGCGCGGTCCACCGGCGCATCGCCGGCGCGCTGGAGGCCGAGGGCCTGCCGCTGCTCGCCCAGCATCTGGACGGGCTCGACGTCTCGACCCTGGTCGAGGTCTTCCGCGGCGAGGAGCACGCCTGCCTGCTGGGCACCGACGCGGTGCGCGACGGCGTGGACGTGCCCGGCCGCTCGTTGCGGCTGATCGTCTTCGACCGGGTGCCCTGGCCCCGGCCGACCATCCTGCACCGGGCGCGGGCCGAGCATTTCGGCAAGAAGCGCTACACCGACATGCTCACCCGCCTGCGCCTCAAGCAGGCCTATGGCCGGCTGGTCCGCCGGGCGGACGACCAGGGCGTCTTCGTCCTGCTCGACCCGATGATGCCGAGCCGTCTCGCCACCGCCTTCCCCGAGGGCGTCGAGGTCGAGCGCGTCGGCCTGGCCGAGGCCGTCGCCACGGTGAAGGGCTTCCTGGGTTAGGTCGGGTGGTGCCGGAAACAACAAGGGTTCACCACCAAGACACCAAGGCACCAAGGGCGACGGCGCCGAGTCATCGGCTTTCGGCTCCGGATCCGACCGGTTCTGATTTCGGCGCCTTCGGCGCCGAGTATCCTACGCGGAACGTGGCGACGAACCCTCGGCCTTCGGCATGGACGGCCTTGGTGGACTTGGTGCCTTGGTGGTGAGACCTTTTTCGTCGGTATTCCGTGACGGCGCCGGGGACCGGCTCGGTGGCGGGCAATCGCGGCTCGCGCGCTTTGCATCGCCGCGCCGGAGCCCCTATCGTCGGAGGCGTTCGCCCCCCCCCGCCCCCGCGCCCGAGAGTCCCGCCGCGTCATGCCACCCCCCGACGCCGCCGAGGCGCCCGACGCGCCCACGCCCGCCGTCATCGCGCCGCCGGTCGGTCCGGCCGTGCCGCGCGACCTGTGTACCGATTGCGGGATCTCGCGCACCGTGGACCCGAAGCGCTGCGGACGGGCCTGCCAGTTCATCAAGCCCGACTATCCGGCCATGGAGGCGCGGGTCCATGGCCGGGCGCGCGACTCGGCGCGGCCGGACGAGGTCTTCTTCGGGCCGTTCCGGCGCATGGTCCGCGCCTCGCTCGGAACGCCGCGCGAGGGCGCGCAGTGGACGGGCATCGCCACGCGGCTGGCCGAGCGGCTGCTGGAGACCGGCGCGGTCGACGCCGTGCTGACGATGAAGGCCGATCCGGAGGATCGCTGGCGCCCGGTCCCGGTGCTCGTCACCCGGGCGGAGGGGATGGCCGAGTGCCGCGGCATGCGCATGGGCTACGCCCCGCTGCTGGCCCTGCTGGAACCGGCGCGCGCAGCCGGGCACCGCCGCGTCGCCGTGATCGGCATCCCGTGCCAGGTCTACGCGCTGCGCGCGCTCGAGGAAGAGTTGGGGTTCGAGAGCCTCACCGTCATCGGCACGCCGTGTTCCGACAACACGACGACCGAGCGGTTCCACCAATTCCTCGACCTGCTCTCCGATCGGCCGGAGACGATCACCTATCTGGAGTTCCGGGCCGACTACCATGTGGAGCTGCGCTTCGCCGATGGCACGAAGCGCGAGATCCCGTTCCTGATGCTGCCGATCTCGAAGCTGCCGTCGGACTTCTTCCCGCTGACCTGCCGGACCTGCGTCGACTATACCAACGTGCTGGCCGACATCACCGTCGGCTACATGGGCGGCCAGGGCGAGCAGTGGCTGCTGGTCCGCAACGAACGGGGCGAGGCGCTGGTCGACTTGTTGGGCGACGAGCTGCGCGCCGGGCCGCCCGGCGACGCCGGCAAACGCGCGGGCCCGGTCAAGGGCTTCCTGAAGAACACCGAGCGCGCGGCCGGCGGCCTGCCCGTGCGCGGCATGCCGAACTGGCTTCGCCCGCTGGTCGGCCGGCTGATGCCCAGGATCGGGCCACGCGGGCTGGAATTCGCCCGCGCCCGGCTGGAGATGAAGGCGATCGAGACGGTGCTGCACCTGCGCCGCGACCGCCCGGCGCGGATGAAGGCGATGATCCCGGACCATGTCTGGGACCTGGTCGCGCCCTACGGCCTGGGCCCGAAGGACGGCGAGCGCCGGGCCGAGGGGTCGGGCCGCGCCCGGCCGCCGAAACCGTGAGATGGTCCCTCTCCCGTGGGGAGAGGGAGGGGCCCGCGGCCGTCAGGCCGTGGGAGGGTGAGGGGGTACGGACGGACGGGCGAAGCTCATCGGCCTGCCACCCCTCACCCTGTCCCTCTCCCACCGGGAGAGGGGACGCGGGGCCATAGGCGCGTGCGGTGTCTCCGAACTTCGAGCGGCGGCGCTGCCGGAACCCACGCCATCGGAAAGGGGGAAGCCGCCGTCGACGATCGTGGATCGGATCGCATCGCCGGACGTCGGTCGCTGCCCCTACCCGCCGGAGGGCTGATCCGGGATCTCGGGTACCGGCGGCGCCTCGCCGGCCTCGAGCGCGTCGAGCTGCTCCTTGACCAGGGCGTGCTCCTCGGTGTCGGGCGGAAGCTGGGCCAGCAGGGCGCGCCAGTGCTCGGCCGCCGTCTCCTCGTCGCCGTCGCGCCGGGCGGCGAGACCCTGGTACCAGAGCGCGCGCATGTCTTCGGGATCGGCGGCGTAGAGCCGCTCCATCACGGCCTCGAACTCGGCGCCCGGATTGCCCGGCTCCTCGGCCGTGGCGAGCAGGGCGTCGGCCAGGCTGCGCAGGACCTCCGCGTCCTGCGGCGCCTGCTCGGCGGCCCGGCGATAGGCCTCCAGCGCCGCCTCCTCCTCGCCCAGCACCAGGCGGGAGCGGCCGAGCCGCATCCAGCCCTCGACATCCTCCGGATTCGCCTCCAGCCGCACGGCCAGGCTCTCGACCATGCTGCGGATCATGGCCTGGCGGTCTTCCGGATCCATCTCCGCGGCCTGCTCCATCTGCTCGGCCGTCGGGCCTGGCGGAGCGTCGGCGCGGCCGGCCGGTGCGTCCGCCGAGGCGGCCGGCGGCGGTTCCGGCAGCGCGGGCGCCGGGCCGGCGGAGCCGGGCTCGGGCATGATCTCGGCGACGTCGCGGCCCAGCCGCTCGGCCGTCGTGCCGATCCGCGATCGCAGCACCGGGATCCACGGCGCGTCGGGCGGCGAGTCGGCCAGCAGCGCCGTCCAGCGTTCCAGCGCCGCCTCGTCGTTGCCGGCCTGGGCGTCGGCGAGGCCCAGATAGAAGCGGGCGCGCGGGTCGCCCGGCCGCTCGGCGACCACCCGCTCGAAGGCGGCGCGCGCCTGCTCGGTCACCGTGCCGGAATCCGCGTTGACCAGGGCCTCGGCATAGGCGCTGGTGACGCCGGGATCGCCCTCGGTCAGCCCGACGGCGCGGCCATAGGCCTCCGCCGCGCTTCCCCACCGGCCGAGCGAGGCCCAACGGCGGCCGAGCTCGACCCAGCCCTGGGGGTCGTCGGCCCGGCTCGTCTCCAGCTCGCGGGCGAGCGACCGGGCCTGGGCCACGGCCTCGACCTGGGCCTCGCGCTCGGCCGGGTCGCGCTGCGCGAAGGGCTGGGAGGGCAGCCCGGGGCTGCCGGCGTCGAGATAGAACACCAGCGCGGCGATCGGCACGGCGAGGCCGACCACGGCGGCCAGCGCCGTCGTCACCCGTCCCGGGCGCCGGGGCCCGGACACGGTGGCGGACCCGGCGGCGGCCTCCCCGCCTGACCGGTCGGCGGCGAGCAGCCGGCGCGCGATCTCGGTCCGCGCGGCCTCGGCCTCGGCCTCGCTCATCAGGCCGCGGGCGAGGTCGCGGTCCACCTCGGCAAGCTGGTCCTTGTAGACATGGAGATCGGCGCTGCGCCGGTCGATCGCCTCGACCGTCGGCGACAGCAGCGGGCGCAGCAGCGCCGCGACGACGAGCGCCGTGAGAACGGCCGCCAGAATCCAGAAGATCATGAGCCCGCCCGGCCCTCCGGGGCGTCGCCATCCTTCAGCAGGGCGTCGAGGCGGCGCCGCTCGGCCTCGTCGAGGGGCGGCGGCGCGAGGCTCGCCTTGAGCCGGCGCCGCGCCATCATCATGACCGCGCCGGCGGCGACAACGAGCACGAAGACCGGCCCGAACCAGAGCAGCAGCGTCGTCGTCTTCATCGGCGGGCGCAGCAGCACATAGTCGCCGTACCGGTCGGTGACGAAGGCCATGACCTCGTCGTTCGTGTCGCCGGCCAGCAGCCGCTCGCGCACCAGGACGCGCAGGTCCCGGGCGAGCGGGGCGTTGGAATCGTCGATCGACTGGTTCTGGCAGACCAGGCAGCGCAGCTCGGCCGAGAGCTCGCGCGCGCGCTCCTCCAGGGCCGGGTCGGCCAGCCGCTCCTCCGGCTCGACCGCCAGGGCGGCGCCGGGCGGGGCGGCGACCAGCGGGCCGGCGGCGAGGGCGAGGACCAGCAGCGCTCGGGCGAGGGCGGGACGGGTCACGAGCGAAGCTCCTCCACCAGCGGCAGGATCGTGTCCTCGACGATCTCCGGCGTCAGCGGGCCGGGATGGCGGAAGCGGATGCGGCCCTCGGCGTCGACGACGAAGGTCTCCGGCACGCCGTAGACGCCCCAGTCGATGCCGACGCGCCCCTCCCGGTCCATGCCGATCCGGGTGAAGGGGTTGCCGTGGCGCTCCAGCCAGGCGATCGCGTCGCCGGGGGCGTCCTTGTAGTTGATGGCGTAGACGGGCACGGCCTCCTGCTCGGCCAGCCGCGTGATCAGCGGATGCTCGGCGAGGCAGGGCACGCACCAGCTCGCGAAGACGTTGACCAGCGCCGGCTCGCCGCCCAGGTCGGCGGCCGCGAAGCCGTCGTCGCGGCCCGGCAGGGGCGGCAGGGCGAACTCGGGCGCCGGCTTGTCGATCAGGGCCGAGGGCAGGCGGCTGGGGTCGTCGCCGGTCATCAGCGGCACGGCCATCCAGCCGGCGATCACGGCGAAGATCACCAGCGGCGCGGCGAACAGCGCCCGCCGCAGGCCGCGGCCGGCCGGCGAGCCCGGATCGCCGCCGGCGGCGTCGGGGCTGCGGTCGGCGGCCGTGGTCTCTTCGCTCGACATGGCGCGGCGGGCCCTATTCGGCGGGTTGGGCGGCCGGCGGCGCGGCCGGGCGGCTGCGGCGCACCGGGGCGCCGACGCGCAGGCGCCGGTCGGACAGGCTGAACAGGCCGCCCAGCACCATGATCGCCGGCCCGATCCAGATCCACGGTACCAGCGGATGGTGGTAGAGACGCACCGACCAGGAGCCGTCGCCCTTCGCCTCGCCCAGCGCGGCGTAGAGATCGGCGGCCAGCGTCGTGCGGATCGCGGCCTCCGTCGTCGGCATGCCGGCGACCGGGTAGAACCGCTTCTCGGGCAGAAGCACGGTCACCGCCTCGCCGTCGCGCGTGACCGACAGGCGGCCGCGCTCGGCGACGTAGTTCGGGCCCTCGATGCCCTCGACCCCCTCGAAGGTCACGTCGTAGCCGGCGATGGCGACCGTGTCGCCCGGCCGGACGAGGTCGATCCGCTCCTCGATCCAGGCGGTCGCGCCGACCATGCCGGCGATGGCGACGCCGACGCCCGCATGGGCCAGCACCTGCCCCCAGGCGGCGCCGGGCAGGCCCTTGGCGCGCTCCCAGCTCGTCCGGGCCGGGGCACGGAACAGGCGCAAGCGCTCGGCCAGATCGCTCAGCGCGCCGAAGAACGCCCAGGCGGCGAGCGCGACGCCCAGCAGCGCCAGCACCGGCCGGAAGCCGGCCAGCCAGATCGCGAACAGAACAGCCACGGCGGTCAGCAGGCCGGCGACGCGCAGGCGGGACAGCGCGCCCGGAAGGTCGCCGCGCTTCCAGCCCATCATCGGGCCGATCGCCATGACCGCGACCAGCGGCACCATCAGCGGCACGAAGGTGGCGTTGAAGTAGGGCGGGCCGACGGAAACCTTCTCGCCCATCGCGGCGTCGAGGAACAGCGGGTAGAGCGTGCCCAGGAAGACCGTCACCGCCGCCGTGGTCAGCAGCAGGTTGTTGAGCACGAGCGAGCCTTCGCGGCTGACCGGCGCGAACAGCCCGCCGCCCTTGAGCGTCGGCGCCCGCCAGGCGAAGAGCGCAAGCGAGCCGCCCAGCGCGATCACCAGCAGGCCCAGGATGAAGACCCCGCGCTCGGGATCGACCGCGAAGGCGTGGACCGAGGTCAGCACGCCCGAGCGCACCAGGAAGGTGCCCAGCAGGCTGAGCCCGAAGGTCACGATGGCGAGCAGGATCGTCCAGCTCTTCAGCGTGTCGCGCTTCTCCACGACGATCGCGGAATGCAGCAGCGCCGTGCCGGTCAGCCAGGGCATGAAGCTCGCGTTCTCGACCGGGTCCCAGAACCACCAGCCGCCCCAGCCGAGCTCGTAATAGGCCCACCAGCTGCCCAGCGCGATGCCCAGCGTCAGCCCGCACCACGCCGCCAGCGTCCAGGGCCGGACCCAGCGCGCCCAGGCCGCGTCGACCCGCCCCTCGATCAGCGCGGCGACGGCGAAGGAGAACGCCATCGAGAACCCGACATAGCCGAAATAGAGCAAGGGCGGATGGAAGGCGAGGCCCGGGTCCTGCAGCAGCGGGTTCAGGTCATCGCCGTCGAGCGGGGCCGGCGTGACGCGCAGGAACGGGTTCGAGGTCAGCAGGATGAAGGCCAGGAAGCCCAGCCCGATCATACCCTGCACCGAGAGCACGCGCGCCTTCAGGGTTGCCGGGAGCTGACGGCCGAAGCCGGCGACCAGGGCGCCGAACAGGGCCAGCATGAGGACCCACAGGACCATCGAGCCCTCGTGGTTCCCCCAGACGCCGGAGACCTTGTAGATCCATGGCTTCGCCGAATGGCTGTTCTGGACGACGTTGAGGACCGTGAAGTCGCTGAGCAGGTAGGACCGGGTCAGCGCCATGAAGGCGAAGGCGATCAGGGCGAGCTGGAGATAGGCCGCGGGCTTGGCCGAGGCCATCCAGCCGGCGTCGCCGCGCGCCGCGCCGATCATCGGCACGCTCGACTGGAAGGCGGCGACGAGCAGCGCCAGGATCAGCGCGAAGTGGCCGAGCTCCGGGATCATGGCCGGGCCTCCGGCTCGGCGGCGTCGACCATGTCCGTGCCCTCGGCCGCCAGGCTGTCTGCGGCGTTCTCGCGCCATTCGCCGGCCTGCTTGAGCGCCTCGGCGACCTCCGGCGGCATGTAGTTCTCGTCGTGCTTGGCCAGCACCTCGTCGGCGCGGAACCGGCCGTCGCCGCCCAGCGTGCCCTGCACCACGACGCCCTGACCCTCCCGGAACAGGTCCGGCAGCAGCCCGGCATAGACGACCGGGACCGAGCGCGCCGTGTCGGTCACCGTGAACTCCACCGTCAGGCCGTCTTCTTGGCGGGTGACCGAGCCCTCCTCGACAAGGCCGCCGAGGCGCAGCCGCTGATCGGCGTCGACCGGTCGGGCCTCCAGGTCGGAGGGGCTGTAGAAGAACAGCAGGTTGTCCTGGAAGGCGGTCAGGGCCAATGCGGTCGCCGAGCCGACGCCCAGCATGACCAGACCGACCAGATAGAGCCGCCGCTTCTTACGCGTCATCGAGCGCGTGCTCCCTGTTCGTCCCGGGCGGGTGCGGCGTGTCCGTCGCCTTGCCCGCCCCGGCGCCGCGCGAGCGGGCCCGGCGGCGCGGCGGGCGGGCGCGCTCCAGCTCGGCCACCAGCCGGCGCTGGGCCGCCAAGCGGCGCCAGGCGGCGAGGCCGAGCCCGACCAGCATCAGCGCGGCGACAGCGTAGGAGCCCCACACGAAGGGGGCGTAGCCGCCCATCTGGAAGAAGTCCCGCATCGCCGTTCCGGCCGTCCGCGTTCCACTTGTTCCCGGGGCCTGGCAGCCCCGTCACCCGACCGGGCTCGTGTCCCGATCAGGCCCGTCGAATGTGGCGGTTTCGCAACCGCCGCGGTAGGCCGAACCGCCGCGACGCGACGCCCGGCCGCATGCCGGCTCCGGGGCTTCGGCGGGGCCGGGCCGTGCCGCGCCCCGGGCGCCTCACCCGGCCGCGCGGGCCAGGCGCAGCACCTGGACGCGCCGGGCGAGCAGCTCCGCCCGGGTCCGGATCAGCGCGAGCACGACGAAATAGGCCGTGAACGCCGCCGCCATGACCAGGAGCGGCACCAGCATGGACGGATCCAGCGCCGGCGCGTCGAGCCGGCTGACCGAGGCCGGCTGGTGCAGCGTGTTCCACCACTCCACCGACCACTTGATGATCGGCAGGTTCACCGAGCCGACCAGGACCAGAATGCTGCCGGCCCGCAGCCCGCGGCCCTGGTCGTCGAACGCGTTGACCAGCGCCATGTACCCCAGATAGAGGAACAAAAGAATCAGAACGCTCGTCAAGCGTGCGTCCCAGACCCACCATGTCCCCCACATCGGCTTGCCCCACAGGCTGCCCGTGATCAGGCACAGCGCGGTGAAGCCGGCGCCCACCGGCGCCACGGCCTTGGTGTAGAGCTCCGCCAGCGGATGGCGCCAGATCAGCGCGACCGCCGAGGCCACGGCCATGGTCGCGTAGGCGAAGAGCGCCAGCCACGCCGCCGGCACGTGGATGTACATGATCCGGACCGTCGAGCCCTGCTGGTAGTCCTCCGGCGAGGCGACCAGCGCCAGCCACAGCCCGACCGCGAACAGGCCGACCGTCGCCGCGACGGCCCAGGGCTGGACCGTGTCGGCGAGCTTCAGGAACCGGGTCGGGTTGGCGAACCTGTGCATGAGCGCAAGATAGGCGATGCGGCGCGGCGGGGGAAGACGGAGCGGGGCGCGGTCAGGAAAGCGCCTCCAGCCCCTTCCGGTCGAGGAGGTCGAGAAGCCTGACCGCCGGGCCCGAGGGCCGCTTCGTGCCGGCTTCCCATTGCGCGACCGTCGACTTGCCGACATTGAGATAGGCGGCAAAGACCGGCTGCGACAGATTCAGCCTCCGCCGCAGGGACCGTATCCGCGATGCGTCGAAGCCGGACAGCGGCTCGAGGCACGCGGCGTCGAAGACCCGCATCGTGGTCTTGTCCGCGAGTCCCGCGGCGTGCAGATCCGCGATCGTCTGGTGGGCGGCGGCCAGCGCATCGGATCGGTAGCCTCGCTTGCGGCCGACGGGCGCTTCGCCTTCCGGCGTCCTCACGCTGTCGTCCGGCGCCGCCCGCCGCCTCGTCGCCATCAGGTCCTCTCCGTCATTCCGACATACCGCAAGGCACCGGCCTTTGCGGCCTGCGCCAGCGCGACCTCGTCGTATCCCAGTAGAACGCCCGCGAGGTCACGATACGTACGCGTCTCGTCACCGGACAGCGAGGCCTTCGAAGACTTTTCGAACCCGTAGACGAAGATCGCGATCTCTCCCTGTCGCACGGCCACGATCGTACGATACCCCGACGATCTTCCACGCCCGGCCTTCGCCACACGCTTCTTGACCAAGCCGCCGCCGAGTTCGGCATCGACGAGACCGGCATCGATCTCGGCGACGGCCGCCAGCAATCGGTCCGCCGAGAGTCCCTGACGTCGCGCAAAGCGACCGAACCAACGCGTCGCGTAGACCCGCATCGACGACTATCGCTTTCCGTATCACCGAGTGCAATAGGGACGCTCGCCACCTCACTCCAGCGCCTGGCGGATCGCCGCAGCGGCGGCGATCGGGCCGATGGGCAGGGCCAGCGCCAGCACCGCGCCCAGGCGCGCCAGATGCGGGCCGACCGGCAGGTCGAGCACCGCGGCTTCGATGGCGCCGACGGCGAAGATCAGCACCGGCACGAAGAGCGGCAGGATCAGCAGCGCCACCAGCACCCCGCCGCGCCGCGCGCCCAGCGTCAGCGCCGCGCCGACGGCACCGATCAGGCTGAGCGCCGGGGTGCCGATGGCGAGCGAGGCGATCAGCGCGCCGTAGCCGGCCTCCGGCAGCCCCAGCATGACGGCAAGCACCGGCGCGGCCAGGATCAGCGGCACGCCGGTGACGAGCCAGTGGGCCGCCACCTTGGCCGTGACCACCGCCTCCAGCGGCAGCGGGCCGAGCGCCAGCAGGTCGAGCGTGCCGTCCTCGTGGTCGTTGGCGAACAGCCGCTCGAGGGACAGCAGCGCGGCCAGCAGCGCGGCGACCCAGATCACGCCCGCGGCGATTCGCGCCAGGATCTGCGGCTCCGGCCCGACGCCGAACGGGAACATCAGCACGGTGATGACGAAGAACATCAGCGCCACCACCGCGTCGGTGCCGGCGCGAAGCGACAGCCGCAGGTCGCGGCCGACCAGGCCCAGGAACCGCCTCACCGTGTCGCCTCCGCCGCGTCGTCGGCGGGCTCGGCGTCCCACTCGGTGTAGGGATCGAAGAGGTCGGGCGCGGCATCCGGCGGCAGGGCGAAGTCCGCCAGGTCCAGGGCCTCCGCCCCGGGCAGGGCAATGGGTGCGTGGGTCGCCAGCGCGACCCGGCCGCCGCCCTCCCGGTGGCGCGCGATGATCGCCTCCAGCCGGCGCCGGCCATCGGTGTCGAGCCCGACCGAGGGCTCGTCGAGCAGCCACACCGGGGCCGGCGCAGCGAGCAGCCGGGCGAGCGCCAGCCGGCGCTTCTGCCCGGCTGAGAGGTAGCGGCCCGGCATGTCGCCCAGCCCGCCCAGCCCGACCGCCTCCAGCGCCGAGTCGGACCGCGCCCGGGCCTGCCCCGGATCGGCCTGGGCGGCCCAGAAAAGCAGGTTGTCGAGGGCGGAGAGCACCGGCTTCACCGCCTCGGCATGGCCGGCATAGGCGACCCGGGCGCGATGCGCCTCGGGATCCGCGTCGACCGGCGTGCCGTCCCAGGCCAGCGCGCCGGCGAAGGGCGGGATCAGCCCGGCCATCAGGCGCAGCAGGCTCGACTTCCCCGCCCCGTTGGGACCGGTCAGCACGAGCGCGCCGCCCGGCGGCAGCGTGAAGGACAGTTCCTCGAAGACCAGCCGCGCCCCGCGCAGGCAGGCCAGCCCGGTGCCGGTGAAGTCGCTCATGTGCGCGGCCGGCGTTCCGGCCCAATCGCGGCGCGCGACGACACGGAGCGTGTCGGGGAGCCTCGGGGGCCAAGCGGGAGGCGGATGCGCGGCATGGCCGCGCCTATACCATGACCCCGCCGGTTCGCGGAAGCGACCGGCGGGCCCGCTGTCAGAGACCCAGGCGCAGGGCCCGGGCGACGGTCTCGATCACGGGCTCGGTGGCGAGCATGGCGCCGACGGTCAGCAGGATCACGGCGGCGAGGGTCGCCAGCGCGGTATCGATGAACGAGCGGTCCTTCATGGCTCCGGCCTCCGGCATGGCGCCCCGGGCCGGCGGATCGTGCCGGGCGTGGGGACGGGGCGCCGCACGCGATCGTGGGCCGGGAGGCTAGCCCCGATCCCTTAACGAATCCGTGACGGCCGTCACCCTCGGCGGGGAAGTCCGGCGATCGCCGCGCCCTTGTCTGGCCAAGCGCCCGCCGGTCCGCTAAACCCGGCGCCATGGCCACCGCCGATCCCGATCCCCGCCCCGCCGACACGACCTCCGCCACGCCGCCGCCGGCCACGCCGCCGGGTGGCCTGCCGGCCCGGCGCCTGGCGCTGGAGCTGCTGCGCGCCGTCCTGCACCGCCGCCGGCCGCTCGACGAGGCGATCGAGGCCGCGGGCGACACCACGCCGGAAGGCGCGACCCTGGCGCCGCGCGACCGCGCCTTCGCCCGCGCGCTCGCGGCCACCACCCTGCGCCGGCTGGGGGAGATCGACGCCCTGATCGCCGCGGTGGTCGAGCGGCCGCTGCCGCGCCGGGCCGTGGCCGCGCGCGACGTGCTGCGTCTCGGCATCGCCCAGGTGCTGATGATGGGCACGCCGCCCCACGCGGCCGTCGCCACCTCGGTCGACCTGGTCGCGGCGGTCGGGCTGGAGAGCTACAAGGGGCTGGTCAACGCGGTGCTGCGCCGGCTCCAGCGGGAGGGCGCGGACCGGCTGGCCGCGCTCGACGGGGCGGTGCTCAACACCCCGGCCTGGCTGTGGGAGTCCTGGACGCGCGCCTATGGCGAGGCGACCGCGCGGGCAATCGCCGCGGCCCATCTGGTCGACCCGCCGCTCGACCTGACGGTGCGGGGCGACCCGGCGACCTGGGCGCGCCGGCTCGAAGGCATCGTCCTGCCGACCGGCACGGTGCGCCGGGCGGCGGGCGGCCCGGTCGCCGACCTGCCCGGCTACGCCGGTGGGGAGTGGTGGGTCCAGGACGCGGCCGCCGCGCTGCCCGCCCGGCTGATGGGCGACGTCGACGGCCTGTCGGTCTGCGACCTGTGCGCCGCACCCGGCGGCAAGACCGCCCAGCTCGCCGCCGCCGGCGCGCGGGTGACGGCGGTCGACCGCTCCGCCACCCGGCTGGAGCGGCTGGAGGCCAATCTCGCCCGGCTAGGGCTGGAGGCCGAGCGGGTCGTCGCCGACGCCACGGTCTGGGAGCCCGACGCGCCGTTCGACGCCGTGCTGGTCGACGCCCCCTGCACCGCGACCGGCACGATCCGCCGGCATCCGGACATCCCGCGGCTCAAGTCGGCCGACGACGTGGCCGCCCTCGCCGCGCTCCAGCGCCGGCTCCTGGCCCGAGCGGTCGCGCTGGTGCGCCCCGGCGGGACGATCGTGTGGTGCACCTGCTCGCTCCAGCCGCAGGAGGGCGCGGTCCATGTCGACGCCCTGCGCGACCAGGGCGCGCCGATCGAGCGCGTGCCGATCGACCCGGCGGAGGTCGGCGGCCTGGCCGAATCGGTCACCCGCCAGGGCGACGTGCGCACCCTGCCCTGCCACGCCGCCGACTGGGGGGCGCCCCCCGCCGCCGAGGGCGCGGGCGGCATTCCCGGCGGGCTCGACGGCTTCTTCATCGCCCGATTGCGGCGCACCGCGTAAGCTGATAGGCAGCGATTCGAACCATGCAACAACCCGTGCGCATCGCGCCCTCGATCCTCGCCGCGGACTTCGCCCGCCTGGGCGACGAGGTGCGCGCCGTCGACCAGGCGGGGGCCGACTGGATCCATGTCGACGTGATGGACAATCACTTCGTGCCCAATCTCTCGATCGGGCCGATGGTGGTGAAGGCCTTGCGCGACCACAGCGCCAAGCCGTTCGACGTCCACCTGATGATCGCGCCGGTCGATGCCATGGTCGGCCCCTTCGCCGAGGCGGGCGCGGATACCATCACCTTCCACCCGGAAGGCGGGCCCCACCCGCATCGCACGATCCAGCTCATCAAGAGCCACGGCGCGCGGGCCGGCATCGCGCTCGACCCGGGCACGCCCGTCTCCGCCATCGCGGAGCTGGTCGCGGATATCGACCTGGTCCTGGTGATGACGGTCAACCCGGGCTTCGGCGGGCAGGCCTTCCTCGACGGCCAGCTCGACAAGCTGGAGCGGGTGCGCCGGCTGATCGACGGCGCCGGCCGCCCGATCGACCTGGAAGTCGACGGCGGCATCAACGCGGAGACCGCGCCCCGGGTGATCGCGGCCGGCGCCGACGTGCTGGTCGCCGGCACGGCCGTCTTCGGCGGCGGGCCCGGCGGCTACCGCGACGCCGTCGCGCGGCTCAGGCCCCGGGGCTGATGGCGCGGGGCTCGGCCGACCGTTCCCCGCCCCGCTCCGGCGGACGCGCCGGCCTCGGCGAGTGGCCGCGCACCCTGCGCCGGGCGGCCTGGGCCTCCCCGCTCTATTCCCTGGCGCTGGGGCGCTCCGCGCCGCGCGATCTGCGGCTGGTTCCGGCCGACCCCTGGCCCGGCGACGCCGACCGGGGCCAGGCGCTGATCGCCGGCCACTATTCCTTCGCCGGCACGACCAGCGAGGGGGAGGAGCCGCTGTGGCTGCCCCTCGGCGCGGAGCCCGAATACGTCGCCGCGCTGCACAGCTTCGAATGGCTGCGCGACCTGCGCGCGGTCGGCGGCGACGGAGCGCGGCGCCACGCCCGGCGGCTGGTCGACGCCTGGATCGCCCGGCACGACCGCTGGCACCCGCTCGCCTGGCGCGCCGACGTCCTGGGCACGCGCATCGCCACCTGGCTGGGCACCCACGACTTCTTCTGCGCCAGCGCCGACGACGCCTTCCAGGACCGCGTCTTCGCCGCGCTCGCCCGCCAGCTGCGCCATCTGATGCGCGACGCACCCGGCGAGGCGGAAGGCGTCGGCCGGATCGCCGCGCTCAAGGGACTCGCCTTCGGTCTGCTCGCGGTCCCGGGGGCCGAGCACCGGCTGCCGCGCGCGCTCGACCTGCTGGCGCGCGAGGTCGACCGCCAGATCCTGCCCGACGGCGGCCATGTCTCGCGCGATCCGGCCGCGCTGATGACGGCGCTGCGCCACCTGGCCGAGCTGCGCACGGCCCTGCGCGCCGCCCGGGTCGACATGCCCGAGGGCCTGCAGCACGGCATCGACCGGATGGCGCCGGCCCTGCGCTTCTTCCGCCATGGCGACGGCGCGCTCGCCCTGTTCCACGGCGGCGGGGAGGGCGGCGCCCTGATGGTCGACACCGTGCTGACCCAGGCCGACGCCCGCGGCCGGCCGCTCAAGAGCGCGCGGCATTCCGGGTTCGAGCGACTGCTCGCCGGGCGGACGCTGGTCGTCATGGATGTCGGCGTGCCGCCGCGGGGCGTGGCGGACCAGGCCCACGCCTCGCCGCTCGCCTTCGAGCTTTCCAGCGGGCGCGAGCGGATGATCGTCAATTGCGGCCCCTGGCCCGGCCCGTTCTCCGGCAAGGAGGGGGCGTCCTGGCGGTCCGCCCTGCGCGGCACGCCGGCGCATTCGACGCTCACCCTGTCGGACACCGACGCGGTGCCGATCGACGCCGGCCCTGTGCCGGCCGCCGTGCCGGGGCCCGTGCGCCCGCCGGTGATCCTGAAATCGGACCGGCGGGAGGAGGACGGCGCGACGGCGGTCGAGGCCTGGCACGACGGCTATGTCCCGGCCTTCGGGCTGGTGCACGGCCGGCGCCTGGCGCTCGCCGCGGCCGGCGACAGCCTGACCGGGGAGGACGTGCTGACCCTGCCCGAGGACGGCCCCGGCCATCGCGGCGGCATGCGCTTCGCCGTGCGCTTTCACCTGCACCCGGCCTGCCAGGTCTCGCTGACCGGGGCGGAGGACTCCGCGCTGATCCGGCTCGCCGGCGGCACGGGCTGGTGGTTCGACGCCGAGGGCGCGCCGCTGACGGTGGAGGAAAGCCTTTATTTCGGCACCGGCGAGCGGCGGCGGACCCGCCAGCTCGTCATCTCCGGCGTGACCGACCCGGAGGGCCTGCACCTGACCTGGCGCCTGCGCCGCGACCGCCGAGAATGAGCGCGGCGGCGGGACCTCCGCCATTCGACAGCCGGCGGGGCGCGCGCTGGAGCATCCTGCGCCCGGATGGGCGCAGATAAGATGCTCTAGGTTGTTGAAGATAGGGCAAATTCCGAACTGATGATTCAATCAGTTCGGAATTTGCCCTAGAAAGGGCGCCCGCCGCCCGCCGCCTGCCCCGATCCCCCGGGGCGTCTCTTCGAGAGGACAACCACCATGGCCTCCCACCGCGACGCCGACAGCGAGCCCGAGTCCGGCCCCGACGGCGCGCCCGATCGGCCGGTCGGCATCCGCCGCGCGCTGATCTCGGTCTCCGACAAGACCGGTGTGACGGACTTCGCCAAGTTCCTGGCCGACCGGCATGTGGAGATCCTGTCGACCGGCGGCTCGGCCCGGGCGCTGGAGGAGGCGGGGATCCCGGTCAAGGAGGTCTCGCAGCACACCGGCTTTCCGGAGATCATGGACGGCCGGGTCAAGACCCTGCACCCGCGCATCCATGGCGGCCTGCTCGCCCGGCGCGACGTGGAGGAGGACCTGGACCAGATGACCGACTACGGCATCGCGCCGATCGACCTGCTGGTGGTCAATCTCTACCCCTTCGAGGAGACGGTGGCGGCCGGCGCCGACGACGCCACGGCGGTCGAGCGCATCGACATCGGCGGCCCGGCGATGATCCGGGCGGCGGCCAAGAACCACGCCTTCGTCACCGTGGTCACGGATCCCGGCGACTACGACACGGTGATGGACGAGATGACGGCGCTCGACGGCGCGACCGGCTTTTCCCTGCGCGAGCGGCTGGCGGCGGCCGCCTTCGCGCGGACGGCCGCCTATGACGCGGCGATCGCCGAATGGTTCGCGGAAGACCTGGACGACCTGCTGCCGCCGCGCCTCGGGCTGGCGGGCAAGCGCACGCTGGCGCTGCGCTACGGCGAGAATCCGCACCAGGCGGCGGCGCTCTACCGCACGGCGGAGGACCGGCCGGGCGTCGCCTCGGCCACGCAGCGCCAGGGCAAGGCGCTCAGCTACAACAACATCAACGACACCGACGCCGCCTTCGAGGCGGTCGTCGAGTTCGACGAGCCGGCGATCGTCATCGTCAAGCACGCCAATCCCTGCGGCGTCGCCGTCGCCGACAGCCTGTCGGAAGCCTGGGCGCGGGCGCTCGCCTGCGACCCGGTCAGCGCCTTCGGGGGCATCGTCGCGGCGAACCGCCCGCTCGACGTGGTCACGGCCGAGGCGATCGCGGAGATCTTCTGCGAGGTCGTCATTGCCCCGTCGATCGACGCCGGCGCGGAAGAAGTGCTGGCGGCGAAGAAGAACCTGCGCGTGCTGACCACCGATCGCCTGCCCGACGCACAGGAGGAGGGGCTGGTCCTGCGCAGCGTCGCCGGCGGCCTGCTGGCCCAGAGCCGGGACACCGGCCGCGTCGAGGCCGAGGACCTGAAGGTCGTCACGAAGCGCGCGCCGACCCCGGCCGAGCTCGCCGACCTGCTCTTCGCCTTCCGGGTCGCCAAGCACGTCAAGTCCAACGCCATCGTCTACGCCCGGGACGGCGCGACGGTCGGCATCGGCGCCGGGCAGATGAGCCGGGTCGACTCCGCCCGCATCGCCGCGCGCAAGGCCGCCGATGCCGCCGAGGCGGCGGGCGCGACGGAGCCCGCGACCATCGGCTCCGTCGTCGCCTCGGACGCCTTCTTCCCCTTCGCCGATGGCCTGCTGACCGCGATCGAGGCGGGCGCCACGGCGGTCATCCAGCCCGGCGGCTCGGTCCGCGACGAGGAGGTCATCGCCGCCGCGGACAAGGCCGGCATCGCCATGGTCTTCACCGGGACGAGGCACTTCCGGCATTAGGGCGGGCGATCCGTTCGTCGCAACCACGATGGGGGCGGTGCAATGTAGGTCGGCTGAGCGAAGCGAACCCGACGGACACGGTCGCGCCGGATGTCCGAGATGTTGTCGGGCTCGCTGGCGCTCGACCGACCTACAGGATCGCGCGGTGTAGGTCGGCTGAGCGAAGCGAACCCGACGGAGGCGCCCGCTCCGGCGTCGGGAATGTCGAGCTCGCTGCGCTCGGCCCACCTGCGGCCCGCGCCACCGCTACCCCGCCACCTCGGCCGGGACCCGATCCATGGCGATGGAGACGCGGACCAGGCTGGCGTCGTCCGGGTCGGGTTCGCGGCGGAAGCCGAGATCGGCGCACAGCCCCAGCATGCCGGTGTTCTCGCGCAGCACCTCGCCGAAGATCTCGCCAACGCCCCGATCCTTGGCGTAGGCCAGGATCTCGCGCATCAGCAGGTTGCCGAGCCCCTGGCCCTTCATGTCGGAGCGGACCATGACGCCGTATTCCGCGCGCTCGTTGTCCGGGTCGGCGGCGATGCGCACGACGCCGTAGATCGCCCGGGCGTCGGCGGCGGCGCCGGGGCCGGGGCCGTCGTCCGGGCCCTCGGCGACCAGCGCCATCTCCCGGTCGTAGTCGATCTGGGTCAGCCGCGCCGCGGCGGCGTGGGTGAGCTGGCGCATCGGCGTGAAGAAGCGCAGACGGATATCCTCCGGCGAGGAGCGCGCGATCATCGCCTGCAGCATCGGCTCGTCCGCCGGGCGGATCGGGCGCAGCCGGAAACGCCGGCCGTCGCGCAGGCCGACCTCCTTCTCCAGCGCCTTGGGATAGGGCCGGATAGCGAGCCGCTGGCGCGGCGCGGCGCCTGGCCGGCGCACGCGCAGCCGGGCGTCGAGCGCCAGCACGCCGGTATGGTCGGCGAGCAGCGGGTTGACGTCGAGCTCCGCCAGCTCCGGCAGATCCGAGACCATCTGGCTGATCCGCACCAGCGTCAGCGCCAGCGCGTCGAGATCCGCCGCCGGCCGGTCGCGATAGCCCTGGAGCAGGCGCCAGACCCGGGTGCGCGCCATGGTGTCGCGCGCCAGCAGCGGGTCGAGCGGCGGCAGGGCGATGGCCGAGTCGCGCACGACCTCGACCTCCGTGCCGCCCTGGCCGAACAGGATCGTCGGGCCGAAGAGGCTGTCCTCCGACACGCCCAGGATCAGCTCGTGGGCGCCCGGCATGCCGGCCATGCGCTGGACCGTGAAGCCGTCGATCCGCGCCTCGGGCAGCGCTTCGCCGATGGTCTCCAGCATGCGCGCGGCGGCGTTGCGCACCGCGTCCTCGCCGACGAGCTCGAGGCGCACGCCGCCCCGATCGGACTTGTGCGTGATGTCCGGCGACAGGATCTTCAGCGCCACCGGTGCGTCGATCCGCGCGGCCGCCGCGCCCGCCTCCTCCGGCGTCGCCACGCTCACCGTCTCCACCACCGGGATGCCGAAGGCGGCGAGCACGGCCTTCGACTCCGGCTCGGTCAGGATGTCCCGGCCGTCCTCCAGCGCCCCCTTGATGACCGACCGGGCGGCGTCGAGATCGGCGTCCACCTCCTCGGCCACGTCGGGCGGCGTGCGCATCAGCAGGTCCTGGTTGGTGCGGTAGTGGACCAGATGCATGAAGGCGCGGGTCGCCTGGCCCGGCGTCTCGTAGGTCGGCAGCCGGCGCTCGGCGAACAGGCGCCGGGCCTCCGCCGCCGCGCCCTCGCCCAGCCAGCTCGTCAGCACCGGCACGCGCCGGCGCTCGGCGGCGAGCGTGTCGACCACGGCGCGCGCGGCCTCGACGCTGTCGGCGACGGCGGTCGGGCAGTTCATCACAAGGATCGCGTCGAGCCTCCGGTCGGCCAGCAGCGCCTCCAGCGCGGCGCGGTAGCGCGTGCCCGGCGCGTCGCCGATGATGTCGACCGGATTGCCGTGCGACCAGGTCGCCGGCAGCGCCTCGCCCAGCCGGTCCATCGTCGCCTCGGAAAGCTCGGCGAGCCGCCCGCCGCCGGCGACCAGCGAATCGGTCGCCAGCACGCCGATGCCGCCGCCATTGGTCAGGATGCCCAGCCGGTCGCCCGCGACCTTGAGGCCGCTGGCCAGCGTCTCCGTGGCGTCGAACAGCTCGCCCAGATCGCCGACGCGCAGCATGCCGGCGCGCCGGAAGGCGGCGTCGTAGACCGCGTCGGAGCCGGCGAGCGCGCCGGTGTGCGAGGCCGCAGCCTTGGCCGCCTCCTCGCTGCGGCCGGACTTGATGACGATCACCGGCTTGGACCGCGCCGCCGCCCGGGCCGCGGACATGAACTTCCGCGCATGGGTGACGTTCTCGACATAGAGCAGGATCGAGCGCGTCTGCGGGTCGGAGGCCAGGTAGTCGAGCATGTCCCCGAAGTCGACATCGGCCATGTCGCCCAGGGAGACGACATGGCTGAAGCCGATGCCTCGATACGTCGCCCAGTCGACGATCGAGGTGGCGATGGCGCCCGACTGGGTAACGAAGGCGATGTCGCCGGCCCGCGGCGCGACATGCACGAAGCTGGCATTGACCCGGGCGTGGGGCGCCATGACGCCGACGCAGTTCGGGCCGACCACGCGCAGCAGATGGGGCCGGGCGGCGTCGAGCATCCGCTGGCGCAGGGCGGCCCCCTCGGCATCCCCGCCCTCGCCGAAGCCGGCGGTGATGACGACGGCCGCGCGCGTGCCCCGCCGGCCCAGGCTGTCGACGATCTCCGGCACCGTCGCCGGCGGGGTGCAGATCACCGCCAGGTCGGGCGCCATCGGCAGTGCCTCGACCGAGTTGTAGGCGAGCGTCGATTCGATCGCCGTCTCGCGCGGGTTGACCGCCATGACTGGCCCGTCGAAATCGGCCGAGAACAGGTTGCGCGAGAGCACCTTGCCGACCGACTGGGGCCGCTTGGACGCGCCGATCACGGCGATCGAGCGCGGCCTGAACAGGTATTCCAGATTGCGCACGGTCATGGGCGGGGGCCTTTCCCGGCGGGCGGGGCGCGGAGCGCGGATCGGGCGGCGGCGCGGCACCGAGCATCCGTGCGTAAGGTCGATTGTGCAGTGCGATAGATCAAGAGCGGCGTCGGCGGCCGACCGGGCCACGGTCCCGAAGCTCGATCCCTTAGGTCGCCCACCGCGCAGAGGCAGGCGTCAATGTCGCTTTCGGCGAGAAGCCTTCCGGCACGGCCGGCACCACCCGCGTTCCCTCTCCCCGCGGGAGAGGGTCAGGGTGAGGGGGTTCGGGCGCCGGGGCAGGATCCTGACGTCCGCACCCCCTCACCCTCCCACGGCCAGACGGCCGCGGGCCCCTCCCTCTCCCGCCGGGAGAGGGAAAATTTCCACGATCCGTGAGCCGGTCTCAGGCCTCGCCCAGGAGCGCCAGGGTCGCGTCCAGCAGGCTCGGATCGCCCAGCGCCAGGACGCGCCCCGACGACTCGGCGGTCAGCGGCCGGCCGGTCCAGTCGCGCATCGCGCCGCCCGCCCCCTCGACCACCGGCACGAGCGCGGCGAAGTCGTGGATCTTCAGCCCCGATTCGATCACCAGGTCGAGATGGCCCGAGGCGAGAAGCCCGTAGGCATAGCAGTCCATGCCGTAGACCGTGTCGCGCACACGGTCGGCGACCCGCTCGAACGCGGCAAGATCGCTGTCGCTGGCGAAGAGGTGCGGACCGGTCGTGCTGGCATAGGCGGCGGCGAAGTTGCCGCAGGTGCGGGTGGTGACCGGGCGGCCGTTGTGCCGGGTCGGGTGGCCGGCCGCGCCGACCCACCGGTCGCCCACGATCGGCTGGTCGATCACGCCCAGCACCGGCCGGCCGTCGCGCACCAGCGCGATCAGCGTGCCGAAGGTCGGCTTGCCGGTGATGAAGGCCCGCGTGCCGTCGATCGGGTCGAGCACCCAGACGTCGCGCGCGTCGCCGCGCTCGACCCCGAACTCCTCGCCGATCACGCCATCGTCCGGGCGGTGGTCGCCCAGCACGGTGCGCAGCGCCATCTCCGCCTCGCGGTCGGCGATGGTGACCGGCGAGCGGTCCTCCTTGCCTTCCACGGCGAAATCGCCCCGGAAATGCCGGCGCGTGATCTCCGCCGCGGCGTCGGCCATGCGCTCGGCGAGCGCGATGGCGGACTCCTCGACGGCCGCCGGCGCGGTATCGGTGCTCATGCCCTGTCTCCGACGGCCGGCGCGGGGACGGTCCGCGGGATGGCGTCGGGCCGCGGGCCGACCGGAGACCGGCCGGCCCGCAACCGATTACGGGGCGTCACTCCGCGTCCGGCAGCGGCTCCGGCTCTTCTGCCAGGCTGCGCAGATAGGCGACGACGGCGGCGCGCTGCTCGGCGTCCTTGACGCCCGGATAGGCCATGCGCGTACCCGGCACGACCTCCATCGGCGCCTCGAGATAGGTGTCGAGCAGGTCGTAGGTCCACTCGCCGTGCTCGGAGCCGAAGTCCTGCATCGGCTGGGAGTAGTTGAAGCTCTCCACCCCAGCGACCGGCGCGCCCACGATGCCCCAGAGATTTGGGCCGACGCGCGCCGCGCCGCCCTGCTCGAAGCTGTGGCAGGCGCCGCAGGTGGCGATCGTCCCCTGCGCCGACTGCGGATCGGCCGACGCGACCATGCGGGCGAACTCGCTGGCACCGCCCGAGGCCTCGCCCCCGGCCGCTCCGTCGCCCTCGGCCTCCGCAGTCTCCGTCTCCTCCGAGCCCGCATCCTCGGCGGCGGGCTCTTCAGCGGCTGGAGCCTCCTCGGCGGCAGGCTCCTCGCTCGACGCCGTCTCCTGCGCCTCCGCGCCGGACTCCTCGGCCGCCGGCTCTGCCGTCGCCGTCTCCTCGGCCGCCTCGTCCTCGCCGCCCGACGCCGCCTCGCCGGCATCCGCGGTCTGCGTTTCCGCGTCACCCTCGGCGGCTTCCGTCGGCGGCTCGGGCAGCGGCTCCGGATCGTTGGAGAGCGTGCGCATCCAGGCGATCAGGTCGGCGCGATCCTCGTGATCCTTGACGCCCTGGTAGGACATGCTCGTGCCCACGACCCAGTCGCGCGGCGCGTGGATGAAGCCGTTGAGGGCCTCGAAGCTCCAGGTCCCGGCCTCGGCGGCGTATTCCTGCAGCGCGCCGGAATAGTTGAAGCCCTCGACCGAGGCGATCTCGCGCCCGACCACGTCCCAGAGGGGCGGGCCGACCATGTTCTGGCCGCCCTCCTCGAAGGAGTGGCAGGCGGCGCAGGCGCGCGACTGCCCTTCGCCGGCGGCCGGATCGGCGCTGGCGAGGAGCGTGGCGATCGCCGGCAGCTCTTCTTCCTCTTCCTCGGCGGGCTCCTGGGAGGGGACGCCGCCCTCGACCATGTACGCGACCTCTTCCTCGCCATGCGGCGGAGCGATCAGAAGCTCCGCCAGGAAGCCCGACGTCATGGCGATGACGCCGGCGAGCAGGATCGCGCCGAAGATCTTGTTCAACTCCATGCCGGCCACTCACACCCTCGGGTCAAGACGGGTCCCGCCGTCAAATCGATGGGGCCAATCGGGACGGCCGCCATTTCCGCCCGGGCGAGCCGGGGGCGAAGGGCGGCCACCGCCGCGCCCGGACCGGGGCGGAACCCGCGGGGGCGCGGCAGCGGGGGGACTTGTAGGGCGAACCGGCGGGTTGACGCAAGTCTCCCGCCCGCTGCGCAGGGTCGCACCATGCGCCCACGGCGTGCGGACGGGCCTCGCGCGCGAGGCGTAGCGGGCCACGGCGCGCTTGACGGCGGGCCCGGCTATGGGCTTCAAGCACCGGCCATGAGCGCCGATTCCGCCCCTGCGGCCGTCCGCCCGGTCCCGACCCGCCCGGTGGTCGTCATTCCGGCACGGCTGGCCTCTCAGCGCCTGCCGGACAAGCCGCTGGCCGACATCGCCGGCGAGCCGATGATCGTCCATGTCTGGCGCCGCGCGGTCGAGGCCGAGGTCGGCCCGGTCGTCGTCGCCTGCGCCGAGGCCGCGATCGCCGAGGCGGTGCGCGCCGCCGGCGGGACGGCGCTGATGACCGATCCCGATCACCCCAGCGGCTCCGACCGGGTGCACGAGGCGGTCGAGCGCTTCGACCCCGACCGACGCCACGACGCGGTGGTCAACCTCCAGGGCGACCTGCCGACGATCTCGCCGGAGGACGTGCGCGCGGCGTTCGAGGCGCTGGGCGATCCCTCGGTGGATATCGGCACGCTGGCCGCGCCGATCACCGACGAGGCCGAGCGCGACGACCCCAACGTCGTCAAGGCGGTGATCGAGCTGGCGGAGGGCGCCCGCCTCGGCCGGGCGCTCTATTTCACCCGGCTCGCGGCACCCTGGGGCAACGGCCCCTGGTGGCACCATATCGGCCTCTACGCCTATCGGCGCGAGGCCCTGACCGCCTATGTGCGCCTGCCCCCCGCGGTGCTGGAGCGGCGCGAGCGCCTGGAGCAGCTCCGCGCGCTCGCGCATGGCATGCGCATCGACGTGGCGCACGTTGACAGCGTGCCGCTGGGTGTCGACACTCCCGCCGATCTGGAGCGGGCGCGGGCCGCCCTGGACCCGGCCCGGCGCCAGGCGGCTCCGGGGGCGTCCTGAGCGGGCGACCGCACGCCGCTCCCGCCCCGGCAGAACCGTGCTTCTCACGCCCGCGCTATTCGGGCCTGCTCTATCCAGGCCCGCCCTGTTCAGGATTGCCGCCCGTGACCGCCGCGCTCCGGACCGTGACCGAGCCCCCGCCCGACGCCGATCCGGCGAACACCATCGCGTTCCAAGGCTGGCCCGGTGCCAACTCCCACGTCGCCTGCCGCCAGGTCCATCCGGAGATGACGCCCCTGCCCTGCGCGGCCTTCGAGGACGTCATCGGGGCGGTGCATGACGGCCGGGCGCGGCTGGCCATGATCCCGATCGAGAATTCGGTCGCCGGCCGGGTCGCCGACATCCACCACCTGCTGCCCGATTCGGGCCTGCACATCGTCGGCGAGCACTTCCAGCGGGTGCGCCACCAGCTCCTCGGTCTGCCGGGCACGGATCTGGGCGACATCGTCCAGGTCCATAGCCACGTCCACGCGCTGGGCCAGTGCCGCGCCTTCATCCGCAAGATCGGGGTGGAGCCGGTGGTGGCCGCCGACACGGCCGGCGCCGCGCGCCAGATCGCCGAATGGGGCGACCGCAGCCGCGCCGCCATCGCCTCGACCCTGGCGGCGGAGACCTACGGCCTGGAGATCCTCGCCTCCGACATCGAGGACGCCGAGCACAACACCACGCGCTTCGTCGTCATGGCGCGCGAGCCCGACTGGCCGTCGGCCGTCGCGCCCCGGCCCGAGGCGGGGTTCGTGACCAGCTTCGTCTTCGAGGTGCGCAGCGTGCCGGCCGCGCTCTACAAGGCCCTGGGCGGCTTCGCGACCAACGGCGTCAACATGACCAAGCTCGAGAGCTACATGGTCGCCGGGCGCTTCTCCCAGGCCCGGTTCTACGCCGACGTGGAGGGACATCCGGAGGATACGGGCCTGCGCTACGCCTTCGAGGAATTGGGCTTCTTCTCCAAGAACTTCACCGTCCTCGGCGTCTACCCGGCCCACCCCTTCCGCCGCGACCCGAGCCAGGAAGCCGGCGGGGACTGAGCCGGCGGGCCACGATGGACATCCACGGCGCGATGCAACACACGACCGCCGCCACCCGCGTCCCCTCTTCCCGTGGGAGAGGGACAGGGTGAGGGGATGCAGACGGACGAGCGCTGTTCCGCGGTCCGCAACCCCTCACCCTCCCACAGCCTGCGGCCGTGGGCCCCTCCCTCTCCCGCCGGGAGAGGGAAGCCAATGGCGGCCGTGAGGGGCGAGACGGAAGGGGCGGGGCCATGGCCTATCTGCTGATCACCTACGACCTGCCGCCGACCGACCGGATGTTCCGGTATTCCGAGGAGGCGCTGGTCCTGCTGCGGCACTTCGCCGACACGCCCGGCTATGTCCGCGTCATCGGCATGCGCGCGCCGGACAACAGCTCGCCCAGCGCCGTCGTCGCCTTCGAATACGACACCCTCGACCACGCCCGGGCCGCTCATGACTCTAAGCGCTTCGCCGAGGACATCCAGAGCTTGCGCGACCTCGGCTGCACCGACATCACCGTCCGCGTCCTCGACCAGTCGCCGCTGATCCCGCGGCGGTAAAGAAGTAATTTCACCACCAAGAACACCAATGTCACCAAGAAATGCCTGGCCTGAGCTTCGTTTTCGAGCGGATGCTTTAAGATCATTTATGAATCTGGATACTGACCAAGAATGACCAGCCTCCGAGTTCGCTGGAGATAACTTGGTGATCTTGGTGGCCTTGGTGGTGAGATGATCGTGCGGTCTCTCACGCCACCGCCACCCGCGCCTCGCCCAGGGCTTCCACGGTCACGACCGCCTCGCAGGGGCCGTCGAGCCAGGCGGGAGGGATCAGGCTGCCGAGCGTGACGATCGTGCCGGCGGGCAGGCCCTGGCCGTGGGCGGCGCGGTGGCGGGCGAGCCAGGCGAGCGCCTCGAACGGGTCGCCCAGGATGGCCGCGCCGCGGTCGCGCCCGATCTCCCGCCCGTCGATCGTCATGACGCCCTCCAGGTCCGCCAGCCCGCCCGGCGGCACCGGCGCCTCGGGTCCCAGCACCAGGGCGGCGTGGAAGAAGCCGTCGGCGATCAGGCTAGGCGTGTCGACGGCTCGGAAGTCACGCCAGCGGGCGTCGACGATCTCGATCGAGGTCATCGCCGCGGCCACGGCCGGCGCCACGCTCGCCGCCGTGAACGGCCCGTCCCCGGGCCCGATCGCCGTGCCGAGCCGCACCGCGATCTCCAGCTCCAGCCCCGGGTTCAGGAAGCTCGACCGGGGCAGGCGCGCCGGGCTCGGATGCCGGTCGGCGGCGAGCACCAGGCCGCAGCACGGATGGTCGATGCCGAGATAGCTCTGCATCGCCGCCGAGGTGGCGCCGATCTTGAAGCCGATGACCGGGCCGAGGCCGGCGTGCTCCAGCCGGGCGACGACGGAGTCCTGCAGCGCGTAGGCCGTCGTCTCGTCATGCGGCCGCAGCGCCGCCGGCAGACCCTCGAGCGCCCGCGCCGCGATGCGCTGGTCGGCGAGCAGCTGCACCGCCCGCGCGCGATCCTCCGCCAGCATGGCGATCCCCCCCTTGCCTCTGCGCTTGCCTCTGCGCTCGCCTCTCCGCCGCCGCGCCCGCCCGCGCCCCGGTGGCCCCGAGCGAGAGCTTGCCACAGGCCCCGGCCGCGGCGAAGGCGAAGGCGCATGCCCGGGCACCCGAACGCCGTTGAAACCGGCGGGCGACGCCCCGATCATGAAAGGGCGATTCGGAGTCGGGTCCGATCTGGGGGATCGTAAGCGCAATGACACAGCATCGCGTCGCGGTGATACCGGGCGACGGCATCGGCCACGAGGTCGTGCCCCAGGGCCTCGCGGTGCTGGAGGCCGCCGGCCGGCGCCACGACATCGCCTTCCTGTGGGAGCCGCTGCCCTGGGGCTGCGATTTCTACGCCGAGACCGGGCACATGATGCCGGAGGACGGGCTCGACTTCCTGGCCGGCTTCGACGCGATCTATCTGGGCGCGGTCGGCCGGCCGGACGTCGCCGACGCGGTCTCGCTCTGGGGCCTGCTGATCCCGATCCGCCGGCGCTTCGACCAGTACGTCAACCTGCGCCCGGTCCGCCTGATGCCCGGCGTCGAGTCGCCGCTCAAGGGCCGCGGCCCGGCGGATATCGACTTCGTGGTGGTGCGCGAGAACGTCGAGGGCGAGTATTCGGAGATCGGCGGCCGCCTCTACGCCGGCTCCGAGCACGAGGCGGCGGTCCAGGAGGCCGTCTTCACCCGGCGCGGCGTCGATCGGGTGATCCGCTACGCCTTCGAGCTCGCCATGCGGCGGCCGGACCGGCACGTCACCTCGGCGACCAAGTCGAACGGCATCGTCCACACCATGCCGTTCTGGGACGAGCGGTTCGACGCCATCGCCGAGCGCTATCCGGAGATCCGCGCCGACCGCTACCACATCGACATCCTGACGGCGCATTTCGTCGCCCACCCGGACCGCTTCGACGTGGTCGTGGCCTCCAACCTGTTCGGCGACATCCTGTCCGACCTGGGCCCCGCCGTCGCCGGGTCGATCGGCATCGCGCCCTCGGCCAACCTCAACCCCGAGGGCCGGTTCCCGTCGATGTTCGAGCCGGTCCACGGCTCCGCCCCGGACATCGCCGGCCGCGGCATCGCCAACCCGATCGGCCAGATCTGGTCGGGCGCCATGATGCTCGACCATCTGGGCCACGAGGACGCCGGCGCCGCCGTGGTGCGCGCGATCGAGACCGTGCTCGCCGACGGCCCGCGCACGCCCGACCTGGGCGGCGAGGCCACGACGGAGGACGTCGGCCGCGCGGTGGTGGAGGCGCTGGGCTGAGGGCGAACCGGGCCGGATCAGGCCGCCGGGGTCGGGCCCGGCCGGCTCACGCGTAGGCGCGCTCGATCGCGCCGAGGGCCTTGCCGTCGGTGTCGAAGAGGTGGCACTCCGTCGGGTCGATGCCGAAGGTCATGCGGGAGTCGGGCTCGGCGTGCGTGTCGCCCGGCGCGCGGGCGATGACCACCTGCTCGTTGGCCAGCACCAGGTGGATGTGGGTGTCGCTGCCCAGCTCCTCGGAGACCAGCACGCGGCCCCCCATCGTGGCGCCGCCGGCGCCCTCCCCGATGAAGCCCTCCGGACGGATGCCCAGCTTGGCGTCGGCGCCGGCGGTGAGGTTGCCGGCCTGGCGGGGCAGGACGAGCTCGCTGCCGCCCGGCAAGGTGACCGCGACGCCCGAGGAGTCGGCGCGGGCGACCTTGACGTCGACGAAGTTCATCTGCGGCGAGCCGATGAAGCCCGCCACGAACATGTTGACCGGGTGGTGGTAGAGCTCGCGCGGGGAGCCGACCTGCTCGACGATGCCCTTGTTCAGGACGACGATGCGATCGGCCATGGTCATGGCTTCGACCTGGTCGTGGGTGACGTAGACCATGGTCACGTCGAGCTCCCGGTGCAGGCGGGTCAGCTCGACGCGCATCTGGACGCGCAGGGCGGCGTCCAGGTTCGACAGCGGCTCGTCGAACAGGAAGACCTGGGGCTCGCGCACGATCGCCCGGCCGATCGCCACGCGCTGGCGCTGGCCGCCCGAGAGCTCGCGCGGGCGGCGGTGCAGCAGCTCCTCGATCTGCAGGACGCGCGCGGCCTTGCGCACCGGCTCGTCGCGCTTGTCCCGCGGCACTTTCGCCATGCGCAGGCCGAAGGCCATGTTCTGCGCGACCGTCATGTGCGGGTAGAGGGCGTAGTTCTGGAACACCATCGCGACCTTGCGGTCGGCCGGCTCGCGCCAGGTGACCTCCTCGTCGCCGATGAAGACGTGCCCGTCGGAGACGTCCTCCAGCCCGGCGATGGTGCGCAGCAGGGTCGACTTGCCACAGCCGGAGGGTCCGACGAAGACGACGAACTCCCGGTCGTTGATGTCGAGGCTGACATTGTCCAGCGCCGTGAAGGAGCCGAAGCGCTTGACGACGTTCTTCAGCGTTACCCGGGCCACCCGTTACCTCCCTCGATGCCCGGCGGGTCGCCGCCGGGGCCAGCATTGCCGTCTCGGTCCCGTCCCCTCGGCCGCGCGGCGCCCAGTGTCCCGATGGGGAAATGCGCGATAGCGCACTTCGCGTGAATCGGGACACCGACCGTATGAACCTAGTGTGATTCGGATCCCGGAGTTCGTCATGCGAAGCATGCCGGACTCCGGGATCATCACACTAGCCGCGCACCGCGCCGAGCGTCAGGCCGCGCACGATGTAGCGCTGGGCGATCAGCGCCAGCACCACCGGCGGGATCAGCGCGATACAGGCGCGCACGGCCATGAACCAGAACTGGACGCCGCGCGTGTCGACCGCCCCCGCCATGTGCACGGTGATCGGCTTGGCGTTGTTGCCCGCCAGCGCCATGGCGAACAGGAACTCGTTCCAGGCGAAGGCGAAGATGATCAGCCCCGTCGCCGCCAGCGCCGGCAGCGCCAAGGGCAGGGCGATGATGAAGAAGGCCTGCCAGGGCTTGGCGCCGTCGACCTTGGCCGCCTCCTCCAGCTCGATCGGCAGGTCCATGAAGGTCTGGCGCATGATCACCACCACGAAGGGCAGGATGAACATGGCGTTGAGCGCGATCAGCGCGATCCGGCTGTCGAGCAGGCCCAGCTGGCGCGCGATCAGGTAGAACGGAATGACCACGGCGACCGGCGGCAGCACGCGCTGGGACAGGAAGAAGACCGTCATGCTGGTCGTGTCGAGCCGCGGGAACTTGAACCGCGCCAGCGAATAGGCCGCCGGCAGGCCGAGCCCCATGGCGACCAGCGTCGCCCCGCCCGCGATGATCAGCGAGTTGAGCAGCGCGAGCTGGGTGTTGCCGGTCGAGAGCTGGTCGACCCAGTTGTCGAAGGTCGGCTGGAAATTGACCCAGGGGATGCCGAGCCCGGCGACCGTGAAGGTCTGCTTCGGGTTGCGCAGGCTCGTCGACAGCGCCCAGTAGATCGGGAAGAAGAAGATCGCCGTGACGAAGAACGCGATCGCCGAGTTCACGACATGGCGGACGCGGCGCCGGATTCGTGGATCCATGGTCCGGTGTCTCCCGAGGGTGTCCGCCGCCGCTCAGCCGTAGATCCGGCGCAGGCGGCGGAACATGAGCGTCACGACGATCATCACGAAGATCAGCAGCACGTAGGACATCGCCGAGGCGAAGCCGACGTCGAAGTAGCGCAATCCCGCCCGGAACGCGTAGAGCGGGTAGGACTGGGTCGCGATTCCCGGCCCGCCCCCGGTCAGGGCGAAGGGTATGGCGAAGAGCTTGAGCGCGTCGGCGAGACGCAGGAGCAGGACGATGATGATCACCGGCTCCAGCAGCGGGAACATGATGTTCCAGAAGATGCTCCACTGCGACTTGGTCTCGAGCCGCGCGGACTCCACCAGCTCCTGGCTGACGCCCTGCAGGCCCGCCAGGAAGATGAGGAAGCAGAACGGCGTCCACTGCCATATGTCGACCAGGATGATCGCCACCAGCGCCCAGTCGCCGCTCGACAGCCAGGGTATGGTGGTCCAGGCCAGCGGCCCGCCTTCCTCGTAGAATATGGTGAAGAACAGGTAGGCGACGGCGATCGGCGTCGCGAAGATCGGCAGGATCATGATCGCGCGCAGGAACCCGCGCGCCGCGATCTGGTGGTTGAACAGCACCGCCAGGGCCATGCCCAGGATCATCTCCACGGTCACCGAGGAGACCAGGAAGATGGCCGACACCCGCATGCCGTTGAGGCTCTCGCGGTTGGTGAAGACCCGCTCGAAATTGGTGAAGCCGACGAACTCCCACTCGGTGACGTTCTCGCGGCGGATCTCGAGCTTGGTCTCCGCCTCGCCGTCCTCGTCGAGCACGGGATTGCCCTGGTCGTCGACCACGGCCACGCGCTCGCGGACCACTTCGACGCGCTGGTCGACGTTGTGGAACGCGATGTAGAGCGAATAGCCGAGCGGGAAGACGACGAAGGCGATGACCCAGAGGAACGCGGGCAGCAGGAATACCCAGCGCTGGCGACCCTTCCACATTGGCGCGACCCCGACCGTCAGGAGGCGCCCGCCCGGGCCCGGCGCGCGACGCCGGACCCGGAACGGACAGAACTAGGGCGAAGGCGGGGCGGCGTCGTCCGGCGAGCGCCGGTGCCGCCCCACGCCCGGTCGGGCGTCAGCCCTCGTAGCCGATGGCCTCGCGATAGAGCTGGAGCTGCTCGTCGCGGCCCAGGCGATCGGTCGTCGCCTGCCAGGCCTCGGCGGTCGTCTCCAGCGCCTCCTGGGCAGTCATGTCGCCGGCCATGGCCGCCGACAGGTTCTTGTCCAGGGTGTCCCAGTACTCGAACGTCCCGGGAATGCGCAGGTACGGCAGCATCGTCGGCGCGTTGAACGTCTCCTGGTAGGCGCCGAGATACTCGGTGACGTCGTTCTCGTTCCAGCCGGCGCCGACATACTCCTCGACCGTCGCCTCGCCTTCGGGCTCCAGGAACTGGTAGTCGTATCCCGGATCGACGCCCGTCCAGCCGTGCTGGGCGTTCCACAGGGAGACCGGCTTCATCGCCATCAGCGACAGGAAGGAATAGGTCGCCTCCGGATGCGGCGAGAAGGCGGAGATGACCCCGTGCCAGGATCCGCCGGTGGTGTTGCCGACCCGGCGATCCTCCGGCGCATCGACCCACGCCTCGGCCTCGAAGTCCCAGTACTGATCGGTGCTCGGCAGCAGCGAGGCGCCGATCTGGCCCTGGACGTTCGAACGCTCGGGATCCTGCGCCAGGGAGCCCAGATCACCCCAGGAGAAGGCGAAGACCGCCTTGCCGCGCAGGAAGTAGTCCCAGGCCTCGCCCAGCGACCAGCCGATCGCGGCGTCCGGACCGGTGGTATAGAGCTCCTGCAGGAACTCCAGCGCCGCGACGTGGCCGGGGCTGTCGATCAGCGGCGTCATGTCGGTCGGGTCGAACCAGTAGACATTGTCGTACTGGGTCACGGAGTCGCCCGGATTCAGGACGAACGGCGCCGACAGGGACTGGAAGTGGTAGTGGCCCTGCTCGCCGACCTTGAGGTGCAGGGCGATGCCGGAGTCGGGCTCGGCGTCGTTGTCGTCCCAGTTCTTGCCGTTGAAGTAGTTCGCCATGTCGAGGACCTGCTGCCAGGTCTCCGGCGGCTCCGGCATGGCGTAGCCGTACTCTTCCTCGAAGGCGGCCTGGTGCTCGGGATCGGTGAGCATGTCCTTGCGGTAGTAGAGGACCTGGCCGTCGGCGTCGTTGAGGACGCCGTAGGGCGTCTCGTCCCACTGGTGCAGGACGCGCAGGTTCTCCGGCATCGGGTCGTAGGACCACTGCGGGAACTCGTCGCCCGCCATGAAGTCGTCGAGCGGATAGGCGTAGTTCGCGCCCGCCAGGTCGCCGTACCAGAAGGCGCCGACCATGAAGGCGTCGTACTCGCCCGTGCCCTGCCGGACGTCGAGCATCATCTTGGTGTAGTGCTCGGAGAACGGCAGCTCGACGACGTTGACCGTGCCGCCGGAGAGCTGCTCCCAGATCGGCTTGAAGGCGTAGAGCGGGCCGGCGATGCCGCCCTTGGGACCGGCCGCGTTGACCGTGACCGAGATCTCCGCGCCCTCGAACGGCTGCTCGTCAGGGCCGAACACCGTGCCGAGCATGTCGCGCGGCACCGTGATGACCTGGTTGTCGTAGAGATCGCCCAGGACCAGATCGACGGTATCGTCGTTCCAGCGGACTTCCTGCGCCTGGGCGGCACCGGCCATCAGCGCGGCCGCGGCGACACCGGTGGCGAAGACGGTTTTCAGGCGTGACATTGCGTGCGCGTCCCCCCTAGTCGAGTTCGGCCTCGAGATCGCGGCGCGCGACGCGCCGGCCCGGGCTCGTGTTCTTGATCCGGTCCGCCGTGGCGAGAAATGCACGACGATCCGTTAGGCCCCGGAACGCTCCGGCAAAAAACCTTTCGCTGTCAAGTGCCGCCGACGTCGGACCCGGGCGATGCCGCCCCGGCGAGGCGCCGGTGCAGCGGGTGAACCGCCGCGAACACGCCCTCGTAGACGTCACGAAAAATTCTTTCATAGGTCGCCCGGCGGTCCGGATCGGGCGCGAGCTCCCGGCTCGACAGGGCGAGGCCGGCGACGCCCGAGTCGATGTCGTCGAACACGCCGGCGGCCCGGCCGCCCAGCACGGCGGCGCCCAGGCAGACGACCTCCGCCTCCTCGATCACTTCCAGCGGCCGGCCGAACACGTCGGCCTTGATCTGGACCAGCAGGCCGTTGCGGGTGTCGCCGCCGACGGCGCGCACCGAGCGCACCGGCGGGGCGACCGCCTTGGCCGCCAGGTGGTCGACCATCAGCCGGACATCGAGGGCGAGGCCCTCGAGCAGCGCGCGGAACAGGACGCCCCGGCCGTGATCGGCGTGCAGGCCCAGATAGGTGCCGCGGGCCCGGGTGTCGGCGTGCGGCGCGGTGCCGGCGCGCAGATGGGGCACGAACAGGACGCCGTGGGATCCGGCCGGCACCGCCTCGGCCTCGGCGATCAGGTCGGCGTGGGGCACGTCGTGGCCGGCCAGGCCGCGGAACCACTCGACAGAGCCGCCGGAGCACCATTGCGCGGCGACCACGTAGCGCCGCGGCCGGTCGGCGATCAGCACGCCCTGGGCATAGCCCTCGGCGCCGTAGGCGGGGTCGGTGATCGGCTCGTCGAGGCCGATCAGGACCGCCTCCGCCGTGCCCATCGAGTCGAGCATGACGCCGGGCGCGAAGGCGCCGACGGCGAGCGCGCCGCAGACATGGTCGTGGCCGCCGACGCCGACGATGCAGGACGGGCTCAGCCCCGTCGCCTCGGCCGCCGCCCGCGTAACCGGGCCGAGCGGCGTGCCCGAGGGCCGGATCGGCGCGCAGGTCGAGAGATCGACCTCCAGCGCCTCGGCCAGCTCCTCCGACCAGTCGAGGGAATGGATGTCGAGCAGCATGGTCCGGCCGGCCAGGCTCGCGTCCGTCGCCGCGACGCCCGACAACCGGTAGGCGATCCAGTCGGCGACGTTGAGCCAGAGCACCGCCGCGCGGTGCGCCTCGGGCGCGTGCTCGGCGATCCAGGCCCGCTTGAAGGCGGAGAAGATCGGGTCCATCGCCTGTCCGGCGACGGCGAAGGTCCGGTCGAGATCGATGCGCGCCGCCGCGCGCTCGGCCTGGGGCCGGGTCCGACGGTCGTACCAGGCGATCGCCGGGTGCACCGGCCGGCCGTCGCGGTCGATCGGCACCTGGCTCTCGCCGACGCTGGTGCAGGCGATGCCGGCGATCCGCTCGGCCCCGTCGACCGCCGCCGTCACCTGCCTGAGCACGGCGCAGGTGGTCTCCCACAGCGCCTCGGGGTCGTAGTCCGCCGTCTCCGGCCCGTGGCGCAGGGTCGGCGTCGGCTCCGCCGCGGCGGCGACCGGGCGGCCGTCGGTCGTGTGGACGATCGCCCGGACCGAGCCGGTGCCGATGTCCACGCCGCAGATCAGCGGGCCGCCGGTGTCGGCCACGCCGCTCACGGGCGCCCTCCGGACCCGGCTCGGGCTTCTCGCATGGTCGCTTCCTCTCCTGGACGCCCCTCGGCTCGGGGGCTTCGGGTCGTCGCCGCGCGGACCGCCGCGACGGCGCGCCGGCAGTGTCATCTCGCGGACAATGATGTGCAAGGCGATGGAGGCGCTTGAGCGAGATCGTTCGGCGGCATAGGCTGCGCCTTCGGAAAATTTTTTTCATGCCGCCGGCCCGTGGTGTAAAAAGGCCGGCAACGATCAACCGACGCTTCCGGGCGACATGTCCGGAGCGCAATTGGGAGGAGCATCCGAAACCATGCAGCTAAGCCGCGACGATCTGGTCAAGGCGTATCGGAGGATGCGGATGATCCGCGAATTCGAGGACGCCGTTCATGAAGAGTTCTCGGCCGGCAACATCCCCGGCTTCGTCCATCTCTACGCCGGCGAGGAGGCGTCGGGCGTCGGGTTCTGTATGCATCTCGAAGACCGCGACTACATCGCCTCGACCCATCGCGGCCATGGCCACTGCATCGCCAAGGGCTGCGACGAGAAGGCGATGATGGCGGAGATCTTCGGACGCAAGGACGGCCTGTGCGGCGGCAAGGGCGGCTCGATGCACATCGCCGACCTGGCCAAGGGCATGATGGGCGCCAACGGCATCGTCGGCGGCGGCCCGCCGCTGATCTGCGGCGCGGCGCTGACGGCCAAGACGCTCAAGACCGGCGGCGTGGCCATCGCCTTCGTCGGCGACGGCGCGTCGAACCAGGGCACGACCTTCGAGAGCTACAACCTCGCCAACATCTGGAAGCTGCCGGTCGTCTTCGTCGTCGAGGACAACGGCTATGCCGAGGCGACGTCGTCCAAGTACTCGGTCGCCGGCACCCAGGTCGATCGCGCCAAGGGCTTCGGCATGCCGGCGGTCGAGGTCGACGGCCACGACTTCTTCGCCGTCTGGGAGGCCGCGCGCGAGGCGATCGAGCGGGCGCGCGCCGGCGACGGCCCGTCGCTGATCCACGTCAAGCTGAACCGCTACTACGGCCACTTCGAGGGCGACGCCATCACCTACAAGGCGCCGGGCGAAGTCGAGGAGGTCAAGAAGACCAAGGAGTGCCTCGACATCTTCCGCAAGCGCGTCACCGAGGCGAAGCTCCTCTCCGACGAGGACCTCGACACGATCGACACCGAGTGCCGGGAGTATATCGCCGAGTGTGTGGCGGCCGCCAAGAAGGCGCCGATGCCGACCGAGGCCGATCTGCTCACCGACATCTACGTGTCCTACTGAGGGAGGGCCGAAGAATGCCGAAGAAATCTTTCCGCCAGGCGATCAACGAAGCCATCCGCCAGGAGATGGAGCGCGACGAGCGCGTCATCGTCATGGGCGAGGACGTCTCGGGCGGCGCCGGCGCGCCGGGCGAGCAGGACGCCTGGGGCGGCCCGATGGGCGTCACCAAGGGCCTGATGCCGCAGTTCGGGCGTGAGCGGGTGCTCGACACGCCGATCACGGAGAGCGGCTTCATCGGCGCGGCGGTCGGCGCCGCGGCGACCGGCCTGCGCCCGGTGGCCGACCTGATGTTCGTCGACTTCATGGGGGTCTGCTTCGACCAGATCTTCAACCAGGCCGCCAAGTTCAAGTACATGTTCGGCGGCAAGGCGGTCACGCCGGTCACCATCCGGACCATGTACGGCGGCGGCTTCCGGGCGGCCTCGCAGCACAGCCAGTGTCTCTACCCGCTGTTCACGCACATCCCGGGCCTCAAGGTCGTCATCCCGTCCAACGCCTACGAGGCGAAGGGCCTGATGATCCAGTGCATCCGCGACGACGATCCGACGATCTTCTTCGAGCACAAGATGATGTACGACGACGAGGTCGACGTGCCCGACGACCCGTACACCATCCCGTTCGGCGAGGCGAACGTCACCCGGGAGGGCGACGACGTCACCATCGTGGCCTTCGGGCGCATGGTGAACCTGGCCAACCAGGCCGCCGACAAGCTCGAGAAGGAGGGGATCGGCTGCACGGTCGTCGACCCGCGCACGACCTCGCCGCTCGACCGCGACACGATCCTGGAGACCGCCGAGGAGACGGGCCGCGTCGTCGTCGTCGACGAGGCGCATCCGCGCTGCAACATGGCCACCGACATCTCGGCGATGCTCTGCGAGAACATCTTCGGCGCGCTCAAGGCCCCGATCAAGCAGGTCACCCCGCCGCATTCGCCGGTGCCGTTCTCGCCGGCGCTGGAGGATCTCTACCTGCCGAATGTGGAGAGGATCGAAGCGGCCGTTAAGGCAGTCATGAACACCGGTGTCGTGAGGGCAGCCGAATGAGTGACGCGATCCAACCGATCGTGATGCCGAAATGGGGCCTCGCCATGCAGGAGGGCATGGTCGCCCAATGGCATGTCGAGGAAGGCTCGAAGGTCTCGAAGGGCGACGAGATCATGGACATCGAGACGTCCAAGATCGCCAACATCTTCGAGAGCCCGGTCGAGGGCAAGCTGCGCCGCAAGGTCGCCGATGACGGGGAGACCCTGCCCGTCGGCGCCCTGATGGGCGTGGTCGCCGAGGACAGCGTCTCCGACGACGACATCGACGCCTTCGTCAAGGACTTCCAGGAGGCCTTCGCCGAGCAGATGGCGGCGATGGCGGACGGCGGCGGGGCGGAGCCGGAGACCGTCGAGGTCGGCGGCCACCGCATCCGCTACCTGAAGATGGGCGACGCCGACGGCCCGGCGGTGATCTTCGTCCACGGCTTCGGCGGCGATCTCTGGACCTGGATGTTCAACCAGGAAGCCGCGGCCGAGGGCCACGCCACCTATGCCATCGACCTGCCCGGGCACGGCGGCTCGTCCAAGGAGATGGACGGCGCCGACGTGGCCGCGCTGTCGAAGGCGGTGTCGGGCTTCATGGACGCGATGGGGATCGAAAAGGCCCATCTCGTCGGCCACAGCCTGGGCGGCGCGGTCAGCCTGAACCTGGCGGTCACCGGGCCGGACAAGGTCGCCAGCGTCACCCTGGTCTGCCCCGCCGGGCTCGGCCCCGACATCAACATGGAGTACATCGAGGGCTTCATCCGCGAGAAGCGCGGCAAGAAGCTCAAGCCGTTCCTGGAGATGCTGGTCGCCGATCCGGAGATCGTCACCCGCGACATGGTCGAGGACGTGCTCAAGTACAAGCGCATGGACGGCGTCGAGGCCGCCCTGAACGCGCTGTCCTCGGCCAATTTCTCCGGCGGCGCCCAGGCCCTCGACCTGTCCGGCAAGCTGGGCGACGTCTCCGCACCGGTCCAGGTCATCTGGGGCAAGCAGGACAAGATCGTCCCCGCCAAGCACGCGGAGGCCGTCCCGTCCTCGGTCAAGGTCACGATCTTCGACGACGCGGGCCACCTGGCCCACATGGAGAAATCGGCCGAGACCAACGCGCTGATCAAGGAGATCGCCGGGTAGCCTCTCTGGCTCCGGCGAGTGCACGAAGGAGAAAGGCGGGCTCCGGCCCGCCTTTTTCTTGTTCGGGCCAGGCATCCGCCCACGATATCCGATCGTGTCGCCCGTCCGGCTTGAGCCATTGTCGGATTTCGGCTTCGCCTCTGTCCGACCTACCGGCCGACCGTCGGACTGGCGGTAGGTCGGGAAGAGCGGAGCGAAACCCGACGGGGGCGCCCCCTACCACGCCCGCGCGGCGGCGCGGTCGTCGTCGTCCAGATCGTAGGTCGGCTGAGCGAAGAGAACCCGACTGGCGCGGACCGCGCCGGCCGCCGGCGATGTCGGGCTCGCTGACGCTCGACCGACCTACGATCCGGGAGCGCCCCCGTAGGTCGCCCACCGCGAAGAATCCCGACGCGGCGGCGTCGCTACCACTCCCGCGCCGCCGCTCGGTCGTCGTCGTCGAGCGCGATCAGGGCCGGGTCGAGGCCCCAGCGGTCGCGCCACCAGGTCGCAAAGGCGGTGTCGGCGGCGCGCATGGGGCGCGGCAGCGCCTCCGCGACCTCCCACAGGCGCAGGCGGCGGCAGCGGTCCGGGTCGGCCGCGCGGTAGCGGCGGGAGAACCAGGCGTCGACCTCCACCACCTCGCCCTCGAACGGCCCGCGCGGCGCCAGGTGGCGCAGCACGAAGCCGTGGCGCGCCAGCCGGGCGAGGATGTCGCCCAGCAGCGCCTGGCCGGTGTAGAGCGGGCGCAGATGGGCCTCCAGCCGGATCGCGGTGACGGCCTCCAGCGCCCGCTCGGCGCCGGCCAGCGCCGCGTCGTCGGTGCCCTGGGTGTCGATCTTGAGGAAGTCGAAGGCGGGCACGCGCCCCTCGGCGACCAGGGCGTCGAGGGTGGTCAGGTGAACGATCCGCTCCCCCACCACGTCGAAGATGGCGCGCGCCGGGAAGCGGTCGATGACGGCCCGGTTCGGCGCCAGGACCGAGGAGCAGCCGGGCAGCCGCGTCTCGTACAGCGTCGCCGGGCCCGGCGCGGCGCCGACCGCCGCCGGCACGAGCAGGGCGCCGGGCCAGCGCTCGGCCAGGGTCTCCAGATGCCCGGCATCCGGGTCGAGCCCGACGCCCGTCACCGTGCCGGCGCGCACGGCGTCCGACCAGCCCTCCGGAAAGCCACCGCGAACCCCGACATCGAGCAGGACCGGCCGGGCCGGCAGGGCGGCGGCCAGGCGGGCGATCGCCGCCGCCCGATCCTCGCCGTCGCGCCCCGGCGAGGCCGCCACGGCCTCAGCCCCGGGCCGCGGCCGCCGTCGCCGGCTCTCCGGGCTGGTATTCCTGGACCAGCAGGCGGTGAGGCGCCTCGTCCTCCTCGATCCGGCCGAAGCGGCCCAGCTCCTCGTAGAAGATGTTGTCGTTGCGGTCGTCGTTGACGAGCGAGACCTCGCCGACCAGCACCTTGCCGCCCTCCGCCGTGAAGCCGTGGACGCAGCCGGGCTCCAGAGTGATCGACTCGCCCGGCTCCAGCACCAACGTGCCGCCCGCCTCGACCGTCCGCTCGACGCCGTCGCAGGCGACGGTGACGGGCGTGTCCGCCATCCGGCCGTCGGGCCCGGCGTTGCGCAGGGTCAGCACCAGGCGGCCGCCGCCGCGGTTGATGATGTCCTCGGTCTTCACGATGTGGCTGTGCATCGGGCAGTGCTGGCCCGGCACGGCCATGATCGCCTTCTCGCAGTAAAGCATGCCGTGCCCGGCCGACAGGGCGTCCGGCGTGCCGTTGCGCAGGGTGAACAGCAGGATCCCGCGCTCGGAAAAGCGGCCGAGGCCGAAATCGGTGACGTCCCAGCCGAGCCCGCGCGTCGCCGGGGTCGCCGCCGCCTCGCCCCGCCAGTCCTCCGGCGACCAGCGCGCGAAGGGCGGCAGGTGAAAGTTCTGCGCAGCGAAGAAGTCCTCGGCCTCGCGGATGGCGGCGTTGATTTCCGATCGCTTCATGGCGTCGTCTCCCCCTAGATTGTCGCTTCTTGTCGCCGGCGGTGAGCACCGACGGCCTTACAGGCCCGTGCGGTGCATCACGAACCGTGGCACCAGCCGGATCACCAGCATGATCCAGCGCCAGAACCAGGGTGTATAGACCACCGCGCGGCCACGCTCCATCGCCCGGTCGATGTCGCGGGCGACGCGCGCCGGCGTCGCCCAGAGCGGGCCGCCCCGGTCGAAGGTCGCGGTCATCGGCGTGTCGACGAAGCCCGGCCGGATGTCGACCACCGCCACGCCCTTGCCGACCAGCCGGTGGCGCAGGCCGTCGAGGAAGGTCTGCAGCCCGCCCTTGGCGGCGCCATAGACATAGTTGCTCTGCCGGCCGCGATCGCCGGCGACCGAGGTGATCACCGCGATCGTGCCCCGGCCCGCCGCCTCCATCCGCTCGGCGAGCGCCGTGACCAGGCGCACCGGCGCGACGAAGTTGGTCGTCATCGCCGCCGCCGCGGCCTCGCCGTCGTGGTGCGCGCGCTCGGGATCGGGCAGCGTCCCGAAGGCGAGCAGAACCGCGTCGGGCGTGCCGACCGCCGCCTCGATCGCGTCGAGCAGGCCGGCCTCGGCCGCCGCATCGTCGAAGTCGATCCGGTGCGTGGACACCGCCGCGGCGCCGCGCGCGGTCGCGTCGGCGGCCACGGCCGCCAGCTTGGCCTCGTCCCGCGCGGCCAGCACCAGCCGCCAGCCCCGCGCCGCGTGACGGCGGGCCACGGCCTCCGCGATCGCCGAGGTCGCGCCCAGCACGACGAGCGAGGGCGGTCGCCGCTCGGCCGACTCGTTCACGCTCATGCCGACCCCGCCCCGCCGGTCACCCGGCGCCAGAAATCCGAGGAGAAGCCCGGGTCGACATGGGCCGCGAAGGCCTCCCACTCCGGGAAGAAGCGCCGGAAGGCATCCGCCGCGACCCGGCCGTCCTTGGCCGGGTAGATGCGCCCGCCCGCCTCGACCACCACCGCGTCGAGCCGGTCGAGCAGCGCGCGCGTCGCCGCGCCCCTGTTCGGGAAGTCGAGCGCGAGCGTCGTGCCCGGGCGGGCGAAGGACATCAGGCCCGGCGCCGGGCGGTCGCCGAAGGTCTTGAGCACGGCGAGGAAGGAGCCCTGCCGGGCCCGCGCCACCTCGTCGAGCAGGGCGCGCAGCGCGGCCGGCGCCTCGGCCGGCGGCACGACGCACTGGTACTGGAAGAACCCCGCCTTGCCGTAGAGCCGGTTCCACCCGCCGATGCCGTCGAGCGGGAAGAACACCGGGTCGTAGGGCCGCACCCGCCGGACCGAGCGGCGGCCCATCAGCCGGCGCGCGTAGGCGGCGTTGAAGGCGGCCAGGGTCACGCGGTTGAGCGGGGAGACCGGCGGCGTCACCGGCACGGCCAGCTTCGGCTCGCCGAGGCGCGCCGCGCTCTCGGGCAGCGGGCCGTGGGCGATCGGCCGGGCCCGGGTGAACACGCCCCGCCCGAGCCGCCGGCCGCGCGCCAGGCAGTCGACCCAGGCGACGGTATAGGGCCAGGCGGCCTTGGATTCCGCGTCGAGGGCGTAGAAGGCGTCGAGGTCGTCCATCCGGATATCCTCGACATCGAGCAGCAGACCCGGCACCCGGGCGAGCTGCAGCGTCGCGCGGACGATCAGCCCGGTCAGCCCCATCCCGCCGATCGTGGCCCGGAACAGCCGGGCGTTCTCCCGGGGCGAGCAGGTCAGCGTCTCCCCGCTCGAGCGCACCAGGTCGAGCGCCAGCACATGGTCGCCGAAGCTGCCGGCGTCGTGGTGGTTCTTGCCGTGGACATCGTTGGCGATCGCGCCGCCGACGGTGACGAACTTGGTCCCCGGCAGGACCGGCGGGAACCACCAGCCGCCGCCCTCGGCCGGCCGGACCAGGTCGGCCAGGATGTCGCGCAGGATCAGGCCCGCCTCGCAGGTCAGCCGCCCGGTCGCCGGGTCGAAGGCGACGACGCGGTCGAGCCCGCTCATGTCGATCAGGGTGCCGCCGTCGTTCAGACAGACATCGCCGTAGGACCGGCCCCGGCCGTAGGCGAGGCGCGCGACGCCGTTCGGCGCGTCGCCGCCCGCGCGCGCCGCCTCCTCGGCGAAGCGCGGACGCACGACCCGGTGGCGCGAGCGGTGGACCCGGCCCCAGGCCAGGTAGCCCGGATCGGCGCCGGGCGGCGGCACGGGCGCCTCCTCTACCATGCCGCCGCCACCAGCAGCAGGACGCCGAGGCCCATGGCGAGCGAGGGCACGTCGCGGATGGCGAAGGCGATGGGGTCGTCGCGCATCTCCCCCCGGCCGGTCAGCAGCCAGACGCGCTGCTGCCAGACCAGCAGGATGGGCACGATGAACCACAGGAAGGTCGGCTGGCCATAGATCTCCCCGGGGAACTTCTCGTTGATCAGGTAGATGACGAAGACCAGCATCGCACCGACCCCGGCGGCCTGGCCGGCGGCGGCGACCATCGGCATGTCGGCGACCCGGTAGCCCCGGTCCGCCACCCGGTCGGCGCCGCGCCGGCGCTCCATGTCGAGCTCGGTGTAGCGCTTGACGTTGGCGAGGCCCAGGAAGAAGAACATCGCGAAGGTCAGGAACCAGAACGACACCGGCTGCGGGCCGAAGCTCATCCCCGCCAGGATGCGGATCGTGAAGAGCCCGGCCAGCGCCACCACGTCGACCGGCGGCACCCGCTTGAGGCCCAGCGAATAGGTCAGGCTCAGCACCACGTAGCCGGCCAGCGCCTCGGCGAAGAGCCCGGGCAGCGTCGCCGTCAGGGCGAGCGCGAGAGCCACCGGCACGGCGACGGCGACCAGCCCGACGGGCACCGACAGGCGGCCCGAGGCGAAGGGCCGGCGCCGCTTGGTCGGGTGGCGGCGATCGGCCTCGATGTCGAGCAGGTCGTTGACCAGATAGGTTGCCGAGGCGATCGCGCCGAAGGCGAGGAAGCCGCGCAGCGCCGCCCAGGCGTCGCCGGCCGTGATCTCGTGGCCGGCGAGCACCAGCGGCGCGAAGACGAGCGTGTTCTTCGACCACTGGTGCAGGCGCAGGGCCTTGATCCAGTCGCGCACGCCCATCGGGCGGACCTCGAAGACCGCCTCGACCGGTACGGCCCCCGGCAGGCCGCGGCTCAGCCGTTCCGGCCGGCCGGCCAGCACCGCCCCGTCGGCACCGGCGAAGACCGGCCGGTCGGCGCGTGGATCATTGCCCGCGTAGACGAAGCCGTCCGGGTAGTCCGCGCGCATCGCCGCCAGCTTGTTGCGCCCGGACAGGTTGGTCCGCCCGTCGCTGCCATGGGCGGCGTCGAACAGCCCGAGATGGGCGGCGATCGCGTCGACGACGCGCTGGTCGGAGGCGGAATAGAGCGCCACCGTCCTCCCGCGCGCCTTCTCCGCGCGGAGATAGGCGAGCAGCGGGGCGTTGTAGGGCAGCAGCGCCGGATCGGGCGTGGCCCGCGCCGCCACCCGGCGCTTGAACGAGGCGCGGCCCGCCAGGAGCCAGAGGGCGAGCGTCACGATCGCCCAGGGCCGCCGGCGCAGGACGAGGAGAATGCTCTCCATCATCGTGTCGCTGAGCACGAGCGTGCCGTCGAGATCGACGCACAGCGCCATGTGCCGCGTCGTGCGGTCGGGCGCGGCGGCGGCGCCGGCGGGTTCGGGGGCCGAGAGGCTCATCGAGGGCTCACCTGTCGATCGGCCGCCATGGCCGGCCCGCCCGCGGTCGACCGCGGAAGTCGACGTCACCGGTTCCGCCGACGGTCGAAAAGATCCCGAGCGCGACAATTTGGTGACGGCAAAGCCGCACGGTCGGCAATTCGAGTTCCGTATCAAGGCGTCGGGGAAGGGTCAAGGCAGGGATCCGGGCGATCGTCGCCACGAAATCGGTAGCGATGCGGAGTCGCGCGCGCATGATGCGGTGCGAAAGGTGAAAATTCGTGATAAAAGTAATTTGTGTCGGGGCCTTCCGCCCGCACCGCCGCCAGGATCCGGGCGCGACGCCTGCCGACCCGGCCCAACCGCTTGAACCGGCCGGAGGATCGGGCGGTCGTTCATCAGGGGGATAACCCCAAAGTGCGGGTCCGCCGCGGGGGCGGCTTTGCTACCCTTCGGTCTTCGTCGAGACACGATGGTTCCGCCCCCTGTCGCCCGCCCGCCGGCGGGTGGCGCGCGGCGGGACGATCGGGTCCGGCGGGACGGTACGAAACCTTCCCCGCGATCACGCAAGCGTTCACACCATGCCGCTCGATCTCTCCACGCTCGCCGATCAGACCGCCCGCGGCTCGTCCCGCGCCCGAACGGCGGCCCAGGCCGAGCCCGTCGGCGTGCGCGACGTGTTTCGCGTCGTGCGCAAGCGCAAATGGTGGCTGATCGTGCCAACACTCGTGGTGGCGCTGATCACGCTGGCCGTCATGGAGCGGATGGACACGGTCTATACGGCCGACGCCCTTCTGGTCGTCAACGATCGGGCTCAGAACGAGGTCGATCTCCAGGGGGTGCTCAACGAGCGGCCCGACGACCGCGCGATCCTGAGCGAGCTCGACGTCATGACCTCGCGCTCGGTCGCCGACCGGGTCGTCGAAAACCTGGGCCTGATGCGCGACGCGGCGTTCAACCCGGCGCTGCGCCCGGCGGAGCCGGGCATGCTGGAGGCGGCCTTCGGCCACCTCGGCGCCACCCTCGGCCATGTGCCGCTGATCGGCGAGGCGCTGGCGCTGGCCACTCCGCCGCCCACGCCGGACCCGGCGGAGTCGATCTCGCCGCGTCGCCAGCGCGAGGCCGTGCTGAACAAGCTGACCGGCAATCTCGACGTCACCCTGCGCGACGACTCCAACACGGTGGTCGTCGCCTTCACCACGACCGATCCGGACCGGGCGGCCCAGGTCGTCAACTCGGTGATCGACACCTATCTGGCCCTGCAGGTCGACGCCAAGCGAGACGCCAGCGCGCGCGCGACCGCCTGGGTCCAGGAGCGCCTGGCCGAGCTGCGCAACGACGTCAGCGAGGCGGAGACGGCGCTGATCATGCGCCAGCAGCTCCACCGCCTGCCGGGCCCGGATGTCCGCACCACGGCCCAGCAGCGCGTCGACCAGCTCAGCCTGCGCCTGTCCGACGCGCAGAGCCAGAGGGCCGCGATCGAAGCCCAGCTCAGCCGCGTGCGCGAGGTCGGCAACACCGGCGGCGGCTTCCGCGGCACGGTCGACAACGAGGTCGTCCAGTCGCTCAAGATCGAGGAGGCGCGGCTCGCCGGCCAGGTCGCCAACCTGTCCCAGATCTACGGCACCGACCATCCGGAGCTGACCAACGTCCGCGCCGAGCTGGCCTCGGTGCGCTCCGAGGTCGCCGCCGAGATCCAGCGCATGAGCGGGGACCTGGAGAGCGAGCTCGTCGTCGCCGAGCGCGAGGTCCAGGCCATCGCCCGCGAGCTGGCCGAAGCCGAGGAGCGGGCGCGCGAGACCAATATCGCCCAGTCGGAGATGGAGCAGCTCCGCCTCCAGGCCCAGCAGGCGCGCGAGTCCCTGGCGGCGTTCGAGAACCGCTACGAGGAGATCGCCAACAGCGCCCAGCTCCAGATCCCCGACGCCCGGGTGATCACCCCGGCCGAGCCGCCGGTCAACCCGTCGAACCCGTCGACCAAGACGGTCCTGGCGCTGGCCATCGGCGCCGCGCTGATCGTCGGCGGGATGGGCGCCACGATGGCCGAGATGCTCGACAATCGGCTGCACAGCGTGAGCCAGGCAGAAGCGGCGTTGGGTCTGCCGGTCATGGGGATCCTGCCGGAGATGCGCCGCCTGCGCTGGATCACGCCGAACCCGGTCAAGACGATCCTCAGGCAACCGGACTCGCACTTCTCCGAGTGCGTCCGGCGGATCGGCACCAACCTACTGCTCGGCTCCAAGGACGGCCACCGCAAGATCATCGTCGTCGCCTCCTGCCAGCCGGGCGAGGCGAAGTCGGTGACGTCCGCGGCACTCGCGCTGACCTGGGCGCGGGCGGGCAAGCGCACGCTGCTGATCGAGGCGGACATGCGCCGGCCGACCCAGACCAAGGTGCTGGGCCTGCGCCTGGACGGCGAGACGACGCTGAGCTCGCTGCTCGGCGACACCCGGCGCACGCCGGACCGGATCGCAGTGCACGAGGCCTCGGGCCTGCACGTCATCCCGGCCGGCCGGCCGGTCGCCGACGCGGGCGACCTGCTCAGCACGTCGCGCTTCTCCCGGCTGGTCGAGACGCTGGCGCCCTACTACGACCAGATCGTCATCGACACGCCGCCGGTGCTGGCGGTCAGCGACACGGCGATGATCGCGCCGCACGGCGACGCCACCCTGTTCGTCGCGCGCTGGAACAAGACCTCGATCCCCGTGGCCGAGACAGGGCTGGACCAGCTCCGCGACTTCGGCATCCCGGTCGCCGGCATGGTGGTCAGCCGGGTCGACATGCGCCGCTACGCGGTCATGCGCTACGACGACCTGGGCACCGGGCTGAAGGCGTACCGGTACTATCATGCGCGATAGACGGGTCGCGCTGGTCGCCGGCAGCCCGCCGGACGGCGCGTTCTGCGGCGTCGTCGACTACACCGTCTGCCTCGCCCGGGCGCTGACGGCGCGCGGGGTCGAGGCGACGGTCGTCGGCGGCACCGACTGGGGCGCGGCCGCCCTGCCCGGCCTGCGGGCCCGGATCGCGGCGCTGGCCCCCGACATCGTCCATCTTCAGTACCCGGCGACCGCCTTCGGCAGCGGCTTCGCGCCGCATCTCCTGGCCGCCCTGCCGCTGGCCGGCGCGACCCGCGTCGTCACCCTGCACGAGTTCAGCCAGGGCCACGCGCTCAGAAAGGCGTCCTCCGGCGCCTTCTCGCTGGCCGCCGGGCCGTTCGGGCCGCGCGCGCTGGTCTTCACCACGGCCGGCGAGCGCGCGGCCTATCTGGCCCGCCATCCCTGGGCGCGGCGGCGATCGCGGGTCGTGCCCGTCGGCTCGAACATTCCCTTCGGCCCCTGGTCGCCGGCGCGCGCCGACGGCGTCCCGCGCATCGTGCATTTCGGCCAGATCCGCCCGAACAAGGGGCTGGAGGCGGTGATCGCGCTCGCCCGCGCGGCCGCGGCCGCGGGCCGGCCCTGGCGGTTCGAGATCGTCGGCAGCGCGCCGGCGCGCTTCGCCGACTACGCCCGTGCCCGGCGCGCCGAGACCGAGGCCGCCGGCCTGCCGATCGACTGGATCGAGGGCGCGGACACCGAGACGGTCGCCCGTCGCCTGCGCGCCGCCGACGCCGCCTACCTGCCCTTTCCCGACGGGGCGTCCTGGCGGCGGGGCAGCCTGGTCGCGGCGCTGGGCAACGGCTGCCCGGTGGTGTCCACCCGGGGCGACCAGACGCCCGAGGACCTGGGTGCCGCCGTCGCCTTCGCCGAAGGGGAGACCGAGGCGCTGGCCGCGCTCGACCGGCTGATCGCCGATGCAGATGCCGCCGGGCGGGCGAGCCGGGCGGCCACCGCGGCCGCCGCGCCGTGCTCCTGGGACGCGATCGCCGCGGCCCATCGCACGCTCTACGACGCCCTGCCGCGGCGCGGCCGGCCGGCCGCCGCCACTGCCCCCGCCGGGGGCGCGGCCCCGGGGGGCTGAGCCGCCATGGCGCCGACGCTGACCGGCTTCGTGCTGCTGCCGCTCGTCCTCCTGCTGGCCCTGATCCGGCCGCTGAGGCTGTTCCACCTGGCCATCATCCTGGTGCCGTTCTCCGCCACGTCGGCGATCAACGTCACCACGGTCGGCTACGGCCTGCGCGCGTCGCTGTTCTGCTTCATCGTCTACGGCGTCGTCGCCGTGCTGGCCGCGCGGCTGCGCCTGCGCCCGGTGGCCGAGCAGTACCTGCCGCTGGCCGGGCTGGTGGCGACGGTCGTTCTGCTGCTGGTCTCGCTGCTGCCCTCGGCACTGTCCAACGACCTGAGCTCCTTCGCGATCAACCAGGGCGCCTACTACATCGCCGGGCTGGCGGTGACCTTCCTGGTCTACATGACCGTGGTCGACGCCGCGCGGCTGGCCGGCACGCTCAAGGCGCTGTTCATCGGCGCGCTGCTGTTCACGATCCTGGGCTGGTACCAGTACGCGGCCTTCCAGCTCGGCCTGCACTACCCGGCGGAGTTCTTCAACAACTCGGCCAGCGAGGCGGCCCAGCTCTTCGACCAGGAGATCCGCAGCCTCGGCGTCAAGCGCCTGACCTCCGCGGCGGTCGAGCCGTCGCTGCTCGCCCAGTCGATGATCATCGTCGTCGGGATCGGGTCGAGCCTGATGATCTCGCGCGTGCGCGGCTTCGGGCCACTGGTCGCGCTGACCACCGTCCTGGCGGTGAGCTGCGTGTTCATGGCGACCTCGACCACCGGGTATTTCGGACTCGTCGTCGTCGCCGGCCTGCTCGTGATCCAGCGCCCGGGCCCGGGCCTCGCGGCGATCGCGACCGGCCTCGCGCTGCTCGGCGCCGCGATGCTGGCCTACGACCCGCTGGCCGACGCGATCTACAAGATGACCATCGGCAAGGTCGGCTCGTTCTCCTACGACAACCGGGTCGGCTCCATGGCCGAGGCCTGGGAGGACTTCGTCGAGGCGCCGCTGCTGGGGCACGGCTGGGCGAGCAACAAGGTCTTCAACATCGTCCTGACCTACATGTCGCAGACCGGCATCCTCGGGTTCGCCACGCTCCTGATCTTCATCGTGTCGACGCTCGCCATGGGGATCTCGCTGCGCCGGCGGCTCGCCGGCGCGCTGCGCCTGTCGGCGGCCGAGGGTGTGCAGGCCGACCGGGCGCGGGTGCTTATCGCGCTGCTGCGCGCGCTGGAGACCGGGTTCATCGCCTCGCTCGCCATGCAGGTCGTCGCCGGGTCGACCTACACCTTCATGGATTTCTGGGTGCTCTCGGGCCTGTTCGTCGCGACGCTGGGCATCGCGCGCAGCCATCTCGACGCCCTGACGGCCTCGATCTCGCACACGCTGGCCGTTCGCGCCGACGCGACGCCGTCCGCGCCCTCCCTGCCCGGCGGCGCGGCGCAGCCCGCCTGAGAGCCATGCGCGCCGCGTCCGCCCCCGCCCGCTCCGGAGCCCCGCCGTCATGAAGGCCGCAGAGACGACCGTCCGCGCGATCGCGCGCCTGCCGCGCCCGGTCGCGCTGGCGGCCTGCGTCGCCGTCCTGATCGTGAACCTCGGCGCCCTCGCCTACGGCGCCTTCGGCAACCCGATCCAGAACTTCGACATGCTGGGCTATGCCGGCGCGATCCTCGACCATTTCGAGGACGACCCCGCGGCGATCCATGGCGAGGCCTACGACGCGCTCGAGGCCTACATCGGCGGCAGCCGCGACTGGCGCGCGATCACCGACGCGAGCCAGTACCGCCGCGACATGGCCGCCGACCCGGAAATCTTCTACAGCGTCATCCCGTTCTACCAGGTCAAGCCGCTGTTCAATCTCGCCACCTGGATCGTCTCGGCCTTCGCCAACCTCACCTTCTCGACGATCCTGGTGTCCTGGATCGCGGTGACCGCCTTCACGATCGGCTTCTTCGTCTTCGCGGCGAGCGAGCGGGCCTACGGCCTCTTCCTGCTGTCCTGGCCCATGTTCATCGGCGCCGGCGTGCTCGACATCGCGCGCACGGGAACGCCCGACGGCCTCGCCTTCGCGCTCGCCGCCGGCGGCGCGCTGGGACTGATGGCCGAGCGACGCACGGCGGGCTGGACCCTGCTGGCGCTCTCGACGCTCGCCCGGCCGGACAACCTGCTGCTGGTCATCGCCGCCGCCGCGGTCTTCGCGCTTCGCGGCGACGCGGGCACGCGCATCCGCGCCGGGCTCGCCGTCGCCGCCTCGATCGCGGTCTATGTCCTGGTCACCCGGGCCTACGGCCATTACGGCTACTGGCCGCACTTCATGCTGACCTTCCACAACGAGGTCGGCATGGACATGCGCGCCTTCGCCGAGCCCTACGACCCGATGACCCACGCCCTCACCGTCTTCGACGGCATCAAGCACCTGTTCATCCAGAGCTATTTCGGCCTGTTCGTCGTCGCGACGGTGCTGCTCGCGCTGCTCTGGGCCGATCCGCGGCGCGAGGGCCTGACGACGGCGGACAAGATCGCCATCGCCGCGGTGCTGTTCTTCCTGGCGCGTTTCGCGCTGTTCCCGCTGCATCAGATCCGGTTCGGCGCGCTGCCGACCTTCCTGGTCCTGCTGGCGCTGGCCGCCTCGGTCCTGGCCATGCTGCCGCGCCCCGCCGCGGCTGCCGCGCCCGGGGTCGTGTCGGAGCCCGACGCCGACGAGCCGCCGGACCGGGACACCGAGCCCGCGGAGAGCGAACCGCCGGCCGCCGATGACGGCATCTCGCCGCTGCCCGCGCGCGACCCGGCCTGACATCGCGCGATCGCCCGGCCCGCGCCCGGCCCGCCATCGACGGAGAGGCCCGATGACCGCTTCCCCCGCGTCCGAGAGCGCCGTGAGTGCTGTCGCAACAACCGCCGCCGGGCCCGCCGGCCGGATCCTGCCCAACTTCCTGGTCGTCGGCGCGGCGAAGGCGGGCACGACCACGCTGCACGACCTGCTGGGCCGTCACCCGGAGGTCTTCGCCTCGCCGTTCAAGGAGCCGCATTTCTTCGCCTTCCAGGGCGAGCGGCCGAGGATGATGCTGCCGAGCGGGCGGGAGGCCGGCATCAACAAGCTGGCGATCACCGATCCCGAGGCCTATCGCGCCCTGTTCGCCGAGGCCGGCGACGCCAAGGCCGTGGGCGAGAGTTCGGCCTCCTCGCTCTATGTCGAGGCGGCGGCCGCGCGCATCGCGGCGTGGAACCCGGACATGAAGATCGTCGTCAGCCTGCGCGAGCCGGTCTCGCGTGCCTATTCGAGCTTCAACCACGCCCGGCGCTACGGCATCGAGGACTGCGCGACCCTGACCGAGGGCTTCGCGCTCGAGGCCGAGCGGATCGCCGGCAACTTCCCCTTCCTGCTGCGCTACGAGGCGATGGGGCTCTATGCCGGACAGATCGAGCGGCTTTACCGCCACTTCCCGGCCGAGAACGTTCTGATCGTGCTGTTCGAGGACCTGCGCGACCGGCCGAAGGAGACGCTCGCCCGGATCTTCGCCTTCCTGAACGTGGATCCGACCGTGGAGGTCGACCTGGACGTCCATTCCAACGCCGGCCACGTGCCCGACCCGAAGAACCCTCTGCACCGGCTGATCAACGCAGACGGGTCGCTGGTCAAGCGGGTCGGCCGCGCGGTCCTGCCCTTCGGCCTGCGGCGCAAGCTCCTGGGCACTGTGCGCAAGCAGCTCTTCGTCGCGCCGCCCAAGCTCGACCCGGCCGAGAAGCGCGCCCTCTTCGCCCGGTTCGCCGAGGACGTCGACCGCCTGGAGCCCTTGATCGGCCGCGACCTCTCCCACTGGCGGCCGTCCGCCGAACCGCGCTCGTAGGTCGGTCGAGCGTCAGCGAGCCCGACGGACCGGTGCCCGGCGTCGGGTCGAACCACGACGGCCCCAAGGCACGAAGACGTCACGAAGACGTCCTCCGTCACGTTCATGCATTCGTCATCCCCGCGAAAGCGGGGATCCAAGTTGTTTCGGCACGCGCCGTTCATCCGATTGCGAGTGAAACCGCACGACGACTGGATCCCCGCTTTCGCGGGGATGACGACATGAGAAGGGCGTAGACAGAGACTTCGTAGGTCGGTCGAGCGCCAGCGAGCCCGACATCGCGGGCGCTCGACCCGGCCCACGCTCACCGCTGCGTCACGGTGCGGTAGATCGACAGGATCGCCTCGGCGTGGCGCTCCGGGGAGAGGCGGTCGCCGACCTCGGCCAGGGCCGTGTCGGCGAGGTGCTCGGCCAGGCCCGGCTCGAAGAGAACGCGGCCGAGCGCACCGGCGAAGGCCTCGACGTCGTCGGGCGGGAACAGCAGGCCGTTGTGCCCGTCGGTGAAGAGCTCGGGATTGCCGCCGGAATCCGAGGCGACGACCGGCGTGCCGAGCAGCACGGCCTCGCTCGTGTTGCGCCCGAAGGCCTCGTCGACCGCCGGTGCGGCCAGCACGTCGCTCGCCGCCGTCAGCCGCAGGGCGTCGGCGCGCTGGCCTAGCAGATGCACCCGGTCGGCGAGGCCGAGCTCGGCGGCGCGCGCCTGGATGCGCGGGCGCCAGACCTCGGCGTCCGGGCCAGCGCCGGGCAGCAGCAGGTGCACCGGCGGGTCGGCCGGCAGGCGGGCCAGCGCCTCGACCGCCAGGACCTGGCGCTTGCGCTCGGTCAGCCGGGCCATGACGACGACCAGCCGGGCCGTTTCGGGCAGGCCCAGCTCCGCCAGCACGGCCGCGCGCGCCTCGGCGCGGTCGATCTCTCGCGGGCGGATGGCGAAGGGGTTGTAGACGGTGCCGCAGACCGGCGCGCCCAGCCCGTCGAGCGTCGAGCGGATGAAGTCCGAGACCGGAACGACGGCGGCGCAGCGGCGGTAGACGAAGCGGTCGTAGCGCCCGCGCACCGCCGGCGCGCGCTGGTGCTTGACGAAGGGCAACCCGGCGAGCCGGGCGGCCAGCCACCAGGACTTGAACTCCTCCCGATCCTGGACGTGGACGACGTCGATCCGGTGGGCGCGCAGGAACCGCAGCGCCGCGCGGGTGTAGGCGGCGAGCGCGGCGACGTTGCCCAGGGCCGATCGGTCGCGCGCCAGCACGCCGGGCGGCAGGGGCAGGGTCTCCACCGGCACGTCCAGATCGGCCAGGAACGGCGCCAGGATGCCGTCGGCGGTCGACAGCACGACCACGGGCTCGACCCGGTCGCGCGGCAGGGCGCGGATCATCGTCTTGGCCGAGATGGCGCTGCCGCCCAGCCGGTCCCCGATGAAGGGGTAGCAGACCCGGATCATGCCCCGCTCCGCTCCCGACCGGCGCCCTCAGGACCGTCCCACTCCCCGCCGGCCCGCCCCGGTCCCGGGGCGTCGAGCCCCAGCAGGTCGAGGAACCTGTCGACGATGACGTCCTCCTCGAACCGGGCGTGGGCGGCCTCCGGATCGTACACCGGCGCCCGGCCGTCGAGCGCGTCGCGCAGCGCGGCCGTCAGCGCGGCATGGTCGTCGACCGGCACCAGCAGGCCGTGGCGCCCGCCCTCCAGGATCTCCGCCGGCCCGCTCGGGCAGTCGGTGACCACCAGGGGCAGGCCGAAATGCATCGCCTCGACGATCACGTTGCAGAAGCCCTCGTAGCGCGAGGCGTGGGCGAAGACGTCCGAGGCCGCCAGGATCGGCAGCGGGTCGCCCTGGTAGCCCAGGAAGTCGACCCGGTCGGCCACGCTCTCGGCCCGCGCCAGCGCCTCCAGATCGCCGCGCGCCGGGCCGTCGCCGACCACGGCGAGCCGCGTGTCGGTGCCCGCCGTCGCCTCGGCGAAGGCCCGGATCAGGGCGTCATGGCCCTTGTGGGCGTGCAGGCGGGAGAGCGCGCAGACCTGCCTCGGCCGCCCCTCGCGCGGCGGCGCCCCGGCGATCGCCGCCTTCGCCGCCGCCCGTAAGGCGGGCGTGACCACCGGATTGTGGATCACGGTCGTGTGCGCCAGCGGCCGTCCCATGAAAGCCTCGGTATCGCCGCGCAGATTCGTGCTGGGCAGGACGAGGCCGTCGGCGCGGGGATAGAGCGCACGCATCATCGACCGCCACAGCACGCGCTTCCACGGCGCGGAACCGGCGAGCTGGGCGTTCGGGTTGTTGCGCTCGGAGATCAGGACCGTGGTGGGCGCGCGCGCCAGCGCCCGGGCGGCGACGCAGGCGAGATTGGTCGGCCGCATGAAGGAGACGAGCCCCTTCGGCCGCCGCCGGGCGAGATAGCGCGCCAGCTTCGGCACGGCGGCGAGGCCGCTCGAAGCGCCCAGGTAGTGCACGCTCGCGTCGCCCTCGAAATCGGGGACGAGCTGGCCGTCGCGCTCCCAGACCACCAGGTCGACCGCCAGCCCCCGGCGGTCGAAGGCGCGCTTGAGGTTGACGCACATGCGCTGGGCGCCGCCGCCGCGCAGGTTCGGCACCACCAGCGCGATGTCCGGCTGATCGGCCGCGCGCCCGGTGACGCGCTCGGCGGCGCCGGCCGGCGCGGCCCCGGCGGAACCGACGGCCGGCGGCGCGCTCTCGGGGGTCGCGGCGGCCGCGGATCGGGCGGTCATGGCGGGGCTCCTCACGGCCGGCGAACCGCACCGGACTGGTGCAGCGCGGCGATCAGGGCGTTGAGATCGGTGGTCAGCTGGTCGATGTCCCGCGCCCGGCTGTAGTCGACCGGCGGGCCGGGCCGCAGGTCGGCCGTGCCCGGCGCGACCACGACCTGGCCGCCATAGCGCTGGGTGTTGCCATAGGCCTGGATGTCGCCGGTGCAGTAGGGCCCGTCGCCCGGCACGGCGAAGTGGTTGCCGATCAGCACGCCGTCGCGCTCGGCATGCAGGATCGTCGCGCCCTGGTCGTCCCAGAAGGTGCAGCCCATGAAGCGCGCGCCGCCGCCGGCGAGGATGCGCACCGTGTCCCGGCCCGTGGTCTCGTGGTTGGTCTCGAAATGGCAGGCGAGGAAGACCGGGGTGAAGAAGACATCGTTGGCGTACTCGCCCGGGCGCACGATCTCGATTAGCCGCTCGGTGTTGTAGTCGAAGGAACACGCGATCAGGTGGATGCCCGGCCCGCCGCCGGCGCCGTCGCCGACGCCGTCGCCGTCCTCGTCGCGGGTATGGTTGAGCACCATCCCGATCTCGTTGTTCGACAGGGTCGAGCGGAAGAGCGTGATGTTCTCCCCCGCCGCCCCGAACAGGCGCGGCCACATCAGGCCGACATGGTTGCCGGCCATCTTGCAGTGGTCGAAATGCACCGTGTAGGCATAGCGCTCGGTCTCCACCGCGTGGCGGAAGCCGGCCAGGGTCACGTTCTGGAAGGTCCCGCCGGCACGCCCGACACGCAGGCCGACCAGCCGGTTGTCGGCCCCCCGGCCCGGCCCGCCGACCGAGAGGTTCCACAAGACCGGCGGGGCGTCGTAGTAGGTCTGCTTGTGGCGCTCGACCGAGTGGTCGAGGAACACGCCCTCGCGCATGTCGGTGCGCAGCCGGGCATCGCCCAGCCCGATCAGGCAGACCTGTCCGATATCGAGCCCGCCGGACAGGTAGTAGCGCCCGGGCGGCACGTAGATCGGCGTGTTGGCCGCGTGATCCTCGCGCCAGTTGCCCTTCGTCGTCTCCAGCGCGTGGGCGATCGCCGCGCGGAAGGCCGGCAGGTCGTCGGTCGCGTCGTCGCCGACGGCGCCGAAGTCGCGCACCGAGGGAATGCCGAGGCCGGACAGGTTGTCGAAGGCGCCGCTCGCGCCGTCGCCGCCCGACGCGGTGCCGAGCATCAGGCTGCCCTCCGCCGCCGCGGCCGGTCCGGCGCCCACCGCCCCGCCACCCACGAGGCCGGCCAGGGCGCCCAGCCCGGCACCGGCCATGACATCGCGCCGGCCGGTCATGCCGCGTCCGCCAGCGCTTCGGGCCGGCGGGAATAGAGCAGCAGGTGCGCCTCCCGGCCGCCGCCGAGGATGCGGACCGGCATCGGCGTGCGCTTGGCGGCGCCTGCCAGGTGCAGGACCTTGATCTCGCCATGGGCGGCGCCGGTATCGACGTAGCGCCGGCGGTCCGGATCCCAGGCCAGCGGGCCCTTGTCGCAGATCCAGTTGTAGTGCGCCGGCAGGAAGGCCGTCTTCGCCGCGGTCCGGTAGACGGTGTAGTTCAGCGCCATCTGGTTGGTCGCCTCGACCCGGCCGGAGCGGTTCATCGCCGTCTGCAGGATGTCGCGCCACAGCGCCCAGTGCGGCGCGTCGGCGGCGAAGGCGAAGACACCGGCGTTGATGTGCGCCCGGGCGAACAGCCGCGCGCCCTCGGCCGCCCCGAAGCACTTGACCAGGTTCTTGAGCGTGTAGCCCTTGAGCCTGGCTGCGAAGCGATAGGTCGGGTGGCGCTCCTCGCCGACCGCGCCGCCGAGCCGGGACGCGCCCTCGACATAGGCATCGACCGCGTCGGCGGTCTGCACCCAGGTGTCGCAGTCCATCCAGACATAGACGTCGTAGCCCGGGAAGTACTCCGGCATGAACAGGCGGGAGAGCACGACATAAGGCCCGCCGCAACGATACTTGGCCGGCACCTCGAGCTCGACGCCCGGCGCCACCACGGGCAGGCCCTCGGCCTCGTAGCGCGCCCGGGTCTCCGGCGCGAGGCCCAGGTCGAAGACGCCGATATCGACGCGCCCGGCGATCCCGGTGTCGCGCAGCGAGGCGATCAGGTCGTCGAGCAGGTGGGCGTAGCGCTCATCGGCTCCGGAGACGACGAGCACGCGGGGGGCGGAGGGAGTGTCGCTCATCGGCCAGGCATCCCGGTTCCGGCGGCGGGGGTTCGGGCACGGGGTCTGACCGTGCCCACGAAGCGGCGGGCGAGGCGGTTGTCGAGCAGGCCGACCGCGGCGGCGTAGACCGCCAGGATCGCCGTGCCGTGCAGGGCCATCGCGATGGGCCCCGGCGTCGCCATGTCCGCCGAGGCCCAGCGATAGGCCAGGTAGATCGCGACGCTGGCGGCGATCGGCGCCCAGGCCCGGCGCATCAGGTCGCCGCCGTCGAGCGACACCGCCTTGCGAACGACGACCAGCGCGCCTGCCAGGAGGAGGACGCGCAGCGCGGCGACGGTCCAGATCGCCGCGACCAGGTCGCCGCCGGCGAGGAGGAAGGCGCCGACCGTGCCCAGGTCGACGACCAGGGTCGAGAACCAGATCGCCGCCTCGGTGCGGGGCCGGCCTTGCGCTTTGGGCGCGATGCCGACCAGGCCCAGCAGGATCTCCGTGAACGCGATGACGCACAGCGGCGGCAGGAAGGCCGCGGCCGGCAGCCATACGTCGTCGAACAGGAAGGCGATCGCCGGGCTCGCGAGCACGGCGAGGCAGAGCAGGATCGGCGCGGCGATCAGGGCGGCGGATTCGAAGATCGTCGCGAGGCGCCCGTGAAAGGCGGCGGGATCGCCCTGGATGCGGCCCAGATAGGGCAGCGAGACCTGGCCGATCGTCAGCCCGACGACGCGCTCGGTCGTGCGCGCGATGCGCTGGGCGACGGTGAAGGTGCCCAGCAGCGTGACGCCGTAGGCCGAGCCGATGAGCAGGCGCAGCAGATGGATGCGGCCGATCCGGATCAGGCGGCTGGTCGAGACCGTGCCGCCGAAGCGCAGCAGTTCCACGGCCATGGCGCGGGAAAAGCGCAGCCGCGGGACCCACCGGGCGAGCACCCAGTTGAAGACGCACATCACGATGGCCGCCAGCACGATCTGGGCGACCAGCGCCCACACCCCGTAGCCGGCTCGGGCGAGCGCGACGGCGAGGACGCCGGCGGCGAGCTGGGCGGTGAGCGAGCGGATGGCGATGCCGCGAAACGCCAGGCGCCGGCGCAGCAGCGACTGGTGCACGTTGCCCGCCGCCCCGGCCAGGATCGCCAGTCCGGCGACGCGCACCACCTCGGCCCCGGGGCCGTCGGCGATCAGCCGGTCGGCCAGCGGCGCGGCGGCGAAGATCACCGCGTAGACCGCCAGCGCCACGCCCGCCGTCAGCCAGTAGGCGGTCGAGCAGCGCGTACTGTCGATCCGCGGGCTGCGCTCGATCTCCTGGGTGAAGGTGTTCTCGAAGACGATCTTGGCGAACTCGTTGATCGCCAGCACGACGGCGAACAGGCCGAAATGCGACGGGTCGAGCAGCGCCACCAGCAACAGGAAGATGCCGAGCGAGACGAACTGGCTGACGATGTTCTCGACCGCCTTCCAGAAGAAGGCGGCGCGCCCCTTTGCCATGCTCCGATGGCTCCCGTTCGGCCCCGAGCGGCCCCCGATCCGACGCAGGCCCCGGATCGGAGCACGATCGCTCCTACGTCGCTTCCAGGCCGCAACGGCGCGCCGCACCGCCGCCACGGCCCCGCGGCCGCCTCAGCGCGCCGCCTCGCGCGCCGGCACGCGCGCCCCGGCCGTCCGGCCGCGACGGTACTCCTCGAACGCCGCGATCAGCATGTCGCTGTCGCGGTATTGCGGCCGCCAGCCGAGCTCCCGCTCCGCCTTCGAGACGTCGAGGATGCAGGTCTCGTCGGCGATCAGGTACTGCTCGGGATCCATCAGCGGCATGCCCAGCCGGTCGAGAGCCCCGAGGGTCGCCTTGACCGCCCCGGCCGGCGTGCGCAGGAGGATCGACCGGCTCTCCGCGCGCTTGATCAGATCGCCCAGCAGCCGCTCGACCGGCGGCGGCTCGAGCGAGCCCAGGTTCCACTCCCCGTTCGGGCAGCCGTGCCCGGCGGCGGCCTTCGCGGCCGTCACGCAGTCGTAAACGGAGATGAACTGGTAAGGGTTGCGCCCGTTGCCGATGACCGGCACCGGCAGGTTCAGGTCGATCAGGCGGAACAGCTTGGACAGAATGCCGAGCCGGCCCGGCCCGATGATCAGGCGCGGCCGGAAGATCGAGACCGACATGCCGCGCGACCGGGCCTCGCGGCACAGCGCCTCCGAGGCCGCCTTGGCCGCGCCGTAGGGGCCGAGCGGGGTGACCGGGTGGTCTTCCGTCTTCGGGGTCGTCCGGGTATGGCCGTAGACCATGTCGGTCGTGAAGTAGACCAGCTTGCCGGCGCCCGCGCGCTCCATCCGCTCGATGACGTTGCGGTGGCCGTCGTGGTTGACGCTCCAGAAGTAATCCTGGCGCTGGCCGCGCGGCAGGATCGGCACCAGCAGCCGAGCCGCCAGGTTGTAGACGACGTCGTCGGGCCCCACGGGCACGCTGTCGAGGCTCGCCGGGTCGGTCACGTCGGCGCGCACGAAGGCGACGCCGGCCGGGATGTCGGGCGCGGTCTGTTGCAGGTCGGCGACCAGCACCGACTCGCCCTCGGCGACCAGCGCCCGGGTCAGGTGGCGGCCGACGAAGCCGTCGCCGCCGATCAGGACATGGCGCATGGGTACGATCCCTCCCGGCGCGCGGGCCGACACCGGCCCCGCTCGCCCTAGCTCCGGGCGATGAAGAAGGTGCCCGCGCAGATCAGGGCGATGCCCAGGACGCGCGACAGGCTCATGCTCTCACCGAAGATGAAGAAGCCCCAGACCGCGACGACCACGTAGGCGAGGCTGAGGAACGGGTAGGCGAAGGTCAGCTCGACCCGCGACAGAACCAGCATGTGCGAACTCATGCTGATGGCGAAGGTGAACAGGCCCAGGATGATCAGCGGATTGACCGCGACCCGCCCGGCCGTCGTGGCGATCGTGCGCGCGCCGAACTCGAACTGGCCGATCGAGGTCATGCCGTATTTCAGCATGATCTGGGCGGCCGCGTTGGTCAGCACGGTGAACAGGATGAGCGGGAGATATTTCTGCAACACCATGGTGGGTCGATCCTCGTTGCCCGGGCCCCATACCCGGGCCGGCGCGCGGTCGCGATCCGCGCGGCCTGCCGCTGGAAACCCGGTGATCCTACCGCCCGGGCGGCATGGCCGGAAAAGTTCATTCGGGGCATGGGCTTGCCCGCTTGTTAGCGTCCCGGCCCCGCGGCGACCGCGTTGGTGAGCATGCCGCCGCCCGCGCTCCCCGGGAGCGCGCCCTTCCGCGCCGCCGTGGCGAGCCGATCCGCCGACGGCAGGCCCCCCGACAGCAGTTCGTCGAGCGCCGCCCGCACCGCCGCGGTCTCGATCGCCGCCATGGCGTCCGGCGGATCGGCGGGCACGTCGAAGCCGAGGCTCAGATATCCCGCCCGGGGATCTGGCGAGACGACCGTCGCCACCCGCGGGCCGACCGGCCCCCAGCGCGCCGGCGAGGTCGGGCCATGCAGCCCCAGGGTCGGCGCGCCGGCGGCCGCGGCCAGATGCATCACACCGGTATCCACGCTGACCAACGCCCGCGCCGAGGCGAGCAGGGCCGCCGTCTCGGTCAGGTCCAGCGTGCCGGCGATCGCCGTAGCGGCCGCGTCGGACAGGCCGAAGCGGTCGACCAGCGCCCGGCTTTCCGATGCATCGGCCGGCGCGCCGGTGACGACGAGGCGATGGCCGTCGGCGGCCAGCGCCCGGGCCAGCGCGATCCAGCGGTCGTCGGGCCAGCGCTTGAGCGCCGCCGCGCTGCCGCCGGGCCAGGGATGAAGCACCGTGACGCCCTCGAGCCCGCGCGCGGCCACCGAGGCGCGCGCCGCGTCGGGCACGGCGAGCGACGGCCCGGCTTCCGGCGCGATGGCGAAAGGCGCGAGCAAAGCGCGCTGATTGTCGATCTCGTGCCGGTCATCGCGATGGGCAACCGGGGCGTCGAAGGCGAAGTGGCGGCGCTGGTCCGGCCGGGCGAAGCCGACGGTGAAGTCGGCGCGCGACAGGGCCGCATAGAGCGCGTTCAGCCGGGGCCAGGGCCCGAAATCGATCAGCGCGTCGAGGCCGAGCGATCGGATGAAGGCGACCGAGCGCGCCACCCGCTTGACGTCGAGGCGATGGACCCGGTCGATCCCGGCGATCAGGGGGGCGGCCGGGGCGTTGCTCGCCCCGGCGAGCAGGTGAATTTCCGCCTCCGGCAACGCGCGGCGCAGGTCGGCGACGACGGCGCTCATCAGGACCGTGTCGCCGATCGCCGCGGTCTGAAGCAGCGCCAGGCGGCGGACCCGCTCCGGCGCCGGCCGTGCGGTGCGCAGGGCGCCCAGCGCATAGACCGCCGGCACGCCTACATAGTAGTCGGCCAGCCGCTCGATCGGCCGGCTGCGGCCGGGGCGGCCGCCGGCAGCGCGGGCGGGACCGGGGGACACGGGAGGCGGATCCGACGGGGCGGCGGGCACGGGGCGGCGCGACCGGGTGGTCACACCGCGCCGCGCCCCGACGCGACGACGCGCACGGTCCGCAGCAGGATCCTGAGATCCAGGCCGAGCGACCAGTGCAGCACGTACCACGCGTCGAGCCGCACGCGGGTCGGGTAGGACAGCCTGTTGCGGCCGGAGACCTGCCACAGACCCGTCAGGCCGGGGCGGACCGACAGGTAGTAGCGCGACCGGTCGCGATAGAAGCGCTCGAGCTCGTCGGCCATCACCGGGCGCGGGCCGACCAGGCTCATGTCGCCGCGCAGCACGTTGAGAAGCTGGGGCAGCTCGTCGAGGCTGGTGCGCCGGAGGAACGCGCCCAGCGCCGTGATGCGCGGATCGGGATCGAGCTTGCGCTCGCGCTCCCACTGGTCGCGGTATTCGGGATGGGCGTGAAGGAGGCGGTTCAGCACGGCCTGGGAGTCCGGGACCATCGTGCGGAACTTCCAGCAGGTGAACGCGCGATTGTCCCGGCCGACCCGGCGATGACCGAAGAAGGCGGGGCCGCCATCGGCCCGGACGAGGATATAGAGGGTGACGAGCAGCGGCAGTGTCGCCAGCAGCGCGCCGCCGGCGAGGAGAATGTCGATCGCCCTCTTCACCCGTTGCGAACGATGGTCGAACCGGAGAAGGTCGCCATCATCCACAGCCGAATATTCGAAGAAGTCGGGCGAGTCGATTGATTGCTCTTTGACTGCGTTCATTGGGCGCTCGCCGGCGGGTCACAGCAGCAAATTAGGTCGAGCCCGGCAGAACTGGCAACGACCTATAAGTGACTCTAATGGCGATTGTGGCGCATGTTAACGCGTTGCCAACGACGTAGCCCGTTCGGTGTGAATGCCGATCGACCGGCATGGCCCAAAGCCGTACAGGCCGCAGAAGAACTCAAGCTGGCGGCGGCTTTCGCGCGTGAGTCGGAAAGCGGGCCTTTATACACCTATGGGGAGCGGGTCGCGCGAAGCCGCCCATGGCGATGCTTACCGCTGATACATTTCCAGCGGCGACAGCGGTGTATTTCCCGCCCGGTTGTTGCAGCGCAGCAACAGCGCTGAAGCGGGCTCTGTCGGGCCCGCCTCAGATCCCGGCTTGGTCGAGCACGGGCTCCAGCGCGGGAGCGATGAAGCGCGCCTCCCGGCGCAGGAACATCAGCAGCGCGCGCACCGGCAGGCGCTGCACCGCGCGGGGATCGTCGGCGAGGCGGGCGACCAGCCATTCGGCCTCGGCCTCGTCGACGCCCTCGCGGCGCGCGGCCTCGGCCTCGGCGGCGACCTCCCGCTCGGCCACGCGACGCCGGGCCTCGGCGCCGAAGGGGTCGAGCTCCTGCCAGGCGCCGCGAAAATCGATATCGCCGCGCGCGACCGCCTTGCCGACGGCGCCGAGCAGGGCGCCGAAGCCGCGCCGCTCGGCCATCCAGGCCTCGCGCCGGCGCACCGTGTCGGCGTCGGGCAGCGCCGGGGCGCCGCGCGGGAACAGCAGGTGGCAGGCGACCACCTTGGCGAAGAGATCGGGCCAGGTCTCGGCGTTGTCGGCGTCCCGCGTGGCGTCGTGCAGGTCGACGACCATGTCCGCCTCGCGCCGGGTCACGGTGATCGAGCCGTCGAGCGAGCGGGCATAGACGATCCGGCGCACGATCTCGACATCCACCGGGTCGATCACGCCGGGCCGCCGCTCGCGGCCATAGACCGCACCGGCCGGGTCGACGACGCTGGTGCGCACCGCGTCGATGCAGGCGTCCTTCAGGCGCTCGGGCGCCGACTCCGCCCAGTGGACGACGTTGAGCAGCAGCTCGAACTCCGTCGGCCCGTCGAGCCGGCCGCGATGGCCGATATTGTCGAGCAGGAAATCGGCCGCGGATTCGTCGATGTAGCCGCGCGGCTCCCGCCGCCAGACGAAATAGTCCGTCAGCGCGTCGACATAGAAGGCGTTCCAGGACTCGTGGCGCTCGGCGCAGGCGCGCTCCAGCCGGAAGACGGCCTCGGCCTCCTCCCGGTCGATCACGCCGTCGGCGAAGACGTCTCGGCGCAGCGCGGCGACATCGGTTTCGTCGATGACGCCGCGGCGGGCCAGCGCGGCGATCGGATCGGCGACGGCGGCGGAAGACGTCATTCGGGCACCCTCCCGAGCAGCGGGGGCGGCGGCGGGCAGCCGCCCTGGAGTCGGATCGTTTCGTTTCGCACGCGCGACCGGCCGCGCGGGCCGGGCAGCGCGAAACGATGCTGCGGTAATAAGCTTACCGATTTCCTACTTGCCGGCGATTAACGAAGGCATAGGATCGATATGTAACAATTCTGTCATACCAACCGGACGGGCGCCCCGGCGCCGCGAGCCGGACGACGACACCGGGAGATCCCGCCGCGGCATCGCCGAGACCGATCCGACACATTCACCGGAGGGCGCCATGTTCGAACTGATGGTCGTGGCCTGTGTGGGCCCTACGATCTGCGAGCACCGTTTCTCGCCGATCGCCTATGCGAGCGAGGAGCGCTGCGCCCACCAGGCAGCCCTGATCGCCGGCATGAGCGCGGGACGCTGGCCGCCCGGCCGCGAGGTCACCTACCGCTTCCGCTGCCAGGCGGCGGACGGCGAGGGCGAGGCGGAATGGGTCATGATCGAGCGCGACGGCATCCTGGTCCCCGGCCGCGACACCGCGGCGGCGGAGTAGGTTGCCCGGCTCGTAGGTTGCCCAGCGCCGAAAGGCGCTGCGCAACGCCCCGCCGGTGCCGTCGCGCACGGCCTCCGGCCGTGCGCGACCTACGCGCCCGGTCCCCGGCGGCGTGGCGCGACACCCGCCCTCACGCCTCGGTCACCGCCAGGACCAGCGCCGTCCCGGGCCACAGCACCGGGAGGCGCAGGCCGATCGTCGTCAGGGCGGCCCCCGGCAGCAGCGCCCCCTCCCCCGCGATCGCCTCCAGCACGGGCGTCGTCATGCGGGCGTCGTCCGGGGCCGGCAAGGCGAGGCGGACCCGGTAGGCCCGATCGGGATCGAGGCCGGGCAGCGCCAGCGGCGGGGCGATGCGGGTCGGCGCGTCGCCGGTCCGCGCGACGACGAAGAGCGCCCGGCCCCGGTCGGGCGCGACGACGCCGTGGGCCGCCAGGGTCGGATCGGCGCTGTCCGCCCGCACGACCCGGCCCGAATGGATCACGCCGCGCCATTCCTTGTAGACCGCGATGGCGGCGGCGACGGCGTGGCGCTCGTCGGCGTCCAGGGCGCGGACGTCGAGCTCCAGGCCCATATGCCCGATCAGCGCCGTCGCGGCCCGCAAGCCGATATCGAGCCGCCGGCCCGTGGTGTGCCCCGGGCTCGGCCCGATATGCGCGCCCATGACCTCCGGCGGCAGGAAGCGCAGGAAACCGCGCTGGATCGCCTGGCGCGACAGGGCGTCGTTGTTGTCCGACGGCCAGAACCGGTGGACCCGGGACAGCACGCCGAAATCGACCCGGCCGCCGCCGCTGGCGCAGCTCTCGATCTCCACGCCCGGATGGGCCACCCGCAGCCGGTCGATCAGGGCGTAGTAGGCCCGGGTCTGGGCGTCGGCGCCCGGCCGGCCCGCCGCCTCCGCCCCGGTGCGGGCGCGCGGCGCGACGTCCCGGTTCATGTCCCATTTGAGATAGGCCACCGGATAGGCGTCGAGCAGCGTGTCCAGGCAGGCGAAGAGGTGGTCCGACACGTCCACCCGGGTCAGGTCGAGGACGAGCTGGTGGCGCCCGATCGGCCGGTCGCGGCCCTCGAGCGCCTGGGCCCAGTCGGGATGGGCGCGCATCAGGTCGCTGTCGGGATTGACCATCTCCGGCTCGACCCACAGGCCGAACTGCATGCCGGCCGCGGCGACCCGCTCGGCCAGCGGGCCTAGCCCGTTCGGCCATTTGCGCGGATCGGGCGTCCAGTCGCCGAGCGCCCGGGTGTCGTCGTCGCGCCCGCGGAACCAGCCGTCGTCGAGGACGAAGCGTTCCACGCCGAGCGCCGCGCCGGCCTCGGCGAGCGCCGTCAGCGCCTCCAGGTCGTGGTCGAAATAGACCGCCTCCCAGGTATTGAGATGAACCGGCCGCGGCGCCGGCACGCCGCCCGGCCAGTCGATCAGACGGCGGCGGGCGAAGCCGTGGAAGCGCGCGGCCATGTCCTCCAGCCCGTCCGGCGCGAAGACGCCGTACGCGGTGGGCGTCTCGTAGGACTCGCCCGGCGCCAGCACGATCTCGCCGGGCTCCAGCAGCGGCTCGAGGTAGGCGAGCGCCGTGCCGTCGACCGAGCGCTCCACCGCCAGGGCGTGATTGCCGCTCCAGCCCAGATGAAGGCCGTGTACCGCGCCGGCGCGCTCGCCGAAGCCCGGCCGGCCGAGGACGAGACCCGGAAAGCGGTCGTGGGAGGTCCGCCCGCGCCGGTTCTCGCGCAGGAATGCGCCGAGGCCGAGCGCCTGGCGCGCCTCCCGGAACTCCCCGTTCCACTGGCCGTCCAGGACCAGGGCCTCGGTGGCGTCGAAGGGCACCGGCCAGACCGCGGCGGCCAGCGCCTGCAGGGCGTAGGGCGCGTCGCCGGTATTGGTCAGCCGGCTGGAGGCGGCGAGGACGCCGGTCGGCGGATCGATCGCGATGGTCAGGACCAGCGACAGCCCGGCCACGGGGTCGGACAGGCGGAAGACGGCCCGGCTCTCCTCGGTCTCCACGCCGTCCACGGCGAAGGCGGTGGCGAAGTCCCGTCCGTCACGCGCGCCGGCCAGGCCCGGCCGGCCGAACCAGCCGAGCCCCGGCTCGGGCAGCAGGCCCGGCCGGACGTCGGCGTCGAGCACCGCGTTGGGCATCGGGCGGGCATCGGCCTGGGCCAGGACGGCTGTGTCCGTGGCGCCGGGCAGGCGGGCGCCCCAGTAGAGGATCCGCGGCATGCCCGGGCCGCGCGCGTCGATCAGCAGGGTCGTCGCGCCGGCGTCCAGGCGGATCGGGCGGTCGGTCATCGTCGCTCCGCGACTGGTAGGGAGAGAGGGGAGCCGCCGGGCCGAGCGCGAACCGGGAGGGCCCGGCCCGGCGGCAGGGGGAGATCAGCCCTTGGTCGCGCCGAGCGTCAGGCCGGCGATGAAGTGGCGCTGCATGGCGAAGAACATGGCCACCGGCGGCAGCGCGGCGACGATGGAGCCGGCGGAGACCAGGTGCCAGGCGGCGATCCACTGGCCGTTGAGCGACTTGAGCCCTGCCGTGATCGGCATGGCGTGGTCGCCCTGGACCAGCACCGTGGCCCAGAAATAGTCGTTCCAGATGAAGGTGAAGATGAGCACCGACAGCGCCGCGATCGCCGGGCGCATCAGCGGCAGCACGATGCGGTGGAAGACCTGCCATTCGGTCGCGCCCTCGACCCGCGCCGCCTCGATCAGCTCGTAGGGCAGGCCGCGGATGAAGTTGCGCATGAACAGCGTGCAGAATCCGGTCTGGAAGGCGATGTGGAACATCACCAGGCCCAGGGTCGTGTCGTACATGCCCAGCCGCAGCGTCAGGTCGCGCACCGGCACCATCAGGATCTGGAAGGGCACGAAGTTGCCCGCCACGAACATGAAGAAGACGACCAGGTTCAGCTTGAAGCGATAGATCGCGAGCGCGAATCCGGTCAGGCAGGACAGGGCCACGGCGCCGATCACCGTCGGGATCGTCACCTTGAAGCTGTTGAACATGTACTGCCCGATGGGCGAATTGTCGAAGATCGCCACGTAGTTGTCCCAGGCGAACCGGCTCGGCCAGCCCCAGTAGTTGCCCGAGGTGATGTCGCCGGCGCCGCGGATCGAGGTGAACATTACGGCCAGCAGCGGCAGCAGCCAGATCACCAGGCTGACCGGCAGGGCGACCTTGTAGAGCCCGCGGGCGGGCGGCGAGGCCTTCTGGATCGGGCGCGGGAACATCAGCCGCCCCTCCGCTCTGCGGCGAACATGCGCACCAGGAAGATCGTGATGTAGATCATCATGATGGCGAACAGCACCGTGGCGATCGCCGCGCCGTAGCCCATGCGATAGCCGTATTCGCTGAGCGCCTGCTCGTACATGTAGTAGGCGAGCACGCGGCTCGACCCGTAGGGCCCGCCCTGGGTCATGATCGAGATCAGGTCGAACGACCTCAGCGCGCCGATCACCGTGACCACCACCGCGATGAAGGTCGCCGGGCGGAGCTGGGGCAGCACGATGTGGCGCAGCAGGGTCCAGCCGCCGGCGCCGTCAATGCGCCCGGCCTCGATCTGCTCGGCGTTCACGTTGTTGAGGCCGGTCAGGTAAAGGATCATGCAATAGGCGATCTGCGGCCACAGCCCGGCGGCGATGATGCCGTAGGTGACGGTGCGCTCGTCGGCCAGGATCGGGATCGGGTCGAGGCCGACGAACTCGAACGCTTGGGCCAGCAGGCCGAAGCTCGGGTCGTAGAACCAGGAGAAGACCAGCCCGACGACCACCTGGCTGATCACGAAGGGGAAGAAGAACAGCGACTTGACCAGCCGGATGCCGAAGACCGTCTGGTTCAGGAACAGCGCGATGAACAGCCCGCCCGGCACGGCCAGCATGTAGAGCACGAGCCAGATGATGTTGTTCTTCAGCGAGGTGTAGAACGCTGGATCGTCCATCAGCTCGACGTAGTTGGCGAGGCCGATGAACTCCGGCGCGCTGATGCCGTCCCACTCGTAGAAGCTGATGCCGATGCTCTCGAAGATCGGCGCGACCACGTAGACGGCGAACATGATCATGCCCGGCGCCAGGAAGGCGGCGGGCGCGAGGGTGTATTTGTGCCGGCGCCAGAACGACGCCCGGCGCGGCCGGGCCGCGGGCATCGTCGAGGAGGCGGCCGCCGTGGAGGCGGCGG
>JAVJUS010000143.1:0-11298 GCA_040220455.1 Azospirillaceae bacterium
GGCGCGGCACGTCCATGGCCTGAGGCTCAACAATCGGGCCGAGGTCTCGCATCAGCCGACCCGGCGGCGAGAACGCGAGCTGCAGCGCTTAAAGTCACCGAGATCGGCCCAGCGCTTCCCCGCCCTTCACGCCGCCGTCTACAACGCCTTCAATCTTCAGCGCCACCTGATCTCCCGAGCCACACTCCGCCGGTTCCGTGCCGCGGCCCTCGATACGTGGGAAACCGCGACCGCAGCAGCATGACGCGCGCTACCAGTCCAACGTTGCTGCACTCGGACACAGTTCCCGTGACAATGCCCTTGCCACAGCCCCGACACTACCGCACTCGGGACCCGTTCCCGTGACAAGGCCTCGAAGGGCCGCTCGGCGACGAACCCGTGACGAAGCCGTCCTTGGCGCGCGAGGACCCGCATCCTATCGTGACCGCCGGGACAGCGCGGACAGGGCGGTTCGATGGAGCGGATAGCCAAGGACGGGACGGTGCGGCGCCGAACCCTGTGCGACCAGATCGCGGCCACGACCGCCCGTGGGCTCGCCTTCGGGGCCGGGCCGATCGGCAACGCCCACCACTCCCTGTCCGACGCCGATGCCGTGGCGACCGTCCATGCGGCGATCGCCCGCGGGATGACCTATCTCGACACAGCCCCGCTTTACGGCACCGGCCACAGCGAGCGCCGGATCGGCCTCGCTTTGCGGGACGTGCCGCGCGGCGAGGTGGTACTGTCGACGAAGGTTGGCCGGCGGCTCGATCCGTCCCGCCCCGCCTTCGGCCAGGATGCCGCCGTGCGCTTCGACTACGGACGTGACGGCGCCTACCGCTCGCTGGAGGAGAGCCTGTCGCGCCTGGGCGTCGACCGGGTCGACATCGCGCTGATCCACGACATCGACCGCTGGACCCATGGCGACCGCCAGCCCGATGTGTTCCGCGAGGCCCTGGACGGAGCCTACCGCGCACTAGTCGAACTGCGCGATCAGGGCACCGTCGCCGCGATCGGGATCGGCCTCAACGACAGCGACGTCGCCCTCGCGGCGATCGAGGCGATGGACCTGGACATCGTCCTGCTTGCGGGCCGCTACACGCTGCTGGACCAGGGGGCAGCCGAGCGCTTCCTGCCGGCCGCGGCGGTGCGGGGTGTTCCGGTCGTCGTCGGCGGGCCGTTCAACAGCGGCATCCTGGCGACGGGCGCGAGGCCCGGCGCCCTGTACAACTACGCCCCCGCGCCGCCGCCAGTGCTCGATCGCGTCTCCCGAATATCGGCGGTGTGCGCGCGCCACGGCGTCGCGCTGCCGGCCGCGGCCCTGCAGTTCCCGCTGCGCCACCCGGCAGTCTCCGCCGTCGTCACCGGGTTCGCCGCGCCGGACGAGGTCGCGGTGGCGATCGAGCGGATGTCGGCCATCGTTCCAGAGGACCTTTGGGAGGAGCTCGCGACCGAGGGGCTCGTCAACGAGGGCCCGGGAAACGGGTGAGCCCGGCCCTCAGAGTCCGTAGGTCGTGCGCGCCGTGCCGCCCAGGATCGCCGCGCGCTCGTCCGCCGAGGCCCCAGACAGCAGCGCGTCCGTGATCTCCCACCAGCGGGCATAGGACCCGGCGAGGGTCAGCGGCGGCCAATCGCTCGCCCAGAGCACGCGCCCGGCGCCGAAGCTCGCCAGGACATGGTCCGCGTACGGGCGCACCGCCTTGGCACCGGCGCCCGGCGCGGCGCGATTGAGCAGGCCCGAGAGCTTGCAGCGCACATGGCCCACTCGGGCGAGCCCTTCGATATCCCGGGCCCATTCGTCGAACCGCCCGCCGGCGATGTCGGGCTTGCCGCAATGGTCGAGCACGATCGTCAGGTCCGGATGGCGGCGCGCGACATCCAGGGCGAAGGGCAGCTCGTCCGGATTCTGGACCAGGATGTCGAGCACGGCGCCGTGGCGCGCCATCGCCTCCAGGCCGGGTCCGCAGGCCGGGTCGGCGAGCCACGCGATCGAGACGTTGTCGTCCACCACGGGCCTGTAGCCCTTGAGCGCCGGCTGCCCGGCACCACGGGTGACGGTCGCACCGGCCCCCTCGTCGCGCGGATCGAGCCAGCCGACGATGCCAAGGATGAACGGCGTCGCCTCGGCCAGGCCCAGCAGGTAGTCCGTCTCCGCCAGGGTCTCGGCCGCCTGCACGACGACGATCCCGTCGACGCCGGCGGCGGCCAGGTGCGGCGCCAGTGTCTCGGGCAGGTGGTCGGCCAGAAGCGGCCCCATCTCCGGCGTCAGCGCGGTGTAGTCGCCGCGGTCGAGCTTCCAGAAGTGGATATGGGCGTCGACGATGCCGGCGATCGCGGTCATTCGACCGTCTCCGACACGGCCCGGCGCTCCATGGGCGGAGCGGGCCCCGCATAGCCGTCGGGCAGCCGGCCCGAGATGATCATGCCCAGGATCTCGTCCGTGGTCACGTCGGCGGTCCGGCAGGTGCCGACGTTGCGGCCGTGGAGCAGCACGGTGACGCGGTCCGACAGGTCGAAGACGTCGTGGATGTCGTGGCTGATCAGCAGGATGCCGATCCCCTGACGCTTGAGGGTATCGACCAGCTCGGCGACCTTGGCCGTTTCGGCCGGGCCGAGCGCCGCCGTCGGCTCGTCCATGATCAGGATGCGGGCGTCGAAGTACACTGCCCGGCCGATGGCGATTGCCTGGCGCTGGCCGCCGGAGAGCTGGCTGACCGACAGGCGCAGAGACGGCAGGCGCAGCTGCATGCGATCCATCAGCGCCCGGGTCTCGTGTTCCATGCCTTCCTCGTCGAGCAGGCCGAAGCGGCTGAAGCGCTCCCGGCCCAGAAAGACGTTGGCGACCGCATCCAGGTTCTCGGCCAGCGCCAGGTCCTGGTAGATCGTCTCGATCCCCAGGCGCTTGGCATCATGGGGCGTCTCGATCGCGACCGGCTCGCCACCGATCCGGATCTCCCCCGCGTCGGCGGCATGAAGGCCCGACAGGATCTTGATCAACGTCGACTTGCCGGCGCCGTTGTGGCCGAGCAGGCCGACCACTTCGCCGCGCCCGAGATCGAGCGACACGTCCTCCAGCGCGCGCACGCCGCCGAAGGCCTTGGTGATGCCGCGCATCTCGACCAGCGGCGCGGCGGACTCGACGGGCCCGCCGGTCATTTCCGCCGCCGCTGGTAGGCCATGTCGATCCAGACCGCCGCGACCAGCACCGTCGCGAGCACCATCTTCTGGAACGGCGTCGAGATGCCGAGCAGCACCATGCCGTTCTCCAGGCTCTGCATGAACACCGCGCCCAGCACGGCGCCGTAGATGGTACCGACGCCGCCGGCCAGCGAGGTTCCGCCGATCACCGCCGCGGCGATGACGTTGAGCTCCGTCAGCGTGCCGGTGACGCTGGCGCCGGCGTTGAGCCGCGCCGTGATCACGATCGAGGCGAGGCCGGCCAGGAACCCCATCAGCGCGAAAACCTTGACGATCATCCAGGGCACGTTGATCCCGGCCACCTCCGCCGCCCGGGGACTGCCCCCGATGGCGTAGACGAAGCGCCCGAAGCGGGTGCGGTTGGCGACGACCGACATGATGACGGCGACCGCGATCAGGATCAGGACCGGCAGAGCGATGCCCATCGGCCGGTCGGTGCCGGGCCGGTCATAGGCGTTCATCACCACGACGAAGGCGACCACCATGCCGCAGGCGACGGCGAGGATCGCGATCTCGGCCGCCAGCGGCCGGACGGCGAAGCCGTAGCGGCGCCGCTTGCGCCGGGCGGCGAGGCTGGCGTAGACGATCGCGACGATGGCGACGGCGCCGACGACCCAGCTCCACAACGGCCCGATCGTGCCGTAGAGCCCGCCGCCGATGAGCTGGAAGGTCTCGTCGAGCGGCGCGATGGTCCGCCCCTCGTTGATCTGCCAGGCCGCGTTGCGGAAGAACAGCAGCCCGCCCAGGGTCACGACGAAGGCGGGCACGTAGCCGCGGGCGACGATCACCCCCTGCAGCCCGCCGATCAGCGTGCCCGCGGCCAGCATGACCAGCACGGCCACCCACCACGTGTACCAGGTGCCCACGCCGAGCGCCTGGACCTGCGCGAGCGCCCCAAGCACGCCGACGAAGCCGAGCACCGACCCGACCGACAGGTCGATGTTGCGCGACACGATCACGAGCACCATGCCGGTCGCCATGATCCCGACCACGGCGACCTGCAGGGAGAGATTGAAGAGGTTGCGGGCGGTCAGGAAGATGCCGCCGGTCAGGATGTCCAGGACGATCCAGATCACCGCCAGGATCGCCAACATGCCCAGCAGACGCGTGTCGAGCCCCAGACGCAGGGACAGCGCGCGTGCCAGCGGCGGCAGCATGGACGGGCTCTCGGCGTCGCGCGAGGTCATGATGATCCGCCCGGAAGGCGGCCGCCGGCGTCCGATCCGGGTCCGGTGCCGGACCCGGCCGCCGCCGGCCGCCCCTCGGTCCCGCTACTGGCAGGCGGCCGGGGCATCCGCCTCGACGCCCTGGCAGAGTCCCTCGCGGTCGATCCAGTCGGCGTCGACGACGACGTCGAGATTGTCCCGCGTAATGGCGACCGGCTCCAGCAGGACGGCGGGCTGCTCGATCCCGGAGGGCGTCGTGAATGTGGACGTCGCCACCTCCTCCAGGGTCGCGCCGCCGCCCAGGGCGACCGCCGCCTCGCCGGCCGCCTCGCCGAGATCGTAGGCGTTCTTCCAGATCGTCACCGTCTGGTGCCCCTTGGCGATGCGATTGAGCGCGGCGACATCGCCGTCCTGGCCCGAAAGCGCCACGCCCAGCATGTTCTGCGCCGCCAGCGCGGAGGCGACGCCGCCCGCCATGCCGTCGTTCATCGCCAGCACCGCGTCGATGTCGTTGGCGTTGGCGGTGAGGATCTGGTCCATGGTGTTCTGGGCCACGTCGGGCTTCCAGTTCTCGGTATTCTGCTGGGCTGCGACCTCGATCTCGCCGCTCTCGATCTTCGGGCCGAGGACCTGCATCTGACCGGACCGGAAGACGTCGACGATCGGGTGGGCCGAGTCGCCCTCGATCAGGGCCCAGCGGCCGTCGGGCTGGGCGGCAACCATCGCCTCGGCCATGAGCCGTCCGACCGCCACGTTGTCGAAGCTGACGAAGAGCACGTCGGCCATGTCCACCGGCGCGTCATAGGCGATCACGGGGATGCCCTCGGCCTGGGCGCGCTCTATCGCCGGGCGGATCGCCTGGCTGTCCTGGGCCAGGATGACGAGCACGTCGGCGCCCTGGGCGATCAGGGTTTCGACGTCGGAGAGCTGCTTTTGCGGGTCGCTCTGGGCGTCGGCGCTGACATACTCCCAGCCCGTGCCCTCGAGCGCCGCGAGGATGCCGGCTTCGTCGATCCGCCAGCGCTCCTCCTGGAAATGCCGCCAGCTCACGCCGACGACGTCCTGCGCCGACGCGGCTCCGGCCACCGTCATGAGCGCGGTCGCGCAGACCAGCGCCGCCGCGGGCGCGATGCACCTGTGGATCATGGTCGTGTCCCCCCTCCCGTTCGCTCGCGGAGCGACCTCCGCGAGGCCGCCGCGATGCCCGTCCGTGGGTCCGGCCCGGCCGGCCCCGGTCGTCGGCTTGTCATTATGGAAACCGTCCCATAGTTGCACGGACATGACAACAGTTGATATGCCATCTTGGCTCAGGAGGGGTATAACCCAATGAAAAACCACAATTACCACTGAAATTGCGCCGGCACTCAATCTTTGGAGCCTCAGAATGACGAAATATGATAGGTTCTGACAGGTTCCGTGCTTTCCCGTGGGAAGGAACAGGGAGATGATTCCGGCGCAGCGGCGAGCCCGCATCCTGGAGATCGTCAGGGCCGACGGCGGCGCCTCCATCGACAGCTTGGCGGAGGGGATCGGCGCCTCGACCTCGACGGTGCGCCGCGACCTGCAGTTCCTGGCCGATCAGGGCTATCTGGAGCGGTCCCGCGGCGGCGCGACGGTGCGCACGCTGCCTCGAACGACGTTCGAGCCGGACCACGAGATCGGCTCGGCCGTCGCGCACGGCGCCAAGGTCGCCATCGGCGCCGTGGCCGCCGCGCGCATCGAGCCCGGTCAGAGCGTCATCCTCGATTCCAGTTCGACCGTTCTGGAAGCGGCGCGTTGGCTGGTCGAGCGGGGGATCAGTCTGACCGCGGTCACAAACGACCTCAGGATCGGGGAAGTCATGGCCGACGCGCCGGGGCGGCTGATCGTCGTCGGCGGCACGCTTCGCCAGCGCTCGCGCACGCTGGTCGGCGATCCGGGCCTGTCGTTCCTGCAGGGCCTGCGCGCCGACGTGGCCCTGCTCGGCATTCACGCCATGGGCGACGGGCGGTTGAGCGAGACCTCGGTCGAGTTGGCCACGATGAAGCGGGCGATGATCGCCGCCGCGCGGCGGCGTATCCTCCTCGTCGATTCATCCAAGTTCGACGATGTCGCCTTCGCCAGCGTGGTCCCCGACACGGGCGTGGACGAGGTGATTCTGGACAGCGGCGCGTCGCCGGCCGACCTCGCGCGGCTGGAGCAGGCCGGGCTCACCGTCACCGTCGCCCCGCTCGAGCCGGGCTGATGGCGGGCATCCGGATCATCGCCGACGACCTGACCGGTGCCCTCGACGCCGCGGGCGCCTTCGCCGACCGGCTGCGGCCGATGACCGTCCTGCTCCCCGGCGCCGCGGCACCCTGGCCCGAGGACATCGCCGTCGACACCGAAACCCGCGACGTCCCGGAAAGCGAGGCGGCGGCGCGCGTCGCCCGTGTGGCGCCGCGACTGGCCGGCGCCGACCGGGCCTACAAGAAGATCGACAGCCTGTTGCGCGGCCACGCCATGGCGGAGACCGCCGCGCTGATGCGCGCCGGGGGGTTCCGCAGCCTCGTGGTGGCGCCGGGCTTTCCCGAGCAGCGGCGGATTACCTGCGCCGGACGCCAATGGTGGTGCGACCCGGGATCGGGCACTTGGCGGCCCAGCGAGACGGACCTGATAGACGCCCTGGCACGACACGGGATCCGGGCGCGCCGCATCCGCCCGCCGGTGCGGCCTTCGGGCGCGGATGCCCTGGTCTGCGACGTGACGGCGACCGACCATCTGGACCGGATCGCGGCCGCCGGCCCCGAATTGGCCGAACCGGTGCTGTGGTGCGGCGCCGCCGGGCTCGCCGGGGCGCTCGCGCGCGTCGATGCCTCGAACGCGCCGGAGCCCACGGCCGAACGCGACTTGGGACCGAGCGCTCATGGAATCGGCGCCACGCTGGCGATCTGCGGGTCCGTCGCCCCCGCCGCGGTCGCACAGATGCGGGTGGCCGCGGAGCGATGGCCCGGGATCGTGCTCACCCCCGCCCCCGGATCCGGGCCGGACGCCATCGCCCGCACGGTCGCGGCGCGGCGAAACGGCGGCGGGCGGGCGCTGATCGTCGACATGACCGCCGGTATGGCGGGCGACGCCACGACGACCCGCGCGGCCATCGCCGATCGTCTCGCGGCGCTGGCAGGGTCGGTCCCGGCGCCGGAACGGCTCGTCATCATGGGTGGCGCGACGCTGCACGACCTGTCGGTCGCCCTCGGCGCGACACGGCTGGTGGTCGAGCGCACGCTCCAGGCGGGAATCCCGGTGTCGCGCTTCGGCGACGGCGCCTGGGCGGGGGTGGAGGTCGTCAGCAAATCGGGCGGCTTCGGCGATCCCGCATTTCTGATACGGCAGTTCGAGTTGGAAGAGGATGGCAATGATGACTGACGGCGGACCCTCCCGGATCGCCGTGACGATGGGCGATCCCAACGGCATCGGCCCGGAAATCCTGCTCAAGGCCCTGGCCGAGCTCGGCGGAGACGGACCGCCGGTCGTCGTGGTGGGGACCAGGCGCGTGCTGGAGGCCGCCGCGCGACGGCTCGGTCTCGACGTGACCCTCGTCGCGGGCGAGAGCCCGGTCGCATACCCGCGGATCGTCGTGGCCGAGGCCGCGGACACGGAATCGGAGCTGGTCCCCGGCCAGCTGTCCGCCGAGGCCGGGCGCCTCGCCCATGCGGCCGTGGCGCGGGCGGTGGATCTGGCCCTCGCCGGCCGCGTCGACGCCATCGTCACGGCACCGATCAGCAAGGACGCGCTGAACCGGGCGGGCTACGCCTATTCCGGGCATACCGAGCTGCTGGCCGATCTGACCGGGAGCCCGAGCGTCTGCATGATGCTGGCGCACGAGCGGCTGTGCGTGACCCATGTCTCGACCCATGTCGCGCTGGCCGACGTTCCTTCGCGCGTCACGCCGGCGCGCGTGCGCGAGGTCATCGGGCTGACGCTGGACGCGATGCGCGACCTGGGCATCGCCGCGCCCCGGGTGGCGGTGTGCGGGCTCAATCCCCATGCCGGGGAAGGCGGACTGCTGGGCGATGCCGACGACGCCGTCATCCGCCCGGCGATCGACGAGGCCCGGGCGGGCGGGCACGACGTGTCCGGCCCCTATCCGGGCGATACCATTTTCGTGAAGGCGGCCGCCGGCCAGTTCGACGCCGTGGTCGCCATGTTCCACGACCAGGGGCACATCCCGGTGAAGCTGCTGGGCTTCCGCATCGATCCGGAGACCGGGCGCTGGACCGACATGAGCGGCGTCAACGTCACGCTCGGCCTGCCCATCGTGCGCACCTCGGTCGATCACGGCACGGCCTTCGACATCGCCGGCCAAGGGCTCGCCAACGCGCGCAGCATGATCGAGGCGATCGACTACGCGACCCGCCTGGCGACCCGGCGGGCGACCCGAAAGGCCGGCTGACCGGTCCCACCGGCCGGCGTGGGGCCGGCCGTCAGGCAGGGAGAACGAGGATGATCCCGGAGAACACCGTCCGCCGTACCGTCGAGGCGGGAGACACGGTCCACGGTGTGATGGCGTTCGAGTTCTTCACCCCGGGCCTGCCGGCGTCGCTGGCGGCGGCAGGCGCGGAATACGTGATCCTCGACATGGAGCATTCCGGCGCGGGGATCGAGACGATCAAGGCCCAGTGCGCTCTGGCGCGCGGGGTCGGCATCGTCCCGCTGGTGCGCGTGCCCGGCATCGCCTATCACCTGATCGCGCCGGTGCTCGACGCCGGCGCCATGGGGATCATGGCCCCGATGGTGGAGACCGCCGCCCAGGCCGCCGAACTCGCCGACGCCTGCCGCTACCGCCCCGAGGGCCGGCGCGGCCTCGCCTTCCGGGTCGCCCACGACTCCTACGCCACGACCGACATCGCCGAGACGATGCGCGCTGCCAACGACGCCGTCCTGGTCATCGCGCTGATCGAGAGCGCGGCCGGAATCGACAACGCGTTCGACATCCTTGCCACGCCGGGGATCGATGTCGGCTGGCTCGGCCACTACGATCTGACGGATTCCCTGGGCATCCCCGGGCGCTTCGACCACGCCGACTTCCTCGCCGCCGCCGACCGGTTGGCCGCCGCCTGTGGGGCGGCAGGCAAGACCGCCGGCATCATGGACGGCGACGCGACGCTGGTGGCGGCCATGCACGCGCGGGGCTACCGCATGCTCGGGCTGGGCAGCGATGTCGGGTTGCTCCAGGCGGGATACCGGTCGGGGCTGGAGCGGGTCCGGGCTGCCATCGGCAGGGCGGAGCGGGGCTAGAGCATCCTGCGACCGAACCGGCGCAGGATGCTCTAGGTTATTGAAGATAGGGCAATTTCCGAACTGACGATTCAGTCAGTTCGGAAATTGCCCTAGCGGCGCGGCCCGTCCGTCGGCGCTCGCCTCGTGGCACCGACCGTCGGACCGGTCGAGCCATAGCGTTCGCGGCTGTCGGGCGGTCGCTTCCGCGAGCCGCGCGCGCAGTATATCGACCATGTTGCGCAATCTGCGTAGCAGGCGAGACCGGCAAGGATTGAGTGCCGACCCCCGGGGCACCGGTCTCGAACTCCGTGATGGCGCAATCGTGCTCGGGGAAGAACACAACGAGGTCGCCCGACGTGCGATCGCGCCCGAAGAGCCAATCCGCCAGCGGGACGAGGCCGGCCCGTTCAGCGCGGCGTCGCTCAGCGACAGGGCATTCGCGATCACGAAACGGCCGCTCCGGCGGACCCGTTGGAGCTTACGGTGACTTGGCCAGGTCACGGGTCTGCCCCTAGACTCCGGAGAGGAGAAGACGGCGGCAGCGAAGCGATAATTGCGATGAGACCAACATTTCCGCGCTTGGGCTATATTCCCGCGACACGGCCCCGCACGGCCGGCCCCCGACCCGGAAGGACCCACGCCATGTTCCGCACCGCCTTCTTCGCCGTCGCCGCCGTCGCCTCGCTCGCCTCGCTCGCCTCCGGCGCCCACGCGCAGGACCAGGGCGGCGTCAAGGTCCAGGGCATCACCGCCGTCACCACCGTCGCCAACCCCGCCAACAACGTCGCCTTCCTCGGCGAGGCCGAACAGAAGATCGGCGGCATCACCGGCGAGTGACACGCCCCCTGCTCTCCTCCCTGCCTCCCTCACTCTGGGCCCCGCCGCACCGGCGGGGCCCATCTCGCGTCCGTCCTTGTCCATCGAGGTTGCCTCGGCTCGTTGCGTGGCAAACTGGCCCATTTCCGTGCCAATGCCAGACGAACCCTGTTCCAGCGTCCGGCTTTCCCTGTTCTGGCCTGAGCCTTTCCCTATTCCTCATTCCTCGGCCAGGGAAATGCGCTGCGAGCTCGCCGGAATGCGCCGCTCCGAGAGCTCGCCACGGCGGCCCAAGACCCGCAATCGGCGGCATATTCCCTGCAGATTCCCGGCTATCCGGGAATTGACGGAGACCCTTTCGCCCTCGCCTCCCCGCTCAGCCAGCCGGACGGGGCCGTGGGCCGCTTTCTGGTCCGGCCTCTCGCAAGCCCCAGATACTCTCGCCGAGTCAGGACCTTGGTCGCGTACGCCTTGGCCGACGTCGACCCGGAGACCCTGCGGCGCGCCCAACGTCGCCCGGCAGCGGGCCGACTGTCTCCTTTCGCCTTTCCGGTGGGTCACTGACGGCGCGACGACCAGGATCGCGCAGTCACGTCTGTGAAGGCATTGTCACGGGAATAGGTCCCGAGCGCAGCAATATCGGGCTCGTCGCAAGCCTCACGCCGCAGCGGCCGCCTTCGCCCACGCATCGAGGGCCGCGGAGCGGAACCGGCGGAGCGAGGCTCGGGAGATCAGATGGCGTTGGACGTTGAAGGTATTCTAGACGGCGGCGTGAAGGGCGGGGAAGCGCTGGGCCGATCTCGGTGACTTTAAGCGCTGCAGCTCGCGTTCTCGCCGCCGGGTCGGCTGATGCGAGACCTCGGCCCGATTGTTGAGCCTCAGGCCATGGACGTGCCGCGCC
>JAVJUS010000144.1:0-33845 GCA_040220455.1 Azospirillaceae bacterium
CGCGCGGCGAGGTGCCCGGGATCAAGGCGATCGTCGCCGTCGCGTCGGGCAAGGGCGGCGTCGGCAAGTCGACGGTGGCCGCCAACCTGGCGCTGGCACTCGCCCGCCTGGGACTCGCGACCGGCATCCTGGACGCCGACATCTACGGCCCCTCGATGCCGCGGCTGCTGGGCGTCTCCGGCAAGCCCGAATCGAATGACGGCCAGACGCTGGAGCCCAAGCGGGCCCACGGCCTGGCGGTGATGTCGATCGGCTTCCTGGTCGACGAGGAGACGCCGATGATCTGGCGCGGCCCGATGGTCCAGTCGGCGCTGACCCAGATGCTGCGCGACGTCAACTGGGGCGACCTCGACGTGCTCATCGTCGACATGCCGCCGGGCACCGGCGACGCCCAGCTCACCATGGCCCAGCAGGTGCCGCTGGCCGGCGCCGTCATCGTCTCCACGCCGCAGGACATCGCCCTGCTCGACGCGCGCAAGGGCCTCAACATGTTCCGCAAGGTCGACGTGCCCGTCTTCGGGCTGGTCGAGAACATGTCGTTCTTCGTGTGCGGCGAATGCGGCGCGCGCCACGACGTGTTCGGCCATGGCGGCGCCCGGCGGGAGGCCGAGCGGCTGGGCGTGCCCTTCCTGGGCGAGGTGCCGCTGCACCTGAGGATCCGCGAGACCTCCGACGGCGGCACGCCGATCGTCGCCGCCGATCCCGACAGCGAGGAAGCCCGCGCCTTCGTCGCGGTGGCCGAGGCCGTGCGCGCCCGGCTCGCGGGCGAGGCCGAGGAGCCCGCGCGCGCCGCCCCGCGAATCGTCGTGGAATGAGCGTCGGGACGGCCCGGGCGGGACGGTGGCGCTGTCGCGCGATGGACAGCCCCCGGCCCCGCCAAGGCCACATTGTCCCCCTAGCGTGCCAGCCTGCATGACCGGGACCGGGGCGGCCATCGGCGCCGAGGCGCCATGCCCCGAGGGAGGACTGTCCGAATGCGGGTGCAAGCGGGGCTTCTCGCGACCGCCATCATCCTGGGCGCCGCGGGCACGGCCGCGCCGGCCGCCGCGGAGCCGCCGAGCTTTTCGGTGCGCAACGCCAGCCAGGCGACGGTCTCCAGCGTGCTCGTGTCGCCCGACTACCGCCGGACCTGGAGCGACAACCGTCTCGACGACAGCATCCCGCCGGGCGGCGAGCAGCGCATCGTCGTCAGCGACGGCAACGGGCACTGCTTCTACGACGTGCTGATCGCCGACACGGCCGGGGCCGAGCAGGAGATCTGGGGTCTGAATCTCTGCGCGGCCCCGCTGGTCGAGCACCGCTGACCCGGCCGGCCGCGCGGCACCGGCGACGAGACACGATCAGCCGTCGTCGTCGCGGCCCAGCGCGGCCATCAACTCGCGCCATTCGCGCTTGGACAGGCCGCTCGTCTCGGCGGTGACCGGCTCCCCGCCCAGCATCCGCTTGACCACCTCGAGCGACGGGGCCGACAGGGCGACGGCGTTCTGGCGGTAGTCGAGATAGGCCTGGTGCACGGTCGGCACCCATTTCGACATGATGTCGGCCATCACCTCGGCATAGGCGCGGATCTCGTACTGGGCATGGGCGTCGGCGCGCAGCCTCAGGAAGTGCATGAGGTTGTGCAGGTCGATCTTCCAATACCACTGCGTATAGGTGTTGAGCGTCAGGTTCATCCGCGCCAGTTCGCGCGCCAGGCCCGTGCGCTCCGGGTCGATCGGCTCGCCGTCCGAGGTTTCGTTGAGCAGCCAGGCATAGTCGCCGTGGCAACGCTCCGCGTCCTCGCGCAGGACCTCGAGCACGCGGCCCGCCTCCTCCGGCGGCAGAACGGCGCCGCGGCCCTGGCGGTTGGTCGCCGACTGGGCGGCCAGATGCTCCGGCGCGGGAATGTAGAACTCCCGGTCGAGCACCGAGTAGCGCGCGGAATATTCGTTCACGTTGGCCGTGCGATGGCGGATCCACTGGCGCGCCACGAAGATCGGCAGCTTCACGTGGAACTTGATCTCGCACATCTCGAACGGGGTCGAGTGCCAGTGGCGCATGAGATAGCGGATCAGCCCGGCGTCGTCCTGCACCCGCCGGGTGCCGCGCCCGTAGGAGACCCGCGCCGCCTGCACCACCGCCGCGTCGTCGCCCATGTAGTCGACGACGCGCACGAACCCGTGGTCGAGCACCGGGATGCGCTCGTAGAGCAGCTCCTCGATCGCCGCGACGGTCGGGCGGCGCGTCTCGTGTCGCTCCTCGCGCAAGCGGCCGATCTCCTCGTCGTGGGAGTCGCCCCAGGCGTGTCGGACAGGATAGGTGCGTTGGTCGGCCACGTCGAACCCCTCGGTCCCCTCGGCATGCCCCGTGACAGGGCGCACCCGTCGATTATGCGAGTCGCCGAAGCTATTCCCGGACAGTGGCGGAACGAAGCGCCGACCGCGATTTCCACAAGGATGCAAAGCGGGGAAAACGCCGGTAAGTCGCGCCGCCTCATGTGTCCACAGGAAACCCGGGGATAACGACGGCTCGACGAGGGTCGGCCGATTCCCGGTTTTCGTCGAGAATAAAGCGCCCCTTCTCAGCGCCGCCCGACGCTCTTATATTGAGCGGTGCCGGTAGGGTCATGACCCGCCGTCTATGGTGCTAAACCCTTCGCGGAATAAGCGTAGCGGACCCGGGGGCAGTACCCGGCGCCTCCACCAATCCACCACGGGGGCGAAACAGGATCGACGCGCGTAGTAAAGGCGAAGGCTGTGCCCGGCATGGTACCGCCGTTATCGGGCCATAAAGGTAGTTGCGAACGACAACTACGTCGAGGCTCGCGCCGCTGCGTAATGCAGCGCCGCTGCTTCACTGAAATCCCCTGGGGTTGACCCCTCAGGGTGGGGTCGGGGGCACCTAGCAACAGAACGCCCCACCTCCTTCACGACATGCGTCGACGCGCTTCCGGTCCCCGTAAGGATTTTCCCGTGGGTGGGCGGCCTGCGCTCGACAAACGGCCTTTGCAAGGGGCGGACGCCTCGTTAGTCTCCGCTCCATGGCCGATCAACGCCTGCGATACGACCGCATGGTGGAGCGCGCGCTGCGCAACGTGGTGCGGGAATCCCTGCAGCACGCCGCGGTGAACGGGCTCCCCGGCGAGCATCACTTCTACATGACGTTCTCGACGCGGCATCCGGGGATCGACATCCCGGATTTCCTGCGGGAGCGTTATCCGGAAGAGATGACGATCGTCCTCCAGTACCAGTATTACGGTCTGGAGGTGAACGACGACGTCTTCTCGGTGACGCTCAGCTTCAACAACAAGCACGAACGGCTGACCGTGCCTCTGGCGGCGATCACCACCTTCGCCGACCCGTCGGTCAACTTCGCCCTGCAGTTCCAGGCGATCCCGACCCAGGAGGGCGAGGACGAGGCCCCGGCCATTCCCCAGGGCAAGCCCGGCAACGCCCCCGAGGAGACGCCGGCGCCGGCGGCCGCCGATCAGCCCGCGGCCGAAGACGCGCCGGAGGACGGCGGCACCGAGGACGGGGCGAAGGTCGTCACCCTCGATTCTTTCCGCAAGAACAACAAGTAACGGAGCGAGCCGGGGCGCGGCCCCTCAGGCCTCCGCGCCCCCTGCCCGCCGCGCCCGGCCGCCGACCGCGCGCCGCAGACGCCCGGCGGCGCGGAACGGCGCCTCGGCCAGGCCGCCCAGCCGGCCGATGCTCGACGCGCGCCGGCCGATCTTCAGCACGGTGTCGATCCGCCGCTCGACGAATCCCCGCGTCGCCTCGTGATCCTCGCTGCGGTCGTCGAGCCAGTAGACGATCGAGGCCGACCAGACCCCGGCGAGCAGCGCGCGCTTGGTATACCAGTTGTGGTCGGTCGCCGTGTCCCCCGCGGCCGCCCAGGCGGCATCGGCCGTGCGCCAGGTCACCCGCGCCGCCAGCGAGGCGTGGCGCGGCATCGCGAAGACGGTGAGCGCGCGGCGGACGGCATCCTTGTGGAGAGCGAGCGCGTCGAGCCGGGCCATCACCAGGAATCCGATCCGGTCGCGGGTGCGCAGGGCATCGAAGTCCGGGCCCTCGGCGATCGCGCGCTCGACCATGGCCCGGTCGGCCCAGTCGGCGAAGTGATCCAGAGCGTCGGCGATGCCGCGGCCGAACAGCCGCTCCCGGTCGCCCGGGGCGAGCGCGTCCGCCGCCTCGGCCCGATCGAGCGCGTCATCGAGCGCGCGGGTCGTCCAGCCGTCGAACACGACATTGAGCAGCAGGGCGTCGAGCACCGCGTCCACCGCGGCCCTGTCGGCCTCGCCGGCGTCCTCGGCTTCGATTCCGGCGGCGCGGTCGGCCGGCTCGCCTTCGGTATCGGTCATCCAGATCTCCCTCTCCCGCCCGCGGCGGTCGCCCGGCGCCGAGCGCCGGGGCATCGGTGGGCCGACCCGGCCGGGCCGGCGATATCAGGAGCGCTCATCGGCGCGGCCTTCGTCGTCGTCGGACGCCGTCTCGCCCTCGTCCCCGCCCTCCGTGAGGTGGTGCAGCTCGCTCTCGAAGGCCAGGGAGCGGAAGTCGGCCATCCGGTCGAGGAACAGGACGCCGTCCAGGTGATCGATCTCGTGCTGCACGACTCGGGCATGGAATCCGGTCGCCTCGCGCTCGATCCGGCGGCCGTCCGGCGTCGTGCCGTAATAGGCGATTCGATGGTAGCGCGGGACGAGTCCCCGGATCTCCGGGATCGACAGGCAGCCCTCCAGCCCCTCGGCCAGGGTCGCCTCGAGCGGCTCGAAGGTCGGGTTGACCAGCGCCAGGGGACCGTCCGGCGCCTCGGGCTCGCCCGGTTCCTGCCGCGCCTCGGGCACGCGGAAGACGATCACCCGGCGCGCGACATGGACCTGCGGCGCGGCGAGGCCGACGCCGGGCGCGTCGTACATGGTCTCGATCATCGAGCGCACGAGCGCGCGCACCGACGGGTCGGTCGGGTCCTCGACCTCGCGGGCCCGGGTCCTGAGGACCGGGTGCCCCATGCGGGCGATCTTGAGCAGGGCCATTTCGCTCCCCATGTGCCGGTAGCGGGCCGGTTTAGCCCGAGCCGTCGCGGCCTTGGCGCTTCACAACCCGCCGGACCCGTGATATCTACCGCGCCTTGATCGATCGGCAACGGGATCGATCGGGGACCGATCGGATCACCGGATCGTCAAGCGACACCCCCGGGGCCTCGCCGTCCCGGGCCCGGATAAGGAGCTGCGAGAAGACGTGCAAGTTCAGGTTCGTGACAACAACGTCGATCAGGCCCTGCGCGCGCTGAAGAAGAAGATGCAGCGCGAGGGCATTTTCCGCGAGATGAAGCTTCGCCGCAACTACGAGAAGCCGTCGGAAAGGCGCGCGCGGGAGAAGGCCGAGGCGGTGCGCCGGGCCCGCAAGCTGCTGCGCAAGCGCATGGAGCGCGAGGGCTTCTAGGCCGCGTCGGGCGGCCATCCGCCGCCCGATCGCTCACCTCGGTCCTGACGGCTCGTCGAGCCGCCCTGCCTTGGCCGGGCGGTTTTTCGCATGCGCGGTCGATGTCGGCATAGCTGCGCTCTGCCGACCTACGGATGTGGAGTCGCGGCCATCGGGCTCGCTGGCGCTCGACCGACCTACCGACGGTGCAAAGTAGGTCGGCTGAGCGAAGCGAACCCGACAGGGGCGTCCCGCCTACAGCGTCATGACGATGCGGCCGTCGATGGCACCGGCGCGCATCCGGTCGAAAATGCCGTTGATCGCGTCGAGCGGCTCGGTCGCGTAGTGGGAGGCGACCTTGCCTTCCCCGGCGAAGGACAGGGCCTCGGTCAGGTCGAGCCGGGTCCCGACGATGGAGCCGCGCAGCGTCAGCCGCTTGAGCACGACATCGAAGATCGGCACCGGGAAATCGCCCGGCGGCAGGCCGACCAGCACGATCGTGCCCTTGCGCCGCGCCATGCCGAGCGCCTGGGCGAAGGCCGCGTTGGACACGGCGGTGACCAGCACGCCATGGGCACCGCCGATGGTCCTGGAAATCTCGGCCACCGGATCGACTTCGGCGGCGTTGATCGCGAGATCGGCGCCGAGCTTCAGCGCCAGGTCGGTCTTCGCCTTGGCGACGTCGACCGCGGCCACGTGCATGCCCATGGCCTTGGCGTATTGCACGGCCATGTGGCCGAGCCCGCCGATGCCGGAGACGACGACCCACTCCCCGGGCCTGACCTCGGTCTCCTTGAGGCCCTTGTAGACCGTCACGCCGGCGCACAGGACGGGCGCGGCCGCGGCGGCGTCGACGCCGTCCGGGACATGGCCGACATAGTCGGGATCGGCCAGGACGTATTCCGCGAAGCCGCCATTGACCGAGTAGCCGGTGTTCTGCTGGTCGGGGCACAGGGTCTCCCAGCCGGAAACGCAATGCGCGCAATGGCCGCAGGCCGTGTGCAGCCAAGGCACGCCGACCCGGTCGCCTTCCCGGATGCCGGTGACGCCGGCGCCGACGGCCGAGACGGAGCCGATGCCCTCGTGACCGGGGATGAAGGGCAGCGCCGGCCGGACGGGCCAGTCGCCCTCGGCGGCATGCAAATCGGTGTGGCAGACGCCGGACGCCTCGATCCGGACCAGGATCTTGCCCGGCGCGACCTCGGGCATCGCCACCTCGTCGAGCGAGAGCGGCTTGCCGAACTCGCGCACGACGGCGGCCTTCATGGTTTTCGCCATGGGGGAACCTCCAGGACGGAGCGGTTGGAGCAACGGCGCCACCCTGCCCGGCCAGGGCGCGTGGCGCGCTGATCTGGCTCAAGGATCGCGGGCGGCCGCGGTACGCCGGACTTGCACCTTTCCCGCAACCGCGAAAGGCTAGGCGGTGCCCCTGAGGCCCTGCCTTGCCCCGCCCCGCCCCGCCCTCCGGAGAGCCCCGGCCCATGGAAGTCGCGCTCGTCGACTGGATCAACCTGAGCCTGCGCTGGCTGCACGTCCTGGCGGGCATCGCCTGGATCGGCACGTCCTTCTACTTCATGTGGCTGGATGCCGGGCTGAAGCCCGCCACGCCGCCGGAGCACGGCGTCAAGGGGGAATCCTGGCAGGTCCATGGCGGCGGCTTCTACAACATGAAGAAGTACACCGTCGCCCCGGCGCACATGCCCGAGACGCTGCACTGGTTCAAGTGGGAGGCCTACACGACCTGGCTGTCGGGCTTCGCCCTGCTGGTCGGGCTCTACTATCTGCGGGCCGACATCTACCTGATCGACGCCAGCGTCATGGCGCTGACTCAGGCCCAGGCGGTCGGTATCGGCGTCGCCTCGCTGATTCTCGGCTGGCTCGTCTATGACGGGTTGTGCCGGTCGCCGGTCGGGCAGAGGCCCCTGGCGCTGGCGGTCGCGGTCTTCGCCCTGGTCGGCCTGGCGGCCTGGGGCTACGCCCAGGTCTTCGGCGGGCGCGGCGCCTACATCCACACCGGCGCGCTGATCGGCACCATCATGGTCGCCAACGTGGCGATGGTGATCATCCCCAAGCAGCGCAAGGCGGTGACGGCCCTGCTGGCGGGCGAGACGCCCGACCCGGCGCTGGGCGCGGCGGGCAAGCAGCGCTCGGTGCACAACAACTACCTGACGCTGCCCGTCGTCTTCATCATGATCTCCAACCACTACCCGATGACCTACGGCCACCCCTACAACTGGGCGATCCTGATCGGCATCGGCGTGGTCGGCGCGCTCGTGCGCCACTGGTTCAACCTGAGGAACGCCGGCGAGGCCGGCGGGCAGTGGATCTGGCCGGCCGCCGTCGCCGGCATGGTGGCCATCATCGGCGGCGCGGCGGCCTGGCAGCCCGGCGCCGGGGCGTCAGCGGACGCCGCCACAGGGCCGGTCGCGTTCGACGAGGTGACGCGCGTCATCGACCAGCGCTGCGCCACCTGCCACGCCGCCGAGCCGTCCCAGCCGGGCTTCACCGCCCCGCCCGGCGGCCTGATGCTCGACACGCCCGAGCGCATCCGCGAGGCCGCCGACCGCATCCACGCCCAGGCCGTCGCCTCGCAGGTCATGCCGCCCGGCAACATCACGGGCCTGACCGAGGAAGAGCGCGCCGTGCTGGCGCGCTGGGTGGCGGGGGCGGAGTAGGTCGACGGAGCGACGCGATGGCGACAAGGCCGAACCGGCCGATCGGTCGCGCTCGCTCCGCCAATGATCTCCTGGCCCTAGTTCCCGTTCACCATGATCGTCAGGAGTTCGCCATCGCCGGTCGAGTCGGTAATCGACAGCCTGTAGGAGGCGCCGGCGGTCATCGCGTCCTGCGGCAAGCGAACGGTAAGGCTGGCGCTGGACGCGGAGCGCTGTTCGGGCGTGGGTCGCCCAGTCCCGTCACTCGGCGGATCGCCGACCCACATGACCCCATAAGGCGCACGACCGCCGGAAAGCGCGACCGAGAGCGTCGCCGCCGCGCCGGCCGGAAGCGTCACGGTCGACGGCTCGATCTCGAACGGCCCGACGGATCCGCCATCCAACCGGCAATCGGGCGCCGATCGCGTCGGGACCGTGATCTCGAGGCCGTTGAAACCCGCGAGGCGCCGTGCCGCCTCCTCGAGTTTGTCGCGCGCCTCCGAGAAGCGCTTCCTCTCGGGACTCTGCGCCGACTCCGCCACTTCGGCCGCCTCCTCGACGTCGTCCCCGGTGGATGCCATCGCGGTGCCGAGCGCCGACGCAAGGCTATTGAACTCCGCGGTATCCGCCGATCTCTTCACGATACCGCCGGCGACCCCACCCAGCGCGCTCGGCAGGCTGTTCGCGAGGCTGACGAGATCCGGCTCACGGCTGGCGATTTCCCCGTTGACCGCGAAACGCAGCCGCTCGACCTGGACGAGGGCCTGCTCGGCATATCCGAAATAGGCGTCGAGCGGCCCGATCGCCTTCAATTCGGCGGCGCGTACATCGTCGAGCAAGCCGGTGATGTCGGCCGTGTCGCGGGGCCCGGCCGCCGCCAAAGCGGCCATGACCTCGGCCCTGGCCGATCGCAAGTCGACCAGGGCACGCGCGAACTCCTCCGTCACGCCGCCGGATGCGGATGCCGCGTTGAGATCCTCGATCACGCAGAACAACGCGTCCGCGCCGCGCAGATAGATCTGCCGTCGGACGGGGTCGAGCAGGATCTGACCGCCGACAGCGGCACTGCCCGCGAGCAGCGCCGGTAGGAGAATGTGGTCTTTGTGAGTGTCGGCGACAGCTCCCCAGAGAACCGCGGCCGAGACAGGCACCAGGCCCGCGGCGATCGAATTGCGGGCGATCGCCTCGCTCTCGACCGCCTCCATGTAGGCTTGCTGGAGGAAGACCGTGTACGCCTTGACCTGCCCGACGGTCACCGGCTGCTCTTTCACCCGTCCCTGTTCATTGCGATCGAACTTGCCGTCCTCGTCCGTGACATAGCCGGGACGCGGCTTCGAGCTCTCGACATAGGGATTGAAGGCGGTGCAGCCCGCGAGCAGCGCGCCCGCGGCGACGGCCGCGGCGAGAGGTGTGATCCGGATGCGACGGTTCGATGAACGCTCCGAGCCCATCAGGGCGGCCTCCGTACTCGACTTGCGGCCAATCCTCCGCCGCGAAATCGGATGATGAATGCATTTCGAGGCTCATATTCAATTTAAACACAAATTTCAAATTCTATTTTCACGAGATCTCTAAGGAATCCGGCTCGCCTTTGCCACGACCCCGAAAAAGGGCGGCCCCGAACCGGAGCCGCCCTTGCCGACTTTCTCTGTCTGTCCGTGGGGGCCTAGCGGCGGGCCGAGGAGGCTGCGCCGCTCCCGCTGACCCCGCCTACTGGATCGCCTTGACGATGTCCTCGCACATCTTCTTGGCGTCGCCGAGCAGCATCATCGTGTTGTCGCGGAAGAACAGCTCGTTCTCCACGCCCGCGTAGCCGGAGCCGAGCGAGCGCTTGACGAACAGCACGGTCTTGGCCGACGCGACCTCGAGGATCGGCATGCCGTAGATCGGGCTGGTCGGGTCGGTCTTGGCGGCCGGGTTGGTCACGTCGTTGGCGCCGATGACGAAGGCCACGTCGGCCTGGCCGAAGTCCCGGTTGATGTCCTCGAGCTCGAAGACCTCGTCATAGGGGACGTTGGCCTCGGCCAGCAGGACGTTCATGTGGCCCGGCATGCGACCGGCCACCGGGTGGATGGCGTACCTGACGTCCACGTCCTCTCCCTTGAGCAGGTCGGCCATCTCCCGCAGGGCGTGCTGGGCCTGGGCGACGGCCATGCCGTATCCCGGGACGATGATGACCTTCTTGGCATTGGCCATGATGAAGGCCGCGTCCTCGGCCGAGCCCTGCTTGACCGTCTTGTCACCGACGGCCGCCGCCGACGCGGTGGCCTGCTCCCCGCCGAAGCCGCCCAGGATGACGTTGAAGATCGAGCGGTTCATCCCCTTGCACATGATGTAGGAGAGGATGGCGCCCGACGCGCCGACCAGGGCGCCGGTGATGATCAGCAGGTTGTTCTGCAGCGTGAAGCCGATGCCGCAGGCCGCCCAGCCGGAATAGCTGTTGAGCATCGAGACGACGACCGGCATGTCCGCGCCGCCGATCGGCAGGATCAGCAGGAAGCCGAGGAGCAGCGCGATCGCGACGATCAGCCAGAAGGTGACCGGCGACTGGCCGGTGCACAGCAGGATCACCAGCAGCACCGTGGCGACGCCCAGCGCGGCGTTGAGCAGGTGCTGGCCCCAGAAGATCAGCGGCTTGCCCGACACCAGGCCCTGCAGCTTGGCGAAGGCCACGACCGAGCCCGAGAAGGTGATCGCGCCGATCGCGACGCCGATCGCCATCTCGATCAGGCTGCCGATGGCGATGGCCCCCGGCTGGCCGATGCCGTAGGCCTGCGGGTTGAAGAACGCCGCCGCGGCGACGAACACCGCCGCCAGGCCGACCAGGCTGTGGAACGCCGCCACCAGCTGGGGCAGCGCCGTCATCTGGATGCGCAGGGCGATGAACGTGCCGATCGAGCCGCCGATCAGGATGCCCGGCAGGATCAGCCAGTAGTTCACCACCGAGGGCAGGCCGAGGGTGGTCAGGATCGCGATGGCCATGCCGGCCATACCGAACATGTTGCCCGAGCGGGCCGTTTCCGGCGAGCTCAGGCCCCGCAGCGCCATGATGAAGCACACGGCCGCCACGAGGTAGGCGAGGACGACGATGGGGGTCATGGTCGGTTACCTCGCCTTACTTCTTTTTCTTCTGGTACATGGCGAGCATCCTTCGCGTGACGATGAAGCCGCCGAAGATGTTCACCGATGCGAGAATGACGGCCAGGAAGCCCATGATGGAGCTGAAGTTCATCACCGCCGGGCCGGCCGCGATCAGCGCGCCCACGATGATCACCGAGCTGACCGCGTTGGTCACGCTCATCAGCGGCGAATGCAGGGCCGGCGTCACGCGCCAGACGACGTAGTAGCCGACGAAGCAGGCCAGCACGAAGACGGTCAGGCCGACCAGGAAGAAGTCGCCGCCATGGGCGGCGGCTTCGGCGGCCTGGGCGGCCGGCGCCTCGAGGCGCCCGATGCCCTCGGCCAGCTCGGCTGCCCGATCCGACAGGTCCGCCGCGCTGCCCGCCAGGTCGGCGGCCTTCTCGGCGAGTTGATCAGGTTCCATGCTCGCGCGGTTCCCGTGTTCCGATCCGGTTCGCGGATTTCAGGGTTAAGACGGCCGGGCGCTCAGGCGTCCGCGGCCGCCTCGGCCTCGGCACCGCCGAAAGCCGGGTGGACGATGCGGCCGTCGCGCGTCAGCGCGGTGCCTTTGACGATCTCGTCGTCCCAGTCGATCTTCAGCGCCCCGCTGTCCTTGTCGATCAGCGGAGTCAGGAAGTTGAGCAGGTTCTTCGAGTACAGCAGCGACGCGTCGACCGCCACCCGGCTGGGCACGTTGGTGAATCCGACGATCTTGACGCCGTTCTTCTCGACCACCTTGCCGGGCTTGGACAGCGGGCAGTTGCCGCCGCGCTCGACCGCCAGGTCGACGATGATCGAGCCCGGCTTCATCGACTTCACCATTTCCTCGGTCACCAGGGTCGGCGCCGGGCGGCCCGGGATCAGGGCCGTGGTGATGACGATGTCCTGCTTCTTGATCGTCTCGGCGATCAGCTCTGCCTGCTTCTTCTTGTACGCGTCCGACATTTCCTTGGCGTAGCCGCCGGCCGATTCGGCCTCCTTGAACTCGTCGTCCTCGACGGCGACGAATTCGGCGCCCAGGCTCTCCACCTGCTCCTTCGTCGCCGGCCGGACATCGGTGGCGGAGACCACGGCGCCCATGCGCCGGGCCGTCGCGATCGCCTGCAGACCGGCGACGCCGGCGCCCATGACGAGCGCGCGCGCCGGCGGTACGGTGCCCGCGGCGGTCATCATCATGGGCAGCGCGCGGCGGAACTCCGCCGCCGCGTCGATCACGGCGCGATATCCGGCCAGGTTCGACTGGCTCGACAGCACGTCCATGGACTGGGCGCGCGTGATGCGCGGCATCAGCTCCATGGCGAAGGCGACAACGCCGGCATCGGCATAGGCCTTCAGGCTGTCCTTGTGGTCGTGGGGGTTGAGCGTGCCGACGAGCACCGCGCCCTTCTTCATCAGGCCGAGCTCGCCGTCCTCCAGCCCCTCGGCCTTCGACTCGCCCTTGAGGAAGGGCCGCTGGACCTTGAGGACCACGTCGGCGCCGTCGAGCGCCTTCTTGACGTCGTCGGCGATCTCCGCGCCGGCCTCCTTGAAGGCCGCGTCGGTGACCGCCGCCTCGACGCCGGCGCCGGCCTCGACCACCACGTCGATCCCGAGGCCCTTGTACTTCTTGACCGTCTCCGGCGAAGCCGCAACACGGGCCTCGCCCTGACGGCGCTCCTTCAACACGGCGAGTTTCATCGCGGGCAATCGTCGTTGTCGGCGGGGAGGACCCGGGCGAACCCCCGGGCCGAAGGGTCGCAACCATGCCGCAAGCCGGGGTCGCGGCGCAAGGCTCGTTCGGGAGCGAACCGCCCGACTCGCCCCGGAGATTCGTCCGGAACGGACAGCCCGCGCACGCGTCGTGCCGTGCAAACCCCTGGCGTGAACACGATTTCCCGTTCCAGCGAGAAGATGGTATGCAGCCGTCCCGCGAACGGAAAGCGTCGAACCGAAGGGAGAAGGTTACGATGGCGCTCGTTGTCGCTCTCGACCACGTCCAGATCACCGCCCCGCCCTCGCGCGCGGAGGCGACCGTCGCCTTCTACCGCGACACGCTGGGCATGAGCGAGATCGCCAAGCCGGCCCCGCTCGCGCGCAACGGCTGCGCCTGGTTCCGCATCGGCGCCAACGAACTCCATGTCTCCGTCGAGGACATTCCCGAGGATCACAACGCCGCCAGTCGCCGCCACATCTGCTATACGGTCACGGACTTGGCGGCCGCGCGGGATGCCCTGGAGGCGCGACGCGTCACGATCATCGACGACCGGCAACCGATCCCTGGCTGGAAGCGCTTCTACATCCGCGATCCGGCCGACAATCGGATCGAGATCGGCGAGCGTATCGCGGCGCCGTCCTGACGCCGCGCCACCGCTCAGCCTCGTCAGATCTGCCGGGTCTCGTAGGCGGGTGGCGGGATCGGGACGTCGTGTCGGCCGAGCATGTCCTTCTGGCGCTGCTCCAGGGTCTCGAGCTCGAAGCCCTCGATCAGCTCGTTGAACAGCTTGTACCAGTTGATCTCGGCGCGCAGGTGCAGGAACACCGACCCGAGGCCGAGCGCCGCGCGGTCCATGAAGACGAACTCCCGCGGCACCTCGACGCCACCCACCTCGCGCAGGCGCTTGTGCACCTGCTCGGCCGTCTCCCGGCCGTAGACGCCGTGATCGGTCTCGCCGATCGGGCGCACCGCGTCGTCCAGGATCGGGGCGTAGATGAACTTCGCCCAGATGTTCAGGACGTCGACCAGATCCTTGTTGAGGTCGCGGAAGCCCCAGGTCTCGTAGGCATGGACCGCCAGGTCGCGGTCGTCGGTCTCCAGCGCCCGGTAGAGGTCGATCACCCCCTTCACGAAGGTCGGCGGAAAGACCCGGATGCAGCCGAAGTCGAGCAGGTTGATCGAATCGTCCTCCTCGACCACCGAGTAATTGCCGAGATGCGGGTCGCCGTGGATGACACCGTAGTAGTAGAGCGGCACGTACCAGGCCCGGAACATGTTCATGGCGAGCTGGTTGCGCTGCTCCGCCGGGCCGTTCTTGAAGTCCAGGATCGGCCGGCCCTCGAGCCAGGTCGAGGTCAGCAGCCGCTCGGTGGAGAGCTCAGGCACGACCTCCGGCACATGCACCCCGGCCTCGCTGTCGAGCATGTCGCGGTAGAGCTGGCAGTGCCGGGCCTCCAGCGCGTAGTCGAGCTCCTCGCGCAGGCGCTCGGCGATCTCGGTATGGATCTGCTTGGTCGAGATCGAGCTCTCGTAGCGCTCGTAGAGGGTGAATATCCACTTGAGCTGGCGCAGGTCGGCGTCGACGGCCGACTGCATGTCCGGGTACTGGAGCTTGCAGGCGAGCAGCCGGCCGTCATGCCCCTCGGCCTTGTGGACCTGGCCGAGCGAGGCGGCCGCCGCGGAATCGTGAGAAAACCAGCGGAACCTCTTCTGCCAGCCGGGCCCCAGCTCGGCCGCCATCCGGCGCTTGACGAAGGGCCAGCCCATGGGCGGCGCGTTGGTCTGGAGCTGGCGCAGCTCCTCGGCGTATTCCTCCGGCAGCGCCTCCGGGATGGTCGACAGGATCTGGGCGACCTTCATCAGCGGGCCCTTGAGCCCGCCCAGCGCTTCCTTGATCTCGCGCGCGTGGGCGTCGCGCTCGACTTTCCAGCCGAGATAGCGCTCGCCGGCCATGCGCGCGGCGAGGCCGCCCATCGTGGTCGACACCCGGGCGTAGCGACGGACGCGGCCGCCGAGAGAGTTCTCTTCGCGATCCTGAGACATGGGGCAATAGATGGCGTGGGACGTCCGGCTTGACCAGCCCGTCGCGGCGGTGCGGTGCCGCGTCGCGGCGAATTTCTCCGATCAGCCGACCAGCTCGGCGATGCGCCGCCCCAGCTCGTCCGGCAGGACGGGCTTGTGCAGCACGACGAAACCGCTGCGCTGCGCCGCCTTCAGGCGCTCCGGCGTGGTATCGCCGGTCAGCAGGATCGCGGGCGAGCGCAGGCCCAGGCGCTCCTGCACGGTGCGAATCGCCGAGCCGCCATCGGCGCCGCCGCCCAGATTGAAGTCCGCGATCAGCAGGTCGGGCGGCCGGCGCCCCTCGGAAAGCCGGGAGACCAGCTCGTCCATGTCCGGCGCGGCGACCACGTCGTAGCCCGCGGCCTCCAGCGACAGGGCCAGCGCCTCGAGCACGGCGCGGTCGTTGTCGATCAGGGCGATCCGGCCGCCCGCCGCCTCCCGGCCGACAGCCGCGGCGATCGCGTCGCCGACGGGCGTGTCGGCGGCGATCGGCGGCAGCCGCCGGGTCCCGGCCGCATCGGCGAGCGGCACGTCGATCTCGAAGACCGTGCCCTTGCCCACCGTCGAGCGCACGGAAACCGGATGGCGCAGCAGCCGGGCCAGCCCCTCGACGATCGACAGCCCGATGCCGAGCCCGCGCTGGGGATCGCGCGAGGCGCTGTCGAGCTGGCGGAATTCCTCGAAAACGATCTTGAGGCTTTCCGACGGGATGCCGACTCCGGTGTCCCAGACCTGGATGCGCAGCGCCTCGCCGCGCTGGCGCGCGCCGATCAGCACGCCGCCCGCCTCGGTGTACTTCACGGCGTTGGCGACGAGGTTGTCGAGCACCCGGTGCAGCAGGTGCGGGTCGCTGACCACGCGCAGATGGCTGGGCCGGACCCGGAATTCCAGCCCGCGGGCCGCCGCCTGGGGGATATAGACCTCGGCCAGCCGATCGAACAGGTCGTCGAGCTCGAACGTCACCGGCTCGGGCACGACCACGCCGGCGTCCAGGCGCGACATGTCGAGCAGCCGGGTCAGCATGTCCTGCAGGCATTCCAGCGACCGGCCCAGCTTGGCCACCGCGTCCCGCGTCTCCGTCGGCAGCGGGCAGCGCGCCAGCACGGACTGCAGCATCACCGCCGCCTGGAGCGGCTGGCGCAGGTCGTGCGTGGCGGCCGCCAGGAACCGCGATTTGGCGGCGTTGGCCTGCTCGGCCTGGTCCTTGGCCGAACGCAAGGCCGCCTCGGCGCGCTTGCGCGTCGTTATGTCTCGCGACACGCCGCGATAGCCGCGGAACTGCCCCTGCTCGTCGAAATAGGGCCGGCCGTCGAGCTCGCGCCAGACCTTGTCGCCGTTGGGCAGGGTCCGGGAATAGACATAGGCCTTGATCGGCAGATGCTGGGCCATCAGCCCGTCGAGGTCGCGCGGATCCTCGCACACCGCGCCGGCGTCGGAGATCACCTCCCCCGGGGTGCGGCCGATCTGCTCGGCGAAGGGCAGCGAGGGCCGATCGCCGGCACGCCCGCGGACCAGGACCATGCGGCCCTCGGCGTTGGTCTCCCAGAACGAATCCGAGGCCGCCTGGGTGAAGTCGCGGAAGCGCTGCTCGCTCTCGTGCAGCTCGCGGGCCTTGCGCACCTGGTCGGTGATGTCGGTCAGGGTGACCATGATCCGCACGACGCGCCCGTCATCGGAGAAGATCGGCGCGTAGGTGCGACGGACATGGAGCTGACGGCCGCGCACCGGGTAGACGTCGTCGTATTCGACCGGCGCGCGGGAATCGATGCAGCGGTTGAGGAAGACCAGCGCACGCCGGACGTTGTCCTGGGGCATGAACTGCCCGGGACGGCCGCCGTGCACGTCGTTGTCGCCGAAGCCGACCAGGGCCTGTGCGCGCTTGTTGACTGCTATGTACCGGTGGTTGCCGCCGGAGGCGACCTCGATCATGGCCGCCGGCGCGCCGAACGCCTCCAGCGTGGCGCGCACTTCGTCGACGCTCGCCGTGGCCAGCATCGCCCTGTACGATCCCCCTCGGTGAAGCTGTACAATCCCTACGTCGGACCATACGCCTTCACGAACGAAAAACCACGAGAATTCGCATTCCCGTGCACGCCCGGCGCGCGCCGGGGCGGAAACGGTTACGGGCGGGTGGGCCGGCTCGCTCGCCCCGCCCGCGCTCCGGCCCCGCCCCCGGGCGCTCAGCCGGGCCAGGCGCTCAGCCCATCGCCTCGAGCTCGTCGACCATGCCCTCGATCAGGCCGAGGCCCTTGCGCCAGAAGCCCGGATCGCTCGCATCCAGGCCGAACGGGGCGAGCAGCTCGCGATGGTGAAGCGTGCCGCCGGCCTGGAGCAAGTCCAGGTACTTTTCGGCGAAACCCGCCTCGGCCTGCTCGTAGACCGCGAACAGGGAGTTCACGAGGCAGTCGCCGAAGGCATAGGCGTAGACGTAGAACGGCGCGTGCACGAAATGCGGGATCCCGGCCCAGAAGTGGCCGTAGGCGTCGTCGAAGCGCAGCGCCGGGCCGAGGCTCTCGCGCTGGACGTCGAGCCAGATCTCGGCCAGCCGCTCGCCGGACAGTTCGCCCTCGCGCCGCTCGGTGTGGACGCGCCGCTCGAACTCGAAGAAGGCGATCTGGCGGACCACGGTGTTGAGCTTGTCCTCCACCTTCTCGGCCAGGAGCGCCCGACGCCGCGCCGGATCGGCCTCGCGGTCGAGCAGCGTGCGGAAGGTCAGCATCTCGCCGAAGACGCTCGCCGTCTCCGCCAGGGTCAGCGGGGTCTCCGCCATCAGATGGCCCTGCCCGGCCGCCAGCACCTGGTGCACGCCGTGGCCGAGCTCGTGGGCCAGCGTCATCACGTCGCGCGGCCGGCCCATGTAGTTGAGCAGGATGTAGGGATGGGCGCTCGGCACCGTCGGGTGGGAGAAGGCGCCCGGCGCCTTGCCCGCGCGCGGCGGCGCGTCGATCCAGCGATTGTCGAAGAAGCGCCGGCCGACCTCCGCCATGCGCGGGGTGAAGTCGCCATAGGCGTCGAGCACGAGGTCACGGGCCGTCGGCCAGTCGAAGCGCTGCTCGTCGGCATCGGGCAGCGGCGCGTTGCGGTCCCAGTAGTCGAGCGTGTCGCCGCCGAACCACCGGGCCTTGAGGGCGTAGTAGCGGTGCGACAGCCGCGGATAGGCCTCGCGCACCGCGTCGCGCAGGGCCTCGACCACCTCGTCCTCGACCCGATTGGCGAGATTGCGCGACGACCAGGGCTGCGCGAATTCCCGCCAGGAGTCCTCGATCTGCTTGTCCTTGGCGAGGGTGTTGGTGATCAGCGCGAACAGCCGGGCATTGTCGCCGTAGACCCGGCCCATGGCCTGCGCGGCCTCCTTGCGCCGGGCCGGGTCGCGGTCGGACAGGCAGTCCATGACCTGGGTCGCGGACAGTTCCTCCCCGCCGACGGGAAAGCGCAAGGCGGCCACCGTCTCGTCGAACAGCCGCGTCCAGGCAGCCCGGCCGGCGACGTGCTTCTCGTGCAGCAGGCGCTCGACCTCGTCGGAGAGCTGGTGGTCGCGCATGGCGCGCACGTCGCGCAGCCAGGGCCGATAGTGCGCGGTCTCCGGCGCCTCCAGCCGGCGCTCCAGCGTCGCCTCGTCCATCCGGTTGATCTCGAGCGTGAAGAAGAGGAGATCGCTCGAGATCTCGACCACCGCCTCCTGCATCGCCTGCAGGAAGCGCCCGTTGCCCGGATCGGCCACGTCGCCGGCATAGACCAGGTAGGCGTAGCTCATGATCCGGCCCAGGATCTCGTCCAGCCGCTCGTACTCGGCGATCGCGGCGCCCAGGGCCTTGCCGTCGAGCGCGGCGACCCGGCCGCCATGCTCGGCGTGGAATCGCTCGGCGCCGGCGCGCACCTCCTCCAGGTCCCGCTTCAGCGCCGGCGAGTCGCGGCCGGGATAGAGATCGACCAGGTCCCACTCCGGCAGCGCCTCCGCCGGGGCTCCGGCTGCGGCGGCTCCGGTCGCGGTGTCGGGGCTGTGGGTCGGCGTCATGACATCTCCCGTGCTTCGGTCCGGCGGCAATATGGCGCCTCCCTGGCCGGTGGCCAAGCGGCGCCGCGCCGCGCCCGGCTCCCGGCCCTCTCCTCCCTCCCCCGCCGCGCCGAGAGAGTCAGAAGCTTCCCCGTGGGCCGGCTCGACCCCTAATTTTCCATATTCCCCGACGAACGAACCTGACCCGTTCTTGCGTTCTCCGACCCCGGTCCCGGCGCCGATTGCTGCGGTCGGCGATGGAGCTTACGTTATCGGAAATTGCGCGACCGAACGGCCTTCGCCGGGTCGCTGTGGCGGGGAGATGACGCCGATGACGCTGGCCCAGGTTCCGCTCGCCGACGTCACGCTCGACGACAAGTACACATTGGATGCCGGGCGCGTGTACCTCACCGGCGCCCAGGCGCTGGTCCGCCTGCCGCTGATGCAGCGCGAACGCGACGCCGCGGCGGGGCTGAACACGGCCGGGTTCATCTCGGGCTATCGCGGCTCTCCGCTGGGCGGCTTCGACCAGCAGCTCTGGCGCGCGAAGACGCATCTGGAATCCCACGACATCCGCTTCCAGCCCGGGGTGAACGAGGATCTGGGCGCCACCGCCGTGTGGGGCAGCCAGCAGATCGGGCTGTGGCCGGGGGCGACCCATGACGGCGTCTTCGCCCTATGGTACGGCAAGGGCCCCGGCGTCGATCGCTCGGGCGACGTCTTGAAGCACGCCAATTTCGCCGGCACCGCCGCCCATGGCGGCGTCCTGGCCCTGGCGGGCGACGACCACGCCTCGAAGTCCTCGACCGTGCCGCACCAGTCCGAGCACGCCTTCATGGCGGCGATGATCCCGGTGCTCAATCCGGCCAACGTTCAGGAGATCCTGGACTACGGCCTGCACGGCTGGGCGATGAGCCGGTATTCCGGCTGCTGGGTGGGCTTCAAGACCATCGCGGAGACGGTCGACAGCTCGGCCAGCGTCCATGTCGGCCCGGAGCGCGTCTCGATCGTCCTGCCCGAGGATTTCGAGATGCCGCCCGGCGGCCTCAACATCCGCTGGCCCGACCCGCCGCTGGTCCAGGAAGAGCGGCTGATGCGCCACAAGCTCTACGCGGCGCTGGCCTACGCTCGGGCCAACCGGCTCGACCGCATGGTGTGGGATGGCGGGGCCGAGCGGCGCTTCGGCATCGTGACGACGGGCAAGTCCTATCTCGACGTCCGCCAGGCCATGGAGGAGCTGGGCCTGGACGAGGCGGAGGCCCGGCGCCTGGGCATCGCGATCTACAAGGTCGCCATGACCTGGCCGCTCGAGCCCGACGGCGTGCGCGCCTTCGCCGAGGACCTGGACGAGCTGGTCGTCGTCGAGGAGAAGCGCGCGCTGATCGAGAACCAGTTGAAGGAGCAGCTCTACAACTGGCACGCCGACAAGCGCCCGGTGATCGTCGGCAAGTTCGACGAGGCGCGGGACTGGATCCTGCCCTCGACCGCCGAGCTCTCGCCCGCGCGCATCGCCGCGGTGATCGGCCGCCGCCTGCTGGCCCACATGGACCATCCCGGCATCCGCGAACGGGTGGAGTTCCTGGAGGAAGCGGAGCGGCGCAAGGTCGTCAAGCACCCCTCGGCGATCGAGCGTCAGCCCTGGTACTGCTCGGGCTGCCCGCACAACACCTCGACCGTCGTGCCGGAGGGCAGCCGCGCGCTGGCCGGCATCGGCTGCCACTACATGGCGCTGTGGATGGACCGGTCGACGGAGACCTTCAGCCAGATGGGCGGCGAAGGCGTCGCGGCGATCGGCCAGCAGCCGTTCCGGGAGAGCGAGCACGTCTTCGTCAATCTGGGCGACGGCACCTACTACCACTCCGGCATCCTGGCGATCCGCGCCGCGCTCGCGGCCGGCATCAACATCACCTACAAGATCCTCTACAACGACGCCGTCGCGATGACCGGCGGCCAGCCGGTCGACGGCCAGCTCACCGTCGCGATGATCGCCCACCAGCTCCTCGCCGAGGGGGTCGAGCGCATCGTCGTCGTCTCCGACGAGCCGGAGCGCTACGGCGTCTCCTCGGGGCTGCCGACCGGCACGCCGGTCGAACATCGTGACGAGCTCGACGCCATCCAGCGCGACCTGCGCGAGACGCCCGGCGTCACGGCAATGATCTACGACCAGACCTGCGCGGCGGAGAAGCGGCGCCGGCGCAAGCGCGGCACGATGGCGGACCCGGACCGCCGGGTCGTCATAAACGAGCTGGTCTGCGAGGGCTGCGGCGACTGCTCGCGCCAGTCGAACTGCCTGTCGGTCGTGCCGATCGAGACCGAATACGGGCGCAAGCGGGCGATCGACCAGTCGACCTGCAACAAGGACTTCTCCTGCGTGAAGGGCTTCTGCCCGAGCTTCGTCAGCGTCTCCGGCGCGACGCCGCGCAAGCCCGACCCGGCCGCCGCCGACGCGCCCGACTTCGCCGCGCTGCCGGAACCGAGCCTGCCGGCGCTCGACGGCCCGTTCAGCATCCTGGTCACCGGCGTCGGCGGCACCGGGGTGGTGACGATCGGCGCGCTGCTGGGCATGGCGGCGCATCTGGAGGGCAAGGGCTGCTCGGTGCTCGACCAGACGGGCCTCGCCCAGAAGGGCGGCGCCGTGATGAGCCATGTCCGCCTGGCCGACAGCCCGGAGGGCATCCACGCCGTGCGCGTCGCCGCCGGGGAGGCGAACCTGATCCTGGGCTGCGACCTGCCCGTCGCCGCCGGTCCCGAGGCCCGCAGCACGGTCAAGCCCGGTGTGACCCGGGCGATCCTCAACGACCACGAATCGATCACCGGCGCCTTCACCCGGAACCCGGACTGGCAGTTCCCGAGGGGCTCCATGGTCGAGGCCGTGGCCGGCACGACCGGCGACCCGGCCCTGGTCGAGGCGCTGGACGCGACCCATCTGGCGACCCGGCTGCTCGGCGATTCGATCGCGACCAACCTGTTCATGCTCGGCTACGCCTGGCAGCGCGGGCTGGTCCCGCTGAGCGCGGCGGCCATCGACAAGGCCATCGCGCTCAACGGCGTCGCGGTGCGCATGAACCGGGAGGCCTTTCTCTGGGGCCGGCGCGCCGCCCATGACCGGGCGGCGGTGGAAGCGATCGTCGACCGCGCCGCCGAGGCCGCCCGCGCCGATCGCCGGCCGTCGGAAGACCTCGAGACCCTGGTCGCCCGGCGCCGCGACTTCCTGACCGGCTGGCAGGACGCGGCCTGGGCCAAGCGCTACACGGACCTGGTGGCGCGGGCGCGCGCGGCGGAGACCGCTCTCGAAGGCGCCGCCGCGCCCGCCGGCGACGGGTCGACGCCGCTGGGCGCCCTGCCGCTGACCGAGGCGGTCGCCCGGTCGGCCTTCAAGCTCATGTCCTACAAGGACGAGTACGAGGTGGCGCGCCTGTTCACCGACGGCAGCTTCGCCCGCCAGATCCGCGAGCAGTTCTCCGGCGATCCGAAGCTGAAGTTCCACATGGCCCCGCCCCTGATCGCCGACCGCGACCCGACGACCGGGCACCTGAAGAAGGCGACCTTCGGGCCCTGGATGATGCCGGCCTTCCGCGTGCTGGCGACGCTCAAGCGCCTGCGCGGCACCAAGCTCGACATCTTCGGCTATTCCGCCGAGCGGCGGATGGAGCGCCGGCTGATCGAAGAGTACCGGGAGACGGTGGAGATCCTGCTCGCCGGCCTGACCGCCGCGAACCGCGACCTGGCCGTCGAGATCGCGGCCCTGCCGATGGAGATGCGCGGCTTCGGCCACGTCAAGGAAGCCAATGTCGAGCGCGCCAAGGCCCGCGAGGCGGAGCTTCTGGCTCGTTTCCGCCACCCGCCGGAGCCCGCGCGCGTCGCGGCGGAGTGAGGGCTTCCGGGCGCCGGCACCCGGCGGGTGCCCGCTACCGCACCACGTCGCGGCCGGCGTTCTCGTCGAAGTAGCTCTTGGGCCGCCAGGGCATGGGGCCGTCGATCTTGGCGCCGCGCTCCACCTCGATCTCGTGGTGGAGGACGTTGCCCGAGACCTCGGCCGTGCCGCGGATGCTGACCGTGAACGCCTCGACCCGGCCGGAAACCGCGCCCCGGATCTCCGCCGTGCGGGCCTGGATGCCGCCGTGGACGGCGCCGCCGCGCTCGACCGTCACCGACGGCGCGGCCACCACGCCCTCGATCCACCCGGCGACCTCGACCGGATCGTCGGAATAGAGGTCGCCGACGATGACGAGGCCCGCAGCGATGCGGGTGGTTGTCGGCTCGGGCGCGCCACGCGAGGCCCGCACCGGCGCACGCTCGGCCGTGGCCGGCGGCGTCGGGGCGGGCGCCGCGCCCGGGCGCTCGGCGCCGCCCTTGGCCCCGCCGCCGGATGAGCCGCCGCGAAGTCTCAGCATCGCGACCGCCGGCTCCGTCAGCTCCCGGCCTTGGCCGGGGCGGGCGACGGCCCGTCGGAGACGTACTTGCCGGCCGCCGCGTCGGAGGCGCCGTTGCTGCCGGCGTTCCCGCTGCCGTTGCCGGAGGCGGCCTTGGCCTGGCCGGAGCCGCCGCCCGACGAGGCCGGCGCGGACGCCGCCGGCTTCGGCTCGGCGGCCTGCTTCGGCGGCGCCAAGCGATGGACCTGCCCTTCGACGACGGCGCCTTCCTCCATCGCCAGGGTCTGGTAGGCGATATCGCCCTCCATGACGCCGGTGGCGGCGATGCGCACCTTCTCGGCGGCGACCTGGCCCTTGATCGAGCCCATGATCTGCACCGTCTCCGCCTCGATGGCGCCGTCGACGGTCGCGTTCTCCGCCACGGTCAGCGTCCGGCACCGGATGTCGCCCTCGACCCGGCCGCGGATCTGGATGTCGTCGTCGGATTCCAGATTGCCGACCACGCGCAGATGGGCGCTGATCACCGATTCCTCGCGCGGCCCGCCGCCGGCCGGGGCCGTCGACGACGACGGCGAGCCCGACGAGCCGAACCGGGTGCCGCCGGGCGCCCCGGAGGCGGCCGTGGAAGGCGCCGGGGCCGGCGTCGCCGCCGGTGCCGGGCGCGCGGTCTCGGCCCGCGTGGACTCGCTCTGGCCGCCGCGCTCGTCTCTCTTGAACATGATGCACTCCCCTTAGCGTCGAGCCGAACCCGCCGGGGGACTATACGCCGCTCGACGTCATCCGCCCATATCGCCGACATGCCCGATCGGAATCGAGACTCTATCGATCGGCGATGGCAAGGGTATGACGACGCTTACGCGTCCGCCGAGGCGCGTCGGCGCCGCCGGCGACGCCTCTCTCCCGCCCCGGCCCCGGGATCGCCGCCACCGGGGCCCGGCTCGGGGATGTCGAGGATCGCGCGCAGCCGCTCGAACGGGGCGGTCTTGTGGGGGATCGCCATGGCCTCGACGAAGTGGCGCTGGAACGCCGGCTCGACGGCGGTCTCGACCTTCTCGATCCGGCGGACGACGCGCTCGATCTCCTCGCGCGCCGTCCGGTTGACCAGCGCGATCCGCGCACCCGTGCCCGCGGCGTTGCCGGGCGCGGCGACCCGGTCGAGCGGACAGTCCGGGATCATGCCCAGCAGCATGGCGTATTTCGGGTCGATATTGCTGCCGAAGGCGCCGGCGAGCGCGATGCGATCGACGCTGTCGACGCCGAGCCGGTCCATCAGCAGCCGGATGCCGGCATAGAGCGCCGCCTTGGCCAGCTGGATCGCCCGGATGTCGGTCTGGGCGATCCGGATCTCCCGCCCCTCGCGCCGGTCGAGGACATAGGCGAAGGTCCGGCCATCCGCCACGATCCGGTCGGTGCGCGCGGCGGCCGCGCCGTCGATCACGCCGTCGGGCGTCAGCAGGCCGGCCAGGCGCATCTCCCCGATGACCTCGATGATGCCGGAGCCGCAGATGCCGGTGACGCCCGTCTCCGCCACCGCCGCGTCGAAGCCCGGCTCGTCCGACCACAGGTCGCAGCCGATGACCTTGAGGCTCGGCTCCCCGGTGGCGGCGTCAATGCGCACCCTCTCGATCGCCCCCGGCGCGGCGCGCTGGCCGTCGGTGATCTGCGCGCCCTCGAAGGCCGGGCCGGTGGGCGAGGAGCAGGCGAGGAGCCGGTCCCTGTTGCCGAGCACGATCTCGGCGTTGGTGCCGACATCGACCAGCAGGCGGATCTCCTCGCCCAGATGCGGGCCCTCGGAGAGGACGACGGCGGCGGTGTCGGCGCCGACATGACCGGCGATGCAGGGCAGGACATAGGCGCGCGCGTCGGGGCTGATCTCCAGCCCGATCTCGGACGCCCAGACGTTGATCGCCTGATCCGTGGCGAGCGCGAAGGGCGCGCCACCCAGCTCCACCGGATCGATGCCCAGCACCAGGTGATGCATGATCGGGTTGCCGACGACGGTGACCTCCAGGATCTGCTCGGGATCGACGCCCGCCTCGTGGGCGACCTGGAAGGCGAGCGTGTTCATGGCGACCCGGACCGAGCGGGTCAGCTCCGGCGCGCCGCCCGGGTTCATCATGATCCAGCTCACCCGGCTCATCAGGTCCTCGCCGAAGCGGATCTGCGGGTTCATCGCCCCGCCCGCGGCAAGCACCCGCCCCGTCTCCAGGTCGCAGAGATGGGCCGCGATCGTGGTCGAGCCGACGTCGAAGGCGATGCCGTAGACCTTGTCGACGAAGCCGGGCCAGACGCTGAGCAGGCGCACCCCCTCGCGCACGGCGACGGTGATCCGCCAGTCGCCGTCGCGCAGGGCCCGCTGCAGGAACTGCAGCACGCGCAGGTCGCAGGTCAGGTCGCTCAGCCCCCATTGCCCGGCCAGCGCCCGCTCGACCCGGCGCAGGTCGCCCGAGGGGTCGTGCATGTCGGGCTCGGCGACCTCGATGAAGTGCAGCTTGACCGCCGGGTCGACGACGATGTCGCGGACCTCGGCGCGCTTGCGCACGACCTGCTTGTGGACCTGGCTCTCGGCCGGGACGTCGACGGCCAGGTCGCCCAGGATGCGCGCCTGGCAGGACAGCCGCCGGCCCTCGGCGAGGCCACGGCGGTCGGCGTAGCGCGCCTCCCCCGTCCCGGGCTCCGAGACATGCGCGGCCCGGCTGGTCAGCCCGTGCTTGTCGAACCGGCCCTCGGCGATGGTGCACTGGCAACGTCCGCAGATCGACCGGCCGCCGCACACGCTGTCGATGTCGACGCCGAGCCGGCGCGCCGCCTCCAGGACCGTGGTGCCGTAGGGCACGCGGCCCCGCCGGCCGGACGGGGTGAAGACGATCCGCGCCTCGCCCGCCGGCGCGGCGGGCGGCGGGTCGGGGACATCGGACGCGGGATCGGCCGGGGGCAGTATTTCCGCCACGGCGCGCCTCCTCTTCGGCCCCGGCTACTCGGCGGCGACCCGGCGGCGGCGGCGCTCGCCGCGCGCCCCGCGGCCGCCCTCGCCAGCCGTGGCGTCCTGGCCGGCCGGGGCCGGCTCGCGGTAGCGCCGGATCCAGCGCCGGCAGTCGGGGTCGACGCCGTTGAGCACGTCCCCCGCGCGCACGCCGATCATGTCCTCCTCGTGCAGCGGGTTCATGATCGCGGAGGTCAGGCCCGCGCCCGACGCCATGGCGAGGAAGGCCATGTTGAGCCCGCGCCGGTTGGGCAGGCCGAAGGAGACGTTGGAGGCGCCACAGGTCGAGTTGACTCCCAGCTCCTCGCGCAGGCGGCGCAGCAGGTGGAAGACCTGGCGGCCCGCCGTGCCCATGGCGCCGATCGGCATGACCAGCGGGTCGACGACGATGTCCTCCCGCGGGATGCCGTGGTCGGCCGCGCGCTCGACGATCTTCTTGGCGACGGCGAAGCGGACATCCGGATCCTCGGAGATGCCCGTCTCGTCGTTGGAGATGGCGACGACGGCGCAGCCGCATTTCTTCACCAAGGGAAGGACCGCCTCCAGGCGCTCGTCCTCGCCGGTGACGGAGTTCAGCAGCGGCTTGCCTCGATAGGCCTCCAGCCCGGCGACCAGCGCCTCGTGCACCGAGCTGTCGATCGACAGGGGCACATCGGTGATCGACTGCACCAGCCGGATAGTGTCGGCCAGGATGCTGGGCTCGTCGGCCAGCGGGATGCCCGCGTTGACGTCGAGCATGCGGGCCCCGGCGGCGACCTGGGCCAGCGCGTCGGCCTCGACCGTGGAGAAGTCGCCGGCCGCCATCTCGGCCGCGAGGCGCTTGCGCCCGGTCGGGTTGATCCGTTCGCCGATCACGCAGAACGGCTGATCGAAGCCGATGACGACCTCCCGGGTCGCCGAGGATACGACGGTACGGCTCATGACACCCCGCGCCTTTTCCGGCCTGTCCGTGGCGGCCCGCGACTTACGGGCCAATTCTGTCGATCACGGTAAGCCCTTGGCCGCAGGACAGGATCGCCGCCGCGCGGCATCGACTGGCGTCGGGGCGACAGGGGCGCACGCCACCGGCCCCGTGCTCCCTTGACACCGGGGCGCCGCCGGCGTGCGCTGGGGCCATGCTGGCGCCGCTCGGCCATCGGACCTATCGCCATCTCTTCGCCGCCCAGGTGGTCGCGCTGGTCGGCACGGGGCTGACGACGGTCGCGCTCGGTCTGCTCGCCTACGACCTGGCCGGCGGGCGGGCCGGCGCGTTGCTGGGCACGGCGCTGGCGCTAACGATGGGGGCCTTTGTCACGTTCGCGCCGCTGGTGGGCGCGATCGCCCACCGGCTGCCGCGCCGCGCCTTCCTGGTCGGTCTCGATCTCGGCCGCGCCGGGGTCGTCGTCCTGCTGCCCTTCGTCACCGAGGTCTGGCAGGTCTACGCCCTGATCCTCGCGCTCAACGGCGCGTCGGCGGCGTTCACCCCGACCTTCCAGGCGACGATTCCCGACTCGCTGGAGGACGAGAAGACCTATACCGAGGCCCTGTCGCTGTCGCGCCTCGCCTACGACCTCGAGAACCTGCTGAGCCCGGCGCTGGCCGGCCTGGCGCTCGCCGCCATCGCGTTTGACGGCCTGTTCGTGGCGACGGCGGCGGGATTCCTCGTCTCGGCCGGGCTCGTCCTCTCCGTGCGCCTGCCGGCCGCGCGCGAGCCGGAGCGGGCGCCGGGTGTCCTCGCTAACCTGACCGCGGGCCTGCGGATCTATCTGAACACGCCGCGGCTGCGCGGGCTGCTGGCGTTGGCGCTCGCGGTCTCGGCGGCCGGGGCGATGGTGATCGTCAACACGGTCGTCTATGTCCGCGACCGGCTGGGTGGCGGCGAGGCGGAGGTGGCCTGGATGCTCGCCGCCTCGGGCGCCGGCTCGATGATCGTGGCGCTCTCCCTGCCCCGCCTGCTGGAGCGCGTGCCGGAGCGCGCGGCCATGCTCGCGGGCGGCGGCACACTCGCGATCGGGACGGCGGCGGGGCTCCTGGCGCCAGGCCTTGCCGGGCTGGCCGCCTTGTGGCTCGTGCTCGGCGCCGGCATGGCCCTGGTCCAGACGCCGGCGGGCCGGCTGCTGCGCCGCTCCGCCCATGCGGGCGACCGGCCGGCGGTCTTCTCCGCCCAGTTCGCCCTGTCGCACGCCTGCTGGCTCGTCACCTATCCGCTGGCGGGGTGGCTCGGGGCCGAAGTCGGGCTCGCCGCGGCGTTCGCGGTGCTGGCGGCGCTCGCCCTGCTGGGCACGGCGGCGGCAGCCACGCTCTGGCCGCCGGGCGATCCGATCGAGATCGAGCACATCCACCCGGGCGGCGCGCACGAGCACCTGCACGTCCACGACGCCCACCACCAGCACGCGCACGAAGGCTGGGAAGGCCCGGAGCCGCACCGGCACCCGCACCGCCACCGCCCGATGCGCCATCGCCACCCGGTCGTGATCGACCTGCACCACCCGGTCTGGCCGGACCGGTAGGAGGGCGCGTCGGGATCGCTGTCGCTCTCGCGACCCTGGGGCGCCCCTCGCACCCGCCCTGCCCGATTTCTTCAGCCGTCATCCCGGCCGCAGCGAAGCGAAGAGCCGGGATCTCGATGGCTCCCGCTCCGGCGCACCATGGATCCCGGGTCGTGAGGCTCGCCACCCACGGACCTACGGTCCGTGGGCTCACTTAGCGCCCGGGATGACGGTCGAACTCGAGGGCCGCGGTATTGATCACTCCCGCCCCCCGTTCGCCACCACGGCCTTCAGGCGGGCGTCGTCCCAATCCGCCTCGAGCCGGGCGGCGGCGGCGCGGGCCTCGGCCTCCAGGTCGTCGCCGCAGGGCACGGGCGGCGCCTTGATCCAGTCGGCCAGATAGGCATCCGTGTCGGCGGCCTTGCCGCGCATGGCGGCGCGGTCGATCGCCTCCTGGAAGCGGTCGGCCAGCAGCACCTTCGCCTGGTCGCGCCGGCCGCGCCGGGCGATCACCTGGGACGGGATCGACCGCCAGGAGACGACGATCAGCTCGGCCACGGCGCCTCGCCCCCCCCCCCCCGGCTATTCGGCGGCCATGACGGCGGGCGCCGGATCGGCCGCGGGCGCGGCGGCGCGGGCGACGAAGCCGGCGAGCTCACCCATCCCCGTCGCCCGGACCTCCAGAACGAGGCCCAGCCGCGCCGCCGCCGCCGCCGCGCGGGCGCGGAGGTCGGCGTCGTCGCTCTGGGCCAGATAGACGACCCGGCGGTAGTTGCCGAAGAACAGGCCGAGCAGCGCCGGATGCCGGTCGAGCTGCAGGCCCTTCACGATCAGCGTGTCGAAATGCCGGACCAGGTAGTCGGTCAGGAAGAAGCTGCCGGGCTCCTCGTCCATCAGCGCGTCGAAGGCCGGGCGCGTCGCGAAAGTGGCGTAGCAGTGTGGCCCCGGCAGGCGCTCGACGCCATGGGCCGTACAGACCCGATCGATGCCGCCGCCGGTGCCGCAATCGGCATAGGCGACGAGGATGCGGTCGTGCCCGGCGGCCCGGCCCGCCCGGATCGCCCGGTCGAGGGCGTCGGGCAGCCGTTCGGGGCGGTTGTGCAGCTTGGCGGGCAGGCAGACGAGGCGGACCGGCGCCGGCCCGCAGGCGTCGTCCGCGGCACCGGGCCGGTCGAGCAGGTCCAGGATCTCGCGCGCCAGGGCGCCGCAGCCGATGATCAGCGTCGTGCCCGGCCCCGCCGCCGCGCGGCCGGGGCGCGGCCGGCGTGCCGCGTCGGTCGGAGGCGTGGTCGGTGGGGCGGTCCCGACAATGGCCATGACGCCGGCCCTCCGCCGTCCGGGCTCAGCCGACCGCGGCGGCCGCCACCGGCATCTGGTTGTGCCGGCGCAGCATCAGCGCCTTGGCCGTCTCCACGGCCACCGCGGCGTCGCGGCAATAGGCGTCGGCGCCGATCTCCCGGCCGAACTCCTCGTTCAGCGGGGCGCCGCCGACCATGACGATGTAGCGCTCCCGCAGGCCCTTCTCGGTCAGGGTGTCGATGACCGTCTTCATGTAGGGCATGGTCGTGGTCAGCAGCGCCGACATGCCCAGGATGTCGGGCTGATGCTCCTCCAGCGCCTCGAGGTAGGTCTCGACCGGGTTGTTGATGCCGATATCCACGACCTCGAAGCCCGCGCCCTCCATCATCATGGAGACGAGGTTCTTGCCGATGTCGTGGATGTCGCCCTTGACCGTGCCGATGACCATCTTGCCGAGCTTCGGCGCGTTGGTCTCCGCCAGAAGCGGACGCAGCACGTTCATCCCCGCCTTCATCGAATTGGCGGCGAGCAGGACCTCCGGCACGAACAGGATGCCGTCGCGGAAGTCGACGCCGACGACGCGCATGCCCTCGACCAGCGCCCGGGTCAGGACGTCGTAGGGCTGCCAGCCGCGCTCCAGCAGAATGCGGGTGCCCTCGACGACCTCGTCGGCGAGACCGTCGTAGAGGTCGTCCCACATCTGCTCGACCAGCTCGTCGTCGGCCAGCGTGCGCAGATCGAGATCGCTGTCCTGGTCCGCCATCGCACTACCCTTCCCGAAGTCGCCGAGGCCGCGTCGCGCGGCGTGTCCGTCATGGCCCAGGATGCTACGAGCACCCGGGGGCCCCGCTATTGCCGGCGCGACCGGCCGTGTCGTGCCGGCGACACGGCTGTCGGCGCGAACGGCGTAGTGGCCCTGCGGCCACGCCGCTCACGAACTCCAAGTGTCCGGCATCTCGCCGCGCCGCCGGGCGACGAAGGCGTCGAGCGCCTCGGCCACGCCCGGGTCGATCGGCGGGGCCTGGTATTCGGCCAGCCAGCGCTTCCAGACGGCATGGGCGCGCTGGGTGGCGTCGCGCGCGCCCTCGGCCTCCCACTGCTCGAAGCTGTTGTTGTCGGCGATCGTCGAGCGATAGAAGGCCGTCTCGAAATTCGCCCGGGTATGGGCGCAGCCGAGATAGTGGCTGCCCGGCCCGACCTCGCGGATCGCGTCCATGGCCTGCCCGTTCCCCGACAGGTCGACGCCGCCGGCGATCACCTGGAGCATGCCGAGCTGGTCGGCATCCATGACGAACTTCTCGTAGGACGCCACCAGCCCACCCTCGAGCCAGCCGGCCGCGTGAAGCACGAAGTTGACGCCGGCGAGCAGCGTCGGCTGCATGGTCGCCGCGCTTTCGTAGGCGGCCTGGGCATCGGGCAGCTTGGCGCCGCACAGCGACCCGCCGGAGCGGAACGGCACGCCCAGCCGGCGGGCCAGCGCCGCCGCGCCGTAGAGCACCAGCGCCGGCTCCGGCGTGCCGAAGGTGGGCGCGCCCGACTGCATCGACATGGAACTGGCGAAGGAGCCGAAGACGACCGGCGCGCCGGGGCGCACGATCTGGGCGAAGGCCATGCCGGCCATCGCCTCGGCCAGCGTCTGGGCCAGCGTGCCGGCGACCGTCACCGGCGCCATGGCACCGGCCAGGATGAACGGCGTGACGATGCAGGCCTGCCCCGCCCGGGCATAGACCTTGAGGGCGCCCAGCATGGTGCCGTCGAAGGTCATCGGCGAGTTGGCGTTGATCAGGTTGATCACGCAGACATTCTCGTCGACGAAGCGCTCGCCGAAGACGATCCGGGCCATCGCCACCGTGTCCTCGGCGCGCTCCGGCGCGGTGACCGAGCCCATGAACGGCTTGTCGGACAGGGTCAGGTGCGCCTTGACCATCTCCAGGTGGCGCTTGTTGACCGGATGGTCGGTGGGTTCGCACACGGTGCCGCCGGAGTGGTGGATCGCCGGCGCGGTGTAGGCGAGCTTCACGAAATTCTCGAAGTCCTCGAGCGTCGCATAGCGCCGGCCACGATCCAGGTCGCGCACGAAGGGCGGGCCGTAGACCGGGGCGAAGACCGTGTGGTCGCCGCCGATGACGACGCTGCGCTCCGGATTGCGCGCCGCCTGGGTGAACTGCCGGGGCGCGCTCGCCAGCAGGGATCTGGCGAGCCCGCGCGGGATGTGCACCCGCGTGCCGCGGACATCGGCCCCGGCGCCGCGCCAGAGCTCGAGCGCTTCGGCGTCCTCGCGGAACTCGATGCCGACCTCTTCCAGCAGGGTCTCGGCATTGGCCTCGATCGTCGCCAGGCCCTCCTCGCTCAGCACCTCGAAGACCGGCACCGAGCGGGTGATGTAGGCGACGCGGGAGACCGGCGCGGCCCGGCGCGCGGCCTGGCGCGCCTCCCGACCGCCGCCCCGGCCGCGGCGTGCGCGGGGCTCGACGGCGTCGGCCGGGCCGGCATCGGTGGCGGCCGGACCGGCGGTGGAAACGGCCGAAGCGGGATCGGCGAGAGAGGCGGTGGGGGTGGCGGGCTCGTCCATGGCACGACTCCGAGCGACGGATATCCCGATGATCGGAGCGCGAAGTCCGACCCGTCCCGTCGGAATGCGACGGCGGCTGTCGCGCGTGCGCCAAGGGCTCTTTCCGGTGTCGAGTGGCCCCAATTCCATACGCCATGCAGGGTTGACCGCGGCGGCGGCGGATGCGAAGCGCAGGGTTCCGCGACCGTCCACGAAGCCGCCTAGGCCCCGCCGAGACATGTCCGCCAGCCCGCGCCTGCCCTCGCCCTGCATCGGCCTGTGCCGCCTCGACGAGGCGGGGCGGGAGTGCGTCGGCTGCCTGCGCACGCTGGACGAGATCGGCGCCTGGCCGACGGCCGACGACGCGACGCGGGCGGCGATCCTCGAGCGTCTGAAGGAGCGCCGCAAGGCCGCCGGCCGCTCGGGCGGCCGTGCCGACTCCCCACGGCGCCGCCGCGTCGCCACCGGTCCGTAGGTCGGTCGACCCACGACGACACGGCCTTTCGCGCGTCTTCCGTCGAAATACGCGCGATCTTTCGACTTAATTGTCTACTTTGGTAAACCCGTTTTTAAGGGCCTGTACTGCATAAGGCGCGGCATGAAGACGCCTTTCGCCGCCCTGGCCCTCGGCACTGCCGCCGTCGCGATCGGCGCCGGCCTGCCGCCCGTCTCCGCCCTCGCCGCCGAGGGCTCGGTCCCCGGCCTGCTGCGCTGCTACCAGGATGGCGCGGAGACGGCGACGATCGGCCCGGTCTTCCGGATCTGGCAGGCGGGCGACACGCTGCCCGAGCCGGGGCCGAGCGCCGACGGCTGTTTCTGGCGGCCCTTCACCCAGGTCGACGTTCCGGGCGGCCGGCCGCCGAGCTCCGCGCTGGCCGGGTCCGTACCGAACGTCCCCCCGCCCCCGGCGCCGCCGGCCGCCGACCCGCAGGCCGCGCCGGACGGCACCGCCGTGGCGCGGAGCCCGAAGGTGATCGAGATGCCGTCGGCGCCGGAGGCCGCCGGCCTGGCCACGACGGAGGGCACGGCCACCGTGGCCGCCGGACAGCCCGCCGCCCCGCCGACGTCGCAGGCGGCCCGTATCATGCCGATCGACCGGGCCGTCGCGGCCGAGCTGGCCTCGGCCCCGCGCGCCGTCGACATCCTGCCGCTCGAGCCGCTGGCCATGGTCGACGCGCCGGCGGAGACCGCCGCGCCGGTCGCGGTCGCCGTGACGCCGCCCGACGCGCTCTATCCGGCGGCGGAGCCGC
>JAVJUS010000145.1:0-46263 GCA_040220455.1 Azospirillaceae bacterium
GCGGCGCTCGGCGACGGCCCGATCGCGACGCTGGCCCTGCCGGAGGTCGACCCGGTGGTCGCGCCGATCCTCTACGCCGTGCCGGTCCAGCTCCTCGCCTACCACACCGCCGTCACCAAGGGCACCGACGTCGACCAGCCCCGGAACCTGGCGAAGAGCGTCACGGTCGAGTAGGGGGCGGGCGTCAGTCGCCCTGCCAGGGGATCGTCTCGAAATAGATGTTCGAGATGTCTTCGCCGTCGATGAGGAACCGGGAGACGCCCGGGGTCTGGCCGCTCGGCGCCACGGAGGTCTGGTGGACGCCGCGGACCGTCATGTGGCGGTTCGGCGGGTCGGGTATCGGAGCCTGGCGGCCCAGACGCATGTACAGGCGCGAAACACCGACCAGGACGACATAGTCGATCTTGTGATTCCTGTCCTGCCGAAGCGTCGAGAGGACCCCGCGGTACATCACGATCCGCCCGTCATGGGCGATCCGGGTCACGATTTCAGCCCTTACGATCGGGCGGCTCGACCCGACGATGATGGGCGCCGCCCAACCGTGTAGGAGAGCGCTCGGCCCGATCCCGTGATCGATGATCCGCACGACGACATAGGCGCAGAACATGGCGAGCAGCACTGTGCTCGCCGTATAGGCGAGCAGCCAAGGGGCGTGACGGACGATCCGCGTCGCGGCCTCCTCGGCGGAGAGGTCCGTCGCACCGATGACGAACGCGATCGGAGCGATAATCGCCGGGTCGGCGCCATTCGGCTCCTGCAGCCACCGTAGCGCGATGAAGGCGATCCCGTGAAAGAGTAGGGCGGCGGCGGCGGCGAGGGCGATTTCGGACAGTCGGCTCCTCGGGACGGTATCGCGGTCCGCCCGTCCGAACGCGTAGAGGGCGAAGGAGAAGCCGAAACCGGGCAGGAGAAAGATGGCAACCGCAACCGTCGCCAGCCCGATCGACACCGGGCGGTGCCCCGCTGCTCGCGCTCAGCCGTTCCGGCGGCGTCGCCGGATCTCTTCGAGCACGGAGTTGCGGTCGACGGCGCCGCGTTCGGCGGCGACAGCCCGCATGGCCGCATCAACCAGGACGGCATCGCCGCCCGAGGCCGCGACCCAGTCGTCGACGGCCTGCTCCTGCTTGCGGTCGAGAAAGCGCATCGTTCCGCCTCTTCAGCCTTGTTGCACGATGCCGGCAACCGGAGCATCTCACACCGGAGGGTAATCCGTTCGGCGCAATCCGGCAACGTCGTACCGCTCGCCGGCCCGGTCATGGCCGATACCGGGATATCGGCCGGTCAGTCCCCGTTGGGGGAAGATGGCGATGTGGGCCCGGATTTCCAGACCGCCCCCGAGCCGGCCCAACGTCGGGCGCGGCGGCTGTGAGGGCCGGCCGAGCGGGGCGGAGACATCGCCATCGTCGGCGGTCGCGCGCCGATCTGCGGCGTCCGACCCGGCCCGGCCCGAGTGGCCTTCCGCCTCCCACCGGCTCGTGCCATATGCTAGGGCGAAACCGTACCAGGCCGATCCGAAGGACCCGCCGCCATGGCCCTTGCCCTCTCCGACAAGACCCTGTTCCGCCAGCAGAACTACATCGACGGCCGCTGGGTCGACGCCGAGGGCGGGGCGACGGTGGACGTCACCGACCCGGCGACCGGGGAGGCGCTGGGCACGGTGCCGAAGATGCCGGCCCGGCAGGTCGCCGCGGCGATCGAGGCGGCCGGGCGGGCCTGGGGCGACTGGCGCGCCTGCACGGCCAAGGAGCGCGGCCGCATCCTCAAGCGCTGGCACGACCTGATGATGGACAACCAGGAGGACCTGGCCCTCCTGATGACGGCCGAGCAGGGCAAGCCGCTGGCCGAGTCCCGGGGCGAGATCGCCTATGCCGCCAGCTTCCTGGAATGGTTCGCGGAGGAGGGGCGCCGGGTCTACGGCGACACCATCCCGACCCACCAGGCCGACAAGCGCATCCTCGTCACCAAGGAGCCGGTCGGCGTCTGCGCCGCGATCACGCCATGGAACTTCCCCGCCGCCATGATCACGCGCAAGGTCGGCCCGGCGCTCGCCGCCGGCTGCCCCATGGTGGTCAAGCCCGCGACGGCGACCCCCTATTCGGCGCTGGCCCTGGCCGAGCTGGCCGAGCGGGCGGGGGTGCCGGCGGGCGTCTTCAGCGTCGTCACCGGCTCCTCGGGCGAGATCGGGCCGGAGCTGACCGGCAACCCGATCGTGCGCAAGCTGACCTTCACCGGCTCGACCGCCGTCGGCAAGGAGCTGATGGCCCAGTGCGCCGGCACGGTGAAGAAGGTCTCCCTCGAGCTCGGCGGCAACGCGCCGTTCCTGGTCTTCGACGACGCCGACATCGACGCCGCGGTCGAGGGCGCCATAGCCTCGAAGTACCGCAACGCCGGCCAGACCTGCGTCTGCGCCAATCGCCTGCTGGTGCAGGACGGCGTCTATGACGAGTTCGCCGAGAAGCTGGCGGCCAAGGTCGCGGCGCTCAAGGTCGCCGACGGCCGGGAGGAGGGCGCCCAGCAGGGGCCCCTGATCGACGCGTCGGCGGTCGAGAAGGTCGAGGAGCACATCGCCGACGCGGTCGGCAAGGGTGCGCGCGTGGTCGTCGGCGGAAAGCGCCACGCGCTGGGTGGCACCTACTTCGAGCCGACTGTCCTGGCCGACGTGACGACCGAGATGAAGGTGACCAAGGAGGAGACCTTCGGCCCGCTGGCGCCGCTGTTCCGCTTCTCCGACGAGGCCCAGGGCATCCGCATGGCCAACGACACGGAGTTCGGGCTGGCTGCCTATTTCTTCGCCCGCGACGTGGGCCGGATCTGGCGGGTGAGCGAGGGGCTGGAATACGGCATCGTCGGCGCCAACACGGGCCTGATCTCCACCGAGATCGCGCCCTTCGGCGGGTTCAAGGAATCCGGCATCGGCCGCGAGGGCTCCAGATACGGCATCGAGGAGTTCCTGGAGATCAAGTATCTCTGCCTCGGCGGCATCGACTCGTGACAACCGCCGACGGCACGCCCGACCGGCTGGTCATCCGCCGGCCCGACGACTGGCACCTGCACCTGCGCGACGGGCTGATGCTGGCGGCCGTGATCGGAGCGACGGCATCGCGCTTCGCGCGGGCCATCGTCATGCCGAACCTGAAGCCGCCGGTCGTCACCGCCGCCGAGGCCCGGGCCTATCGCGACCGCATCCTGGCCGCCCTGCCGCCCGGATCGGCGTTCGAGCCCCTGATGACCCTCTACCTGACGGAGGAGACCGACCCGGACGACGTGGCGGCCGGCGTCGCCGAAGGGCTGGTGCGCGCCGTGAAGCTCTATCCGGCCGGCGCGACGACGAACTCCGCCGCCGGTGTCCGGGACCTGGCGGCCGTGCGCCCGGTGCTGGAGCGGCTGGAGGCCGTGGGCGCGCCGCTGCTGATCCATGGCGAGGTGGTCGATCCGGAAGTCGATATCTTCGACCGGGAGGCCGTCTTCGTCGACCGCGTGCTGGCCCCGCTGGTCGCGGAACACCCAGGCCTGAAGGTCGTGCTGGAGCACGTCACCACGGCCGAGGGCGCGGCCTTCGTCGCCGAGGGGCCGCCGACGCTGGCCGCCACGGTGACGCCGCAGCACCTGCTGATCGACCGCAACGCGATGCTGGTCGGCGGCATCCGGCCGCACAACTACTGCCTGCCGGTGCCCAAGCGCGCGCTGCACCGCGACGCGCTGCGCCGGCTGGTCGCGTCGGGCCATCCGCGGGTGTTCCTGGGCACCGATTCCGCGCCCCATCCGCGCGCGGAGAAGGAGAGCGCCTGCGGCTGCGCCGGCCTCTACACCGCGCCGGTCGCGCTGGAGCTCTATGCCGAGGCCTTCGAGGCCGCGGGCGCGCTCGACAGGCTGGAGGCCTTCGCGGCCCTGAACGGCCCGGCCTTCTACGGCCTGTCCGCGAACGAGGATACCGTCACGCTGGAGCGCCGCCCGACGACCGTGCCGGAAAGCGTTCGCGCCGGCGAGGACGAGGTGGTCCTCTTCCGCGCCGGCGAGGCGCTCGCCTGGCGGGTGGCGGTCGATCGGGCGGACGGCACGACGCCGCCCGAAGACTGATCCCCGGTTATCCGGCCGCCGATCACGGCAGCTCGGGCACGCAGCGCCCGCGGGAATCCGGTGCGCAGGTCGTTCCGTCGATCCAGCGGGCGCCACCGAGTTCCGCATAGGTGAGGTCCGCCCCGTGGATCCGCGCTCCGGTCAGGTCCGCGCCGCGCAACGTGGATCCGCGCAGGTTGGCGCCGGAGAGATCGGCCCCTTTGAGGTCGGCGTCGCTCAGGTCGGTGCGCCACAGCATCGCGCCGGAGAGATCGGCACCCGAGAGGTCGGCGCCCAGGAGTTTGGCCCGATAGAGATCCGCCCCGCGCATGTCCGCGCCCGATAGAATGGCGTCGGTGAAGTCCGCGCTGTCGAGCAGGACGCCGCGCAGATCGATGCCGGCCAACTCGGCGCCCGCGCAATCGGCTCGCGGGGCCGGTTCGCAGTCCGCCGCATTCGCGACCGCTGCCGGACCGCCTCCCAGAACCATTAGCGCGATGAGAGCGAGAAATGCAGTGCGATGGGCCATCGGGCCTCCGCTGTCTTGGTGCGCCGGCTTTCGTTGGCGTCGACAGACCCCGGCGCGGACCGGTCGACGAGCGGTCCTGTCGGACCGTTATCGTTTCCTCATATGAGGGTGTTGCCCGATTATTGTTATCTTGACGCCTAAATAATTTTGTAGAGATTGAAAAATATTATTCCGTGCCCATATTTGAATTTAACTTTGGCATTTTTGACGATACGGCCGATCATGAGAGGTGTTCGGGAATTCCGTATCGCGAATTTTCCATGGTCACAGGAGATTTACGATGGCTGAAGGCAGTTCCCGGATGGATCGATTCAAGAGCTACAAGCCGACCAAGAGTATGGTCGCCTGGTCCTTCGTCGGCGGCGCGGTCGCTACGCTCATCGTCGGATTCGCGGCGCTCGACTGGAAGACCGGCGGGACGGCGCAGTCGATGGCGCGCTCGGCGGCCACGGAGGCCCGCGCAGAGCTGGCCGCCTCGCTGTGCGTCGAGCGGTTCATGGCGGCGCCGGACGCGGGCGGAAGGCTCGCGGCGCTGAAGGAAGAGAGCCGCTGGGCGCGTGACGGCGTGCTGGAGGACGGCGGCTGGGTCACCTTCGCCGGTGCCGGCGACCCGGTCGAGGACGCCGCGGACCTGTGTGCGGTGCGGCTGGTCGAGCTCGACGCGCCGGTCGTCGAGACCATGGAGCCCGAGGACGCCGCGCTGCAGGATGGCTGACGCATCCCGTGCCCACTCGCCAGCCGACCGTCGCGGGGGGCACGCCTCCCGCGACGGTCGGCTTGGTGGGCGGATTGGCGGGGCCGGTGGAGCGCGCGACCGACATGGCAGCCGGCGGCGAATGACCGGTCCCGGTAAGGCTCAGGCCAACGTGCCGAAATAGGACAGGGCGACGAGCACGGCGGCGGCCGTCATCGCCATCAAGCGCACCACGAGCCAGACCTCGTCCATCACGGAATCCTCCGTTGGCGCATCGCGGTCAGGCCACGACGCGGCGATGGGACAGGCGACTGTCGGAACTGGCGCATTGCGCGCAACAGAACCTCGCGACAGTCTAGCTGGAGGTCACATTACTGCGGACGCTGTGACAGGGGCGTGACAACTGCGCTCCTCGGCGGCGGCCGGCCCGGTGCGGATCCCGGCCGCCGGGGCGGCGGCTTCGGCCGTCAGGTGCTCGGCAAGGCGCAGAGTCAGCGCCATCATCGTCAGGGTCGGATTCGACCCGCCGCTGGTCGGGAAGACGGCACAGCTCGCCACCCACAGATTGTCGACCCCGTGGACCCTCAGGTCGGGATCGACCACGCCCTCCTCCGGCGTGCGGCCCATGCGGGTGGTGCCGAGCTGGTGATAGGCGTCCTTGCCGGTCTCGAGCCAGCGCGCGTCGTCGAACAGGCTTTCGGCGAACCGCACCTCGCCCAGCCCTTTCTCCCGCCAGGCCTGTGCGAACAGCCGGGCGTAGAGGCGCGCGGCGTCGCGCTCCGCCGCGCCCAGGCGCCAGTCGAGCACCGCCTTGCGCATGCCCAGCGCGTCGGTATCCCGTCCCAGGCTCACGCGGCTGTCCGGATCCGGCGCCTGCTCGGTATCGATGTAGAGGATCGGCTCGGCGCGCCGGGGCATGCGCACCCGACCGCCCAGCTTGTTCGCCGTGCCCGCGCGCCAGACATCGGGCAGATCGCGCAGGATGCGCCACATCCCCTCAGGCGAGGGGATCGGGGCGGTCTTGGACTGGCGCGCCTGGAGGATCTTGCGCACTTCGTAGAGGCCGGAGTCCTCCGGCGTCTCGAAGACGACATGGCCCATGGCGTAGAGGCTGCGATGAGCGCGCTGGGCGGCCTCGCTCAGCTCCAGCTTGGGCGAGTACATCACGCCCTTGCGGAAGACCGGCTCGAACGCCGCGCGGAAGCCGGAGCGGGCCGGCGGGGCGAGGGTCGCGGCGCGCAGCGACAGATGATCCTGGAAGTACCGGCCGACCAGGTCGTGACCGTTGCCGAGGCCCTGCGGATCGGCGTCGGTCGAGTCGAGCAGCAGGCGCGCCGTCTCGATCGTGCCGCCGGCGAGCACCACGCGACGCGCGCACACCCGGGCCTCGCGTCCGTCGTAGCCGCGCACGCGGACGGCGTCGACATGGCGCCCGGCGCCGCCGGTCTCCAGCGCCACCGCGTTGGCATGGACGAGGATGCGGATATTCGGCTTCTCCGCCAGGATCGGGCCCAGAGTCAGGGCGAGGTTGCGCTTGCCGAAGGGCGCCCAGCGGGAGTGGCGCATGCGGAAGCGCTCGCGGTCGAGCGCGAGCGCGCCCGTCGGATAGCCGTCGGGCGGCGAGCCGTCGAAGCGTGGGTCGGGCACGTGCATGATCCGGTGCGCCTCGGCGAAGTGGCGCGAGACGGCGTCGTAGGGGATCGGCCAGCCGCTGCCGGGCACCCAGCCGCGCGCCGCGAAATCGAGCGGCTGCATCGGCAGGAGCTGGCCGCCCCAGCGCGTCGACGAGCCGCCGAGCACCCGGAATCGGCCGTTGGCGGCGCCGTCATGGGGCACGCCCGGCGTGTCGATGCGGTAGAGGTCCTGGCTGCGCGCCTCGTCGGCCTCGCCGCCGCCCTCCAGGATCAGGATGTCCATCCCGCTGTCGGCGAGCGCATGGGCCAGCGTCAGCCCGGCGATGCCGGCGCCGACGATGCACAGGTCTGTCTCGACGGTCTCGAATCCGTCGGTCTTGTCGAAATCGGCGATCACGGCATCCGCCCTCGAGTTCGTCCGGCGGCGGGCCGCCGTGGTCGAGCGTCGCCATGCTAGCCAGCGCGCGCGCCGGCCGTCCCCGGTTCAGCCGGGGGCCGGCGCGGCGCATTGGGCGTAGCGGCGCGCGGCGGGGACGGGGCGTCGGACGTCAGTGGATGTCCTTGCGCCGGCCCATCGCGGTCTCGAGCGCGTCGATGCCGAAGCCGGGGCGTTTGGCCGCCTCGATCAGCACGGCCTCCTCCCGGGCGATCGCCGCCGCCGCCTCGGGCACCGCGGCGGCGGCCTCCGGCGGGATGACCACGGCGCCGTGCCGGTCGGCGTGGATCAGGTCGCCGGAATCGACGGTCATGCCGGCGACGGTGATCCGGCCGCCGAAGCTTTCCACCCGGGCCCAGGCGTGCGACGGGCCGACCAGCCCCGCGAGCAGGGCAAAGCCCTCGGCGTTCTCGTCGATGTCGCGCACGCTGCCGTTGGTGACCAGGCCGAGCGCGCCCAGGCCCTTGTGGATATTGGTGTTCACCTCGCCCCAGAATGCGCCGTAGCCCGGATGCGGGTCGGTGTCGTGGATCACCACGACCGAGGGCAGCGGCCCGCCCTCGGCGATGTAGCGGTAGTAGGCGACGCGCCGGTCCATCACCTCGGCGTCCGGCTCGGCCGGCGGATACATCGCCGCCATCGTGGCGGTCCGGGCGAAGCCGACCATGGGCGGCAGGTCGGGATAGGGGCAGACCAGCGGGTCGATGGTGTAGCCGTGGCCGCGCCGCTCCGGCACGACGCGCTCCAGGGCGTTGCAGACGGTCGGCGTGTCCAGGCGCCGGAGCGCGTCGAGCACGCTGGCGTCGATCGGCGAGGCGGTCATGCGATGGTCTCCCCCTTCACGGTCGATGATCTTGGCCCGATGGCGGCGCCCGATGGCGGTGGCAGAGTGCCACGGTGCGCCGGCTCGCCCAAGAACAGCCCGGACGGGCGGGAGGGCGGGCCGCGACGCGATCGTACTGGTGGTGCGCCGCGCCGACGTGTAGAGTCCGCGCGATTCCAGAACCTTGCAGGACGACGTTGACATGCGGCGATGGGGGTTTCTCGGGCTTGTCGCGGCGCTCGCCGCGGCGGCCCTGCCGGCCACGGCCCGGTCGGGGGAGGCCGGCTTCGGGGCTCAGGTGGCCCAGGCGGCGGACACCGGCGAGTCGGCGGCGGGCTTCGCGGCCTGGCTCGACGGCGTTCGGGCGGAGGCGGTGGCCTCCGGCCTGCCGGCGGCGGCGGTCGACCGGGCGCTCGCTCCGGTCACCTGGCGGCCCGTGGTCGTCGAGCGCGACCGCAACCAGCCGGAATTCGTGCGCACCTTCTGGGACTATGTCGGCCGCGCGGTCACCGATGAGCGGGTCGCTACGGGGCGGGAGCGCATGGCGGCCCTGTCGGGTACGCTCGCCCGGATCGAGGCGCGCTACGGCGTGCCCGGCCACTACCTGGTGGCGATCTGGGGGCTGGAGAGCGCCTTCGGCCGCATCCAGGGCGACCATCCGGTGATCGAGGCACTGGCCACCCGCGCCTACACCCGGCGGGAGACCGGGGCCTTCCGCGGCCAGCTCCTGGACGCGCTGGCGATCGTCGCGGAGGGGCGGGTGCCCGAGTCCCGCCTCGTCGGCTCCTGGGCCGGGGCTATGGGCCAGCCCCAGTTCATGCCGAGCGCCTACCGCGCCTTCGCCGAGGATTTCGACGGCACCGGCTTCGCGGATATCTGGGCGAGCGAGACGGACGCGCTGGCCTCGATCGCCAACTACCTCTCCGCCAACGACTGGGCGCCGGACGAGCGCTGGGGGCGGGAGGTCCGGGTGCCGGCCGGCTTCGACTGGTCGCTCGCCGATCTCGACATCCGCCGGCCGCTCGCCGACTGGGCGGCCATGGGCATCCGGACGGCCGCCGGCGGGCCGCTGCCGGTGGTCGCGGGGATGGAGGCCGCGCTCGCCCTGCCGGCAGGCCACCAGGGCCCGGCCTATCTGGTCTACGGCAATTTCGACTCGATCCTGAGCTACAACCGCGCGCTGTTCTATGGCCTCGCCATCGGCCTGATGGCCGACCGGCTGGTCGAGCGCGGCGCCGTGCCCGATGCGCCGCCGAGCGCCGACCGGCCGCTGACGACGGACGACATCGCGGAAATCCAGCGCCTGCTCGCGACCCTCGGCTACGAGCCGGGGCCGGCGGACGGCATTCCGGGCACCCGAACGAAGGACGCGATCCGCGCCTTCCAGCAGGCCGCCGCGCTGCCGGCCGACGGTCATCACTCGCCGCAACTGCTCGACCGCCTGCGCACCGCGGCCGGCCGCGGATGACCGGATCGGCGGCTGCGACAGGGCGGGCCGAGCCGATCGCGGGTCTCGCCGCGCTGGCGTCGCGCTACGACGGCTTCGTGGTCGACCAATGGGGCGTGCTCCACGACGGGGAACGCGCCTATCCCGGCGCGGCCGAGGCGCTCACGGCTCTGCGACGGGCGGGCAAGCGCGTCGTCATCCTGTCGAACTCGGGCAAGCGGGCCGCGCTCAACGAGGCACGGATGGCCGCCCTCGATCTCGGACCGGAGGGCTACGACGCCGTGATCACCTCGGGCGAGGCGTGCTGGCACGACCTCGCCGAGCGTGACGATCCCTTCTATGCCGGTCTCGGCCGTCGCTGCCTGCTGTTCAGCCGCGGCGGCGACACCTCGGTGGTCGACGGGCTCGACCTGGAGGTCGTCACCGAGGCGGGGCGCGCGGACTTCCTGCTCCTGACCGGCGCCGACGAGGCGGAGACGACGCTCGACGACTTCGATCCGGTGCTCCGCGCCGCGCGGGCGGCGGACCTGCCGCTGGTCTGCGCCAATCCGGACATCGTCGGCATCGCCGGCGGCCGGCTGATCGCCAGCCCCGGCGCGATCGCCGCGCGCTACGAGGCACTGGGCGGGCGGGTGCGCTACCTCGGCAAGCCGCATCCGGAGATCTACGGCCATTGCCGACGCGCGCTGGGCGCCATCCCGGACGAGCGGGTGATCGCGATCGGCGACAGCCTTCAGCACGATATCGCGGGCGGCCGGGCGGCGGGCTTCGCGACGGCGCTCGTCGCCGGAGGCATCCACCGCGACGCGCTGGCCGAGCCTCTCGCGGCCGGCGACCGGGCCGCGCTCGACCGGGCGCTGGCGCCGCTGGCGGAGCGCCACGGCGCGGTTCCGGATTTCGTCCTGCCCGCCTTCGTCTGGTAGGCGCCGGCCGCCGGGCCCGTCATCCGGCCGGCTTGACCTCGATCCGGCGGGCCTTCTTCTGCGCCTCGGGCGGGCGCGGCACGGTGACGGTCAGCACGCCCTTGCCGACATGGGCGGTGACCTTGTCGGGATCGGCCTCGAAGGGCAGGGCGATGCGGCGGGAGAAGGCGCCGTAGGACCGCTCGGACATGTGGTAGTCCTGCTTGGACTCCTTGCGTTCCGACTTCTTCTCGCCGCGGATCGTCAGGACGTTGTCGTGCAGGTCGACGGTCAGGTCCTTCTCGTCGATCCCCGGCAGTTCCGCGGTCACGGTGACCGTGCCGTCGTCGCTTTCGGCGACGTCCATCGACGGCCAGACGGTCAGACCGCCCTCGATTTGCCGGCGAAGCCCGCCGAACGGCAAGCCGCGCGAGAACTCGTCGAACAAACGGTCCATCTCGCGGTGCGGGGAGTCGAAGGGATTGAAGAGATCGCGGCTGGTGTGGCCGGTCTCGAGGCACCATTGTCGCCGTTCGCGTCCCCTCTCCCGGTGGGAGAGGGCCAGGGTGAGGGGGTGTAGACGGCGGAACACCGCCCTGCTGTCCGCAACCCCTCACCCTCCCACGGCCTGCTGGCCGCGGGTCCCTCCCTCTCCCTCGGGGAGAGGGCTGTTCTTCACCCGCCCTGGCCTACTCCAGGCTCTTCGACGCGATCTCCCAGGTGTCGCGGGACAGACCCTCGGTCGCGAGCACGCGCTCCAGCTCGGCCTTCATGAGTGCCTGACGGCCGGCGTCCTGGCGCCGCCAGCGGCCGAGCGGGGTGAGCAGACGGGCGGCGAGCAGGGGATTGAGCCGGTCGATCTGCAGCACCTCGTCGACCAGCAGGGCATAGCCGGCCCCGTCCGGACGTTGGAAGCGCAAGGGATTGCCCATGGCGAAGGCGCCGATGAGGGCGCGGGCGCGGTTGGGCGTGCGGCGGTCGAAGGCCGGATGCCGGCTGAGCTCGCGCACGCGCTCCACCGTGTCCGGAAGCGCCGATCGGGCCTGCAGCCCGAACCACTTGTCGACGACCAGGGCATCGTCGCGCCAGCGATCGTAGAAGGTGTCGAGCGCGTTCTGCCGCTCCGGCCCGTCGATGTCGTTGAGCACCGTCAGCGCGGCCATGACCTCGGTCATGGTCGTCGCCGCGCCGACCTCGGCCGTCGCCGTCGCCACCGCGGCGTCCCGGTCCGGCCCGGCGGCCATCAACGACAGGCACAGACCCTTGAGCGCCCGGCGGCCGACCTCCTCCGGCGTGTAGCGGTAAGGGCCGGCGTCGCGCAGGCTTTCCTCCAGGTGGGCGAGGGTCGCGGCATGGGCGCAGGCGAGCTGGCGCCGCGCCGCCTCCCGCGCGGCGTGGATCGCCTCGACGTCGACCACGGTCATCTGCTCGGCGACGTAGTCCTCCCCCGGCAGGGTCAGGGTCTCCGCGATAAGGGCACGGTCAAGTCCGGTATCCGCCAGCGTGCGGCCCCAGGCCTCGACGAAGCCGGCGTCGAGCTCCGGCTCCCGGCCGTCCCGGACCGCCTCGACCATGCCCAGCAGCAGATCCGTGGCGAGCTGCTGGCCCGCGTCCCAGCGCGCGAAGGAATCCGTGTCGTGGCCGAACAGGAAGGCGAGGCGGTCGCGCGGCTGGCCCTTGAGCTTGACCGGGGCGGAAAAGCCGCGGAACAGCGAAGGCAGCGGCCGGGCGTCGAGGCCGGTGAAGGTCCAGGACTGTTCGGCCTCGGCGAAGCGCAGCACGCGCGTGCCGGCGACGACCGCGTCGGCGTCCTCGCCCTCCAGGATCACCGGCCTGTCCGCGCCGTCCGGCCCGATCAGCCCGAGCGCGACGGGCATCGGCAGGGGCTTCTTGGCCTCCTGGCCCGGGGTGGCGGGCGTCTCCTGGCGCAGGGTGAGGGTGAAGCGGCCGGCCGCCGGATCCCAGGATTCCTCCGCCGTGACGTGGGGTGTGCCCGCCTGCTCGTACCACCGCTCGATGCCCTCGAGCGCGAGGCCGTCACCGCCCTCGCGCCCGGTGTTGGCGTCGCGCATGGCGGTGCGGAAATCCTCGCAGGTGATCGCCTGGAGGTCGTGGCGGGCGACATAGAGGTCCATGCCGCGCCGGAAGCCGTCGCGCCCGAGGAACGCGTACATCATGCGGATGACCTCGGCGCCCTTCTCGTAGACGGTCGGCGTGTAGAAGTTGTCGATCGAGATGTAGGAGGAGGGTTGGATCGGGTGGGCGAGCGGGCCCGAATCCTCCGGGAACTGGAGCGCGCGCAGCCGGCGCACGTCGCGGATGCGCTGGACCGGGCGGCTGCCGTGGTCGGCCGAGAACTCCTGGTCGCGGAAGACGGTCAGCCCCTCCTTGAGGGTGAGCTGGAACCAGTCGCGGCAGGTGATCCGGTTGCCGGTCCAGTTGTGGAAGTACTCGTGCGCGACCACGCCCTCGATGCGCTGGTAGTCGGCGTCGGTCGCCGTCTCCGGCCGCGCCAGCAGGAGCGCGGTGTTGAAGACGTTGAGGCTCTTGTTCTCCATGGCCCCGAAGTTGAAGTCGGGCACCACGACGATATTGAAGATGTCCAGGTCGTATTCCAGGCCGAAGACCGCCTCGTCCCAGGCCATCGCCTTCTTCAGCGCCTCCATGGCGAAGGCGCAGCGGTCCAGGTCCTTCGCCTTGGCCCAGATCGCCAGGTCGACCCTCCGGCCGGAGCCGGTGGTGAAGGTGTCGCGCAGCGCGTCGAGGTCGCCGGCGACGATGGCGAAGAGGTAGCTGGGCTTCGGCCAGGGATCCTCCCACTTCGACCAGTGGCGCCCGTCGGCCGTCTCGCCGCCGTCGATGCAGTTGCCATTGGCCAGGAGCACCGGAAAGGCGCCCTTGTCCGCCACCAGCGTCGCCGTGAAGCGGGTCAGCACGTCCGGCCGGTCGGGGAAGTAGGTGATCCGGCGGAAGCCCTCCGGCTCGCACTGGGTCGTCAGCGTCGTGCCCGAGTAGTAGAGCCCCGACAGCGCGGTGTTCCGGTCCGGCCGGATGCGCGTGACGATGTCGAGCGTCACTCGATCGGCGGCGTCGTGGATCGTCAGCCGGCCGTCGTCGCCGATGCCGTAGCCGTTGGGGCCGAGCGCCTCGCCGTCCCGCTCGATCGAGACGAGCTCGAGGCCGTCGCCGTCGAGCGTCAGCGGCGCCCCGGCGTCGCCCTCCGGGTTGCGGGTCAGCACGAGGCGCGACTTGACCAGGGTCTCCGCGGGGGCGAGCTCGAAGACGAGATCGCAGCTCTCCGCCAGATAGGCCGGCGGGCTGTAGTCCTCCAGCTTGATGGGCCGATGGGCGCCTTTACGCATCATGCGTCGCTCTCCGCGCAGGAAATCGGGGCTCGGATAGACTTATAGATCGCGATGTCTTGTAGACCATGCGGCCGGGGCGCGGAAAGCGCCGTGGGCGGCACTATTCCGACGGTTGCCGTCGGCGGCGCGCCGCCGGGAACCCGAGAAAGGGCGGGCGGCTCAGCCGGGCGCCGCGCGCTTGTCGGCCCAGTAGGCGCCGGTGCCGCGGCTCAGCACGGTGTCGGTCGGCAGCAGGGTGCCGGGCGCCACCGTCTCCGTCTTCTTCAGCTCGGCGTAGAGCGGCGTGAAATCCGGCGCCGTCGCGTCGAAGAGCTGTGCGAAGCTGTCGATGACGAAATAGGTCTCTTGATAGTCGTCGATGCGGTAGTCGGTGCGCATGATCCGCATCAGGTCGAAGGCGACGCGGTTGGGGTTCGGCGCGTCCAGGCAGAACACGCTCTCGCCCTTGGAGGAGACGATGCCCGCGCCATAGATGCGCAGGCCATGGTCGGTCCGGATCAGCCCGAACTCGACCGTGTACCAGTAGAGCCGGGCGAGATGGGTCAGCGCGTCCTGGCCGGCGGCCTTCAGCCCGCCCTCGCCATAGGCCTGCATGTAGTCGGCGAAGACCGGGTTCACGAGCAGGGGCACGTGGCCGAAGACGTCGTGGAAGACGTCGGGCTCCTGCAGGTAGTCGAGCTGCTCGCGGCTCCGGATGAAGCAGGTCGAGGGGAAGCGGCGATTGGCCAGGTGCTCGAAGAAGATGGCGTCCGGGACCAGCCCGGGCACGGCGACGATCGACCAGCCGGTGGCACGTTCGAGCATCTCGTTCAAGCGGCGGAAGTCGGGAATGCCGTCGGCCGCGATCTCCAGCCGGTGCATGCCGTCGAGGAACTCCGGCGTCACCCGCCCGGGCAGCAGATCGGCCTGGCGTTCGAAGAGGGTGCGCCAGACGGCGTGGTCCTCCTCGCTATAGCGCTCCCAGTCCTGGTCGATGGTGTAGTCGGCCCGCGGCTCGGCGGACCCGGCACGGCTCCCGTCCATGGCGACCCTCCGTGACCGGCGTTCAATCGTTTTGATGTGGCGCGCCCGCGCGCCGGCGCAAGGGCGCCCGGCACCGTCTCCTCGGTCCCGAGAGCCGTTGCAAGCCCGCGCCGGCGGCCTTAGGGTCCGCGCGCCATGGCGAGCCGACCCGACATATCCCCCGCCGCGCCGGGCCCCGCCGCGCTTCTGCCGGCCGGCCTGCACGACGTGCTGCCGCCCGACGCCGCCCGCGAGGCCGCGGTGATCGAGCGCGTGATGGCGACGCTCGCCGCCCACGGCTACGAGCGGGTCAAGCCGCCGCTCATCGAGTTCGAGGAAACCCTGCTTTCCGGGCCCGGCGCCGGGCTCGCCCGCGACAGCTTCCGCCTGATGGACCCGATCAGCCAGCGGATGATGGCGCTCAGGCCCGACATCACGCCCCAGGTGGCGCGCGTTGCCCGGACCCGGCTGATCAACGCGCCGCGGCCGCTGCGCCTGTGCTATTCGGGCCAGGTGCTGCGCGTGCGCGGCGGACACCTGCGCCCGGAGCGGCAGTTCGCCCAGGTCGGCGCGGAGCTGCTCGGCGCCGATTCCCCGGCGGCGGATTGCGAGGTCGCGGCCCTGGCGGTCGAGGCGCTGTCGGCGATCGGAGTCGGACGGTTGAGCCTGGATCTCAACGTTCCCACCCTGGTGCCGTCGCTGATGGCCGCCCACGGCCTGGCCGGGGATCGCGCGGAGCGCCTGCGCCACGCGCTCGACCGCAAGGACGCCGCCCAGGTCGCCGCGCTCGCCGGACCGGCGGCGCCGGTGCTCGAGGGGCTGCTGTCGGCGACCGGGCCGGCCGGCGCGGCGCTCGACGCCGTCGCCGCGCTCGAGCTGCCGGGCGCGGCCTCCGCGGCGCTCGCCCGGCTGGTGGAGGCCGTCTCCGGCGTGCGCGAGCGGCTGCCCGACCTGCCGGTGACCGTCGATTTCGTCGAGCATCGCGGCTTCGAGTACCAGACCGGGGTCAGCTTCACCCTGTTCTCGCGCGGCGTGCGCGGCGAGCTGGGGCGCGGCGGACGCTATGTCGCCGATCATGACGGAGCGAGCGCGGAGCCGGCGACCGGCTTCACCCTGTTCATGGACAGCGTCCTGCGCGCGCTGCCCCCGGCCGAGCCGGTCGAGCGCCTGTACCTGCCCGCCGACACGCCGCGCGCCGTGGCCGCCGACCTGCGCGCCGACGGCTGGGTGACGGTGGCCGGCCTGGCGCCGGAAGACGATCCGGAAGCCGAGGCGCGGCGCCTGGGCTGCGGCGCTGTCTGGGTCGACGGCGCGGTGCGCCGGCTCTGAGCCCGGCGGTGGCGGACAGCGGTCGGGCGGCGACGACGGGACCCGCGACACGAGGGAGGACGTTTCGGTGGCCAATGTCACGGTGGTCGGCTCGCAATGGGGCGACGAGGGCAAGGGCAAGATCGTCGACTGGCTGTCGAGCCGCGCCGACGTGGTCGTGCGCTACCAGGGCGGCCACAACGCCGGCCATACGCTGGTCGTCGGCGACACGACCTACAAGCTGAGCCTGCTGCCTTCCGGCGTGGTGCGGCCGGGCAAGCTCTCGATCATCGGCAACGGCGTCGTCGTCGACCCCTGGGCGCTGCTGGAGGAGATCGACCGGCTGGCGGGGCAGGGGGTCTCGGTGACGCCGGAGAGCCTGCTGATCGCCGAGACCGTGCCGCTGATCCTGCCCAGCCACGGCGCCGTCGACCGGGCGCGCGAGGCGGCGCGCGGCGACCGGCGCATCGGCACCACCGGCCGCGGCATCGGCCCGGCCTACGAGGACAAGGTCGCCCGCCGCGCGATCCGGCTGTGCGACCTCGCCGACGACCAGGTGCTGGAAGCCAAGGTCGACGACCTGCTGCTGCACCACAACGCCCTGCTGCGCGGCCTCGGCGCGGCGGAGATCGCGCCGGCCGACCTGCTGGCGGACCTGCGCGGCATCCGTGACCGGGTGCTGCCCTTCTCGGGCGTGGTCTGGCAGCGCCTGGACCGCATGCGGCGGGAGAACCGGCGCATCCTGTTCGAGGGGGCGCAGGGCCTGATGCTCGATGTCGACCACGGCACCTATCCCTTCGTGACCTCGTCCAACACCGTGCCGGCCCAGGCGGCGACCGGCGCCGGCATCGCGCCCTCGGCGCTCGGTTTCGTGCTGGGCATCACCAAGGCCTACACGACCCGCGTCGGCGCCGGTCCCTTCCCGACGGAGCTCGAGGACGACACCGGCCGGCTGCTGGGCGAGCGCGGCAACGAGTTCGGCACCGTGACCGGCCGGCGCCGGCGCTGCGGCTGGTTCGACGCCGTGCTGGTCCGCCAGGCGGTGCGCACCGGCGGCATCCACGGCCTGGCGCTGACCAAGCTCGACGTTCTCGACGGACTCGAGCGCATCGGGCTCGCCACCGCCTACCGGCTGGACGGGGACGTGATCGACCACCTGCCGGCCTCCCAGGCGGCCCAGGCCCGGGTCGAGCCGGTGCTGGAGAGCTTCGACGGCTGGACCGAGAGCACACGCGGCGCGCGCTCCTGGGCCCAGCTCCCGGCCAACGCGATCAAGTACATCCGCCGCATCGAGGAGCTGATCGAGGCGCCGGTGACGCTCCTGTCGACCAGCCCCGAACGCGACGACACGATCCTGATGCGCGACCCCTTCGCCGACTGACCGGGGCGGCGGTGACGGTCGCCGGGGTGGGGCGGACCCTCTTGGAGAAAAGACCTTTCGATATCCCCATTGACGTCATCCCCGCGAAAGCGGGGATCCATTCCCCCACCCTCACCGAGGGCCCGAATTGAACGGGATGGCGAGATGTTCAGGGTCAGCGCTCATGGATCCGCGCTTTCGCGGGGATGACGAAGGAAAACGAGTGCAAGCAGGCTGTCTCTTCCGGTCTCCAAAGGGTTGACGGGCGGCAGCCAGCTCGGAGCCGTCGCGCCCGGTCTCCGGCCATGGGCGGACTGCTTCGGATCCGCCGTCGGCCGTCTCGTAGGTTGCCCGCCGCGCAGCGGTGCGCAGCGGCCCGATCGTCGCAATCCACGGCGTTAACGCTTCCTTTCCCATGCCGCGGCTAGATGGGAGAGACCACCTCCCGCGATCCAGCCTGGCCGAGACATGGCGCCTTCGGATCTCAGCAATTTCCTGGCCGGCGAGACCGGCGACGCCGCCGAGGCCCCGGCCGCCGACCGTCCGGCGCCCGGCCCCGACGGCCGACGCCCGGACGAGCCGGCGATGGGCGAGGCGCCGTCCCGCGCGGTCGAGCTCGTCGCCAGCGACCGGTTCGAGATCCTGCGCGAGGAGCCGCTGGCGCAATACGACCGCCCGGCGGCCAGCGCCTATGCCGTGCGCGATCGCCGGCGCGGCGCGGACCTGATCGCCTATGTCACCGCGCCGGCCACGCCGCCGCGCCTGGACGTCGCCGGCGGCCTGCGAATCCAGGAGGCCGGGACGCTGCTGCGTCTGGTCGAGGCCGCCACCATCCACTGGCCGGACGGCGACGGCGTGCGGCCGGTGCTGATCTACGAACGGCCGGTCGGCGACCGCATCATGGCCCGGCTCGACCAGCCGATCACGCCGATGAGCGAGGTCCAGCTCACCAGCCGCGTGGTCAAGCCGCTGATCGCGGCGCTGAAGGAGCTCAAGCTCCGCCGCATCTTTCACGGCGCGATCAATCCGACCAATCTCTACCTGACCGGCAACCGGGAGAGCCTGCGCCTCGGCGATTGCCTGACCGGCCCGCCCGGCGTCGGTCAACCCGGCCTGTTCGAGCCGATCGAGCGGGCGATGGCCGAGCCGATCGGCCGCGGCACCGGCAGCCTCGCCGACGACCTTTTCGCCGTCGGGGCGACGGTGCTGGTCCTGGCGCTCGGGCGCGACCCGACCGGCGGCGTGGACGAGGCGACGCTGCTCGACCGGCGCCTGACCCACGGCAGCTATGCCGCGCTGATCGGCGATCACCGCCTGAACACGAGCCTTGCGGAGCTGGTGCGCGGCCTGCTGGTCGACGACGCCGCCCAGCGCTGGACGCTCGACGACCTGGAGCTCTGGTTCTCGGGCCGTCGGCTGAGCCCGAAGCAGACGCCGTCCCAGCGCCGCGCCAGCCGGGCGATCCGCTTCGAGGGCGAGAGCTACTGGTCGCCGCGCGCCCTGGCCGCGGCGATGGCCGAAGCGCCGCAGTCGGCGCTCGCGATCGTCGATTCGGGCGAGTTGCAGAGCTGGCTGCGCCGCAGCATCGATTCCGACGCCATGGCGGGCCTGGTCGACGAGGCCGTGCGGACCGCCCGGTCCACGCGCGGCGGCACGCTGGAGGAGCGCACGCTGGCCCGCGTGCTCATCGCGCTCGACCCCGCGGCGCCGATCCGCTGGCGCGGCCGGGCGATCCGGCCCGAGGGGCTGGGCCCGGCGCTCGCCGACTCCTATGTCCGGATGGGCGAGGGCGGCGACCTGATCGACCTGATCGCCGCCCAGCTCCCCATGTTCTGGATCGCCGCGCAGCCGCGCCTGGACGCCGACCAGGTGCCGGCGGCGCGGCGCTTCGACCGGATGCGCGGCTATCTGGAGCGCCCGATTCCGGGCTATGGCGCGGAGCGCTGCCTCTACGACCTCGCGCCCGGACTGCCGTGCCAGAGCGCCATGCTCGCCGGCCGGCACGTCGCCGATCTGGCCGATCTGATGCACGCCCTGGAAGACGTGGCGGCGGACACAAAGCGGCCGAGCGGCGGGCCGATCGACCGGCACGTGGCCGCCTTCGCCATGAGCCGGCACACCGCCCTGGTCGACCGCAAGCTGCCGATGCTGAGCGGCGAGGCGCCGGCCGACCAGCGCGCCCTGACGATGCTCGACATGCTGATCGAGCTGCAGGTGGAGACCGGGATCCATCCCTTGCCGGCGCTGTGCGGCTGGATGGTCAAGCAGCTCGGGCCGGTCGTCGACGGGTTCGCCAGCCGCACCCTGCGCGAGCGCCTGCAGGAGGAGTTGGAGCGCCAGGCCAGGACCGGCGTCTTGCGCAACCTGCATGCGTTGGTCGGCAACGACGACCTGTTCGAGCGTGACCGCGCCGGCCTTGCCGACGCCCAGCGCCGCTTCGCGCTGGCGGGTGAGGCGATCGCGCGCATCGATGCCGACCTCGCCGACCGGGAGCGCCTCGCCGACAAGTCGGGCAAGCGCATCGCCGCCACGGCCGCCGGGCTGATCTCCAGCGTCATCATCGCCGGCGTCGCCGTCGGCTACATGGTCTAGGCGGGGAGGATCGGCATGGCCAAGAACGCTGCCGCCGCGGCGGCGCCCGCCTCGCCCGCCGGTACCGTAAAGGGCAAAGCCGGGTCCAAGGCCGGGCCCAAGGCGACCTCCGGTGCTGCCCGCTCCGGCTCCCGCGCGGCCGCCGGCGCCGTTTCCGTGCGCGGGCTGACGGCGGCCGTCGCCGTCGCCGGTCTGGCCGCGGTCGTCCTGCTGCCGATGACGCTGGTCTGTGCCGTTCTCCTGATCCCGACCCTGGTCGCGGCGATCGTCGACCGCGATACGGAGAAATTCGCGCCGATCACCGTCGGGGCCATGAACCTGGCCGGCGTCGCGCCCGCGGTGGCGGAGCTGTGGTCGCGCGGCGCCACCCTGTCCCGCGCGCTGGAGATCCTGGCCGACCCGTTCATGTGGCTGTTCGCCCTGGGGTCGGCCGGCATCGGCTGGGGGCTGCACATCCTCGTGCCGTCGATCGTCGCCGCCATCATGGGCTGGCGGCTCGAGCGGCGCCGGACGCTGCTGGAGGACGGCCGCAAGATCCTGTCGGAGGAATGGGGCCAGGCGGTCGAGGCGCTGGAGAAGGAGGCAGCCGCACCCGCCGCCGCGCCCGATCCGCGGCGGCGCTAGAGCATCCTGCGCCCGAACGGGCGCAGGATGCTCTAGGTTGTTGACGATAGGGCAATTTTTTCCGAACTGATGATTCCATCAGTTCGGAAATTGCCCTAGGCCGACGCTGGGCCGTCCCGGCCCGACCGCTCACTCCGTGGCGGTGGAAAGCCGCTCCTCGATTGCTCGGTTGCGGATCGCCTTCTGCAGCTTCTCGAAGGCGCGCACCTCGATCTGGCGCACCCGTTCCCGGCTGATGCCGTATTCCTGGCTCAGGTCTTCCAGCGTCGTCGGCTCGTCGCGCAGGCGCCGCTCGGTCAGGATATGCCGCTCGCGCTCGTTGAGCTGGGCCATCGCCTCCTTCAGCAGGGCCCGGCGCTTGCCCAGCTCCTCCTGGTCGGCCAGCGCGATCTCGTGACTCTGGTGCTCGTCGACCAGCCAGTCCTGCCACTCGCCCTCGCCGTCCTGGCGCAGGGGCGCGTTGAGCGAGTGGTCGGGGCTGGCCAGGCGCCGGTTCATCGAGATGACGTCCTGTTCGGGCACGTCGAGCTTCTGCGCGATCTGGGCGACGGTCTCCGCCGGCAGGTCGCCGTCGTCGATCGCCTGGAGCTGGCCCTTGAGCTTGCGCAGGTTGAAGAACAGCTTCTTCTGCGCGGCCGTGGTCCCCATCTTCACAAGCGACCAGGAGTGCAGGATGTATTCCTGGATCGCCGCGCGGATCCACCACATCGCGTAGGTCGCCAGGCGGAAGCCGCGATCGGGGTCGAACCGCTTGACCGCCTGCATCATCCCCACATTGCCCTCGGAAATCAGCTCGGCCACCGGCAGCCCGTAGCCGCGATAGCCCATGGCGATCTTGGCGACCAGGCGCAGATGGCTGGTGACCAGCCGGTGAGCGGCATCGGTGTCGTGATCCTCCCGCCAGCGCTTGGCCAGCATGAACTCCTCGTCCGGTTCCAGCATGGGGAACTTACGGATGTCCTGGAGGTAGCGGGTCAAATTGCCGTCCGGGCCGATCGCCGGAATGCTGGGCACCTGGGCCATCACCGTCTCCAGCCCCAAGGGGGCGTCTGTCGCGTATCGGGGTGCTCGAAGCGGCTGGCGAAGCCGATCCGACCTGGTCGGAGAATACCCGACTTCCCTACTCGGGCACAGGGTATTCGAAGCGTTCCAGCATCGCGATCAACATCATCATCTCGTTCGGTAAATCGCTCGTGAAGTGCATCGTCTCGCCGGTCTCGGGATGCGGAAACCGCAGTTCCGCGGCGTGCAGGGCCTGGCGCGGGAAGGCGCGCATCGCCTCGGCCACCGCGTCGTCGCCGCGCGGCCGGCCGCCATAGAGGGGGTCGCCGACCACCGCATGGCCGATATGCGCCATGTGCACGCGGATCTGGTGCGTCCGCCCGGTCTCCAGCGTGCAGGTCACGAGCGCCGCGCGCCCGCCGGCCAGCGGCCGGTCGGTGCGGTATCGGGTGACGGCCGGCTTGCCGCGTGCCACCACCGCCATCTTCTTGCGGTCGCGCGGGCTGCGCCCGATCGGGGCGTCGACGGTGCCGGCGGGCGGCATCGGCCGGCCCTTCACGACGGCGCGGTAGGTGCGCGACAGGGACCTGTCGGCGAAGCCGGCGGCGAGCGCCCGATGCGCGATATCGGTCTTGGCGACGACCATCAGGCCGCTCGTGTCCTTGTCCAGGCGGTGGACGATGCCGGGCCGCGCGACGCCGCCGATGCCCGACAGGCTGTCCCCGCAATGGGCGATCAGGGCGTTGACCAGCGTGCCCTCCGGGCTGCCCGGTGCCGGGTGGACGACCATGCCGGCCGGCTTGTCGACCACCAGCAGGGCCGCGTCCTCGTAGACCACGTCGAGCGCGATCGCCTGGGCGACCGGCTCGGCAGGCACAGGTTCCGGGATCAGGATGTCGAAATTCTGGCCCGGTTTGACCCGGCTCGCGGGGTCGACTACGGTCGCCCCGTCCTCGGTCGCGACCACCGCACCGGCGGCGATCAGCTCCTTCAGCCGCGTCCGCGACAGGGCGGGCAGGGCGCGCGCCAGCGCCCGGTCCAGCCGCTCGCCGGCGGCCTCGGGTGGGATCGTCGCGCGGCGGCGCCCGCCTCCCGCCGGCCCGGCGGTCCGTAGCGGATCGGAATCGGTCATTTGCGCGCGCTCAAAGCCCTCGTCATCGCCATGGCCGTGGTGCTGGCCGCCGGCTTCGTCCTCATCGTCGCCGAATTGGGCCGCCGCGTCATGGCGCCCGAGGCCGAGACGGCCTACGCCGCCGCGCTCGACCTGCCGCCGGGCGCGGACGTGATCGGCACGGCGCTCGGCGACCGGCGGCTCGCCCTGCGCGTCCGCCTGGCCGACGGCGCGGAGCGGCTCTACCTCCTCGACGCCTCCGACGGAAGCCTCGTCGGCACGGTCGAACTCGGCCCGCGCGCCCCGGACGCGCCGGCCGGGGAGGGATCGTGAACCGCGCCCCCGCCGCCGGATCAGCTCCCGTCGGCGGCGGCAGGCGGCCCGCCGCGCCGGACGATGTCGGCGAAGCGGTCGATATCGATATTGGTGCCGCAGACGATCAGCCCCACCCGCTTGCCGGCCAGCCGATCGCGCAGGGGCCCGCACAGGGCCGCCGTTGCGGCCGCGCCCGCCGGCTCGACCGCCAGCTTCATCTCGCGGAACAGCATCGCCGTGGCGCGGGCCAGCGCGTCGTCGTCCAGGCGCACGACCTCGTCGACATGGCGCCGGCAGAGCCCGAAGCTGTAGGGCAGGGCGAAGGGCGCGCCCAGGCTGTCGGCGATGGTCGTCACTTTCTCGATGGCCCGCGGCTCGCCCGCGGCGAAGCTGCGCGACATGGAATCCGCGCCCTCCGGCTCGACGCCGTAGACGGCGCAGCCCGGCTGGACGAGCTTGACCGCCGTCGCGATGCCGGCCGCGAGCCCGCCGCCGCCGATCGGCACGATCACGGCGTCGAGCCCCGGGGCCTGCGCCATGAACTCCGCGCCCACGGTGGCCGTGCCGAGCGCCGTCCACGGCCCTTCGAAGGGGTGGATCAGGCTGCGGCCCTCGGCCTCGGCGATGCGCTCGCACTCGGCGAAGGCGTCCTGGACCGTATCGGCCAGCACTACCTCCGCGCCCCAGGCGCGGCACGCCTCGACCCGGGCCGGGCTGGCGCTCGCGATCATGACGACCTTGGCCGGCACGCCCATGCGCCGCGCTGCGTAGGCCACGGCGATGGCGTGATTGCCGGCGGAGACGGCGGTCACGCCCCGCGCCAGGACCGCCGGCGGCAGCGCCATCATGGCCAGCAGCGCGCCGCGCGGCTTGAAGGTGCCGGTGTACTGGAAGAGCTCGAGCTTGAGCACGACCTCCGTGCCGGGCGCGGTCGCCGCGGCGATTTCCCGGCCGCGCCAGGTGTGCGCCGGGGTCTCGAGGACCAGGTCGCCCAGCCGGGCGCGCGCGGCGGCGATGCGCTCCAGGCTCGTCGGCCCGGGATCGGCCGCGTCGGCGTCGAGCGGCGGGAGCGACGAGGGGTCGACGGGCTGAGGATCGGCGGGCGGCGGGGTCATGATGTGTCTCGGCAAGGGCGCGGGGACGCGCGGACGGGGGGCGGTGTCGGCGATCGGGGGCGTCGGCCGCGGCAGGAAGAGGCTTAGCAGATGATCTTTCAGAGCGACAACGTGAGCGGCGCGGCGCCGGAGATCCTCGACGCCCTGGCGCGCGGCATGGTGGGCACGGCCGTCTCCTACGGCGCCGATCCGGCGACCGCCCGGCTGGAAGCGGCGCTGGCCGAGGTCTTCGAGACCGAGGACCTGGCCGTGCTCCCGATCGCCACCGGCAGTGCCGCCAATGCTCTGGCTCTGGCGCTGCTGTGTCCGCCCTGGGGCGCGATCTACAACGAGGCGCATGCCCATATCGCCGTCGACGAATGCGGCGCGCCGGAGTTCTACACCGGCGGCGCCAAGCTGGTCGGGTTGGCCGGGGACCACGGCAAGCTGGCGCCCGGCGATCTCGAGGATGCGCTCGCCGCTTCGGGCAAGGGCGACGTCCATCAGGTCCAGCCGGCCGCGCTGTCCCTGACCCAGGCCACGGAATGCGGCACGGTCTACACCGTGGCGGAGGTCGCGGCGCTGGCGGCGGTGGCCCGGGCCCACGGGCTCGGCGTCCACATGGACGGCGCGCGCTTCGCCAACGCCGTTGCCGCCACCGGCGCCGCGCCGGCCGATCTGACCTGGCGGGCGGGGGTCGACATCCTGAGCTTCGGCGGCACCAAGAACGGCTGCCTGGCGGCGGAGGCGGTGATCCTCTTCGGCCGCGATCCGGCGCGGGAGTGGGAGGCGGGCCTCAGGCGCAAGCGGGCCGGGCACCTGGTCTCCAAGATGCGGGTGATCTCGCTCCAGCTCGAGGCCTATCTGGCCGACGGGCTGTGGCTCGACCTCGCGCGCCGGGCGAACGCCCGGGCCCGGCGCCTGGGCGAGGGGCTCGCGACGCTGCCGGGCGGCGCGCCGATCCACCCGGTCGAGGCTAACGAGGTCTTCGCCCCGCTGCCGGCGACGGTCCTGGCGGCCTTCGACGCGGCAGGGGTGGGCTGGGCGCGCTGGGACGCCACGACGGCGCGCATGGTCTGCGCCTTCGACACCACCGACGCCGATGTCGACCACGCCCTCGGCGTCGCCCGTGCCGCCCTGGCCGACACGGGCGCGGCGGTGTCGTAGGTCGGCAGAGCGAAGCGAACCCGACGGGGGTGCCCGCTCCGGCGCGGGCGATGTCGGGCTCGCTGGCGCTCGACCGACCTGCGGGTGTGGGGTAGGCGTAGGTCGGCTGAGCGAAGCGAACCCGACAGGGGCGGACCCGGCCCACCGGCGGCGATGTCGGGCTCGCTGGCGCTCGACCGACCTACGGGTCGACCTACGGGGCGGCTTTGGCGAAGACGTCGACGTGTCCGCGCTCGTCGGCGAGGCGGCGGCGCAGTTCGCCGGCTTCGACCCAGTCGGAATATGCGAATGCGTCGGCCTCGCCGCGCACCAGGTTGTAGCGATAGGCGCCCAGCGCCTCGATCCGCGCCAGCGCCGCGGCGGCGGCGTCGGGCGCGGCGGCCAGCGCCTCGAAGCTGATCAGCCCGACCGGCCGGTCGAGCCCGGCCAGGACGGCGGCCTCGCCGCCCTCGACATCGATCTTGATGTAGGCGGGCTCGCCATGGCGGGCGATCAGGGACCCGAGAGTCTCGACCGGCACCCGTGCCTCGGCGTCCCAGCGCACCCGGCCGAAGCCCGGATCGGCCGAGACGGTCTCGATCCAGTCGGCGTGGAGCGTGCTGACGGTCGGGTGTCGCCGGCTGATGCGCATCACGGCCTCGCCCGCTTCCGCGCCTAGGGCGGCGGGGACCACCGTCACCGCGGGGTCGCGCCGGAAGACGCGGGCCAGCACGGCGAGGCAGGCCGGCTGCGGCTCGATCGCGACGACCCGCGCGCCCGCCGCGCGCAGGGCCCCGGTGCGATGGCCGACATGGGCGCCGACATCGAACACCAGGGCCTCGGGCGGCAGGAGTGCACGGTAGAAGCGCGTCAGCCGGCGGCGCGTGCCCGGCGCGGCCCGGTAGATGACGAGCGAGCGGGCGAGGCCGGCGGCGGTCGCGATCCGGCGGGCCGCCGCGGCGAGGGCCCCGGGGCGGTCGCCGGGCGACGGCGGGGCCTGGGCGCTCACTCCTGGCGCTGGGCCTCGGCCTCGATCAGGAGCTCGACGCGATCGCCGACGAGTCCCGAGTCGATACCGTAGACCATGCCCCAGTCCGACCGATCCAGCGCGCCCCGCACGGAGACGCCGATTACATAGGGCGGCGGGTTGCCGTAGGGGTAGGCGCCGATCTTGTTGAGGGTGACGTCGAGGGTCAGCGGTCGGGTCTCGCCGCGCAGGGCGAGGTCGCCCGTCACCGTGCCGGTCGTCTCCCCGGTCGCCTCGGCCCCCGTCATCACGAAGGTCATTTCCGGATGCGCCTCGGCGTCCAGGAAGTCCGCGCTGCGCACATGCTCGTCCCGGCGTTCGTGATGGGTGTCGACGCTGCCGGTCTCGACCGTTATCTCCAGCTCGGAGAGGGTGCGCGTCTCGTCGTCATAGACGAAGGAGCCCTCGACCTCGCGGAACAGGCCGAGGGTCTTGGCATAACCGATATGGCTGACCAGGAATCCGACGGTCAGATGCTCGGGATCGAAGACGTAGCGCCGGGGCTCCGCCTCGGCCGTGTTGGCGGCCAGCAGCCCCGTGGCCAGGGCCAGCGTCACGGCGGCAGCGGCGAGGCCGGCCCGTCGGCCCGGGCGGCGTGCCGGGCGCGGGGCGGTCGGCGAGGGCAGGGCGGCGTCGGGCGTCGTCATGGGCGTCTCCCGGCTGTCGGGCGTCTGTCGGTCGCGTTCGGGCGCCCGGCGAGCCTCGGCGTCGCCGAGGGTGGAGCCGCCCGCGTCCGTGTTCCGCGTTATCGTCTCGCCCTGAGAGATAGGCGCCCGTGGCGCGCGGGAAACCCGGCCGCCCGTCAATGGCCGGTCAGGCTTTCGTGAGCGCGTGTTCGGGGCCCCTGCCAGCCATTGCGACAGGCCCCGAATCCACCCCTTGCGTCGGCCGTCCGATTATCCTATCTCTCCCGCCACTGCCTCGCGTCCCCTTCGTCTAGAGGCCTAGGACACCGCCCTCTCACGGCGGCAACAGGGGTTCGAATCCCCTAGGGGACGCCATCCGGCAGACTTCATCACATCGCCTCCGAAAGCCTTCTCTCGGCGCGTGATCGTGGCGGGCCCCTCCGCGCGGTCGGCGTCAGGTCTGCCCCTCACGCGGCAGGCGATGGGGCGCGGGCTTCGCGGCGTTCCGCCAGGGCCTGGCGGGTGATCTGGGTCGCGCCCTGCAGCGACAGGCTGGCCATCACGGCGGCCACGACGTAGTCCGGCCAGCCGGTGCCGGTGCCGAAGACGCCGGCTGCCGCCATGACCACGGCGATGTTCGCCAGCACGTCGTTGCGCGAGCAGATCCAGACCGAGCGCATGTTGGCGTCGCCCGAGCGGAACCCGATCAGCAGCGCCAGCACGCCCGCATTGGCGATCAGCGCCAGCACGCCGACGACGCCCATCACCGGCGCCTCGGGCACCGTGCCGGCAAGCGCGTTCCAGGCCGTCGTGGCGATCACCCAGAGGCCCAGCATGCCCATTGACAGGCCCTTGACCAGCGCCGCGCGCGCCCGCCATGACAGCGCTGCGCCCAGGACGAACAGGCTGATCGCGTAGTTGGCGGAATCGGCCAGGAAGTCGAGCGCGTCGGCCTGCAGGGAGGCCGACCGCGCCGCGTGGCCCGCGACGATCTCCACGACGAACATGGTCGCGTTGACGGCGAGCGCGATCCACAGGATCACCCGCTGGCGCCCGTCGGTCGGCCCCGTCCGGGACCCGGTGTCGGACCCGCAGCATCCGGCGCTCATGATCCGCTCTCCCTTGCTTCGGGCATGTCGCACGCCAAGGTGGGGCTTGTAGCGGCTACAAGGTCAAGGGAGCGGCGGATGCGCGACGACCTCACCATCGGCGAGGCGGCAAAGGCGGCGGGCACCAAGCCGGAGACGGTGCGCTACTACGAACGCCTGGGCTTGCTGCCGCCGGCCCGGCGCACGGAGGGAAACTATCGCCTCTACGGCCCGCGCGATGTCGAGCGCCTGCGCTTCCTGCGCCGCGGCCGGGATTTGGGCTTCGGGCTCGACGACCTGCGCGCGCTGCTCGCCCTGGCCGACGATCCGGAGCGCGACTGCGCCGAGGTCGACCGGATCGCCCGCGCCCACCGCGAGGCGGTCGAGCGCAAGATCGCCGATCTGGAAAGCCTCGCCGGCGAGCTGCGTCGGCTGGAGGTGCAGTGCCGCGGCGGCCGGGTCGCCGAATGCCGCATCATCGAGGCGCTGTCGCCGACGGCCGGCTGACGGCTTGCGCCGCACGGCAAGGCCGGACCGGATAGCCAGGACCCCGACGGCCGCGGGGCCCTTGGCTCGGGCGACGGGGCTGCGGCCCTCTCAGTCGAGGGTGCCTTCCACCTCTTCGGTCTCTTGCGCCATCTTCCGCTTGACCCGCTTGCCGAGGAACATCGGCAGCACGAAGCCGACGACGGCGATGGCCCAGAGCGTCAGCGCCAGCCAGCTGTCGAACAGCGTCGTCCAGTCGCCGTTCGAGATGGTCATGGCGCGGCGCAGGTTCACCTCCATCTCGTTGCCGAGAAGGATGCCGAGAATGATCGGCACGAGCGGCACGTCGAGCTTCCGCAAGACCCAGCCGAGCGCGCCGAAGCCGACCATCAGCATCAGCTCGAAGGTCGAGCCCGTGATCGAGTAGATCCCGATGAAGGCGATCATGGCCACCACCGGCATCAGGATCCGCGTCGGGATCAGCAGCACCCGGGTGAACAGGCCGACCATCGGGATGTTCAGGGCCAGCAGCATGAAGTTGCCGATGAACAGCGCCGCGATCAGGCCCCAGACGACGTCGGGACTGTTCTGGAAGAGGAGCGGCCCGGGCTGGATGTTGAGCGTCAGCAGCACGGCCAGAAGGACCGCCGTCGTGCCCGAGCCCGGCACGCCGAGGGCGAGCATCGGCACGAGCGCGCCGCCCGAGGCGGCGTTGTTGCCCGCCTCCGGCGCCGCAACGCCGCGCGGATCGCCCTTGCCGAAGGTCTTGCCCCGCGGATCGGCCACCTGCCGTTCCACGGAATAGGCGAGGAACGAGCCGAGCGAGGCGCCGGCGCCGGGCAGGACGCCAGCGACGAAGCCGAGCACGGTCGAGCGGATCATCGTCGGCGTGCAGTAGCGCAGGATGGCGAGCGAGGGCGTGACGCGGCCGATCGCCATCCGGCCCCGGGCCGTGCCCTGCACGCCCCGGCCCTGGTGCTCGAGGAAGACGAAGACCTCCGACAGCGCGAAGAGCCCGACGATGGCGATCAGGAAGTCGATCCCGTCGAAGAGATGCACCTCGCCGAAGGTGAAGCGCTGCACCCCCGTCTGGGTGTCGACCCCGATCATGGCGATGCCGATGCCCAGCGCCGCGGCGAAGGCGGATTTCGCCTGGTTCGTCGCGGCGATGCCGCCCAGCGTGGCGAAGGCCAGCGTGTAGAGCACGAAATACTCCGCCGGCCCGAAGAGGAGGGCGATCTGGACCAGCAGCGGCGCCAGGAACACGAGGCCCCAGGTTGCGAAGAAGGCGCCGACGAAGGACGCCACGCCCGACAGGGCCAACGCCTCGCCCGCGCGCCCCGCCTGCGCCATCGGATAGCCGTCGAGGCAGGTCATCATCGCCGGCTCGTCGCCGGGGATGTTCAGCAGGATCGAGCTGATCCGCCCGCCGTACATGGCGCCGTAATAGACAGAGGTCAGCAGGATCAGGGCGGCGACCGCGTCGAGCCCGAGCGTGAAGGCGAGCGGGATCAGGATGGCCACGCCGTTCGCCGGGCCGAGCCCGGGCAGCGCCCCCATCATCGTCCCGAGAAAGCAGCCGACCAGCGCGAGGGCGAGGTTCTGCCAAGTCAGCGCGACGGCGAAGCCATCGGCGAGGTTGGCCAGGACCTCCATGCGCTCCTCCTCAGAAGCCGAACGGGCCTTCGGCCAGCGACAGGCCGAAGACCAGTCCGAAGACGACATAGAGGCCGATGGCGGTGGCGACGCCGGTGATCACGGCCTCCAGCGGGTGCGATCCGAGCCGCCAGGCGAGATAGGCGGTGACGACGGTCGTGGAGAGGATGAAGCCGGCGACCGGCAGCACCCAAGCGTAGGCGAACATCACCAGCAGCGCGAAGCCGATTTCGGCCAGCCGGTTTAGGGTGGGCCAGCGCGGCTCCGGATCGGGCTTCAGGATGAAATAGACCGAAGAGACCGCCAGCAGGATCGCAATGATGTAGGGGAAGCCGGCAGGCCCGACGGCGTCGGACGAGAACGGCTCGGGAATGATCGTCGCCGCCCAGGCGTAAAAGATCGCCAGCGCGAGGCCGACCCCGCCGAGCACACGATCACTCATGCTCGCCTCGTTCCCGCGCGACCACTACCGGGCCTCACGCCCCGCCGGCCCGGCCGGCGGGGCGTGATATCGCCCGGTGATCACTCGATGAGCCCGATCTCGGTCGAGATCGTCTCGATCTGGCTGATCGATTCCGCCACGAAGCTGGCGAACTCCTCGCCGTGCAGGTCCAGGTCGGCAAGACCGTTGTCGGCCATGACCTGCTTCCATTCCTCGGTGGCGTACATCTCGTCGAGCTGGGCGACCCACCAGTCATAGGCCTCGTCGCTCATGTCGCCCGGAGCGTAGAAGCCGCGCCAGTTGGCGCCGACGACGTCGATTCCCTGCTCGCGCGCGGTCGGGAAATCGGAGAACGCGCCTTCCAGCCGCTCGGGCGACAGCACCGCGAGCACCCGCAGATCGCCCGATTCGACGAAGCCGATCGCCTCGGAGAGGTCGCCGGTATAGGCCTGCAGCGAGCCGGCGAGCAGCTGGCTGATTGCCTCGCCGCCGCCGGAGAAGGCGACGTACTTGACCGCGCGCAGATCCTCGACCCCGGCTTCCTGCGCGGCGATCAGCACTTTCAGGTGGTCCCACCCGCCGGTGGCCGAGCCGCCGCCGATGGAAATCTGCGTCGGATCCTCTTCGAGCGCGGTCATCAGGTCGTCGAGCGACTGGAGGTCGGAATCCGGGCGGACGCCGATCACGCCGTAGTCGGCGCCGATCGTCCCGAGCCAGCGGACCTGATCCATCGTGTTGCCGGGATAGGCGCCCTGGGCGAGCCGCGTCGCCGTCGCGGTGGAGGCCGCGACGATCAGGTCGTCGTCGTCGTTGCGCTTGTTGACCACCTCGGCATAGGCGACGCCGCCGCCCCCGCCGGAGAGGTTCTGGACGCGCATCGTGCCGTCGATCATGCCCGTCTCGCGCAGCACGCGGGCGACTTGACGACAGGTGAAGTCCCAGCCGCCGCCGGCCGCGGCCGGCGCGATGCACTCCGGCCGCTCGGGCGAGAAATCCTGGGCGGTGGCGGTGAGCGGAACGGTCGCGACGACGGCAGCCGCAGCCAGGCAGTACGAAAATTTCGTGATCGGCATGGTTCTTGTTCCTCCCTATGGCCTGCATTCTCTGTCGGACAGGGCCATGTTCGGAAAACTCTCGTAAATCCGTCGGCAACTCAAATGTTTTTTGCGGCAATCGAGGCCGCGTAAATCGGAACGTTTCGACGAAGGCGTGCCGAGCCGCGATCTCGGCTTGTCAGCAACATCGCGCGGCTTTTCTACGCGAATCGCGAAGCTGATCTGTCGGGTTCGTCGGATTTGGAACGATTTAAATCGGGCGCGGGATCGGCAGACCCGGAAACGGGGAGTCGTGCAGTGTGGCGGAGGGCCGATAAGCGCGGTCCGAAACGCCGAGACCCTGGCCGATCGCGCTCCGGATCGCGCTAGCGTCCCGATCGTGAAGTGCACGACAGCGCACGAAGCGTGAATCGGGACACCAACTCTATGAATCTAGTGTGATTCAGATCCCGAAGATCGTCATGCGAAGCATGCCGAACTTCGGAACCATCACACTAGCCCGTATCGCTATCGCCTCGGCCCGCCTCCGGAAACGCGAACTGACCGGGCCGACGCTTCGCAACCGCGTCTTCAGCCCCACAGGGCCGTGTGGCCCACGCCCATGACCGGACCGCGCGGCGCCGCGTCCGGCACCGGCTCGATCGGGCCGCCGGCCAGGACATGGCCGCGGATCGCCACCCGGATCCACCACCGCGCGTAGTTGGCAAAGCCGATGCCCTCGTCGATGTCGAAGCGGTTCATCGCGCGGACGAGCCCGGCATTGCCGGCGCCGATCAGATCCTGGCGGTCGTGGCCGCAGGCCTCGAACTCCGCGGCGACGGCCACCACCAGCGGCATGTGGTCGTTCAGGATCCGGGACGCGGCCGTCACGTCCGTATGGCTGTGCCACCGCTCGAACAGGTCGCGCAGCTGGGGCGGGTCCGCCGGCCCGGCGAGATCGTGGGCGGGTATCCGCTGGCCCCGGCGCTCGGGGCCCTGTCGGTCGATCGGATGGGACACCGTCGGATCTCCGGCTCGGTCGCGGCGGAGCGTATGAAGCGTCGCCGTCTGCATGAGAGGGATTATTCGGTCCGATCGCCGGAATTGGGAATACGGGGTATTGCGTATCAGGGGGGCGACCACGGCCGACGCGTGGCGCCCCCTTTGCCCGCGACCGCCGCTGGGCTAGCATCACCGCGCTCCCGAAGATCCGATCCGACGATCAGAGCCGCTTGCTGCGACAGAGAGTCCCGGTCCATGGCGTCCTCCGCCCTATCTCGGCCAATGCCGACCATCCATGTCCTGGTCCGCAACGGCTCGCGCCTCGCGCACAAGGTGGCCATCGTGGGGGAGGCCGGCTACGCGGCCCACGCCCATGCGACGATCGACGCGCTGTTCGCCGCGCTCGAGCGGCGGGCGGGCCCGGTCTGCGTTGTGGCCGACGTGGAAGACCCGCTCGACGAAGGCCTGGCGATCCTGTCCGGCGTACAGGAGTTCGGCATCGCCATTCCGGTGATCCTGATGGACGGCGACACCTCGATCTCCACCGTCGCCCGGGTCTTCAAGGCCGGCGCCATCGACTACCTGGTCCGGCCGGTCCCGGCCCAGACGCTGATCGAGGCGGTGGAGGAGGCGGCCGACCTCGCCCTCGCGATCCAGGAGAGCGACGCCCTTCCGGCCGCCATGCCGGCGCGCCTCGCGAGCCTGACGCCCAAGGAGCGCGAGGTCATGGACCTGCTGATCGAGGGCCGGTCGAGCAAGGAGATCAGCCGGGAACTCGGCATCTCCCACCGCACGGTCGAGATCCATCGCGGGCGGGTCATGGTCAAGATGCACGCCCGCAACGCGGCGCATCTGGTCCGCGTCATGATGGGCGGCGGCGGCAGGCCCGTCGGCGGCTTCGCAGACACCGACACCCGTGGCCTCGAAGCCCGTGGCAAGGGCGGCGGAGACGGCGAGGAAGCCGTCGACTGACGCCTCGGAGCCGCTGATCGCCATCCGTTCCGACCGATTGGGGGGCGGTAGCCGACGCCCCTTCGGCGTGTTAGGGGTTCGTCCGGTGATTGCCCCGCGGCTCTGCCCGCTTCCCCCCCCGGACCGAGGATTTCGCGACGCTTGGCCGACGATCTCGCCCCTGCCCGAACCGACCCGATCCGGATCGTGGAGACCGTGCGCATCCCGATGCCGGACGGCTGCACGCTCGCCGCAAAGCTCTGGCTGCCGGCCGACGCCGAGGCGCGGCCCGTGCCCGCGATCCTGGAGTACATTCCCTATCGCCGGCGCGACAACAAGGCGGTGCGCGACCACCAGCTCCACGGCTTCTTTGCCGCCCACGGCTATGCCGGCGTGCGGGTCGACCTGCGCGGGTCGGGCGATTCCGAGGGCGTGCTGACCGACGAGTATCTGGAGCGGGAGATGGACGACGGCCGGGCGGTGCTCGCCTGGATCGCCGCCCAGCCGTGGTGCTCGGGCAAGGTGGGGCTGTTCGGCCTGTCCTGGGGCGGATTCAACGCGCTCCAGCTCGCAGCCCTGGCCCCGCCCGAGGTCGGCGCGGTGATCACGGTGTGCAGCTCCGACGACCGATACGCCGACGACGTCCACTACATGGGTGGCTGCCTGCTGACGGATAACCTGTCCTGGGCGGGCAACATGTTCGCCTTCAACTCCTGCCCCCCGGACCCGGCCGTGGTCGGCGCGCGCTGGAAGGAGATGTGGCTGGAGCGCCTGGAGGGCAGCGGCCTCTGGCTCGACACCTGGCTGCGCCACCAGCGCCGCGACGCCTACTGGCAGCACGGCTCGGTGTGCGAGGACTATGGCGCCATCGAGGTCCCGGTGATGGCCGTCAGCGGCTGGCGCGACGGCTATACCAACCCGGTCTTCCGGCTGATGGAGAATCTCGACGTGCCGCGCCGAGCCATCGTCGGTCCCTGGGGTCACAAGTATCCCCACATGGGCGGGCCCGGCCCGGCGATCGACTTCCTGAGCGAGTGCGTGGCCTGGTGGGATCGCTGGCTCAAGGGCGAAGACAACGGCGTCGAGCGAGAACCGATGCTGCGCGCCTGGATGATGGAGCCGTCCTCGCCGCTCAACGCCAACAGCCCCGGCCGCTGGGTGGCGGAGGAGACCTGGCCGTCGCCGAGCGTGGCCGAGCGCCGGCTGGCGCTCGACCGCCTCGGCCTCGTCGCGGAGGCCGAGGCCGGCGAGGACACCGCCGTGCGTATCCAGAGCCCGCTGTCGGTCGGCCTGTTCGCGGGCAAGTGGTGCTCCTACGCCGAGGAGACGGACCTGCCCTGGGACCAGCGCCAGGAGGATGGCGGCGCGATCCTGTTCGATTCCGAGCCGCTGGACGAGGATCTGGAGATCCTGGGCGCCCCCCGGGTCGAGCTGGAGATCGACGCCGACCGGCCGATCGCCCAGGTCGCCGTGCGCCTGTGCGACGTGGCGCCGACCGATCGGGCCGCGCGGGTCAGCTTCGGCATCCTCAACCTGGCGCACCGCGACAGCCACGAGGCGCCGGAGCCGCTGGAGCCCGGCCGGCGCTACCGGGTCGTGGTGACCATGAACCATATCGCCCAGCGCTTCTCGCGCGGGCACCGCATCCGGGTGGCGATCTCCAGCTCCTACTGGCCGCTCGCCTGGCCGTCGCCCGAGCCGGCGCGGCTGACGGTGCACACCGGCGCCTCTCGGCTCGTCCTGCCCGAGCGCCCGCCGCGGGCGGAGGACGCGTCCTTGCGCCCGTTCGGCCCGCCGCGCGCGGCCGATCCGCCGCCGACCACGCTGCTCGCGCCGCCGGTGCGCGACTGGACGGTCAAGCAGAGCCTCGGCTCCAACCGGGTGGCGCTGGAGGTGGTCAACGACGATCCGCGCTACCGGCTCGACGAGCACGGCCTCGAGATCGGGCGCGAAACGCGGGAGACCTACTCCTACTACAACAACGACTACGCCTCCCTGCGCGGCTTCGTCGAACAGCGCCGGACCTTCCGGCGCGGCGACTGGGATGTCCAGACGGTGACGCGGACGGTGCTGACCTCGACGCCGGAGGCGTTCCTGATCCGCGCGACCCTCGACGCCTACGAAGGCGACGCCCGCGTCTTCAGTCGAAGCTGGGACGAGGCCGTGCCGCGCGACCTGATCTGAGCGTCCGCCGCCGCGCGGCCTCCCGACCGACCTTCTCTTTCCCGGATACGCCCCGCAGACGAGGGCCCCTCGGAGACCCGTCATGACGAAAAAGAAGCTCTTCTTCGTCGGCCTCGACGCCTTCAACCGCGAGACGCTCGCCGGCCTGCCCCAGGCGGCCGAATGCGAGTTCCACGCGGCGCTCGAGTTCGCGGAAATGCGCGACGACCCCGACGCCGACATCATGGCCCTGATCGACCTGGCCGCCGAGCGCATGGCGGCGGTCCCCGGCGGGCCCGACGGGGTGACGAGCTTCTTCGATTTTCCCGGCACGATCATCGCCGCCGTCCTGGCCGAGCGCTTCGGCCTGCCGGGACCGAGCCTGGAGAGCCTGCTCAAGTGCGAGCACAAGTACTGGAGCCGGCTCGAGCAGCAAAAGGCGGTGCCGGACAACATCCCGGCCTTCCGCGCCTTCGACCCGGCCGATCCCGAGGCCTGGACCAAGGTCGGGCTGATCCCGCCGTTCTGGGTCAAGCCGGTGAAGTCGTTCCGCTCCTATCTCGCCTACGCGATCCAGGACGAGCGGCAGTTCCACGACATCGCCGAGTACTGCAAGGACCGGGTGCGCGCCATCACCGACCCGTTCCGCGAGGTCATGCGCCGGTTCGAGATGCCGCCGGAGCTCACCGAGATGCCGGAGACCTTCATCGCGGAATCCTCGATGGGCGGCGCCCAGTGCACGCTCGAGGGCTATGTCCGCGAGGGGCGGGTGGTGATCTACGGCGTGGTCGACAGCGTGCGCGAGGCCGACAGCTCCTCCTTCGCGCGCTACGAATACCCCTCGGTCCTGCCGCTGGAGATCCAGCACCGGATGATGGACGTGGCGCGCGGGGCGGTGTCCCGGTTCGGCTACGACAATGGGCCGTTCAACGCGGAGTTCTTCTACGACCAGACGAGCGACGCGGTCTGGCTGCTGGAGATCAATCCGCGCGCCTCGCAGAGCCACGCGGACCTGTTCCAGAAGGTCCACGGCGTCTCCCACCTCTCCATCGTGGTCGACCTGGCGCTGGGGCGGAAGCCGAAGACGCTGGAGCGGCGGGGCCAGTGGAACGTGGCGGCCCATTTCTTTCTGCGGGCCTTCGAGCCCGGCCGGGTCGTGCGCGTGCCCACACGAAACGCGCTCGACCGGCTGATCCAGCGCCAGCCCACCACCCGCATCCGCATCGAGGTCGACAAGGGCGCCGATCTGGCCAAGCTGCCCAACCAGGACAGCTACAGCTACGAGCTCGCGAACATCTATATCGGTGGGCGCGACCGGCTCGACGTGCTCGACAAGTACGACCAGGCGTTGACCGCCCTGCAATTCGAGATCGAGCGCGATCCGTTGACCGGACCGGCGCATTCGGGCGGCTGAGGCCGGCCGGCGCGGCCCTCTCGCCCAACGGTCCTTTGACGGGCCGGTGGCGGGGCGCCACACTCGTGCGCGCTGCGGGACCGCATCGTGCATGGGGGAAGATGCGATGTCCGGAACGCGCCTGTACTTGCTCATTGCCGTCGTCGTCATCGTCGTCCTGATCATCATCGGCTGGAGTGCCGGATGGTTCGGCGGCGCAGGCGGCGGGGGCACCGCCGGCGGGGATGCCGCCACGGAAGCACCCGCCGACGGCGGCGCCGACACCACGACGACCGAGTAGGGCCGCGCCCCCGGCATCCTTGTCCGATGCCGGGGGCGCTCCCCACCGCGGCCGGTGCGTGGCGAGGCCGACGCGGCACGGACGGCGTACCCCGATCGGGAAGTGCCGCGGCCCCGCGAAGGCCCGGCGTGTGCCTGCATGCGCCGTGGACCGTCGGTTCCGGCGGGCGCTAGAGGAGCAGTGAGACGGCGTTCATCCGGGCTTCGCGCCCGCGTGTGCCGCCGGCCGACACCGCGCCCACCCGACACCGCCGGACCCGCCGATGATAGAGACGCTCGCCGCCCTCCCAGACACCGCCCGGCTGGAGGCGGATATCTGCATCGTCGGCGGCGGCGCGGCCGGCATCGCGCTCGCCCACGAGCTGCGCGGCGCGGGGCTGACGATCCTGCTGGCGGAAAGCGGCGGCGAGACGGACAGCGGCGAGGCGCGCAGCTTCAACATCGTCGAGGAGGCGGGCCATCCGTTCCCCGGCGCCGTCGAGGGCCGCGCGCGGCGCCTGGGCGGCGCGACGACCCTGTGGGCCGGGCAGAGCCTGCCGCTCGATCCCATCGACTTCGACTCCCGGCCCTGGGTGCCGCACAGCGGCTGGCCGATCGGCCATGACACCCTGGCGCCCTATTGGGCCCGGGCGGAGCGCTTCCTGAAGCTCGCCGGCATGCGCTACGACGAGGCTGCCTGGCGCCATCTGGGCGCCGAGCCGCCGGCCTTCGACCCCGAGGCGCTGCGCCCCCAGGTGTCCCGGCTGTCGCGCAATCGGAACTTCGCCAGGCTCTATCGCGACGATCTGGCCCGCGCCGCGGATGTCCGCGTGCTGCTGGACGCCACCACGGTCGCCATCGTGCCGCCGGCCGGCGATCGCGGGCGCTACCGGATCCGCCTGAGGACGCGGGCCGGGCGCGACGCCACGGCGGAGGCCGGGACCGTGGTCGTGTGCTGCGGCGGGCTCGACACGCCGCGCCTGCTCCTCGCCTCGACCGAGGGCGCGCCGGCCGGCCTCGGCAACGAGCGCGACCTGGTCGGCCGCTTCCTGATGGACCACCCGACCGCCTACTGCGCGGAGGTCCTCGATCCCGATTTCGACCGCCTGGTGCACCATTTCAGGCCTTTCTACAGGCGCGAGGGGCGGCTGTTCCCGAAGATCGCGCTGGCCGAGGCGGTGCAGCGCCGGGTCGGTGTGCTCAACGCGACCTCGGAGCTCGTCTTCACCGCGCCGGCGGACGCGGCCTTCGCGACGGCGAAGGCGTTCTACGGTTCGCTCAAGGGCGGCGACCCGGTCGCCGCGGCGCTGCGGGCGATGAAGGTCGCCGGCCGTCTCGACGAGGTCGCGCGTTTCGCCTGGACGCGCGCGGTGAAGCGTCGCCTGCCGGCCGCCAAGGGCTCGCGCATCCAGGTCTGGGCCCATATCGAGCAGGAGCCCGATCCGGAGAGCCGTGTCACCCTGTCGGCCGAGCGCGATGCGCTGGGCATGCCGCGCGCCCGGCTCGACTGGCGCCTCGGCGAGCTCGACCGGCGCACCTTCCGGGTCTTCGCCGAGACGGTCGGCGCAGAATTCGCCCGCCTCGGCCTGGGCCGGGTGGCGCCGGCGCCCTGGCTCGACGACGAGGCCGGCTGGCGCGACGCGGTCCAGGACTTCTACCACCACATCGGCACGGCCCGCATGGCCGACGATCCGAGCCGGGGCGTCGTGGACGCCGACCTTCAGGTCCACGGCCATCCCGGCCTCCACGTCGCCTCCAGCGCGGTCTTCCCGACCGGCGGCGCGTCGAACCCGACCCTGACCATCCTCGCCCTGACACTGCGCCTCGCCGACCGGATCAAGGCCCGGGCGGGGTGAGCGGCCGCGGCCCGGCCGCTATCCGAACAGCAGGCCCGGCAGCCAGGTGCCGATGGTCGGGACGGCGTAGACCAGCGCGATGCCGATCAGGTTCAGAATCACGAAGGGGATGATGCCGCGATAGATGTCGATCGTGCGCACCTCCTTGGGCGCCGCGCCGCGCAGGTAGAACAGCGAGAAGCCGAAGGGCGGCGTCATGAAGGAGGTCTGCAGGTTGATCGCGATCATGACGGCGAGCCAGATCGGATCCATCCCCATGATCAGCAGCACCGGCACGACGATCGGCAGCACGATCACCGAGATCTCGACGAAATCGAGGAAGAAGCCCATCACGAAGACGAGGGCCATGACGAAGGCGAGCGCGCCCAGCTGCCCGCCGGGCATCCCGGTCAGGAACTCCTCGACCCGCACGTCGCCGCCGAGCCCGCGGAAGACGAGCGAGAACAGGCTCGCCCCGATCAGCATGGCGAAGATCATCGCCGTGACCGTCATGGTCGATGTGACGACGGGCTTGAGCACGCCGGCGCGCCCGGCGCGCAGGAAGGCGACCGCGATGCCCCAGGCGAGCACGACCGTCAGCGCGATCGCCACCCAGATCGCCGCCTGATCGACGGGCGTGATCTCCTGCCGGGCGATGCGCAGATCGAACAGGCGGGACAGCGCGAGCAGTCCGATCACGGCGGCGACCGCCGCCCGGATCGGCCAGCGCGAGGCATCGGGCGCCAGTCGCGGCGCGGCCAGCATCAGGGCGCCGATCGCCCCGACCGAGGCGGCCTCGGTCGGCGTCGCCACGCCGCCGAGGATCGAGCCGAGCACGGCGACGATGAGGACCACCGGCGGGACCAGGACGCTCAGGACGCGCCACGGGTCGACCCGCCCGGCGCTCTCGGCCATCGGCGGGGCCATGCGCGGGCGCAGGGCCGAGAGGATCAGGATCCAGGCGACATAGAGACCGACCATCATCAGCCCCGGCACCAGGGCGGCGGCGAAGACCTGGCCCACGCTGATGGTCTCGACCGAGAACTTGCCCTGGGCGAACTGGGCCTGCTGGTAGCCCGAGGACATGACCTCGGCCAGGATGATCAGCATGGTCGAGGGTGGGATGATCTGGCCGAGCGTGCCGGCCGAGGTGACCGCGCCGGCCGCCAGGCGCCGGTCGTAGCCGTTGCGCAGCATCGTCGGCAGGGCGATCAGCGCCATGGTCACCACGGTCGCGCCGACGATGCCGGTCGAGGCGGCGAGCAGCATGCCGACGAGCGTCACCGAGACGGCGAGCCCGCCGCGCACCGCGCCGAACAGCCGCGCCATCTCCTCCAGCAGTTCCTCGGCGATGCGCGAGCGCTCCAGGATGACGCCCATCATGACGAAGAGCGGGATCGCCAGCAGGACCTCGTTCGTCATGATCGAGTAGACGCGCTGCGACAGCGCGCGCAGCAGGCCGAGGTCGAAATGCCCCGTCGCCGTGCCCAGCAGGGCGAACAGGACGCCCAGGCCCGCGAGCGTGAAGACGACCGGGTAGCCGGCCAGGATCGCCGCGCACAGCGCGACGAACAGGATCAGGTCCAGGGAGTCGACGATCAGGCTCACGGGGTCCCGGACTCCCGCGTCGTCCCGGCGGCGAGCACGGCCGCCGAGCGCAGCGCCAGCGCCGCCCCCTGGATCAGCAGCAGCGCGGCGAAGGCCGGGATCAGGCTCTTGAGCAGGAAGGAGGCGGGGATGCCGCCGACCGAGATCGGCCCCTCCAGGATCTGCCAGGACCGGATCATCGACGGCCAGGAATAGCGCAGGATGGCCACGCAGGCCGGCACCAGGAAGACCAGGGTGCCGATCAGGTCGACGGCCGCCTTACGGCGCGGCGACGCCTCGCCATAGAAGATGTCGACCCGGACATGGCCCTCGACCGCCAGCGTGTAGCCCGCCCCCAGCATCAGCAGGGCGGCGTGGAGGTAGAGGACGGATTCCTGCACGAAGATCTCGCTCGTGCCGAAGACGTAGCGCAGCACCACGCTGGCGAACTGGATGACCAGCATCCCGACGGCCACCCAGCGGACCGTCAAGCCGACGGCCGCGTTGACCGTGTCGAGACGGGCGGCCCAGCGCTCCAGCAGGTCGGCCATGGGCGGATTCCGGTGGTCGGGAGGCGGAAGCGGGAACGGGCCGCCGGCCGGCGCCCAGGAGGCGTGCGGCCGGCGATCCGCTGCAGGGCCGGCGACGATCAGCCGGGGTAGTCGTAGTCCAGCAGCCGGGCGTTCATGATGCCGCCATCGGCGTACTGCATGTAGTCGACCAGGCTGTTGCGGTAGGTAAGGAAGCTCTCGACGATCCGGCCGACCAGCTCGTCGTCGTGCTCGCGCAGCTCGGCCATCACCTCGCCGGCCGCCGTGCCGATGGCGACCAGGATCTCCTCGGGCACCTTGCGGACCTGTACGCCCTGCTCGGCGACGAGCTGGGGCAGGGCCTTGGCATGGTTGGTGTTGTACTCGGTCAGCACCTCGTCGTACAGCGACTGGCAGGCGTACGCCACGGCCTGCTTGAGATCGTCGGGCAGGGCCTCGTACGCCTCCAGATTGATGCCGCACTCCTCGGCCGAGCTCGGCTCGCCGATGCCGGGCCAGTAGTAGTTCTGGGCGACCTGGTAGAAGCCGAGCGCGGAATCCGTCCACGGGCCGATGAACTCGCCCGCGTCGATCGTGCCGGACTGCAGCGCCTGGAACATGTCGCCGCCGCCCATGGCCTGGACCGCGACGCCCAGGCGCGACAGCACCTCGCTGTTGAGCCCGGCCGTGCGGAAGCGCAGGCCGCGCAGATCGTCGGCCGTGGCGATCTCCTCCTTGAACCAGCCGAACCACTGCGGGCCGGAGTTGCCGCACAGGAAGGGCTTGAGGCCGAAGCGGCCGTACATCTCGTCGTACAGCGCCTGGCCGCCGCCGTGGTTCATCCAGCCGGACTGCTCGGGCGCGGTCAGGCCGAAGGGCTGGGAGCCGAACAGCAGGATGCCGATCGACTTGGAGCCCCAATAGGCCGGCACGGAGTGGTACAGCTGGGCCGTGCCCTCGGCGACCGCGTCGAAGACGCCGTTGCCGGGCACCAGCTCGCCGGCGGCCGAGACCTCGACCTCCAGCCGGCCGCCGGACAGGGCCGTGATCCGCTCGGCCAGCGTGTTGGCCGCGACGCCCGGGCCCGGCAGGTTGCGCGGCCAGCTCGTCACCATGGTCCAGCGCTGCACGTCCTGGGCGATCGCCGGCGCCGGGAAGGAAGAGGCGGCGGTCCCGGCGACCGCGGCACCGGCGGCGGCGGAGGTGGTCAGGAACCCGCGGCGGTTCAGATTGCGTTGATCCATCGTTCTCGCTCCCTGTCGTCGTTGACCTCGGATCCCGGCAACGGTCTCCGTCCCCTCGTGAGCATCCGGGCGGGTCGGCGTCGCGCCCGCCTCTCATGCATCCTGGCCCGGCGCCGGCTCACAGGGCCAGCGCCGCGGCGTCCACGCCGTCGAGCGCGTCGCGCGCGGCGGCGATATCCTCGGCCATCACCCGGTCGGCGACCATGGTCGGCACCCGGGCGCGCACCGCCTCGTAGACCGGCGCGAGCGCCGGCGCCGGGGCGAGGCGGCGGATGTCCAGCGCCTGGCAGGCGAGCAGGACCTCGATCGCGACGACGTCGAGCGCCGTGTCCACGGCGAAGGCGGCGCGCCGGGCGGCCAGCGGCGCCATCGGGACGTGGTCTTCGGTATTCGCGCAGGTCGGCACCGACTGGATCGAGGCCGGGATCGCGTTCATGCGCAGCTCCGCGACCAGGGAGGCGGCGGTGTACTGCGCGATCATGAAGCCGGAGTTCTCGCCCGGCGCGGCGTCGGGATGGATCAGGAAAGCCGGCAGGCCGGCGTTGTGGTGCGGGTCGACCAGCCGGGCGGCGCGCCGCTCGCTCATCACCGCGACGGAGATCAGGCTGGTGGCCAGCGCGTCGAGCAGCTCGCCGGCGCGCTGGCCGTGGAAATTGCCGGAGTTCGAGGTCACCCAGCCGTCGGTCAGGCCGAAAATCGGGTTGTCGTTGACCGCGTTGATCTCGACCGTCAGCCCGGCGATCGCCGTGTCGAGCATGTCGCGCGCCGCGCCCAGGACCTGGGGCACGCAGCGCAGGCTCAGCGCGTCGCGCAGCCGGTCGGGGCGGGGCGGGCCGACGGCGGCCGAGCCCTCGGTCCAGTGGGCGAGCGCGGCCGAGGTCGTCATCTGGCCCGGATGCGGCTTGGCGAGCGCCGTGCGCCGATCGAAGCTGTCGTCGAGCGCGCCGACCGCCTCCATGACCAGCGCGGCCGCCGCCTCCGCCAGGGCGATGGCCCGGCGTGCGTCGACGGCGGCGAGGCAGCCGATCCCGGTCGTCTGTTCGGTGCCGTTGATCAGCGCGATGCCGTCCCGGCCGTCGATGCCGGCAAGCGCAATCCCGGCCTCGGCCATCACCTCGCCGCCCGGCCGCCAGCGGGCCTCGTCACCGCGCCGCGCCCGGCCCTCGCCGATCAGCGGCAGGGCCATGTGGGCCAGCGGCGCCAGGTCGCCGCAGGCGCCGACCGAGCCGCGCTCCGGCACATGGGGCACGACGCCGGCCGTGAGCATGGCGAGCAGCGCGTCGAGCGCCGCCGGGCTCACTCCGGTCACACCGCTGGCCAGCACGTTGGCGCGCACGGCCATCATGGCGCGCGCCGCGTCCTCGGCCATGGGCGCGCCGGTGCCGGCGGCGTGGCTCTTGAGAAGGTTGTGCTGGAGCGCGCGGTTCTTCTCCGGCGGCACGCGGCTGCCGTCGAGCGCGCCGAAGCCGGTCGTGACGCCGTAGATCGGCGTGCCGTCGGCGATCATGCGGGCGAGCAGGCCGTGGCCATCCTCGACGCGCTGTCGCGCCTCCGCCGACAGGGCGACGGGCGCGCGGGCCCGCGCGATCGCGGCGACCGCGTCGGGCGTCAGGTCGCGACCGGTCAGCGCGATCGGCGCGGCGGCGTCGGTGGCCCCAGAGGCCATGCTCACGCACCCCCGTCATCGGCGAGGAAGGGCAGACGCAGGCCGTGCTCCTGCGCGCAGGCGATGGCGTCGGTGTAGCCCGCGTCGGCGTGGCGCATCACGCCGGTCGCCGGATCGTTCCACAGCACGCGCTCGATCCGCCGGTCCGCGGCCTCGGTGCCGTCGCACACGATGACCATGCCGGCATGCTGAGAATACCCCATGCCGACGCCGCCGCCATGGTGCAGCGACACCCAGGTGGCGCCCGAGGCGCAGTTGAGCAGGGCGTTGAGCAGCGGCCAGTCGGACACCGCGTCGGAGCCGTCCGCCATAGCCTCGGTCTCCCGGTTCGGGCTGGCGACCGAGCCGGAATCAAGGTGGTCGCGTCCGATCACCACCGGGGCCGAGAGCTCGCCGCTGCGGACCATCTCGTTGAAGGCGAGGCCCAGCCGATGGCGCTGGCCCAGCCCGACCCAGCAGATCCGCGCCGGCAGGCCCTGGAAGCGGATGCGCTCGCGCGCCATGTCGAGCCAGTTGTGCAGGTGCGGGTCGTCGGGGATGAGCTCCTTGACCTTCTCGTCGGTGCGGTAGATGTCCTCCGGATCGCCGGACAGCGCGCACCATCGGAACGGCCCGATGCCGCGGCAGAACAGCGGCCGGATATAGGCCGGCACGAAGCCCGGGAACTCGAAGGCGCCCTTCAGCCCCTCGTCCTGGGCCATCTGGCGGATGTTGTTGCCGTAGTCGAGCGTGGGCACCCCGCGATGGTGGAAGTCCAGCATCGCCTGGACGTGGCTGACCATGGACTGGCGTGCCGCCCGGGCGACCTCGTCCGGGTCGCGCTCGCGCATGTCCGCCCATTCCGACAGCGACCAGCCGATGGGCAGATAGCCGTTGACCGGATCATGGGCGGAGGTCTGGTCGGTGACCACGTCGGGATAGACCTCGCGGCGCACGAGCTCGGGATAGATCTCCGCCGCGTTGCCGACCAGGCCGACCGAGATCGCGCGGCCTTCCGCGCAGGCCCGGGTGACGCGCTCCAGCGCGTCGTCCAGGTCGTCGGCGACCTCGTCCAGGTAGCCGGTCTTCAGCCGCATGTCGATCCGGCTCGGCTGGCATTCGATGGCCAGCAGGCAGGCTCCGGCCATGGTGGCGGCCAGGGGCTGCGCCCCGCCCATGCCGCCCAGCCCGGCGGTCAGGATCCACTTGCCGGTCAGATCGCCGCCGTAGTGCTGGCGGCCGACCTCCGCGAAGGTCTCGTAGGTGCCCTGCACGATGCCCTGGCTGCCGATATAGATCCACGAGCCGGCCGTCATCTGGCCGTACATCATCAGGCCCTTGCGGTCGAGCTCGTGGAAGTGATGCCAGTCGGCCCAGTGCGGCACGATGTTGGAGTTGGCGATCAGGACGCGCGGCGCGTCGGCGTGGGTCTTGAAGATGCCCACGGGCTTGCCCGACTGGACGAGCAGGGTCTCGTCGTCCTCCAGGTCGCGCAGGCCGGCGACGATCCGGTCGAAGCTCTCCCAGTTCCGCGCCGCCCGGCCGATGCCGCCATAGACGATCAGCTCCTCCGGCCGCTCGGCCACCTCGGCGTCGAGGTTGTTCATAAGCATGCGCAGCGGCGCCTCGGTCAGCCAGCTCTTCGCGCTGATCTCGGGCCCGCGCGGCGCCCGGATTCTGCGGGCGTTGTCGAGCCGGGTTCCGGCGGCGGCGGGGCGGCTCTCGGCCATGGTCGGGCTCGCTTGGCGGGTGTTCGGGTCAGGCGTCGGGCCGCGCCACGGGCGCGGGCGGCGGGGCGGGCTCGGCGGCGGCGGGCGGAGCGGGCGGGGAGGGTG
>JAVJUS010000146.1:0-26081 GCA_040220455.1 Azospirillaceae bacterium
CGGCGAGCCGGCCGCGATCCGGGTTCCGAGCCGCCAGCGGCCGCCCGGATGGGTCAGCAGGCTGCGCGTCGCCACGCGCCCGAACGACCAGGTGCGGCGGAAGAGCACGAGGCAGGGCGCGCTCGCCGCGATCTCCAGCAAGCGCGCGGCCTCGGGTTCGGGCAGGTCGGCCTCGACCACGTGCTCCAGCGCCTCCAGCGGCGCGACGCGGACCAGATAGGCCGTCGCGTTCTCCGCCGTGAAGTCGCGGGCGAGGTAGTCCGGCGCAACGGCCGGGTCGACCCAGCGGTCCTCGAGCTGCACCGGCACGCCGTCCTGGCGGTGCAGGATCACCGAGTGGAACAGCCGCGCCCCCTCCGCCATCCCGAAATCCGCGGCGACGGCGGCCGGCGCGGCCTCGGCTCGGAGCAGGTGGACCTCGGCGTCGTGGCGCCGCCCGCGGGCGTGGATTTCCTCGGCGATGTTGCGCAGTTCCAGGAGCTCGGTGCGCGGGCGCGGCTCGGCGACGAAGGTGCCGACGCCGGTCACCCGCGTGACCAGCCCTTCCGCGCTCAGCTCCCGCAGCGCCCGGTGCACGGTCATTCGGCTGCAGCCGAGCTCGGCGACCAGGCGGTTCTCCGACGGCAGGCGCATGCCCGGCGGCCAGTCGCCGGCGCGAATCCGCGCGGCGATGCGGTCCTTGATCCGGCCGTAGAGCGGGCGGGCGGCGTCGCCGGGCGGCAGGGCGTTCACGACAGCGCCTCCTCGCCGCGGACCACCGTGCCGCCCCGGACGACCGCGGCACAGGGATTGAAGCCGATGCGATAGGCGAGCTCGGCCGGCGCCTCGATGTCCCAGAGCACGAAATCCGCTGTCTTGCCCGGCTCGAGCGTGCCGCGCTTCGCCGCCATGCCCAGCGCCCGGGCGGCGTTGCGCGTGACGCCGGCCAGCGCCTCCTCCGGCGTCAGGCGGAACAGGGTCGCCGCCATGTTGAGCATCAGGAGAAGCGAGGTCGCCGGCGCCGAACCCGGGTTGCAGTCGGTCGCAAGCGCCATCGGCACGCCGGCCTTGCGGAACGCCGCGATGGGCGGCGCCTGGGTTTCCCTCAGGAAATAGAAGGCGGCCGGCAGCAGCATGGCGACGGTGCCGGCCTTCGCCATGGCGGCGACGCCGGCCTGGCTCGTGTATTCCACGTGATCGGCCGACAGGGCGCCGTGACGGGCGGCCAGCGCCGCGCCGCCGCCGTCACTCAACTGGTCGGCATGCAGCTTGACCGGCAGGCCGCGCGCCCGGGCGGCGGCGAAGACCCGGTCGATCTGCTCGGCGGAGAAGGCGATGCGTTCGACGAAGGCGTCGACGGCGTCGGCGAGGTCCGTCCCGGCCACGGCGGGAAGCTGGTCCTCGATGACCGAGTCGAGATAGGCGTCGGGGCGCCCCTCGTAATCCGGCGGCAGGGCATGGGCGCCCAGGAAGGTGGTGGCGACGGTGACCGGCCGCTCCTCGCCCAGGCGCCGGGCGGCGCGCAGCATGCGGGCCTCGGTCTCCGCGTCCAGGCCGTAGCCCGACTTGACCTCGATCGTGGTCACGCCCTCGGCCAGCAGGGCGTCGAGCCGGGGCAGCGCGCTCGCCACCAGCGCGTCCTCGTCGGCGGCGCGGGTGGCGGCCACGGTCGAGCGGATGCCGCCACCGGCGCGCGCGATCTCTTCGTAGCTGGCGTCTTCGAGGCGCATCTCGAACTCGCGCGCCCGATCGCCGCCATGCACGATGTGGGTGTGGGCGTCGATCAGGCCCGGGGTGATCCAGCGCCCGCCGGCGGAGACGACGGTCGCCGGCGCGGCATCGGGCAACTCGGCGCGCGGGCCGACCCAGGCGATGCGGTCGCCCGCGACGGCGATGGCGCCGTCCTCGATCGCGCCGTAGGCTGCGCCGCCCGCCGTCATGGTCGCGAGCCGCGCGTCGATCCAGAGCGTGTCCCAGGCGTCGTCGGTCATGATGCCCCGCCTGTGCCTCCCCCGCGCGCCCGGTTCCGACGACCGCTGCCCGGGTCGTTGCCCGGCTTCGGCGGGAGTTGTATAAGGTTGTCTATACTACTGGCGAGCCGGTCATGATCAATCTGTTTTTCGACCAGGCCCTGCTCCCGGCCGGATGGGCGCGGGACGTGACGGTCAGCGTCGGCGCCGACGGCGCGATCGCCCATGTGGAGACCGGCAGCACCCCGGTCGGCGATCCGGGGGAGGGGATGCGCCGGTGCCACGGCATCGCCCTGCCCGGCCTCGGCAACCTGCACAGCCATGCCCACCAGCGCGCCCTGGCCGGGCTGGCGGAGCGATCCGGGCCGGGCCGGGATTCCTTCTGGACCTGGCGGGAGGCCATGTACCGCTTCGTCGCCCGGCTCGATCCCGAGGGGCTGGAGGCGATCGCCGCGGCGCTCTACGCCGACATGCTCGAGGCGGGCTACACCGCGGTGGCGGAGTTCCATTATCTCCATCACGGTCCCGACGGCACGCCCTACGAGGATCGTGCGGAGATGGCGCGGCGCTGCCACGCCGCCGCGAGAACGGCCGGCATCGGCATGACGCTCCTGCCGGTGCTCTACCGCCATGGCGATTTCGGTGGCGCGGCGCCGGGCGAGGGCCAGCGCCGGTTCGTCAACGATGCCGAGGGCTTCGCCGCGATCCTGGAGGCGGTGGCTCGGGATCTGGCCGATGATCCCGACGCCGCCCTCGGAATCGCGCCCCATTCCCTGCGCGCGGTCGATGCGGATCTGATCGAGGCCGGCCGGGCGGCGCTCGACCGGCTGCGGCCGGGCGAAGGCGCGCCGATCCACATCCATGTCGCCGAGCAGCGCCGGGAGGTCGACGCCTGCGTCGCCTGGTCGGGCCGTCGGCCCGTCGAGTGGCTGATGGAGCATGCGCCGGTCGATGCCCGATGGTGCCTGATCCATGCCACGCACTTGAGCGAGGCGGAGACGCTGGGCCTGGCCAAGTCCGGCGCCGTCGCCGGCCTGTGCCCGACGACGGAGGCCAATCTGGGCGACGGGCTGTTCCCGGCCGAGGCCTATACCGGCGCGGGCGGGCGCTGGGGCGTCGGCTCGGACAGCCATGTCTCGATCGACCCGCGCGAGGAGCTGCGCTGGCTCGAATACGGCCGGCGCCTGGCCGGCCATGCCCGGACCGTGCTGGCCGGCGGGCCGGACCGCTCGACCGGCCGAACGCTCTGGGAGGCGGCCTGCGCCGGCGGCGCGCAGGCCTGCGGCCGGCCGATCGGCGCCATCGCGCCGGGGCGCCGGGCCGATATCGTGGTGCTCGACCCGGAAGCCTCCCTGCTCGCCGGGCGCGACGGCGACGCGATCCTCGATACCTTCGTCTTCGTCGGCGGGCCGAGCCCGGTGCGGGAGGTCTTCGTCGGCGGCCGCGGCGTCGTCGAGAGCGGCCGCCACCGGGATCGCGCCGCCATCGACGCCGCCCTTCGCCGGACCCTCGAAAGGCTCGCCGCATGACCGATGCCGCCGACCCGATCCGCCTTGCGCCCGGTGCGCTGGACCTCGCCACGCTGCGCCGGCTGGCGCGCGGGACCGCGCCGGTGGCGCTGGCCGAGGGCTGGCGTCCGGCGGTCGAGGCGGGCCGCGCGGCGATCGAGGCGCTGCTGGCCGGCGGCCGGGCCGTCTACGGCGTCAACACGGGCTTCGGCAAGCTCGCCAGCACCGGCATCGCGCCGGACAAGCTGGCCGACCTTCAGCGCAATCTGATCCTGTCCCATGCGGTCGGCACCGGGCCGCTGCTGGCGGATCGGGTGGTGCGCCTCGCCATCGCGCTCAAGCTCGGCGGACTCGCCCAGGGCTATTCGGGCGTGCGCCCGGCGCTGGTGGAGGCGATCGCGGCACTCGACGAGGCCGGGATCGTGCCCTGCGTGCCGGCCCAGGGCTCGGTCGGCGCGTCGGGCGACCTCGCTCCGCTCGCCCATATCGGCGCCGCCCTGCTGGGTGTCGGGGAGGTGCGGATCGACGGAGAGGCGCGGCCGGCGGACGCGGCGCTCGCCGCCGCGGGTCTGGCGCCGGTCGCGCTCGAGGCCAAGGAGGGCCTCGCCGTCCTCAACGGCACCCAGGTCTCCACCGCGCTCGCCCTCGACGTCCTGTTCCGGGCGGAGCGGGTCTTCGCCTCGGCGCTCGTCACCGGGGCGCTGACCACGGACACGGCGCTGGGCAGCGACACGCCCTTCGATCCGCGCATCGCGGCGGTGCGCCGGCAGCCGGGCCAGATCGCCGTCGCCCGGCGGTACCGGGATCTTCTGGCCGGCAGTGCGCTGCGCGCCTCCCATCTCGACTGCGACCGGGTGCAGGACCCGTACTGCCTGCGCTGCCAGCCCCAGGTGATGGGCGCCTGCCTCGACACCCTGACCCGCGCCGACGCCGCCCTGGTGGCCGAGGCCAATGCCGTCAGCGACAATCCGCTGGTCTTTCCTGAGACGGGGGAGGTGCTGTCCGGCGGCAATTTCCACGCCGAGCCGGTGGCCCAGGCGGCCGACGCGATGGCGGTGGCGATCGCGGAGATCGGCGCGCTCGCCGAGCGCCGGATCGCGATGCTGATCGACAGCTCCTTCTCCGAGCTGCCGGCCTTCCTGACGCGCGAGCCGGGGCTGAATTCCGGCTTCATGATCGCCCATGTGGCCGCGGCGTCGCTGGCCAGCGAGCTCAAGTCCATGGCCCATCCGGCGAGCGTCGACAGCCTGCCGACCTCCGCCAACCAGGAAGACCATGTCAGCATGGCGACCTTCGCCGCGCGGCGGCTCGGCCCGATGATCGACAATGTCGAGCGGATCGTCGCGATCGAGGCCCTGGCCGCCGCCCAGGCGCTCGACCTGCGCCGGCCGCTGACCACGTCCGAGCCGCTGGAGCGCGCCCATGCCGCCCTGCGCGCGATCGTGCCGGCCTGGGGCGAGGACCGGTTCTTCCATCCGGACATCGAGGCGGCGACCGCCCTGGTCGCCGACGGCACGCTCGCCGCGATCGCCGGCGCGCCGGTGCTCGAGGGCGAGGAGGGGGCATGACGGGCGACGCCGACCTCTACGACCTGGAGCGCGGCACGACGCCCCTGCTGATCGACGTGCCCCATGCCGGGACCAGCGTGCCGGCCGGGATCGCCGAGCGGATGACCGAGGCGGGCCGCGCCGTGCCGGACACCGACTGGTTCGTCGACCGGCTCTACGCCTTCGCCCGCGAGTTGGGTGCCGGGATGATGGTCGCGCGCCACTCCCGCTTCGTGGTCGACCTCAACCGGCCGCCGGACGACGCCAGCCTCTATCCCGGCCAGGCGACGACGGGGCTGGTACCCACCACGCTGTTCGACGGCGCGCCGATCTACCGCGACGGCCAGGCGCCGGACGAAGCGGAGATCGCCGCCCGGCGGGAGACGTACTGGGTGCCCTACCACGCCGCGCTCGCTGCCGAGATCGACCGGCTGGTCGCCGAGCACGGCCGCGCCGTCCTGTGGGACGCGCACTCGATCCGCTCCGTCGTGCCGCGCCTGTTCGACGGCCGGCTGCCCGACCTCAATCTCGGCACGGCGCGCGGCGCGTCGTGCCGCGCCGGCCTGCGCGAGGGGCTGTCGGCGATCCTGGAAGGGCAGGAGAGCTTCTCCGCCGTCGTCGACGGCCGTTTCGTCGGCGGCTACGTCACCCGCCACTACGGCCGGCCCGAGGCGGGCGTCGACGCGGTGCAGATGGAGATCGCCCAGACCGCCTATATGGACGAGGCGGCGGCGACCTACGACACCGACCGCGCCGGGCGGCTGCGACCTGTGCTCGACACGTTGCTGCGGGCGGCGCTTGGGCCCGCAGCTTGAAAGACGCGGGTCGACCCGAAACTGCTTGCTCGAAATGATAGGGACCAAAGTCTCGGTCGTCTCGAACCCGCCCACGACAGCATGATGTGCCCGAAAAATTGGTGCCAAAGCGGTTTTCGCGCTCTGGTTAACTTCGAAATTCGTTGGAATTCGGGGCGCATTAACCATTCGATTACCAGTATTTAGCTAGAAAGCGAACCGATTGACCGGGCGCGCCCCGCCCGGCCGCCCCAGCGAGTCGGGGATCGGTTCACGCTCATGGCTCCCGCCATCGACGACCTCTACATCCGGGTGCGGACCTGGAGTGCCGTCGGCCTGTTCCTGGCCGTCGCGGCGCTGGCCGCCATGCCGGTCGAGCTGCCCGCCCAGCAGGCGCTGGCCGTGGTCACGCTCGTGCTGCTCGTCGCGCTGGCGCTGGTCGAGCCGGCCGAAGGGCCGATGCGCTACTTCGTGCTGCTGCTGACCCTGTTCACCAGCACGCGCTACATGATCTGGCGGGTGACCGAGACGATCCCGGCGGAGAACCCGCTGAGCCTTGGCTTCGCGCTGCTCCTCTTCGCTGCGGAGATCTACGGCTACGTCATCCTCGTCCTGTCGATGTTCCTGTCCTCCGACCTGGCCCGCCGGCCGGCCAAGGGCCTGCCTCTGGCGCCGGAGGCCTGCCCGACGGTCGACGTCCTGATCCCGTCCTATGACGAGGCGCCGGAACTCCTGGAGGTCACCCTGCTGGCCGCGCTGAACCTGCGCTATCCGGAGGGGCGGGCCCGGGTCTACCTGCTCGACGACGGCGGGACGGTGCAGAAGCGCAACCAGGCCGACCCGGAAAAGCGGGCCGCCGCGTGGGACCGCCACGAGCGGCTGAAGGCGCTCTGCGACCGGCTCGGCGCCCACTACCTGACGCGCGAGAGGAACGAACACGCCAAGGCCGGCAACATCAACGACGCGCTGCGCCATGTCTCGGGCGAGCTGGTGCTGATCCTCGACGCCGACCACGTGCCGACGCGCGACTTCCTGGCCCGCACGGTCGGCCATTTCGTCGATGATCCGGCCGTGTTCCTGGTCCAGACGCCGCACTTCTTCATGAACCCGGACCCGGTCGAGCGGAACCTCGACACCTTCCGCGAGATGCCGAGCGAGAACGAGATGTTCTACTCGGTCATCCAGCGCGGGCTCGACTCGCTCAACGGCTCGTTCTTCTGCGGCTCGGCCGCGGTCCTGCGCCGGCGCTGCCTGGACGAGGTCGGCGGCGTCGTCGGCGACACGATCACCGAGGACGCGGAGACGGCGCTGGAGCTCCACGCGCGCGGCTACCGCAGCGTCTTCGTGCCCCATCCGATGGTCGCGGGCCTGTCGCCGGAGACCTTCTCCGGCTTCATCGCCCAGCGCATGCGCTGGGCCCAGGGCATGACGCAGATCTTCCTGCTCAAGAACCCGCTGCTGAAGAAGGGCCTGAGCCCGGCGCAGCGCCTCTGCTACCTAAATTCCTGCTTCTTCTGGTTCTTTCCCTTCGCCCGGCTGTTCTTCATCGCCGGGCCGCTGAGCTACCTGCTCTTCGGCATCGCGGTCTACGACGCCCTTGCGGTGGAGTTCCTGGCCTACGGCGTGCCGCACGTCATCGGCGCGATTCTCATGTCGGCCCTGTTCTACGGCCGGACGCGCTGGCTGTTCGTCTCCGAGCTCTACGAGCTCGTCCAGTCGGTCCATTGCGCCTCGGCCATCGCGAAGGTGTTCCGCAACCCGCGCGCGCCGCAGTTCGTCGTCACGCCGAAGGGCGAGACGCTGTCGGAAAGCTTCCGCACGCCGCTCGCCCGGCCGTTCTACGCGATGCTGGCGCTGGTCATCGTCGGCGAGGTGGCGGGGCTGACGCGCTGGCTGGCCGATCCCACGGCACGAGACATGGTCGTCGTGCTGCTGATGTGGAACACCTTCCACCTGCTGCTGCTGCTGGGCGTCCTGGGAGTCCTCTACGAACAGCAGCAGCGCCGGGCCATGCCGCGCCTGCCGCGCAGCCTGCCGGTGACGCTCGAGATCGGCGACCGGCACATGGCGGCGGAGACGACCGACGTCTCGGCCGGCGGCATCGGGCTGCGCGTCTTCGACCCCGTGCCGGGCGTCATGGCGCAGGGCTCGCCGGCCGTGCTCGACGCTTCGACCTTCGGCTCGCGCTTCGTCTCGCGCGTGCCGATGGTCCTGACGCTGGCCCGGCCGGCCGGCGACGGCACCTGGACGATCGGCCTGCGCTTCGTGCTCGACACGGCCGATCAATGGCGCGCGGCGGTCATGCTCTGCTACGCGCGCAGCGCCGAGTGGGAGACCTTCCGCGTGCGCCGCACGGGCCGCGAAGGCCAGCTCGGCAAGGTCGCCTTCCTTGTCGCCCGCAGCGTTCGGTTCGCGGGCCAACACTTCCTGTCGATCGTGGGTGGACGATGAAACGGACCCTTCACCGCAGCGCGGCGCTCGGCCTCGCCGCCGGCCTGACATTCGGCCCGGTCGCCTCGGCGGCGGCCCAGGACGGCGGCGGCCTCGATCCCTTCGCCCGCACGCCGACGGAGGCGCGCATCGTCCAGGAGCGGCTGGACCCGACGCGCTGGCGCGTCAGCGTCCCGCTCGCCGAGCTGCGCCCTGAGGTCGGGCCGATGCGCCTGAACGGGGCCTCTGCCGAGGCGGAGGTCGCCGTGCCCGTCTCCCCGCTGGTCGAGGTCGAGGAGGCGACGCTGCGCCTGTGGCACGCCAGCTCGCGCGGATTGGTCGACGACCTGCCACATCTGCGCCTGTCCCAGAACGATCTGTTCGTCGCCCAGCTCCCGGCGCGCCAGGGGCCGTCGGCCGTGGCCGCGGAGATCGACTTGGACCCCCTGGATTTCGTGCCGGGCTTCAACGAGCTGACCTTCGAGGCCATCCAGCGCTACACCTACGAGTGCCAGGACCCGCTGGCGCCGGAGCTGTGGACCGAGATCGACACCCTGCGCTCGGGCCTTGACGTCATCTACGAGCGCCGGCCCTTCGACCGGCGGCTGTCGGAACTCGACGAGATCCTGTCGCCCGGCATCGGGGGCGTCGACGAGCTCGCGGTCGTCACCGGCGAGACGGTCGGCGAGGACCAGCTTCGCTGGGGCGCGCTCGCGGTGCAGGCCGTCGGCCGTCGGCTCGGCTTCCGCCTGCCGGAGATCCGCCACGAGATCGCCCGCGCGCCCGCCGATCCCGCGACGGCGGCGGGCGGCACGCCGGCCGACGGGCTCGACCCGGCGTTGCTCGGGCCGTCGGACGCCCTCCTGATCGGCACGACCGAGGAGTTGGGGCCCTATCTTTCGCCCGAGGTCGCGGCGATCGAGGACGCCTATCTGGAGATCGGGCCGTCGCCGGCCGACCCCACGCGCTTCGTCATCGTCGCCACCGGCCCCGACGCGGCGGCGGTCGACCGGGCGGTGACAGCGCTGGGTCTGATGAGCTTCCCCTTCGCCGACGTCACCCATGCGACGATCGAGGCGGTCGACCTGCCGGCCGGGTTCACGCCCGCGATGCGCCCGCCGGTCGAGCCGGCGACCGAATACCGCTTTTCCGACTTCGGCTTCCGCGACACCACGGTGCGCGGCAGCGACGTCCACCATGTGGGCTTCACCTTCGACGCCCCGGCCGATCTGTTCCACGACGAGGACGCCGAGGCCGTCTTCGGGCTCGACTTCGCCTATGGCGCGGGGCTGCGCCCGGATTCCGTGGTCAATCTGGAAATCAACGGCACCTTCTACCGGGCGATCCGGCTAGACGAGGGCTCGGGCGGCCTGTTCCCGGACTACCGCCTGGCCGTTCCGGCGCGCGCCTTCGGCCCCGGCGAGAACCGGGTCGACTTCGAGGTCGCGATGGCGCCGGCGGAGACGGGATCGTGCGAGATGCGCAGCGACCGCAACCTGGTCTTCGCGCTCGAGGACACCTCGACGCTGGCCTTCCCGCCGGCTGAGCGCTTCGTGCGGCTGCCGGATTTCGGCCTGATGGGCCGCACCGGCTTTCCCTACATCCAGCCCGGCAACGACGACTTCGCCGTGCGCCTGGCCGACCGGTCGAGCGGGACGCTGGCCGCTGCCTGGACGACGCTCGCCCGGCTTGCCCAGGTCAACGGCTCCCTGCTGGTCAACGCCGACTACGGCTTCGACCGGCCGATCGGCGACCGGCACGCCCTGGTCTTCGGCGCCTCGGCCGACATCTCGCCCGGCCTGCGGGCCTCGGCCGAGCTGATGCTGGGCCCGCCGCACCGGGTTCCCCAGGCGGCCTTCGCGCGCGAGCGCGGCGCGCCGGTCGCGGAGCCCGGCTGGCTCGCCCGCCAGGTCGAGCGGCTGGGGCTCGACGGTCTCGGTCTCGGCCTCGGGGTCGACGAGGCGCGGGCCTCGACGGACGGCGACGCCGGCCCTGGCGCCGCCGCGACCCGGATCGTCCAGTTGAGCGACCTGGGCCGCAACGGGCTGCTCGTCGGCTACGAGTCTCCTGAGGCGGAGAACCGGCAGGTCACGCTCGTCACCTCGGCCGATCCGGCGATGCTGCTCGCCAATGTCCGTGCGCTGGTGCGCCCCGGCCATTGGAGCCAGATCGACGGGTCCGCCGTGGTCTGGCGCGCGCCGACCCGCTCCGTCGCGAGCCAGGCGACCGAGGCCTCGTTCCATGTCGGAAACCTGGGCCGGGCGGAGCGGCTGAGCTATTTCGGCTCGGCCTATCCCGTGGTCTGGATCGCCGGCATCCTGCTGGCGCTGCTCGCCTTCTCGCTGTTGATCGCGATGACCGTGCGCTATCTGCGCCGCCGCACCGTCGGGGCGGAGGCGGAGTAGGCCCGTGCGCCCGCGCTCAAGATCCCTGCTGCTCGCCTCGGCCCTGTCGCTCGTCGTCGTGACGGGCCCCGGTGCGCAGGACGGCGATCCGGCGGGCCGGGTCGGGGTGCGGCTCCTCGGCATCCCGGAGCGGGCGGATCCCGCCGCGGGGGCGCCGGACCTACGGCGGTACTGGCAGGCTGTGCGGGCAGGCGACCTGGAGGACGCGCGCGAGCTGCTGGCCCGCGCGCGGCGCCGGGCACCGGACTGGGACCCGCCGGCCGACGTGATCGATGCGTTGACAGGTCGGGCGCTCGGCGGCGCGCTCGACGCCGCCGTCGCCCGCGGCGACTGGCCGGCCGTGCTCGATCTCGCCGAGACGTATCCGGCCGGCTTTACGTGCGAACGGCCCGATCGGCTGTGGACCCTGACCGACGCCCTTGCGGCGACCTACACTCTCGATCGGCTGGCGTCGCGCTATGCGGCGATGCTGGAGACCTGCGAGGGCGAGGCCGATCGCCTTTATGTCCTGGAGCGGGCGCTGTTCCAGCTCTCGCCCGACGACGCCGGCGATCTCGTCGCCCGCCTCGATGCCGGGGCCCTGTCGGCCGAGGGCCGGCGGACCTACGAGGACATACGCCAGCGTCTCGCGGGGCGGTTCATCACCCGGGCGCTGGGTGACGGCCGGCTCGACGAGGCGGGCAAGCGCGCCGCCGCGATCGAGGACCCGGCCGCGGCGCTCGACCTCGCCTGGCGCTACAACGCCGCCGACAGGCCGGCCGACGCCCGGCGCTGGTTCGACCGGGCGATCGCCTGGGGCGCCGGCGACGAAGGCCACTACGGCGCCGCCGTCGTCGCCCTGCGCCAGGGCGCGTTCGAGGACGCCGAATCCCACCTGGCGCGGATCGCCAAGCCCGACAGCCGAATGGTACGCCTGCGCCGCTCGATCGAGGAAGGCCGGACCGAGGCCGCCGCCCGTAGCGGCGATTTCGGCGCCCAAGTCGCGCTCGCCGAGCGGCGGCAGGACGCCGGCCGCGCCGTCGCGCTGGGCTGGTCGCGCCACGAGGCCGGCGATGAGGCGGGCGCGCGGCGCTGGTTCGATCGGGCGCTCGACTGGGGGGCCGGTGACTCCGCGCGGCTCGGCCTCGCCACCGTCGCCTACGACGCCGGCGACCGGGAGACGGCCCGTGCCTTGCTCGACGCCATGGCGGCGCCGGGCCCCGAGGCGCGCCGGTTGGAGGGCTGGATCCTGCTGGTCGATGCCGGTGACGCGCTGGCGGCGGGCGATGCCGCGGCGGCCGAACGGCTGGCAGCCCGGGCGGCGGAGAGCGATCCGGCCGTGCGCGCCGAGGCGCGCGGGATCGAGGGCGCGGCGCTCCTGGCGCGGGCGGACGCGGCCTACGAGGCCGGCGACTTCGCCGAGGCCCGCGACCTGGCCGTCGAGGCGGCGGCCCATCCGGCGGTCGCCCGGCCGGCTCGCCTGCGCGAGGCCTGGGCGCTGCAGCGGCTGGGCGAGTCCGCCGCCGCGGCCGAGCGGTTCGAGGCGCTTTGGCGCAACGCCGGCAGCGCCGAAGATCGCGACGCGGCGGGCGAGGGCCTCCATCTCGCGCTCGCCGGCTCCGCGCAGGAGGCCCGGGCGCGTCAGCTCGCCGCCGAGGCGCCCGCCGGCACGCTGGCTGACGCGGTCCGCGCCGCCGACGCCCGCGCCGCGCTGGGGCGCAAGGACTTCGTGACGGCCCACGAGGCGGCGCCCGAAGAGATGGCGGCGCTCGACGGCGTCGCCGCGCCCTGGATCGCCCAGACGGCAGCGCTGCGCTACACCGAGGGCGACGCGGGGCGCGGGCGTTTCATCGGCTTCGTCGGCCGGACGGCGGCGGGCTACGCCTTCCACCGGAACCTGATCACGCTTTCCCTGCTCGAATACGCCGCCGATATCGGGGAGCCCGTGCCGGGCGATCCGGTCGGCACGCCGGCGGCCGCCTTCGCGGTGGCGCCGACCGACGGCCTTCTCGCCGTGGCGCCGCGTCTCGCCTGGCGGCGCGAGGGGCGGCTGTCGCCCTTCGCCGAGCTCGGCACCACGCCGATCGGTGGGGAGGTCTCGCCGCTGCCGGTGGGGGAGGCGGGACTCGCCTTCCGCGGCGCCGACGGCGGGTCGTCGCGCGCCGCCGCCTTCGCCCGGCCGCGCGGCGACAGCCTGCTGTCGCTGGCCGGGCTGCGCGATCCGGCGACCGGCGCGCGCTGGGGCCGGGTCGTCGAATGGGGCGTCGAGGCCGATGGCCGGCTGCCGATCGCCGGACCCTGGTCGGTCGGCGTGGAGGCCGGCATCTCCCGGCTCACCGGGCGCGACGTGATCGACAACACGCGCCTGCGGGCGGGTCTGTCGCTGGCCTACGACCTGGGCCTCGACGGCTTCGACTACATCACGGTCGGCCCGTCCTACGGCTTCGAGCGCTACGACGAGAACACCAATTTCTGGACCTTCGGCCATGGCGGCTATTTCTCGCCCCAGGGCTATCACCGGGTCGCGGCCAACCTGAACCTGATGACCGAGGAGCGGCGCGACTGGATCCTCCGGCTCGACGCCTCGGCCGGCTGGGAGTGGGTCGAGGAGGATCCGGCCGACGTGCTGCCGCTCGATCCCGCCGCCGGCGCCGGGACGACCGGCGGCGGCTCGAGCGGCGGGCCGGCCGCCTCGATCCGGGCCGAGGCCGCCTGGCGCGTCTCGCCCGGCTGGATGCTGGGCGGCTTCCTCGTCGGCGCCACCAGCGAGGGCTACCGCGACCTGGTCGCGGGGCTGACGCTGCGCCACACCTTCGGCGGCCGGGCCTCGGCCGTCAGCCGCGATTTCGACCCGCGTCCGCAGGAGCTGTTCCGCCGATGACGCTCTCCCTGGCTTCCCGCTTCCTGGCGCGCGATCCGGAAAGCCGGCGCGCCCGGCGCATCGCCGTGCTGCGGTCCCGGCCCAAGCGCACGCCCGTCACGGTCGCCGCGCTGGCCGGGGCCTGCGTGCTCGCCCTCGCGGTCTCGGCGATCGTCTTCCTGTGGGTGCTGGCCTCCCACACGGAGGCCCGCGATCGCGCCCGGCTCGACGACCTCGCCAGGCTGGCGTCGGCCCGGCTGGAGATCCTGCTGGACGAGGCGGCGCCCGATTTCCTGAGCATGGCGACGCTGTCCGCCTCCACCCTGGCGGTCGACCAGCCGAGCCCCGCGACCATGGCGCGCTTCCGCGCCGATCTCTCGCGCTACCTGACCCGGACGCCGGCGACCGGCATCGGCATCTTCTCCGGCGCCGGCGAGCTGCTGGTCGAGGCGGGGCCGGAGGGGGCCGTCTCCCTGCGCCGGATTCCGGGTGAGACGCTGAGCCGCGGACCCGCCGCCGGATCCGTCGTTCGGCCGGCCGATGCCGAGGAGCCCGGCTTCGCCTTCCACGCGCCGGTCTCGGCGGGCGGGCGGGCCTATATCCCGATCAGCCTGCCGCTCGACGATCCGGCGATCCGCTCGCCGGTGCGCCTGGCCGACGGCGTCATCGTCTTCATGCTGCCGGCGGCCGTGCTCGAATCCGTGCTGGCGGCCAATCTGCCGGCCGACGGCTCGGCCTCGGCCTATCTGGTCAACCGCGCCGGCGCGGTGCTCGCCCGGGTCGACGGGGCGGGGCGGGCGGCGGTGCCCGAGCGCGGGTGGCTCGTCGACCGGCTGCCGTCGGTCGACGCCCTGGCGCTCGACGGATCGGTGGCGGTCTTCGGCGCCCGGGCGGCCGGGCCCGACGGCGCCGAGCGGGCGCGCGAATGGCTGCTCGGCGTGACCGGTCTGCCGGAGCGCGGGCTGCGCGCCGTCGTGCTGACGCGCGGCGCCGATCTGCCGGGCGTGCTGGGCGAGGGGACGACGCTGCTCGTCGCCGGGCTGCTGCCGGCGCTCATCCTGCTCCTGGTCATCGGCTACACGACCCAGAACGAGTGGGCCAAGCAGGACCGCGATGTCGAGGCCCTGGGCTCCATGGCCGAGCGGTTGCGCCTTGCGACCAACCTGCTCGATCTCGGCATCGTCGACTGGGATGTCGGGGCGGGCGAGGTCGTGCTGTCCAACGGCTGGCGCCGGCTGCTGGGCCACGCCCCGCTGGAGGTCGCCGACGAGATCGACGAATGGCTCGACCGCATCCACCCGGATGACCGCGAAGCGGCCGTGGCGCGCTATCAGGAGCTGGTCGACGGCCGGCGCGAGGCGTTGCGCCATCATCTCCGCCTGCGCCGCAAGGATGGCAGCCATGTCCGCGTCCACGAGCGCGGCGGCGTCAGCCGGTCGCCCTCGGGCCGGGTGACCCATGTCGTGCTGGTCCAGGAGGTCGAGGAGCCGGCCCGCGCCCGCGTGCCGCATCCGGCGAGCGCGAGCATCGCCGCGGAGTGAGCGGGAGCGTCCTCAGAGCATCCTACGCCCCATGGGGCGCAGATAAGATGCTCTCGATTGTTGAAGATAGGGCAATTCTTTCCGAAATGATGAGTTCATCAGATCGGAAATTGCCCTAGCGGCCGCCCGTCGCCGCGTGGTCGTCCACGGGGCGGAGCTGGGCGATGAAGCCCTCCAGGTCGAAATGCCTAAGCGTGGGCTCGAAGGCCGAGGCGGTGAGGATGCCGGTGACGTCGAGGCCGTCCTGCGACAGGGGAAGGGACAGCCGCACCAGCCAGTGATCGCGCCAGTCCTGCACGAACCGGACTTCGTGAAGCAGCGGCGCGCCCTCGGCCACCACGTCGGCGAACTGCCCCACCAGCAGGTCGCGATAGGCCTCCGGCTCGACCTCGTCGACCGGCCGCCCGGTCATGTCGCGACCGTAGGCCGAGGCGACCTCGCCGCCGATGAGGCGGAACCGAAAGCGCAGCGGCTCGTGCTCCACCTCCACGATATTGACGTAGCCCAGCGCCCCGCGCAGGTCCTCGGGAAGGATGTCGCCGCGCCGCGGCATGGGGCGCGCGCCGCGGGCCCGGTCCCAGATCGACCGCACGACCGCCAGGCGCCCGTCGGGCAGGTCGGTCAGATCGAGACGGCGGGCCGTCGCGCCCTCGGGCCGACGGTGGGCCGGTTCGCCATCCGGGTCGGATCGCGGATAGGGCATCGAGGCCTCCGAACCACAATCTCCAATTACGTTATCGGAGACGATCGGTATTGTGCCCGGGGGTCGTCAAGCCCCGGAAGTCCTTGGCCATGCGCCCGTGCGACCCGGTCGTATCGTGGCGCTCATTGGTCCGCGACTCCCGTGATTATGCTCGTTTTACGGGAAATCGGCCCCGTGCCTCGGATTCCGCCGACCGTCTCCCGTCGCCGCCGGCCGAGGTGGGTCGAGGGCGCTTGGCGACACCTACCGTGACGATGGCGCGGAAGGGGGTTTTCCGATGATGGCGTGCCGTCCCGCGGCCGGCCGCGGGATCGCCACGGCAAAGCGCGGATGGTCGGCCAGGGCGACGAGGGCGTCCAGGCTCTCGTCCCCCGAGATCCAGCAGGCATGAACTTCCGCCGGTCGGCCGGTCGGCGGGAATGGCCCGCGCAGCACGGGCACGACCCGGGGATAGCCGTAGCCCTGCTTCGGCACCGGACTGCCGGCCAGATCGGCGAAGACCAGCCCGGTGAAATAGTCCGGATCGGAGCGCAGGGCGACCAGGCAGCGCGACAGGTAGGGCAGGTAGACCGACAACCCTTCGCCCCGCCGGTCGGGCGCCACCCAGAGCGAGCCCGAATGGCCGAGCCGGCCGGCCACCTCCTCCGGCAGCGCCAGGATCTCCGTCCTCGGGTCGGCCGGCGGCGGCGTGTCGAACCACAGCCGCCCCTCGGCGACCAGACGCTCCAGCCGGTCGCGCGGGAAGAGGCGGTCGGCATGGCAGGCCACGGTCCGCCCCGCGCCGTCGCGCACCCGGAGCCAGAACGCCTCCGCCCCTGGCGTGGAGCGGGCCGGGTCGAAGGCGGGGTAGACGAACTGCCCCGCCTCGCGCAGCAGTCGGGTCAGCGCCCGGAAATCCGTCTCGATCGCGACGGTGAGGCCGAGCGAAGCGAGGCGGCCGGTCAGCCGCTCCGCGCCCAGCCGGCACAGGGCGCGCGCCTCCGACCGGCTCCATCGGCCGGCCCCCGCGTTGTGGGACGCGGCGGCGGCTCCGGCCGTCGCGGACGCATCGGTTCCGGGCTCCATGGTCCTGGAGCCGGCGGGCGCGGACAGGCTCGGGCCGACCGGGCCGCTGCCCGGCGGCCGCCGCATCTCGATCCCCGAATGGCTGGTCATGCGCGGCGGGCCCGTTCCTGTTAACCTCGGCGCGAGCGTCATTCTGACGGCCACTCGCGCAGCGGGCAAGGGCCGGCATAAGGGTGATCGGCAAACCCTGGCCCTGCACGGGGTGGGATGACAGGGCGGCGTGCGCGCCGCACACTCCGGGACCATCGTCCGTCCGATCCGGAGCCCGAACGCCGCCATGACGCCCGATTCTCCCGAGGCCGCGGGATCGCCGCCACCGGCGCGGCCCCGCCGGCTGAGCGATGCCGACCGCGCCGCGCTGAGCGCGCTGGAACGCAGGATCCTCTGGCTGGCGACCTGGACCATCCACAATGCCAATCACGGCCGGGACAAGCCCGACGGGCTGAAGGTCGGCGGCCACCAGGCCTCCTCCGCCTCGATCGCCACGATCATGGCGGCCCTCTATTTCCGGGTGCTGGGCCCGCAGGACCGGATCGCCGTCAAGCCGCACGGCAGCCCGATCTTCCACGCCATACAGTATCTCTACGGCCGGCAGACCCGCGACAAGCTGGAGCGGTTCCGCGGCTTCGGCGGCGCCCAGTCCTATCCTTCGCGCACCAAGGACACCGACGATGTGGACTTCTCCACCGGCTCGGTCGGCCTGGGCGTCGCCATGACCTCGTTCACGAGCCTGGTCCAGGACTACGTGACGGCGCATGGCTGGGCCGGGGCCCGGCCGGAGGGCCGGATGGTGGCGATCGTCGGCGACGCAGAGCTCGACGAGGGCAACATCTTCGAGGCGCTGCTGGAGGGCTACAAGCAGGGCCTGCGCAATACCTGGTGGATCATCGACTACAACCGCCAGAGCCTCGACGCCGTGATCCGCGAGGGTCTCTATGGCCGGTACGAGGAGGTCTTCCGGGCCATGGGATGGGAGGTGGTCGTGCTCAAATACGGCCGGCTCCTGGAAGCCGCCTTCGCCCGGCCGGGCGGCGACGCGCTGCGCCGCTGGATCGACGACTGCCCCAACCAGCTCTACTCGGCCCTGACCTTCCAGGGCGGGGCCGCGTGGCGACGGCGGCTGGAGGCGGATCTGGGCGGCACGCCCGGCATTCCGGACCTGCTGGCCGAGCACGACGACGCGGCGCTCGCCCGGCTCATGACCAATCTCGCGGGGCACGACCCGGACAGCCTGGTCGAGGCGTTCGAGGCGGTCGACCATGACCGGCCGGTCTGCTTCCTCGCCTACACGATCAAAGGCCACGGCCTGCCGCTCGCCGGGCACAAGGACAACCACGCCGGGCTGATGACGCCGGAGCAGATGGAGACTTTCCGCGCCGATCACGGCATCCGCCCGGGCCACGAGTGGGAGCCCTGGGAAGGGCTGGACCCGGAGGAGGCCGCCCGGCTGAAGGCATTCCTGGCCGCCGCGCCCTTCGGCGAGGGCGACGCCCGGCGCCACGCGACGCCGCCGCTGGCCCTGCCGCCGGCCTTCGAGGTGCCCGACGCGCGCGGCAAGCCGATGTCGACCCAGGAGGGCTTCGGCAAGCTGCTCGACGCCCTGGCGCGGAGCGGCGGGCCGCTCGCCGAGCGGGTGGTCACGACCTCGCCCGACGTTACGGTGTCGACCAATCTCGGTCCCTGGGTGAATCGGCGCGGCCTGTTCGCCCGGGCCGAGGCGGCCGACGTCTTCCGCGCGGAGAACGTCGCCTCGCTCCAGAAATGGGCGATGGCGCCGTCGGGCCAGCATATCGAGCTCGGCATCGCTGAGAACAACCTGTTCATCCTGCTGGCCGCGCTGGGCCTGTCCCATTCCCTGTTCGGCGAGCGGCTGATCCCGATCGGCACGCTCTACGACCCGTTCATCCAGCGCGGGCTCGATGCGCTCAACTACGCCTGCTACCAGGACGCCCGCTTCATCCTGGTGGCGACGCCCTCTGGCGTGACCCTGGCGCCGGAGGGCGGCGCGCATCAGTCGATCGGCACCCCGCTGATCGGCATGGCCCAGGACGGCCTGGCCGCCTTCGAGCCGGCCTTCGTCGACGAGCTGGCGGCGATTCTCGACTGGTCCTTCGACTACCTCCAGCGCGACGGTTCGGGCGAGGCGGAGGAGGAGAGCTGGCTGCGCGACGAGACCGGCGGCTCGGTCTATCTGCGCCTGTCCACCCGGCCGATCGAGCAGGTTTCCCGCCGCCTGACGGCAGAGCAGCGCCGCGCGGTCATCACCGGCGGTTACTGGCTCAGGCCGCCGGGGCCGAACTGCGAGGTCGCCGTGGCCTATACCGGTGCCGTGGCGCCCGAGGCGATCGCCGCCGCCGGCCTGATGGGCGAGGACCGGCGTGACGTGGCGGTCCTGGCGGTGACTTCGGCCGACCGGCTCAACGCCGGCTGGACCGCCGCGGCGCGCGCCCGGGAGCGGGGACGGACCGGCGCGACGAGCCCGGTCGAGGCGCTGCTCGCCCCGCTGCCGCCCCATGCCGGCATCGTCACCGTTCTCGACGGCCATCCGGTGACGCTCGGCTGGCTCGGCAGCGTCCATGGCCATCGGGTCCGGGCCCTCGGGGTCGAGCATTTCGGCCAGACCGGCACGGTCGCCGATCTCTACCGCCATCACGGCATCGACGCCCAGGCCATCGTGGCGGCGGCTCAGGGCCTGTCGCCGGCGCGGCCGATCCGCCACGCGCTCGCGGCCGGGGAGGGGTAGGCGCGGCGGACGCGGACCGGCCGCGGCCCTGGAATCGGGGACTGGGCCGCCTTATCTACGCGCTACCGCGACGCGGGCCGGCTTTCGGCACGCCGCGGCCTTCGCCGGATTTGCCCGCCATGACCTGTCAGCCGCTCGCCGATCCCGCCGTTTCGCTGCCCCAGGGCCTCGCCATCGCGCCGGGCGCCCTCGACGAGGCGGAATGCGGGCGGCTGGTGACGTTCTTCGAGGCGGCCCGCGCGGCCGGTGCCGGGCGGGACGGCGGGCTCGCCGGCGGGGCGGGCGATGCCGGCATCCGCCGCTCGGAGATCGTCTGGCTGACCGACGGGCCGGAGACGGGCTGGCTGGTCATGCGCATGGCCGAGCTTGCCGGGCGCCTGAACCGTGAGGTCTTCGGCTTCACGCTCTCCGGCTTCGACGAGGAGTTCCAGATCGCCCGCTACGGCGAGGCGAGCGCCGGGTTCTACGACTGGCATGTGGACCGGGCCGGACGCGGGGCGGCGGCCCGGCGGCGCAAGCTGTCGATCAGCATCCAGCTCAGCCCGCCCGACGCCTACGAGGGTGGGGCGTTGGAATTCAATCTCGACGGTCATGTGCGCGCAGCGCCGCGGGAGGCCGGAACGGCCGTCGCTTTTCCGGCCTGGGGCCTGCACCGCGTCGCGCCGGTCACGCGGGGCCGGCGCGACTCGCTGGTCACTTGGCTTCATGGCCCGGATTTCGCATGACGTGCGATCGCGACTGTCAACCTTAGGGCGCGTTTTGTTGGTTAAACGTTATTTACACGTGATATCGACGCTCTTATACTCAAGGTAGAAAATGCGGAGGGGGATACTCGAACCGAAGGTATAGCCTGTTGATTCAGAATAAGAATGGCCATTCCGCCACGTCCGGAGCCGGGCAAGGCGACAGGACTGTCCGCGGTCCGGCGGGGATCGCGGGCGAGATGGAGACCGATGCTGACCGGTGCCATGACGAGGCTCCGGCCGAAGCCGGCGGCAAGACGCGACTCGCGGCTTTGGCACGGCGGATCGGGGTCGCGCCGGAAGCGCTGTTGTCCAAAGGCGCCGGTGGCGCGCAGCCGCCTGACGAGCCGGCTTGCCCGAAAACCGTCGCGCGGCGGCCTCACCAGCGCGCGGCCCTGGCTTGGCTGCGCTCGCGGGCCGGGGCCCGTGACGAGACGGCGCGGGAGGAACTGCGGCGTCGCGCCCGGGAGTCGGTCCGGAGGACGGCGCGGCGCACAGCCTCCTGCTGACGAGAGCGCGGCGGGGCATTCACGCAGCGATACGGGGACTCCGGGTCGACGGCGGCAACGCGGCGGCCGGCACCCGCCGACCGGTCCGGAGGAGGGGCGCCGGAGCACCGGGTCCGGCCCATGTCCGGGTGGCCGGGAACGGGCGGACAGGCGTCGGTCGGCGGGCGTCGGTCGGCGGGCGTCAGTGGACGGGGTCGCCGTCCGGCGCACCGTGCCCGGCCCCGTCATCGCCGGCGTCGTTCCCGTCGCCGCCCGGCCCGTTGTCACCGGGTGTTCCCGACCCGCCGATCGGGGGCGATCCGGCACCGGGAACGCCGGAACCGCCGGCGGCCTCCACGTACTCCCGCGCCGCCTGCCCGGCGACGCCGATGAGGAAGGCCAGCTCGTCGAGATCCGACTCGAGCGCGTGGTCCTCCATCAGGCTCAGGGCCTTGTAGAGCGCGAGCGCCGTCTCGCGGCGATTGCGGGCGGTGCCGAGCGTGACGTCGTCGTCGTCCATCGGTCGTTGTCTCTCATATCCCATGAGCGGCCCCCTGTCGCTGCCCCTGCTGTCGCTCCTGTCGCATGAAGTACCGCAGCACGAATGTCCGGACCGCCGAGTTCGGGTCGCGGCTGGACCCGGTCGCCGCGGCGTCTTCGAGAACGTGATCGATTCCGATGCCACGCTCGGCTGCGATATGTGCCAGTGCATTCCAAAATTCGGGCTCGATCTGGTCTGCTCGAGTCCGAGAGAAGGAATTCCTCAATGGCGCACTCGCTCTAGTAGATAACAATATATCCTCACTTGAAGAGGTGGAAAAATAATCGGGTTCAAATTGTCCAATACTTATACAACCTGAATCACGTTTCTCGCATCTTTCAAATAATGGCAAAATATATATAGTGAAACCACGCTCCTCTTGATTCACTAAAAATGGAGTCATAACCGCCTTGCACAGTGAATTCCCATAACGATCCAATTTAGCACAAAATTCCCATTCAATAGACGTATTAATTGGAAGTTTACTGCAATAACTATATATATATGACACAAAATCACTCCACTTACTGAATAAGCAAGATAATTTACATCCAATAACGGATTTATCTTCTAATCCAAGGTCAAGTAATATGCTTTTGCTTGCAAGAATAATTTTTGCATCATTTGATCCACGCTCAATCTTGGCCGCAAAAAATCGCAGTTCAACTCGCCGAAGAAGAGTAGTCAAGGCGGCCTCGGCGGCCGCCCTGTTGGTCGCATCACTGTCAAGCAGCATGGTCAGTGACCTCTCTTGTCCAACAACCCTCCCGATCCAAAAGTAACTGTTCCATGATTTCGCTTCCCGCCTCGTCAAGCGAAAAAAGAGATGGTTCGTTCTGCCCCTCTCTGAGTAGTGGCAGAATAATTGGTGTTAGATCTCCAACGGATGTTTTTATAGTCTTCCCAGATGGATATCCGCCGTGCCGCTTCCAGAATTTCACTAACTCATCTCGTGCCAGCCCAGTAGCGAACCGATAGCCCTTCTGTCGCGATACCTCCATAGCGGATGCAACCAAAGCGTTTACAAGATGGAGAGACCGCGATCTTTTGCGAATGGCCAATCGTTCAAATCGCGCGAATTCAGAAAACCATCGAATGCGAAAGGTGCCAACTGGCTCGCCTTCTCGGTAGGCGATTAGATGGGTTGCGCAGAGATCGTTACCGTCGAATTCGTCGTCAAAGTCGCAATCTTCTTCGCCCATGAACACCGCCGCGCGAATAGCCATAACGCGGCACAAATCGTCTAAACCGTGTGCTATGGTCACTACAACGCCGTTATCAAAATTGTACCCACCATCTGCTGTTCGATCGATCATTGTGAATGTGCCCCCATGCCGTTCTTGCGCACGTTGCGCGGTCCGGTGATAGGGAGCATCGTGCGGAATGGGCTATCGGGGAATGGGGTCCCTTAGCTATACAGCTATGCACAATCTCATAGATAAGGGCGCCAACATCCTCTCGCTTGCCGATTGGAACGATGCCCGTCTAATCCTCGCTATCGTCAAGGGTGGGAGCTTCTCCGCGGCCGCTCAGGCACTTGGGCTCGACCAAGCCACAGTCAGCCGACGGATCGGGGCGCTCGAGGGAGCTGCGGGTCGTCCGTTGTTTGAGCGGCGCCGTAGGGGAGCGCAGCCCACGCCGGCAGGGTTGGCCTTGGCGGAACTCGCAGAACGGATGGCTGGAGAAGCGGAGGCCTTTGAACGAGCGCTTTCAACGCTTTCTAGATCGATGGGAAGAACTGTAACTATAGCAGCGAGTGAAGGTATAATATCGTACCTTATAGCGCCGGCGTTACTTCATGGATCTGTAGGCCCATTGATTTCAGATCAGGATAAATTTCAGGGACGATTGCCGTCACTAAGCTTTGTGGCCGAAGAAAATTCGTCAGGTGCGGACATCAGCATCTTGACGCTTGGTCCGGATCAGGTTCCATCGACCCGTTCTGCTATGCGAGTTAGAAAAATTGGCACGATGAAGTTCACCCCTGTAGCGTCAAAAGCATACCTTGAGCGCACAGGGATGCCAAAGTCCTTTGATGACATTGTAAATTTCGAAATCCTCGATCATTCTCGTTACAAATCGGATAAAGGGTTATCGCCATGGAATGAGCTCATAGCTGCACGATCGAATGGTCCTAACTTGGTTGTTGATACGACCAGTGGATTCTACATTCCTTTGATCTCTGGATGTGGGATCGCTCTACTTCCGCCCTACGCGCCTCTTTATGAGGAAAGCCTGACCATCCTCGACGTCGCGGCGCCGCTCATGGCGATCGAGTTGTGGCTGGCGGCGCACGAGGACAGCTTGCGCGAGCCGGCGGTGCGCACGGTCTATGATGCCGTGGCGCAGATGTTCCTGTCCTCGCGCTGGTTCCGGTAGGAAAAGGGGCGGGCGTCGTACCGGCCCGCCCCGGCCGATCGCGATCAGCGCATCGCGCGCTCGAAGGCGACCGCGGTGTCCTGGAGCAGGCCGCCGACCGTATCGCCCAGATTGCCGAGCGCCGCCGCGCACACCACGGCGAGAAGGGCGGCGATCAGGGCGTATTCGAGCGTCGTGGCGCCCCTTGTGCAGGCGGCGAGGCGCCGGGGAAGGGGAAGGGCGGGCGGCCCCGCACGGCCGTCCCGCCCTCGCGACGCCGGGACCCGCCAGGCCCGGCGCGCGGTCTCGTCACGCCGCCGTCGCATCGTCGTGCCGTCGCTCGTCATGGTGTCGTCGCGCATCGATCCGCTCCGCTGTCGTGGCGGCTTTTCGGGGACCACGCCTTCGTCGCGATACCTGTTCCGCCTTCGATCGTCTTGCCGCCGACCGGCCGGCGCGCACCCGGAGGAGAAGGATGCCTTTGGCCGGCCAGCGGGTGTTCCGAACCGCCCTCGATACTCGCGTCCGCCGCTGATTTCCTCAACGCGGCGTCGTGGATAGCGCCCGGGCTTTCCGCCATAGCCCCGGACCGATCGGGGATCGGCCGAACGGCGCGACAAGGTTAAGCAAAAGTGAACATGATCGGAGGGGCGTGCACCGGACCCGGGAGGGCGCGACAGGCTTGGCGCTTCGATCGTGTGGCGATACTCTCGCTGAAAGGGAGTCGAGGGGAGGAATAATTCCGTGAGCGTGCGCATCCGCCTTCGGACCGTCCCGGGCCGGACCGCCGGTTTGCCGGCGGCGGCCGGGCGCGCGCGGGCCGCCGCGCCGGCGATCCGCGCCGTGCTTCCGCTCGTCCCCGTCCTCATCCTCGCCCTCGCCCTCGCCCTCGCCCTCGTTCTGGCCCTCGGCGCGCCGGCTCACGCGCAGTCAGGGGAGGCTGAGTCCGGGGAAGCGGAATCCGGGGCGGTGGAGTCGGGCGCGGACCTCCCGGCCTTGCCCGCTCTCGGCGCGATCGGGGGCGGGGCGACCGGGGGTGGGGCGGCCCAGAGCGCGCCGTCCGCCGTGCAGGCGACGGCCGGAGCGGATACCCCGCTCACCGCCCGGGGCCTGCTCGAGCCGCCGGCCGAGGCGGTGCTGTCCAGCGGCATCGCCGGGCGGATCGAGGCCTTGCCCCGGCGCGCCGGGGAGCGGTTCGACCAGGGCGACCTCCTCGCCCGCTTCGACTGCGCCCTCTACGAGGCCCGATTGGCCGCCGCCGAGGCGGGCGTGCTCAAGGCCCGCCGCCAGCTCGCCAACGACCGGCAGCTCGCCGATCTCGCCTCCATCGGCCGGCTCGAGGTCGGGCTGGCGGAGGCGGAGCTCGCCCGCGCCGAGGCCCAGGCCGGCGTCACGGCCGTGCTGGTCGAGCGCTGCCGCCTGACGGCGCCGTTCGACGGCCGGGTGGTCGAGTGGCGGGCCGAGCCGCACGAGACCGTGGCCGAGGGCGCGCCGATCCTGGAGGTCGTCGCGACCGGCCCGCCGGAGGTCGCGCTGATCGTGCCGTCGCGCTGGCTGCCGCGCCTGGGCGTCGGCCAGCCCTTCACCTTCGCCGTCGACGAGACCGGCACGCGCCATGACGGCACGCTGCTGCGCCTTGGCGCGCGGATCGACCCGGCGAGCCAGACCGTGCGCGTCATCGGGCGGCTGGAAGGGGCCGGCCCCGACCTCGTGCCGGGGATGAGCGGCACCGCCCGCTTCGCCACGCAGCCCGGCGGGTGAGCCGGCCGACCATGCGCCGCCCCCGGGCCCCGGATCTCTCCCTTGAAGGCGCGACCGGTTCGGCGCCGACGGCATCGCCCGCCGCTGTGTCCGCGAATGGCGGTCAGGTCGGCGCGGGGGGCAAGGCGCGGTCCGGGGGAGAAGCGGGCACCGGGGCTCGACCCGACGCCCGCGGCTTCGCCGCCTTCCTGGAGCTGGAGCGCGCCGCGCGGCGGGCCGATTCGGTGCGCGCGCTCGACTGGATCGTGGTCAACGACACGCGCCGGCTGGTCGACTACCGCCAGGCCGTGCTGCTGATGCCGCGCGGGGGCCGCGGCTGGCGCGTCGCGGCGGTGGCCGGCGTGTCGAGCCCCGATCCCGACGCCCCCGCGACGCGCTGGTTCGCGGCGTCCGCGGCCCGGCTCGCCCCACGGCCGGCCGCCGATCGCGCCCCTGCGGCCGACGGCGCCTCGCGCTTGGTCACGGCGGCCGATCTGTCCGACCCGGCGGCGGCGGAGAGCTGGGGCCGATGGGCGGCGGGCCACGCGCTGCTCTGCCCCCTGGTCGCGCCACCCGACTCGCGGCCCCAGGGCCTCCTGATGCTGTTCCGCGACCGGCCCTGGAGCGAGCCCGACCGGGTGCTGGTCGAGCGGCTGGCCGAGGCGTACGGCCATGCAAGGCGGGCGC
>JAVJUS010000147.1:0-17773 GCA_040220455.1 Azospirillaceae bacterium
CCGTCGGCCGGGCTGGCGCCCAACGGGCCGGGTCCGATCGCGGCCGGCGGGGCGCCGCCACCGGGCGAGGGCCCGCGCATCCCGGATCTGGGCGACTTTCCCGACCCGGCACCGCCGCGCCGCCAGCCGCAGCGGGCGGGCCGTGGCCGCGGAATCGGGCGCACCCTGTTCACGCTGCTGGTCATCGCGCTGATCGTCGGCGGCGCTGTCTACTGGATCCGCGGCGCCGGGGGCATCGCCGGCGCGCGCCAGCAGATCGCGACCGCCTATGCCGATCTCACCGGCAATCAGCCGCCGGCCTTCCTGGGCGGCGCCGGGGGCGAGCCGGTCGCGGACGGCGAGCCCGGCACCGATGCGCCTGTCGCCGGCGCCGACATGCCCGGTTCCGATACCGTGCCGGAACCGGTCGAGAGCCTGGCCGAGGGGGCGGGCGAGGTGGAGTCGCCGTCGGCCGCAGACGCGACTCCGGGGGCGCCCGGCGGTGACGCGACCGGCGACGCGGCCGGGTCGGACCCTCTCGCCGATGCCGGGCAGGCGACCGGGGCGCCGGACGACGCAAGCGCGGCGACGGCCGAGAACGAGTCGCCGGCTGCCGCCTCCGGGACCGCGACCGGCGTCACCGCGCCCGAGGGAACGGCGAGCGATGGAACCGTGACCGGCGGGGCGACGGCCGACACGTCGGAGGCCGGTACCGGTACCGGCACCGGCGGTGGCGGTGGACCGGACGGCGAGTCGGCCGCCGCGGCGATCGATACCGACGCGGGCGCGCCGCAGGCCCTGTCGGCCGACGGCTCGGCCGACCGCGCCCTGGCGGAGAGCGATCCCTCCGGCGGTTCGTCCGCGGCGGCGGAGGGTCCGGCCGTGGAGGCGGTCCCGCCGCCCGATGTCGAGGTCGCCCAGCTCGGCGCCGAGGCGCGCGAGCGCGCGCCGCTGCCCGAGGACGCCTCGGCGGAGATGCGCGAGCTCGTCGAGCTGGCGATGTCCGGCAACCCGGAGGCCCAGCACGACCTGGCCACCGCCTACGCGCTCGGCCGCGACGTGCCGCGGGACTACGACCTGGCGGTCTATTGGTACCAGCGTTCGGCCGACAGCGGGGTGGTCAACGCGACCTACAATCTGGGTGTCCTGACCGAGCGCGGGCTGGGCGTCGAGCAGGACAGCCGCCAGGCCTTCGAGCTGTTCCTGGCCGCCGCGGAGGAGGGGCATCCCGACGCTCAGAACGCGGTCGGCCTGGCCTATGCCGGTGGCCGCGGCGTCGAGGCCGACCCGCTGCGCGCGGCGAGCTGGTTCCAGGCGGCGAGCGCCAACGGCAACGCCCGCGGCGCCTATCACCTGGGCCGGCTGTTCGAGCAGGGCCTCGACGGCGCGCCCGACACGGCGGCCGCGGCCGGCTGGTATCGCATCGCCGCGGACGACGGCGACGAAGAGGCGGCCGCCGCGCTCGATCGGCTGACAGCCGAGGCCGATGGCGATCCGAGCGGATCGGCAGGCGAGGCTTCGTCGGCAACGGGCGCGTCGGCGGACGCCGGGGCGGACGCCCCGGTTCCGGAGTCCGCGCCCGAGCCGGTCGCGCCGTCGGCGGCCGAGCCGCTTGGCCAGGAGGAAGTCGCCGAGGTCCAGCGCCGGCTCAACGAGGCGGGCTACGATGCCGGCCCGGTCGACGGCCTGCTCGGCGACCGCACGCGTGCGGCCGTCTCGCAATACCAGGAGCAGCAGGGCCTGCCCGTCACGGGCACGCCGACGCGGATCCTGCTGGAGCGGCTGCGCGGCGGCGCCTGACCGCCGGCGCGGGGCGTCGGACGCCGGTGCGTCAGGCGGCCGGAGCGTCGGCCTCCGCGGCGGTGACGGCCGCCAGGAATGCGCTCTCCAGGTCGCCGGTTCCGGCGGCGTCGATCAGGGCTTGCGGCGGCCCTTCCGCGATGACGCGGCCAGCGTGGATGGCGACAACCCGGTCGCACAGGGCGGCGACGTCGCTCAGGATGTGCGAACTGAACAGCGTCGCCCCGCCGGCCGCGCGTCGCGCCTCCAGTGCGCGCTTCAGCGCGTGCCGGGCCCGCGGGTCGAGGCCGCTCATCGGCTCGTCGAGCAGGATCAGCGGGCGCTCGACCAGCAGGGTCGCGAGCAGGCCCAGCTTCTGGCCCATGCCCTTGGACAGGGTGGCGACGCGCCGGGACAGGACCTCGGGATCGAGGTCGAGGGCGACCGCCCGGGCCGCCGCCTCGTCCCGGTCCAGGCGCAGGCCGAAGGCGCGGCAGGCGAGGTCGAGCACGGTCCAGCCGCGCAGGCCCGGCGCCGGGGCGTACTGCTCCGGCAGGAAGGCGAGGTCGCGCCGGGCGTCGGGCCGGTGGCCGTCCCGGCCGAACAGTCTGATCGTCCCGGCCTCGGCGGGGCGGAGCGCCAGGATCGTCTTGATCAGCGTCGTCTTGCCCGCGCCGTTCAGCCCGATCAGGCCGACGGTCGAGCCGCGCGCGACCGCCAGGTCGACGCCGTGAAGCACCCGGCGCCGGCCATAGCGCGCATGCACGCCCTCGCACGACAACGGAGCCGCCATCGGGTCGAGGGATGTCACGGCCCGGCCTCCGTCACCTGTCCGGAGCCGGTGTCGAAGACCTGGTTGGGCCGCAGGAGCAGGCGATAGGGCCCGGTCGCGCCGTCCGGGAACCAGGACAGGCGCACGGCATCGCCGGAGACGGCGTGGATGCGCACATCGGGCCGCAGGCCGGCACCGGTGCTGTCCAGCCGCTCCCCGTCGAGCCACACCGCCCACCGCTTCGGACCGAGATAGAGCAGGCCGTCGAGGGACAGGCGCGGCGGAGGCAGGGGCTCCGCCTCCGCCGCGTCGGGCGGGGCCGGCCCGGTCCCGGCGCCGCCGTCGGCATCCGGGTCCGGCGCGGGCGGCGGGCGTCCGCCGAAGGCCAGGGCCTCTCGCTCCTCCGGCAGAAACAGCAGCTCGGGCGCGCCGAAGCCGTCCGCCGAGCCGCCACCGGGGCCGCCGGCCGGCTGACCGGGCGCCGGCGCGGCGGCGCCGAGGCAGGCGGCCAGCGCGGCCGTCGCGATCATCGTCCTCGCCGCGCCGGTCACCGCGCCGCCTCCTCGGTCTTGGCCCGGCCGCGCGGATCGTCGCCGGGATCGTCCCCCGGATCGCCCCCGGGATCGCCCCCGGGATCGCCCACGACGAGCCGCGTCCAGTCGATCCGCGCCGTCGCCCGCACCAGATCCGGCCGGGTGCCGCGCATCAGTTCGGCGACCGCGGTGTCGATGCCGGTCTCCTCGCGCGACAGCGACAGCCGGCTGACGGCCACATGGCCCGGCAGCACATCCGGAACCGCGTCGAGGAAGGCGAAGATTTCGGCTTCGACCAGGCCGGTGAGCGTGACCGCCACCGTCGCCGTCACGGCGGTTGCCGACAGGCCCGCCGGGTCCTCCGGCAGCGCGCGGCGGGACAGGGGCTCGAAGCGGTATTCCAGCGCGTTGATGTCGTTGTCCACGGCCAGGGCCTCGAGCCGGGCGCTGACCTCGACCGGGTCGGGCGTGCCCAGGAAGCCGTCGCGCCGCAGCGCGCGATAGGCCGGCAATCCGGCCTCGACCAGGGCGATCCGCCGCTCCGCCGTGCGGATGGCGCGCTGCAGGGCGATCCGGTCGCTCTCCAGCCCGGCCCTCTCGACCGTGATCGCGTCGCGCTTGCCGTCGAGCAGGACGACCGCAACGATTCCGGCCGCCCCGACAACGGCGAGCAGGGCCGTCGGGACGATCATGCGTCGGGCGAGCAGACCCAACAGGCGCGTATCGAGGCGAACCGGCGTCATGCCGGGTCGCTCCCGCCCGGCGCCCGGGGGCCGGCGAGCGTGAATTCGGCTTCCAGTCGGACTGGCGCGCCCGCCCGGTCGCGGGCGGCGAGGCCGCCCTGCCCGGTCAGCCCGCCGTCACCGCCGCCGGCGAACGGCGACCGGGTGCGCACGACGCGATAGCCGGGCAACGCCTCGGACAACCGACGCTCGAAGGCGTCGAAGACGGCGCGCGAGTCCGCGCGGCTTCGCCCGCTCGCGTCCATCCGCACGGCGACGACGAGCTCGAGAGCGGGCGACACGCCGTCGGGCGGGCGCCCCGCCCCGGCCGCCAGCGCGCCGAGATCGGCGGGGATGGCCGAAGGGTCGATGACCGCGGCGCCGGGATCCTCGGCGACGACCCGCGCCTCGAGCCCGGTGACCACGAGCGGCGGGGCGAGAGCCGCGGCCACGCCGCGCACCGCGCCGGCCAGGGCGGGCGTGGCGTCGACCAGGGCGGCCCGCCCGGCCAGCGTGGCGGCGACGCGTTCGGGCGGCTCGGCCAAGGCCGCGACCCGTTCGGCGAGCCGATCGCGCTCCACCTCGAGCGTCGCGACCGTCGTCTCCAGCCCGGCGACGGCCCGGCGCTCCCGGCGCAGGTCCTGCCAGGCGAGCGCCGACCAGCCGATCAGCGCAACGGCCGCGACCGCCGTCGCCGCGGTGGCGGCGCGGGGCAGCCGGTTCATCCAGCGCGAGACCGCCAGCGCCGGCTGGTCGATCGCCAGGGCCGGCCGGGGCTGCTGGGCATGGACGGCGGCGTAGAGCGCGTCGGCGTAGCCCTCCTCCGGCTCGGCGACGTCGGCGAGGCCGAGGGCGTCGGCCGCCCGCGCCGGGGTCAGGGCGGTGACCCGGCGGATGCGCAGGCGCCGGGGCTCGATCGCGGCGCAGATCTCCGGCGTCGCCAGCACGGTCAGGGCCAGGCGCTCGGCGTCGGAATAGGACAGGCGGCGCAGATAGCTGACGGTCGAGGCGAACTCCCGCTCGATCGCCTCGACGACCTCCGCCGCCGATGCGTCGGCACCGGGGTCGGGCGTCAACCGGGTGAACACCAGCCGTCCGTCCTTGGTGATCACCTGGCGGAAGCCGCCGGTGCGCTGGCGGGTCATCAGCAGCGCCCATTGCCCCTCGCCCGGCCCGCCTTCGCCCGGCCCGGCCTCGCCCGGGCCCGCGCGCTCGGCCAGCCGGGCATGCAGCCCCGCCGTCTCCACCGGAAGGAGGCGGAGCGGCAGAATCGGGTTGCCGGCCCGGCGCGCCGCCGCAAGCCAGGGGGCGAGCGCGTCGTCCCGGGGCAGGGCGGCGAACAGGAAGCTTCGCGAGCGCTCATCGCCGCCGGTCGCCAGGGCGCCGGTCAGCGCGGCGTCGGGGAAGGTCAGCGCCAGCTTGCGGCGCAGCACCTTGCCCCGGTCGAAAGGGCCGACCCGGGGCGTCTCGCCCTCGCGGTACTGCTGCTCCAGCAGGTCGAGCAGCGGGGCGACCGGCGTGTTGCGCTCGCCGGCCAGCACCTCGGCGATGCGCGCCTCGCGCTCCGGGTCGTCGACGGGCACGAACAGGCGGCGGCGCACCTGTCGGCCGACCACATGGACGAGCGTCGCGCCCTCGTCGCCGATCAGCAGGACGAAGCGGCGCCGGCGCAGCCCGGGCAGGCGCGGGCGGATCATCGCCGCCCCCGGCCCGGCCGGACGCCGGCGTCAGAGCGGCAGGGCGGAGAAGCTGTCATAGACCGGCCCCATGACGGCGAGGATGACCCAGAGCATCAGCAGGCCCACGACGGCAGTCATGATCGGCTGTATGCCGCCGATCATGGTGTCCACGGCGTCGCGGACGTCCCGGTCGTAGAAGTAGGTGATGTTCTCCAGCGTCTCCTCCAGGTTTCCGGACTCCTCGCCGATGCCGACCATGCGCACGACCAGGTCCGGGAACTCGCCCGACGACCGGAAGGCGTCGGTCAGCGAGCTGCCGCCCTCGACCGAGCGCCGCACGACGTCGAGCGAGGTCGCCAGCGCGCGGTTCGCCACGGTGCGGCGCGCCGTCTCGATGCATTGCAGGACCCCGATGCCGCTCTGGTACATGACGGCGAAGAAGTGGGCGAAGCGCGACAGGGCGATCTTGCGCATCACCGGTCCGACCACGGGAACCCGGTGGGCGTAGAAGTCGACCACGTAGGCGGCCGCGTCGCTCGCCCGGTACGCCAGCCGGGCGGCGACGACGGCGACCACCGGCAGGCCGAGCAGCGCCCACCACCAGACGCGTACCCACTCCGACACGGCCATCAGCGCGCGCGTCATCAGCGGCAGCTCGGTATCCATCATGGCGAGGAAGGCGCTGAGCTGCGGCACCAGGAAGACCAGCAGCGCGACCAGCATCGCCACCGTCGTCGCGCCCAGGAACAGCGGGTAGCGCAGCGCCTTGCGCACCCGCGCGTTGGTCTCGTCGGCCCAGCGCAGGTGTCGCGCCAGATGGGCGAAGCTGTCGGCGAGCCGGCCGGTACGCTCGCCGGCCGCGACCAGGCCGACGAAGACCTGATTGAATACGCGGGGATGTGCCGCCAGCGCCTCGGACAGCAGCTTGCCGCCGGCGACGTCCCGCGACAGGTCGGCCAGCACGTCGCGCAGGCGGATCTGTTCGGTCGACTCCCGGATGTCGCCCAGCGCGTCGAGGATCGGCACGCCGACCCGCTCCAGCTGCTCCAGATGGACGCACAGCTCGATCAGGTCGCGGGTCCGGATCGGCTTGGCGAGATAGAAGGCGAAGCGGCTCTGGCGCACGGGCGCGGCGTCGAGCAGTTCGAGCCCGATATCGCGCAGCCGGTAGAACAGCTCCGCCTCGCTCGCGGCGCTCATCGTGCCGCGGAGCGTGCGTCCGGCGCTGTTGACGGCGCGGTAGCGGAACGCGGCCATGGGCGTCAGAGCCTGTCGACCAGGTTGACGGTCTTGATGAGCTCGTCGAGCGAGGTCACCCCGGCCCGCACCTTGGCCACCCCGTCCTCGACCATCGGCACGAAGCCGGCCTCGGCGGCGGCGGCCAGCAGGGCGCCGCGGCTCGCGTCGCCGGCGATCAGCTCGTCCATCTCGCGCGTGAAGCCCATCACCTCGATGATCGCCGTCCGGCCGCGATAGCCCGTGCTGCGGCACGCCTCGCACCCGACGGCGCGGTAGAGGCGCGGCCGCTCGGCCGGGTCGACGTCCAGCACCCGGCATTCCCGGTCGTCGGCCTCGTAGCCCTCCGCGCAGGCGTCGCAGAGCGTGCGCAGCAGCCGCTGGGCCAGCACGCCGATCACGTTGCCGGCCAGCATGCCGGGCGCCAGCCCCAGGTCGATCAGGCGGTAGATCGCGCCCACCGCGTCGTTGGTGTGCAGGGTGGTGAAGACCTGATGGCCGGTCATCGCGGCACGCAGGGCCATGGTCGCCGTCGCCTCGTCGCGCACCTCGCCGACGAAGACCACGTCCGGGTCCTGGCGCAGGATCGAGCGCACGCCCTCGGCGAAATCCATGCCGCCGGCATCCCGGACATCCGACTGCCGGATCAGCGGCAGGCGGTACTCCACCGGCTCCTCGAGCGTCATGATGTTGCGGTCCATGCCGTTGAGGTAGTCGAGCGCGGAATAGAGCGTCGTCGTCTTGCCCGACCCGGTCGGGCCGGTGACGATCACGATGCCCTCGGGCCGCCGCAGCAGCGTCTTGATCCGGTCCACCGTCGTGCCGGCGTAGCCCAGGGATTCCAGGGGCTTGAGCGAGCGCGTCTTGTCCAGGACGCGCACGACGATGTTCTCGCCGTGGATCGTCGGGTGGGCCGAGACGCGGAAATCCACCTCGCGCGCGGCGACATGGAAGGTGAACCGGCCGTCCTGAGGGTTGCGCGTCTCCGCGATGTTCATGCCGGACATGATCTTCAGGCGCACGCAGACCGAGGGCCAGTAGGCCTTGTGAAAGGCGCGCACCTGGGTCATCACCCCGTCCAGGCGATAGCGCAGCCGCACGAACAGGCCCTCGGGCTCGAAATGGAGGTCCGAGGCGCCGGCCTTGACCGCGTCGAGGATGATCGCGTTGACCAGACGGACGGTCGGGTTGACGATTCCCTCCGCCGTGGTGACCTGCGGCGCCTCGCCGCCCTCGATCTCCCGCAGCAGCCCGTCGATCGACATCTCGTAGCCGTAATAGCTGTCGATCGCGTCCATCAGCTCGGTCTCGGCGGCGACCATCGGGACGACGTCGAGCTGGCGCGGGAAGTAGCGGCGGGCCTGGTCGATGGCGACGACGTTGTAGACGTCGGCCATGGCGAGATGGACTTCCTGGTCCGTCACCGCCACCGGCAGCACCTTGTAGCGCTCGGCCAGCTCCCGCGGCAGGCTCTTGACCGTGTCGGCGTCGAGCACCGAATGGGCGAGGTCGAACCGGGCCAGCCCGCTCGATTCGGCGAGCGTCGCCGCCAGCGTATGCTCGGTGATGAAGCCCAGCTCGACCAGCACCTCGCCCAGCATCTTGCCCGAGCGGCGCTGCTCCAGCAGCGCGATGTCCCGCTGGTCGGCGGAGATCAGCCCCTCGCCGACCAGCCGCTCGCCCAGCAGCCGGGGCGGCTCGGCGCGCGTCTCCGCCTCCCGCGCGGCTTCGGCAGGGCGCGAGGCGCCCGGGCCGGCCAGATCCTGGGTCATCGATCCCCTTCCCGCAGCCGCCGGAGCGCTCCGGCGTGCGGGAGCGATCATCGCGCGTGGCGCGGGAAAATCAATTAGAAGGCGAAGTTATTGCCGGCGCCGTCCGAACCGCCCTCGGGAGCGCCGGCGGTCAGTCGTCGGCCCACAGGCGCATCAGGTTGCTCCGGGTGCGGTCGAGCCGGTCGAGGATTCCGGTCTTGCCGTCCTTGGCGAAGACCTCGGAGATGGCGGCGTCCAGGTCGAAGAGGATGGCGCGCCGATCGGCGTCGCGGACCCGCGAGGTCAGCCAGCCGACCGCGGCCAGCCGCTCGCCCGCGGTCACCGGCTCGACCCGGTGCAGCGTCGTCGAGGGGTAGAGGATCATGGATCCGGCCGGCAGGCGGAAGGCGCGCTCCCCGGCCCCGTCCTCGACGACCAGGGCGCCGCCCTCGTAGGTGTCCGGATCGCTCAGGAACAGCGTGAAGGAGAGATCGGTACGCCGGCCGTCCATCAGCGCGTCGTCGACATGACGGCCATAGGTCATCGCCTCGACATAGCGGCTGACGATCAGTCGGGCCAGCGCCTTGGGCCGGGCGGCGGAGCGCACGACGGGATGCTTGGTCACCGCGTCGGCGATCTTCTTGCGGATACCGTCGGCCAGCCCGCCCTTGCCGAGCTGCTGGTTGGCCTTGACGAGCCGGGCGTGACGCCCGGCCGTGCGCGCGCCGTCCTCCCAGGCCTCGCTCTCGGCCAGCAGGCCGCGTACCGCCTCCAGCGTGGTCGGGTCCAGGACGTCGTCGATCCGGTGAACCATGGTCTCGTCGCCTCGTCTCCGGAAGGGTGTCGGCCACCCCTCTTTCGCAAATGAGAGTCATTTGCATTCTCATCAGGCCTCTGATACCCCATCACGCGGTGGCGGCCAAGTCCCGGCCGCGCGGGGCGCCCGGATCGCCGGGCTTCCCGCGGCCGGGACAAGGGTCGCCGAACCGATCACGGATCGACTGAGAGAACTGACCATGACCCGAAGGACCCGACTGAAGAGCAGCGTCAGCGCCATCGCCGCGGCCTCGCTCGGCCTCGCCGGCGCGGCCGGCGCCGGTTGGGCGGCGGACGGGGGCAAGGGCGCCTCCGACACGGCCGTCGACGCCGGCACCATCGTGGTCGCCCAGGCCGGTGAAGGCGAGGGCGCCTCCACCGGCGAGGGCGGCGAAGGCGAGGGCGAAGGCGCCTCGACCGGCGAAGGCGGCGAAGGCGAAGGTGAAGGAGAGGGCGAGGGCGAGGGCGAGGGCGAGGGCGGCGGCTCCGCCTCGGCCGTCGCCGACGATACGCTCTTCCTTACCAGTCTCGGGCTCGTGCGCGGGCATCTGAGCGTCGGCGTCGATCTCTATCGCCAGGGCGCGGTCGAGGCGGCCCTGACGCACATGAAGCATCCGGGCGACGAGATCTACGCGGACCTTGTGCCGGCGCTCGAGGCGCGCGACGCCCCCGGCTTCGCCGACGCGCTGAGCCGGCTCTCGACGCTGGTCGAGGACGGCGCGCCGGTCGAGGAGGTCGAGCAGGCCCATGCCGATCTCGTCGACGGTATCGCGGCGGCCGCGGCGGCGGCCCCGGACGATCCGGCGGTCCGCCTCGGCGCGGTTGTCGGCCTGGTGCGCACGGCGGCGGAGGAATACGGCATCGGCGTCGAGGACGGCGCCATCGTCAACGCGCACGAGTACCAGGACGCGCTGGGCTTCGTGCGGGTCGCCCGCGGCATCGTCGACGACATGCGCCCGACGCTGGAGGACCGGGCGCCGGAGGCGCTGGCGGAGATCGACGCCCAGTTCGAGGCGATCGTGTCGGCCTGGCCGTCGCTCGTGCCGCCCGAGTCGGTCGATACCGACGCCTCTCTGATCCACGGTGCCGCCGCGCGGATCGAGATCGCCGCCCTGTCGGTGGAGTAGGCGTCGGTCGAGTAGCCGTCGGGGGTTTGGCCCCACGGTTGCGGGAATCGAGTCGCAGGGATCGGGCCGGGTGGCGGAATGCCGTTGCCCGGCCCGCCTACTTCCAGATCGGCTTGCCGAGATTGACGTCTTCCTCCTCGGTGACGGCGCCGGTGGTCCCGCCCACCGCGCCGCCGATGATCGCGCCGGGAATCGCGCCGACCCCGCCGACGGCGAGGCCGGTGACGAAACCGGCCGAAGCCCCGGTCATGATGCCGCCCGCCGTGCGCTCCGGCCGCTCCGTCCCGCAGGCGGCGACCGCCAGCGTGCACAGTCCGACAAGGGCAGGCGCGGCGCGGCGCATCGCGGGCGGGGTGGCTCGGCGCGGGGACGGCATCGGGGGGCTCCGGTCTCGGTGGCGGCGACATCGGGACATTGATGACTCCTAATGGCGAAAGATGCCGATCCTGCGGCGAAAAAGGCTGTCTTTCGCGCGACGAATCGGCTGGTTCCGTGCCCGCTAAAGGCAGAGGCGCGCCGAAACCCTCGCCATTCGAGTGACTTTCCCGCGACGACCCGATACGGTGCTGCACGAGCGAAGGAAAAAAGGGGGAGCGTCGGACCTGTCCCGACCCGCGTGGGAGACTTGATGCTTTACCACCTTTACGAGATGCAGCGCGTCGCGGTGGCCCCGGCCCGGTTCATGGCGGATCACGGCCAGCACTGGATGCGCAACCCGTTCAATCCGATGGCCTACACGCCGTTCGGCCGCGTGGTCGCCGCCGGCTGTCACGTCTTCGAGCATGCCACCCGGCGCTACGGCAAGCCGCGCTTCGGGCTGGAGGAGACGGTGATCGACGGCGCGACCGTGGCCGTGGAGGAGCGGATCGAGCATCGGCGCACCTTCGGCCAGCTCAAGCACTTCGTGCGCGACACCGACCGCGAGGATCCGCGCCTGCTGATCGTCGCGCCCATGTCGGGCCACTACGCCACCCTGCTGCGCGGCACGGTCGAGGCGATGCTGCCCGACCACGACGTCTGGATCACCGACTGGCGCGACGCGCGCAACGTGCCGCTGCAGGCTGGACGGTTCGATCTCGACGACTACATCGACTACCTGATCGACTGGCTGACCGAGCTCGGCCCCGGCACCCATGTCATGGCGGTCTGCCAGCCCTCGGTGCCGGTGCTGGCGGCGACCGCCCTGATGGCGGCGGCGGAGGATCCCTGCCAGCCCGCCTCGATGACGCTGATGGGCGGGCCGATCGACACGCGCCGCAGCCCGACCGAGGTCAACGAGGTGGCGACCAACCGGCCGATGTCCTGGTTCGAGCGGTCGGTCATCAGCCGCGTGCCGATGCCCAATCCGGGCTTCATGCGCCGGGTCTATCCGGGCTTCCTGCAGCTCGCCGGCTTCATGCAGATGAACCTGGACCGGCATGTCGACGCGCATTTCGAGGTCTTCCATCACCTGGTCGAGGGCGACGGCGACAGCGCGGCCGACAAGCTCGCCTTCTACGAGGAATACCGCGCCGTGATGGACCTGACGGCGGAGTTCTATCTCCAGACCGTCGACCTGGTCTTCAAGCAGCACGCCTTGCCGAAGGGCGAGATGGTCTCACGTGGGCGCCCGGTCGATCCGTCCGCCATCCGCCGGACCGCGCTGATGACCGTGGAGGGGGAGAAGGACGACATCTCCGGCGTCGGCCAGACCCGGGCGGCCCACGACCTGTGCACGGCGCTGCCCGGTCCCATGCGCGTGCACTGGGAACAGCCGGGCGTCGGCCATTACGGCATCTTCAACGGACGGCGTTGGCGCGAGCAGATCGCCCCGCGCGTCAAGGCCTTCATCCGCACGCACGAGAGCCGGTCGGACATCGCCGCCGCGCTGCCGTCGCCGGGGGCCGCCAACGCCGCCTGACCGACGCCGCACGCGCCGTGCGCCCAAGGGGGCTGGACGAGACCGGCCCGGGGGCGATACGCATCACGCGAGGGCCGATCATCAGCCTCGGGAGGGGGCGATGTTCACCGACCGCCGGGATGCGGGCCGGCAGCTCGCCAAGGTGCTGCGTGCCCACGACGCGCCGCTGGAGCCGGGGCGCCGGGCCGTCGTTCTCGCTTTGCCGCGCGGCGGCGTCGTCGTCGCGGGAGAAGTGGCCCGGGCCCTGGCGGCGCCGCTCGATCTTCTCTTCGTGCGCAAGATCGGGGCGCCGCATCAACCCGAGCTCGCCGTGGCCGCGGTGGCCGACGGCCCGCAGCCGCACACCGTGATCAACACCCGCATCCTCGAGGCGGTCGGGCTCGACGAGGCCTGGGTCAGGCGCCGGGCCGAGACCGAGTTCGAGGAGATCGAGCGCCGCCGCGCCCTCTATCTGCGGGATCGGGACCGGCCGTCGCTCGACGGTGCGGTGGCCGTGGTGGTCGATGACGGCATCGCCACGGGGGCTACGACCAAGGTGGCGCTCGAGGCCGTGCGCGCCGCCGGGCCGGCGGCCATCGTCCTCGCCGTGCCGGTCGCGCCGCCGGAGACGCTGGCGGAGATGGAGGGCCTGTGCGACGCCGTCGTCTGCCTGTCCGCGCCGTCCGATTTCCGGGCGATCGGCCAGTTCTACGAGGACTTCCACCAGATTTCCGACGACGAGGTGATCGCCGTCCTCGACGCCGCCAACCGCCCGGGCGGCGCGTAGCGGCGGGGGCCGCAGGGCCGTTACCAACCGCCGAAGCGGCGCTCCGCCATATCCGTAGGTCGGTCGAGCGCCAGCGAGCCCGACGTCACTGGCGGTCGGGCCGGTTGGCGCCCGTCGGGTTCGCTTCGCTCAGCCGACCTACGTTTCTTCGCTACGCGAACTTCCACCAGCGACGGTTCCGCCCGCGCACCGCTGCGCAACCTACAAAGATGCCCGGCTCCGGGGGCGGAAGCCGCCCCCCCTGCGGCGACCTCAGCGGCGCAGGATCAGGTCGACGCGGCGGGCCTGGGGATCGGATCGGCCGTCGGGCATGCCCGCTTCCTCGCCGCGCCCCTCGACCGTGCCGATCGAGGCCGCGTCGACGCCCAGCGCCAGGAGCGCGTCGCGCACCGCGCCGGCGCGGCGTTCGGACAGGCGCTGGTTGGCGGCGGCGGAGCCGGCCGTGTCCGTCCGGCCGACGACATCGACCACCAGGTCGGTGGTCTCGAGGATGCCCGCGATCTCCTGCAGCGTGGAGCGTGAGGCCGTATCGATCTCCCGGCTGCCCGACCCGAAGAAGATCGTGATCGGCTGGTCGGCCGTGACCGCGGCCTGAAGCTCGCCCATCGCGGTGCGGTAGCGCTCCCGGCAGACGGCAGCGCCGTCGTCGTTCGCGCGGCGCGCGGCCTCCGCGTCGAGCCAGCAGTCGAACGAGGCCTGCGCGATCGCGGTGTTGCCGGGATCGGCCTGGCGCGCGCCGCGCAGCATCTGCAGCAGCAGCCGCGCATGGGCGGTGTCGAGCGCGCCCTTGCGCGTCAGCGGCAGATCGGCGGCGGGCGGGTAGTCGGGTTGGACGATCTCCCCGGCCGCGGCCCTTTCGGCCTTGGCGCGCATCGCCGCGGTGCGATCGCTGCCCAGGGCGTCGAGCCGGTCGGCGAAGCCGGAATACTCCTCCGCCAGCGCGGCGGTGAAGGCGGGCGCTTCCGGGATGCCGGAGGACGGGTCCTGCGCGCCGTCGCCCGTCCGGCCGAGGTCGGTGTCGACCGTCGCCGCCGTGCCCGCGTCGCCTGCCTCGGGCATGCCGCCGCTGTTCGCGTCGCCACCGGTCATGTCGCCGCCGGGCGCGGTTCCCGCCGGCGCGGTCTCCGCCGGGACGGCTTCGTCGTCGCCGAGGCCGAGGGCGGACAGCCCCGGCACCTGCATGCCGCAGCCGGCCAGGAACAGGGCCGCCACGAGGGAGACGCCCCGGGAGGCGCCCCGGGCGGCGAAGTAGGTCGAACGCAGGATCATCGGGGCCTCGCGGTTCCGATCGCGGCGGTCGCCGGCCGGTCCGGTGCGAGGACGGGACGCGCCCGCCCGGCCGGCCGGCGGGTGGGTCAGATCCACCCGCGGCGTCGGAAGTACCATAAAGGCACGGCCGCCGACAGCACCATAGCCGCCAGGGCCGCCGGATAGCCCCAGACCCGGCCCAGCTCCGGCATGACCTCGAAGTTCATGCCGTAGATGCTGGCGATCAGGGTCGGCGGCAAGAAAGCGGTCGCTGCGATGGTGAACCCCTTGGTCAGGTTGTTGGCGTCGGCGCCGATCAGGCCGAGCGCGGCGTCGAGCAGCATGGCCGTGCGCTGGGTCTGGTAGTCGGCATAGTCGGTGATCGAGCGCACGTCGCGCGTCGCGGTCTTCAGACGCTGGCGCTGGTCGGCACTCATCGTCGGACCGCTGGCCGTCAGAAAGCCGATCATCCGCCCGATCCAGCCCAGGCTGTCGCGGAGCTGGCCGATCAGCTCGCCCGCCCGGCCCAGGCTCGACAGGGTGGCGGCGCGGTCGGGCCGGCGCCGCGGACCCGTCGCCGACGGGTCCGGGAAGAGCGTGCGCGAGGCGCCGTCGAGCCGGCCGGCGACCACCTCCAAGATGTCGGCGGCACGATCGACAATGGCTTCCAGGAGAGCGATCAGCGTCTCCAGCGGGTCCAGGGCGACGCGCTCGCCCCGCTCGGCCAGGGCTTCGACGCTCTTGAGTGGCCGCGGCTCATGATGGCGAAGGGTCACGAGGGCGTCCGGCGTGAGCGCGAAGGTCACGCCGTCGAGCACGGGGCGGTCGGACTCCGCATCGGCCAGGATCGGCACCGTCATGGTCAGCAGCGGCGGATCGGCGACGAATCGGCTCGACGCCTCGATCTCGCGCCGCTCGGCCGTGCCGGGCAAGGGATGGCCGAGCGTGGCGCCGACCGCCGCCAGCTCCGCCGGGTCGGGCTGGAACAGGTCGATCCAGGCGGCGCCGGCGGGCACGGATTCGCCGGTCGCCAGCGGTGTCGCGACGATCCGGCCGCCGGCGCGGGCGTAGGCGGTGATCATGGCGCGGTCTCCGGCCCGCGCGGCGCGCCCGGCCGGACCGCCCAGAGCCAGGCGGCGACGGTGAGCAGGACCATCAGCCCCAGCGCGATGCGGTGGCCAGCCGGATCGCCGGCGGTTCCCGCCGCGCCCGGAACGAGTCCGATCACGACGCCGAGGCCGGCCTGCGCGGCGAAGGCGGCGGTGAAGGCGAGCAGGTTCAGCGCGGTGTTGGCGCGGCCCGCCATGGCGGCGGGGAAGGACTGGCTGAGCACCGTGTAGCCCAGGATCGAGGCGGTCGATAGAAACACGAAGACCGGCCACTGAACCGCCGGCGCCGTGCCGACGCCGAAGGCGCCGGGCAGCGCGATGGCCGCGGCGTTGAGGCAGAACAGGGCGGCGAAGGCGATCGAGACGGTCAGCGGCCGGATGCCGGCGCGGCTCAGCCGCTCGGCCAGCAGACCGACCGCCGAATAGCCCAGGATCATCGCGATGCCCATGGACTGCAGGATATCGGCCACCGCCGTCCTGTCGAGGCCGTCGACCTCCGCCAGCCAGGGCGCAGTCCAGAGGCCCTGATAGGCCATGTGGCCCGCCTGGATCATCACCGTCAGCGGCGCCAGGCGCCAGAAGAAGCGGCTGGCGAAGATCGCGCCCAGCCCGGCCACCTGCTCGCGCAGGCGCGCCGGGCGCGTGCCGTCGCCGGTCGGCTCCGGCACCGCCAGCCAGATATAGGCCGCGGCGAGGACGGTCAGCCCGGCGAGCAGGCGGAACACGCCGCGCCAGTCCGTCAGCTCCAGCAGGGCGGCCACCGGGGTCGTCGCGGCCACCGCGCCCAGCCCGCCGCAGGCCAGGATCAGGCCGTTGACGAGGGGCAGCCGGTCGCGCGGCCACCACAGGACCGCGTTCTTGAACGCCGCCATCAGGCAGGCCGAGACGCCGAGCCCGATCAACGCCCGCGCCGCGGTCAGCCCGGCCAGGCTGTCGGCGAGCGAGAAGGCGAGCGCGCCGGCCGCCGCGACCACCAGCAGCCCCGCCTCCACCCGGCGCGGGCCGTAGCGGTCGAGCAGCAGGCCCAGCGGAATCTGGAAGGCGGCGAACGCGACGAAGTAGGCGCTGGTCAGCAGGCCCAGCCCGGCCGCGTCGGTTCCCACCGCCGCCGCCAGGTCGTCGGCGATGACCGCGTTGACGGTGCGAAAGACGTAGCTGACCAGGTAGCCCAGCGCGAACGGCAGGAAGATCCGGAAGGCCGTCCGCGCCACGGGCCGCCCGGCGATGTCGGCAACGGTCACGGCCGGTTCGCTCCGAAAGCGTCGATCGGGCGCGCAGGGCTACCCGGGGCGCGCGAGTGAAGCGCGCCCGGCCGGACGATGCAAGGGGGCGTCCCGGGACGGCCCGGGCGCCGAGTCAGGCCGGCGTCTTCGCCGCCATGTAGTCGACCACCCGGTCGAGCGTGGTCAGTTCGGCCGCGTCGGCCTCCGGGATGGCGACGCCCAGGCGCTGGTGCAGGGCGGCGACGATGTTGAGGAAGTCCATGCTGTCGAGCTCGAGCTCCTCGCGCAGGTCGGCGTCGCCGGCCACGCTCTCGATCCCGCAGCCCGGGGCGACGGAATCGATGACCTCGATGACGATGGGTCGGATACGGTCGGGTGTCATAGGGCCTCCGGGCTCTGCAGCAGCTTGTCGATCTCGGCGAGGAACAGCCCTCCGGCGCGCCCGTCGCTGACCCGGTGGTCGGCGGCGAGCGTCGCGGTCAGGCGCGGGCGGATGGCGACGGCCTCGCCCCGACCGTCCGGTCCCGTCACCGGCACGACCTTGCGCACCGGCTTGCCGAAGCCGATCAAGGCGACCTGGGGCGGGTAGATGACGCCGTAGACGGTCTCGACCCCGCGCTCGCCCAGCGCCGTGACCGTCACCGTCGGATCCGACAGCTCGGAGGACCGCAGGCCGCCGGAGCGGACCCGCGCCACCAGGTCCTTCAGCGCCGCCATCAGGGCGTCGAGCGACAGGGTGTCGGCATCATGGATCGCCGGGGCGATCAGCCCGCCGCCGCGGATCGCCACGGCCGTGCCCATGTGGACGCGATCGGACGGGGTGAAGCCGTCGGGGCCGTGGAAGCCGTTGAACTGCGGCATGCGTTTCAGGGCCTGCGCGGTGGCCTTCATGGTGAGGACCCCGGGCAGCAGCCGGTCGGCCGGCTCGCGCTCGGCGTTGAGGGCGGCCAGATGGGCGTCGGCCGCGCTCAGGTCGATCTCGGTGGCGAGGTAGTAGTGCGGGATCTCGCGCTTGGACTTGGCCATCGCCGCGGCTATCGCCTTGCGCATCTCCGCCATGTCGAGGCCCCGGCCGCGCGCGGGCGCTTTCGCGGCCGCTGGCGCCGGCGCGGCGTTTGGTGCCGTCTCGGCGG
>JAVJUS010000148.1:0-20477 GCA_040220455.1 Azospirillaceae bacterium
GATGCCGGGCGACAACGTGACGATGGACGTGGAACTGATCGCGCCGATCGCCATGGACGAGGGCCTGCGCTTCGCCATCCGCGAGGGCGGCCGCACCGTCGGCGCCGGCGTCGTCGCCCAGATCGTCGAGTAGGCGGGGCCGAACGCTCCCGCTGCCGACGGAGAGGGCTGCGAGGTGTCGGATTTCGCTCCGCTCTATCCGACCTACGCTCGGCCTCGCGATTGGCGGTAGGTCGGATAGAGGCCGCAGGCCGATATCCGACACGCCCGCCGCCCGGCTCATCCGCCGCGGCTCTCCAACTCCTCGATCGAGCGGGGCCAGTCCTTCTTCAGCAGGGTGGAGAAGTAGCGGTCGGCGAGCAGTCGGCCGCCGGTCTGGCAGCGCGGGCAATAGTTCGTCTCGTTGCCGGCGTACTTGATCCGCTGCACCGCCGTGCCGCAGGCGGGGCACGGCTTGCCGTAGCGCCCGTGCACCGCCATGCCCTCGCGAAAGGCCGTGACCTTCTCCGGAAAGGCCGCGCGCGCCTCGGCCACCAGCCGGTCGCGCCACAGCGTCAGGGTGTCGCGGGTGGCGGCATGGAGGCGGTCGGTCGCCCCGGCGTCGAGACTGCCTGTCAGCGCGGCCGGCGATAAACGGGCGGCGTGCAGGATTTCGTCCGAATAGGCGTTGCCGATGCCGCTGAACAGGCGCGGGTCGGTGAGCGCGCGCTTGACGGTGTGGTTGCCCGTCGTCAGCGCCGCGGCGAAGGAGTCGCGGTCGGCCTCCAGCGGCTCGACGCAGCCGCGGTCGTGCCCGGCCAGCCCGGCGGCGTCGGCGACGAACCAGAGCCCGGCGCGCTTCTTCGTCCCCGCCTCGGTGACGGTCAGGCTGCCGTCGTCGAAGTCGAGCGCGCCAAGGTGCCGGCGCGGGACCAGGTCGATGCCGGCCGGTTCCCAATGCAGGCGCCCGGCGATCATCAGGTGCAGCACCAGGAAGCGGTCGTCGTCGAGGGCCAGGACCAGGCGCTTGCCCAGGCGCCGGATCGCCGTCACGACACGGCCGGCCGCCTCGGCGATCGGCGGCACGGCGGTGCGCAGGAAGAAGGGGGAGGCGGTTCGCACGCCGCCCAGGCGCCGGTCCACGATCCGGTCGGCCAGCGTGGCGCGATAGGCCTCTATGTCCGGCAGTTCGGGCATGGCGGGGCAGGGCTCCGGGACGTCGTGCGGTCGGCCTCGTTCTCGGTCCTGTTCGGGGGGCGATGCAGCGCTTGCAAAGCCCCGGCGACTTCGCTAGAAACCGCCGTCCGCCCCGCCGCCTCGCGGCGCGGGCGCGCGGTGTGCTGGTTCTCGCGGCTCCGGATTCCGGCTCGCGCCGGGGCCGGGGCGCCGGTTCCGGCGGCCGGCCTAGGAGTGTAGCTCAATTGGTAGAGCACCGGTCTCCAAAACCGGCGGCTGGGGGTTCGAGTCCCTCCACTCCTGCCATCGCCCCTCCCGCTGACGGGGGTAGGGGACGCCGTCGGTCGGCAGATCCGGGGCCGATGGCGGCCGCGCGACGGCAACGGCGGGCGGCGATCGCCGACGGCGATCCACGATCAGGCGGATCGGCCTGACAGGCGCGGTTCGATGGCCGGGCCGGCGTATCCCCGAGGCAGGGGCGCGTCGGAGCGGCCGAAGGCACGACACGGTTTCGAGCGTATCGGAAACATGGCCAAGACCAGTCCCGCGCAATTCGTCCGCCAGGTTCGCCAGGAGGTGTCCAAGGTCACCTGGCCGACCCGCAAGGAGACGTTCGTCACGACGGTGATGGTGTTCATCTTCGTCGCGATCATGGCCGTCTTCTTCCTGGTGGTCGATCAGATCGTGTCGGTCGCCGTGCGCTTCATCCTGGGTCTGGGAGGCTGAGCGCCATGGCGATGCGCTGGTACGTGGTCCATGCCTATTCGGGCTTCGAGAACAAGGTCGCCCAGTCGATCAAGGAGCAGGCCGAGCAGAAGGGCCTGGACCAGTTGATCGAGGAGGTCTCCGTGCCGACCGAGGAGGTCGTCGAGGTGCGGCGCGGCCAGAAGGTCCCGGCGGAGCGCAAGTTCTTCCCCGGCTACGTGCTGGTGAAGATGGAGCTCACCGACGAGACCTGGCACATGATCAAGAACACGGCCAAGGTGACCGGGTTCCTGGGCGCGCGCGGCAAGCCGCAGCCGATCCCGGACGTCGAGGCCGAGCGCATCCTGCAGCAGGTCAAGGAGGGCATCGAGCGGCCCAAGCCCTCGATCACCTTCGAGGTCGGCGAGCAGGTGCGGGTCTGCGACGGCCCGTTCACGTCCTTCAACGGCTATGTCGAGGAAGTCGACGAGGAGCGCGCCCGGCTCAAGGTCGCGGTGTCGATCTTCGGCCGCGCGACGCCGGTGGAGCTGGAATACACCCAGGTCGAGAAGACCTGAGGCGCCGCGAGGCGCGAGAATTCGCCGCCCGGCCGAGCCGAGCGGCGCGAGTGCGCGGGAGGCCGCCCCCGGCAAGTCCATCGGGGGGCCGTGAACCGCGGAACCCGTGAGGCGTCGGCGGCGAGGGTTCGCCGGCGCGGGAGTCGAAAGGGTCGACCATGGCGAAGAAAGTCGTCGGTCAGATCAAGCTGCAGGTGCCCGCCGGGGCGGCGAATCCCTCGCCGCCGATCGGCCCGGCGCTCGGCCAGCGCGGTCTGAACATCATGGAGTTCTGCAAGGCGTTCAACGCGCAGACGCAGAACCTCGAGAAGGGGATGCCGATCCCGGTCGTGATCACGGCCTACGCGGATCGCAGCTTTACCTTCGTCACCAAGACGCCGCCGGCCAGCTTCTTCCTGAAGCGCGCGGCGAGCGTCCAGAAGGGATCGAGCACGCCCGGCAAGTCGGGGGCGGGCAAGGTCACCGAGGCGCAGGTCCGCGAGATCGCGGAGACCAAGATGGTCGACCTCAACGCCAACGATATCGAGGCGGCCATGGAGATGGTGCGCGGTTCCGCGCGCTCGATGGGCCTCGAGGTGGTGGAGTAAGCGAGCATGGCACGCACCCCGAAGCGTCTGGCGGCGGCTCGCGAGGGCCTCGACCCGACCACGCATTACGACGTTGCCGAGGCGGTCCGCCTGATCAAGCAGCGCGCGACGGCGAAGTTCGACGAGACGGTCGAGATCGCCATGAACCTGGGAATCGATCCGCGCCACGCCGACCAGATGGTCCGCGGCGTCGTCCAGCTTCCCAAGGGCACGGGCAAGTCGGTCCGCGTCCTGGTCTTCGCCAAGGCGGCCAAGGCCGACGAGGCGAAGGAGGCGGGCGCCGACATCGTGGGCGCCGAGGAACTGGCGCAGGAGATCCAGGAAGGCCGCAGCGACTTCGACCGCTGCATCGCCACGCCGGACATGATGGCGGTGGTCGGACGGCTGGGTAAGATCCTGGGTCCGCGCGGCCTGATGCCGAACCCGAAGCTGGGCACGGTGACGCCGGACGTCGCCGGCGCGGTGCAGGCCGCCAAGGCGGGCTCGGTCGAGTTCCGCGCCGAGAAGGCCGGCCTGGTCCATGGCGGCATCGGCAAGGTCAGCTTCTCCGAGGAGGATCTGGAGGAGAACGTCCGCGCCTTCATCGCGGCGATTCTCCGCGCCAAGCCGAGCGGCGCGAAGGGCACCTACGTCGAGAAGGTGTCGCTGGCGAGCACCATGGGGCCGAGCATCCGGCTCGACGTCTCCAAGGTCGCCTCGGCCGTGCCACAGGCCGCCGTCTGACGGCACGGGCCGCCGCGCCGCGGGGCGCGGGGCCCGACAGGACGAGAGCTTCTTCCGGGGGTCCCGGGCCTCGCGCCCGCGGCCGCCGGAAAGCCGGACCGCGCGTTTCCCGGGCCCATGGCCCGGAGTGGTCCGGGTTCCCTGTCCGAGACTGCAGGTGAGCCGGCGCCACGCCGTCTCTTAATCGTCCTGCATAGACAGGAGGTGAGCCGGTTTCGACGATCCGATCCGCGAGGATCGGACGCCAGCGGCTTGAACTTCCGGGACAGGGCATCGCGAGCCGGCGGCCGGCCTTCGGGCGCGGCGCGGCCGGCTCTGGGCGCAACCGCTTGCGCCGCCGTCGGTTCGCCGGCGCGGCGCAGGCCATGACGGAGACGATCCGTGGAACGTGCCGAGAAGGAACGGAAAGTCGCCGCCCTGCACGAGGCGTTCGAAGGCGCCCAGCTCGTGGTGCTGACGCACCAGAGTGGGCTGTCGGTCGCGCAATCGACCGATCTTCGCCGCCGCATGCGGGACGCGGGGGCCCGTTACCACGTCACGAAGAACCGGCTCGCCCGCATCGCCCTGAAGGGAACCCGCTTCGAGCACCTGTCCGACACCTTCGTCGGACCGACCGCCATCGCCGTGTCGGAAGATCCCGTCGCGGCGGCCAAGGTGGCGGTCGACTACGCCAAGGGCAACGACAAGCTGACGATCGTCGGCGGCGCCCTGGGCGAACAGGCGCTCGACGCGGCGGCTGTCGAGTCCCTCGCCAAGCTGCCTTCGCTCGACGAGCTGCGTGCTCGCCTGGTCGGCGTCATCCAGGCGCCGGCCGGCAAGGTCGCATCCGTCGTCCAGGCCCCCGCGGCCCAGCTCGCGCGCGTGCTCGACGCCTATTCCCGCAAGGACGAAGCGGCCTGAGGGCCGACCCGACCCATCCGCGACACCGCGGAAGTTCAAGCACAGGAGTTCCAAGGACATGGCCGATCTGGAGAAGCTGGCCGACGAGCTGTCCGGTCTGACCGTCATCGAGGCCGCCGAGCTGGCCAAGATGCTGGAGGAGAAGTGGGGCGTCAGCGCCGCGGCCCCGGTAGCGGCAGCGGCCGCGCCGGCCGGTGGCGGCGAGGCCGCCGCCGCCGAGGAGGAGAAGACGGAATTCGACGTCGTCCTCGCCTCGGCCGGCGACAAGAAGATCAACGTCATCAAGGAGGTCCGCGCCATCACCGGGCTGGGCCTGAAGGAAGCCAAGGAGCTCGTCGAGGGCGCGCCGAAGCCGATCAAGGAGGGCGTGGCCAAGGACGAGGCCGACCAGCTGAAGAAAAAGCTTGAAGAGGCGGGCGCCACGGTCGAAATTAAGTAGGACCGCGTGGCTGAAACCGACTCTCATATATCGGCGCCCGAAGGTGGACGATCCGACCGGGATCCCCGCCTACGGGCGTCGTTTGCGCTTGTCGCCCGCCCTCGGGGCGGCGGCGGTCATCGACCGTCGCGGCCCGGGGGCGGGTGTCGTCGCGCGGTGCATTTCGATCGTCCGGCCGGGACGGGACGCTGACGGCGTCGCGGCGTCGCCTTCGGGCGTCAGGGCGAACATAGCGAGCGCGGCGGCCGCGGGCCGCCGACCGTAGTCAGTCGCCGAGGGGCTACGATGACAAAATCCTTCACGGGTCGTAAGCGGGTCCGCAAGAATTTCGGGCGCATTCCCGAGGTGGCGCGCATGCCCAACCTGATCGAGGTGCAGCGCCGCTCCTACGATCAGTTCCTGCAGATGGAGACCGCGCCCGAGGACCGGACGTTCGTCGGCCTGCAGGAGGTCTTCCAGTCGGTCTTCCCGATTCGCGACTTCTCCGAGCGCGCGGAGCTCGATTTCGTCTCCTACGAGCTGGAGGAGCCGAAATACGACGTCGAGGAGTGCCAGCAGCGCGGCATGACCTTCGCCGCGCCGCTCAAGGTGACCCTGCGCCTGACGGTTTTCGATGTCGAGGAGGACACGGGCCTGCGCTCGATCCGCGACATCAAGGAGCAGGACGTCTACATGGGCGACATGCCCCTGATGACGGAGAACGGCACCTTCATCATCAACGGCACCGAGCGCGTCATCGTCAGCCAGATGCACCGCTCGCCCGGCGTCTTCTTCGACCACGACAAGGGCAAGACCCACTCCTCGGGCAAGTACCTGTTCGCCGCGCGGGTGATCCCGTATCGCGGCTCGTGGCTCGATTTCGAGTTCGACGCCAAGGACCACGTCTATGTCCGCATCGATCGCCGGCGCAAGCTGCCGGCGACGACGCTGCTGCTCGCGCTCGACGGCTCCGACACCGAGGCGCTGCGCGCGGAGCGCGTGGCCGCGGGCAAGGGCCTGCTGCCCTACGAGGCGCAGGGCATGAGCAAGGAGGAGGTCCTCGGTGCGTTCTACGACCGGTTGACCTACACGGCGGCCAAGGGCGGCTGGCGCACGGCATTCGACGCCGAGCGCATGAAGGGCGTCAAGCTGATCGCGGACCTGGTCGACGCCGACAGCGGCGAGACAGTGGCCGAGGCGGGCCAGAAGCTGACCCCGCGGACGATCCGCAAGCTCGTCGACGGCGGCATGAAGGCCATGCTCGTCAAGGACGAGGACCTGGTCGGCGCGTACCTGGCCGGCGACATCATCGACGAGCAGACCGGCGAGGTCTTCTACGAGGCGGGCGACGAGGTCGGCCAGGACATGCTGGCGGCCCTGCGCGAGCGCGGCATCGAGGAATTCGACGCGCTGGCGATCGACCACATCAACGTCGGGCCGTACCTGCGCAACACGATGGCGATCGACAAGAACGCCACGCGCGAGGACGCCCTGATCGACATCTACCGGGTCATGCGCCCGGGCGAGCCGCCGACGCTCGAATCGGCCGAGGCGCTGTTCAAGGGCCTGTTCTTCGAGTCCGAGCGCTACGACCTGTCGGCGGTCGGCCGGGTCAAGATGAACGCGCGGCTGGGCTTCGAGACCGACGACCAGCTCCGTGTCCTGCGCAAGGCCGACATCCTGTCGATCCTCAAGATTCTGCTGGAGCTCAAGGACGGCCGGGGCGAGATCGACGACATCGACAATCTCGGCAACCGCCGGGTGCGCTCGGTCGGCGAACTGATGGAGAACCAGTACCGCGTCGGCCTGCTGCGCATGGAGCGGGCGATCCGCGAGCGCATGGGCTCGGTCGACATCGACACGGTCATGCCGCACGACCTGATCAACGCCAAGCCGGCGGCCGCGGCGGTGCGGGAGTTCTTCGGCTCCTCCCAGCTCAGCCAGTTCATGGACCAGACCAACCCGCTGTCGGAGATCACGCACAAGCGGCGGCTCTCCGCGCTGGGTCCGGGCGGCCTGACGCGCGAGCGCGCGGGCTTCGAGGTGCGCGACGTGCACCCGACCCACTACGGCCGGATCTGCCCGATCGAGACGCCGGAAGGTCCGAATATCGGCCTGATCAACTCGCTGGCGACCTACGCCCAGGTCAACAAGTACGGCTTCATCGAAAGCCCGTACCGCAAGGTGGTCGACCGCCGGGTGACCGACGAGGTGGTCTATCTCTCCGCCATGGAGGAGAGCCGCTTCACCGTCGCCCAGGCCAACGCCAATCTGGACGAGGAGGGGCGGTTCGTCGACGACCTGGTGTCGTGCCGGGCCGGCGGCGAGTACATCGTCGCCAAGCCGGACACGATCGAGTTGATCGACGTCAGCCCGAAGCAGATCGTCTCCGTCGCCGCGGCGCTGATCCCGTTCCTCGAGAACGACGACGCCAACCGCGCACTGATGGGCTCGAACATGCAGCGCCAGGCGGTGCCGCTGATCAAGGCCGAGGCGCCGCTGGTCGGCACCGGCATGGAGAACACGGTCGCGCGGGACAGCGGCGTGACGATCGTCGCCCGGCGCGGCGGCATCGTCGACCAGGTCGACGCCGAGCGCGTGGTCATCCGCGTGACCGACGAGACGGCCGCGTCGGTGTCGAACGTCGACATCTACAACCTGCTGAAGTTCCAGCGCTCCAACCAGAACACCTGCATCACGCAGCGTCCCCTGGTGCGCAAGGGCGACCGGGTCGAGGCGGGCGACATCATCGCCGACGGCCCGTCGACCGATCTGGGCGAGCTGGCGTTGGGCCGGAACGTGCTGTGCGCGTTCATGCCCTGGAACGGCTACAACTTCGAGGACTCCATCCTGATCTCCGAGCGCATCGTGCGCGACGACGTCTTCACCTCGATCCATATCGAGGAGTTCGAGGTCATGGCGCGCGACACCAAGCTCGGCCAGGAGGAGATCACGCGCGACATCCCGAATGTCGGCGAGGAGGCGCTGCGCCACCTCGACGAGGCGGGCATCGTCTATATCGGCGCGGAGGTCAATCCGGGCGACATCCTGGTCGGCAAGGTCACGCCCAAGGGCGAGAGCCCGATGACGCCGGAGGAGAAGCTGCTGCGCGCGATCTTCGGCGAGAAGGCCTCCGACGTGCGCGATACGTCGATGCGCCTGCCGCCGGGCGTCAACGGCACGATCGTCGAGGTCCGGGTGTTCAATCGCCGCGGCGTCGACAAGGACGAACGTGCCCTGGCGATCGAGCGCCAGGAGATCGAACGCCTGGCCAAGGATCGCGACGACGAGCGCGCGATCCTGGAGCGTAGCTTCCACTCCCGCCTGCGCGACCTGCTGACCGGCGAGAAGGCGGTCTCCGGGCCGAAGGACTTCCCGACCGGTGGCGCGATCGCCGAGGCCGAGCTCGACAAGCTGACGCCGGGCCAGTGGCGCCAGATCGTCGTCGAGAACGAGGAGCGGATGGCCGAGATCGAAGCGATCGGCAAGTATTTCGACGAATCCGTCGAGGCCTTGCAGGCGCGCTTCGAGAACAAGGTCGAGAAGCTGCAGCGGGGTGACGAGCTGCCGCCGGGCGTCATGAAGATGGTCAAGGTCTTCGTGGCGGTGAAGCGCAAGCTCCAGCCGGGCGACAAGATGGCCGGCCGGCACGGCAACAAGGGCGTCATCTCCAAGATCGTGCCGATCGAGGACATGCCCTACCTGGAGGACGGCACGAACGTCGACATCGTGCTCAACCCGCTGGGCGTGCCGAGCCGCATGAATGTCGGCCAGATCCTGGAGACGCATCTGGGCTGGGCCGCGGCCGGCCTCGGCCGGCAGATCGGCGACCTGGTCGAGAAGATGCACGTCGCCCGCGCCAGCGGCGACGGCGACGGCGCCAAGGCGTCGCTGGCCGACCGGCTCCAGCGGATCTACGGCGACGAGCAGTACGGCACCGACGTCGCGGACCTGAACGACGACCAGCTCCTGGAGATGGCGGGCAACCTGCGCGGCGGCGTGCCGATGGCGACCCCCGTCTTCGACGGCGCGCGGGAGGAGGACATCGTCGACATGCTCACCGAGGCCGGGCTGGAGCACAGCGGCCAGGTGACGCTGACCGACGGCCGGACCGGCGAGGCGTTCGCCCGGCCGGTGACGGTGGGCTACATCTACATGCTCAAGCTCCACCACTTGGTCGACGACAAGATCCACGCCCGCTCGATCGGGCCGTACAGCCTGGTCACCCAGCAGCCGCTGGGCGGCAAGGCGCAGTTCGGCGGCCAGCGCTTCGGGGAGATGGAGGTCTGGGCGCTCGAGGCCTACGGCGCCGCCTATACGCTGCAGGAGATGCTGACCGTCAAGTCGGACGACGTGGCGGGCCGGACCAAGGTCTACGAGGCGATCGTCCGCGGCGACGACAACTTCGAATCGGGCATTCCCGAGAGCTTCAACGTGCTGGTCAAGGAGCTGCGCTCGCTCGGCCTGAACGTGGAGCTGGAACAGCGTTACCTCTGACGCGACCGGAGACCGGGGCGGCGGCGGCCGGTGCCGCGCGCCGCCCCTCGCTCACGCGCGCCAGTCGGTCATACAGGAGTCGGACATGAACGAGCTCATGAACATGCTGGGCGTGGCCCAGAGGACGGATGACTTCGACCGCATCCGTATCTCGATCGCCAGCCCCGAGCGGATCCGGTCCTGGTCGCACGGCGAGATCAAGAAGCCCGAGACGATCAACTACCGCACCTTCAAGCCGGAGCGCGACGGCCTGTTCTGCGCCCGGATCTTCGGGCCGATCAAGGACTACGAGTGCCTGTGCGGCAAGTACAAGCGCATGAAGTATCGCGGCATCGTCTGCGAGAAGTGCGGCGTCGAGGTCACGCTGAGCAAGGTCCGGCGCGAGCGCATGGGCCATATCGAACTGGCGAGCCCGGTCGCGCATATCTGGTTCCTGAAGTCGCTTCCGTCGCGCATCGGCCTGATGGTCGACATGACGCTGAAGGACCTGGAGCGCGTCCTCTACTTCGAGAACTACGTCGTCATCGAGCCCGGACTGACGCCGCTCAAGCGCAACCAGCTCCTCTCCGAGGAGGAGTACATGCGCGCCCAGGACGACTACGGCGAGGAGAACTTCAGCGCCAAGATCGGCGCCGAGGCGCTGAAGGACATGCTCTCCAAGATCGACCTGTCGAGCGAGCTGGAGATCGTCCGTGACGACTTGCGCGAGACCGGTTCGGAGGCCAAGCGCAAGAAGCTGGTCAAGCGCCTCAAGCTGATCGAGGCGTTCATGGAGTCCGGCTCCCGGCCGGAATGGATGATCATGGAGGTCATCCCGGTCATCCCGCCGGAGCTGCGCCCGCTGGTGCCGCTCGACGGCGGCCGGTTCGCGACCTCCGACCTGAACGACCTCTACCGCCGCGTGATCAACCGGAACAACCGGCTCAAGCGGCTGATGGAGCTGCGCGCGCCCGACATCATCGTGCGCAACGAGAAGCGCATGCTGCAGGAGGCGGTCGACGCCCTGTTCGACAACGGCCGCCGCGGCCGGGTCATCACCGGCGCCAACAAACGCCCGCTGAAGTCGCTGAGCGACATGCTCAAGGGCAAGCAGGGCCGCTTCCGCCAGAACCTGCTGGGCAAGCGCGTCGACTATTCCGGCCGCTCGGTCATCGTGGTCGGCCCGGAGCTCAAGCTGCACCAGTGCGGCCTGCCGAAGAAGATGGCGCTCGAGCTCTTCAAGCCGTTCATCTACCACAAGCTCGAGCTCTACGGCATGGCCTCGACCATCAAGGCCGCCAAGCGGATGGTCGAGAAGGAGCGACCCGAGGTCTGGGACATCCTGGAAGAGGTGATCCGCGAGCACCCGGTCATGCTCAACCGGGCGCCGACGCTGCATCGCCTGGGCATCCAGGCCTTCGAGCCCGTGCTGATCGAGGGCAAGGCGATCCAGCTCCACCCGCTGGTCTGCACCGCGTTCAACGCGGACTTCGACGGCGACCAGATGGCGGTCCACGTGCCGCTGTCGCTGGAAGCCCAACTCGAGGCGCGCGTGCTGATGATGTCGACGAACAACATCCTCAGCCCGGCCAACGGCAAGCCGATCATCGTCCCGTCACAGGACATCGTGCTCGGCATCTATTACCTGTCGATGGAGCGAAACGACGTCCTGGGCCCCCAGGTCGCCATCGACGGCGAGGAGGCGCTGGCCTCGGCGATCACCAACGAGGACGTGGTCCTGGTCGACGCGAACGACCCGGCGGCGGCGGTCGAGATCGGCGACGTCGGGGCGGTGTGGAAGCGGCTGAAGGCGGGCGAGGTGCGCGCGCACCAGGTGCCGCGCTTTCGCTCGCTGGGCGAGATCGAGCAGGCGCTGGCGACCGGCGCGGTCGGCATGCACTCCAAGATCAAGACCCGCTTCCGCTCGGTCGACGAGCACGGCAAGGAAGAGATCATCCGCGTCATCACGACGCCGGGCCGCATGATCCTGTCGGAGATCCTGCCGCGGCACAGCGCGGTGCCCTTCGCGACCGTCAACCGGCTGCTGACCAAGAAGGACGTCACCAACGTCATCGACGAGGTCTATCGCCACTGCGGCCAGAAGGAGACGGTGATTTTCTGCGACCGGCTGATGACGCTGGGCTTCGGCTACGCCTGCCGAGCCGGCATCTCCTTCGGCAAGGACGACCTGGTCGTGCCCGAGGCCAAGGAGCGCCTGGTCAACGAAAGCGCCGAGCTGGTCAAGGAGTACGAGAACCAGTACCTCGACGGCCTGATCACCCGCGGCGAGAAGTACAACAAGGTGGTCGACGTCTGGTCGTCGTGCACCGACAAGGTCGCCGACGAGATGATGAAGGAGATCTCGTCGACCCTGACCGACCCGACCAAGCCGGTGAACTCGGTCTACATGATGGCGCATTCCGGCGCCCGCGGCTCGGCGGCGCAGATCCGCCAGCTCGCCGGCATGCGCGGGCTGATGGCCAAGCCGTCGGGCGAGATCATCGAGACGCCGATCATCTCGAACTTCAAGGAAGGCCTGACCGTGCTGGAGTACTTCAACTCCACGCACGGCGCGCGCAAGGGCCTCGCCGACACGGCGCTGAAGACGGCCAACTCCGGCTACCTGACGCGGCGGCTGGTCGACGTGGCGCAGGACTGCACGATCGTCGAGACCGATTGCGGCACGGAGAACGGCATCACCGTCGCGGCGATCATCGACGGCGGCGAGGTCGTGGTCGACCTGGGCGATCGCATCCTCGGGCGCACGGCGGCCCATGACGTGGTCAACCCGCTGACGGGCGAGGTGATCGCGCCGGCCGGCGCGCTGATCGACGAGGACCTGGTCGAGGCGATCGAGACGGCCGGCATCGACAAGATCATCGCGCGCTCGGCGCTGACCTGCGAGAGCCAGGGCGGTATCTGCGCGACCTGCTACGGCCGCGACCTGGCGCGCGGCACGGCGGTCAATATCGGCGAGGCGGTCGGCGTCATCGCCGCCCAGTCGATCGGCGAGCCGGGCACCCAGCTCACCATGCGCACCTTCCACATCGGCGGCGCCGCCCAGCGCGGCGCCGAGCAGTCGCAGGTCGAGGCGGCCTTCGACGCGACGGTGAGCCTGAACAACAAGAACGTCGTGCTCAACAGCTCCGGCGCGCAGATCGTGATGGGCCGCAACACCGAGGTCGTTCTGGTCGACGACCAGGGTCGGGAGAAGGCGCGCCACCGGCTGCCCTACGGCGCCCGGCTCCTGGCCGAGGATGGCGAGAAGGTGGAACGCGGCGCCAAGCTCGCCGACTGGGACCCGTACACGATCCCGATCATCACCGAGAAGGAGGGCACGGCCCACTACGTCGACCTGGTCGAGGGCGTGTCCATGCGCGAGGTGATGGACGAGACGACGGGCATTTCGGCCAAGGTCGTGGTCGACTGGCGCCAGCAGCCGCGCGGCGACCAGCTCCGCCCGCGGATCACCCTGCGCGACGCCGCGGGCGAGGTCGTCACCCTGCCCAACGGGCTGGAGGCGCGCTACTTCATGTCGGTCGACGCCATCCTGTCGGTCGAGAACGGCGCCCAGGTCCAGGCCGGCGACGTGCTGGCCCGCATCCCGCGGGAGAGCACGAAGACCCGCGACATCACCGGCGGCCTGCCGCGGGTGGCGGAGCTGTTCGAGGCGCGCAAGCCCAAGGACTACGCCATCATCAGCGAGGCCGAGGGCCGGGTCACCTTCGGCAAGGACTACAAGGCCAAGCGCCGGATCGTGGTCGAGCCGCCGGAGGACTCCGGCGAGGAGCCCAAGGAGTACCTGATCCCGAAGGGCAAGCACATCTCGGTCCAGGAGGGAGACTACGTCCAGCAGGGCGACCTGCTGATGGACGGCAATCCGGTGCCCCACGACATCCTGGGCGTGCTCGGCGTCGAGGCCCTGGCCGACTACCTGGTCAACGAGATCCAGGACGTCTATCGGCTGCAGGGCGTGAAGATCAACGACAAGCACATCGAGGTGATCGTCCGCCAGATGCTCCAGAAGGTCGAGGTCTCCGAGCCCGGCGGCACCACGCTGCTGGTTGGCGAGATCCTGGACCGGGAGGACTTCGACGCGGAGAACCGCAAGGCGGTGGCCGAGGACGTGGCGCTGGCCAAGGCGCGGCCGGTGCTCCAGGGCATCACCAAGGCGAGCCTGCAGACCAAGTCCTTCATCTCCGCGGCCTCGTTCCAGGAGACCACGCGCGTCCTCACCGAGGCGGCGGTCTCCGGCCGGGTCGACGAGCTGGAGGGCCTCAAGGAGAACGTCATCGTCGGCCGCCTGATCCCGGCCGGCACCGGCTCCGTGGTCAACCGGCTCAAGCAGGTGGCGGCCCGCCGCGACCGCGACGCCCAGAGCGCGATCGACGCCCGGGAGGCCGAAGCCCTCACCGGCAGCGGCGAGAGCGAGCCGACCGGCGGCGACTCCGGGGAATCGAGCGCGGCCTGATCGCCTGCCGGGAGACCGGCAGGCTCGGTGAAAGCGACCCCGCCCGGCTCTCCGGGCGGGGTCTTTTCTTTGCGTGCTCGGGAATACGAAGGGGACGAAGCCCGCCTCCCATCGCCATCGGTGCCGGGTGCCCGGTCTCCGGCGTGCGCCGGTCAGGCTTGTCTGTCCGCCGAAACCATGGCCTTCGGGCGCAGCGGCTTGTCGAGGAAGGCCGGTGGCTTCAGGGAAATCCAGACGGCAAGGAAGAGGACGGCAGCACCGCCCGCCTCGAGCGGGGCGACGACCTCGCCGAGGATGACGGCTTCCAGAACGATGGCGACGAGCGGCGTGACGAAGGCGTAGACCGAGACCCGCGACGCGCCCCATTCCTTGAGGAGAACGATATAGAGGACGAACCCGACCACCGAGCCGACCAGAACGAGCCAAAGCCATGCCGCCAGGACGTGCGGCAGGAAGAATCGGTCGATCTCGGTAATGGCGTTCGGTTCTAGAAAGGCCGCCGCGAGAATTGCCAGGAATCCGCCGATCAGGCTCTGCCAGCCGGCGATCGAGACGGCAGAATGCCGCGACAAGATGGCCCGACTGCGCACGGACCCGGCACAATAGGCCAGTGTTCCTGCCGTGATTGCCAGCAGCCCCACGAGCCCCAGTGTCGTCCCCGGCGTCGCGGCCGTCGGGGCGAAGACGATCGCCAGACCGGTAACGCCGATTGCCGCGGCGACCATCCGGGCACGGGTCAGCGGCTCGACCGCCGTGATCGCGGCGAAGAGGGGTAGGGCGATCGGAATGAGCCCCTGAACGACAATCGCCGTCAGGCCGGCGGAGACGTGCCGCTCACCCCAGAAGATGAGCCCGAAGCACACCGCGATCACGAGTGCCGAGACGCCGAAAAGCCGCCACCGATCCGCCTTCGCGACGGCGATCGCGGCCCGACCGCCGCGGAGCCACTGGAATCCGAGCACCAAGATGCCCGCAGCGACGAATCGAGTTCCGGCATAGGTGAGCGGTGGTGCGTCCATGACGCCGATCTTGATCGCGATCCACGTCGAGCCCCAGGCCAGACACAGAACGGCAAAGTAGAATACGGCTATCATGCCGGCGCTCCCGTGTCGCTTGGCGGACCGGGCTTGCGCGCCAGCAGAATCGCGGCGTTGCCGAAGGTGAACCGATCTTCCGAGAGGGTCCGGACAATCTCGAAACCTGCGTCGGTCAACTCCTCGCTCAAGGCTTCTTCGGAGCGCTCGTCGTGATTCAAGACAGGGAGATCGATCACAGTGACGGTGCCGTCGGCGAGCCGGATCCGCCGAGGGATCACGTCTCCCGGCCGGGCATCCTTCACCTTCTCGTAGTCCTCTACCGACCAGAACCCCTTCAACCACTCCTGACGGCAATGGTTGACCAGGAACGAGCCTCCTGGCTTCAGCACCTCATGAGTCCGACGAAGGTGCTCTCGTCGATGGGCGGGCTCGTCCAGCATGTGCAGGCAGCCCATGTTCAATGCGAGATCGAAGTGGTCGTCGGGCAGGTTCCGGAGATAAATGACGTCACGTTCGACAAACCGAGCGTGCAGACCTCTCTCTTTCGCAATTTCTCGGGCCCGGTCGAGCGCGGCACGAGACACATCGACGCCGGTGACGTCGAAACCCTGTGCCGAAAGCCACAGGCTGTCGCGTCCCTCGCCACAGCCTAGGTCCAAGATAGTGCCGCCCGACGGAACGATCGTACCAGCGATTTCGACGACGACCGGGTTCGGCTCGGCAGTTTCCCAGAGTACGCCACCTGCCTCATAGGTCTTCGCATATCGGATGTCATAACCGATGTAGTACGGAGCGTCGGCCACGGGCGTGACATTGCGAGCGACTTCAAACGACGGTTCGCCGTCACGCGTTCTGACGACCAAGAGCGCCAGCGGCTGCTGGTTCTGGCCGGCGGGTTTCAGAAGCGTCCGCTCACCGTGCTGGATCTCGACGCTCTCACCGGCCACGATTGGCTCGCTAAGTCCATTGTCCCGTGTGAGTTCGATGCGTCCTTCCACGACATGAACAATCGCTTCCCCGACATCCGAGACGTGCCATAGGGCCCTTGAAAAGCGGAGGTAGCCGATCAGTGCCGGCTCGGGTTCAGCGGACCGGGCCAACGTTCCGAAGATGTAGCCGGCATTTTCGAGCGCCTCGGTTCCAACGCGGTCGAGCGCCGGCAGATCGGAGCTCCTGACCGCTTGCCTGTCGAGTTCGGCGAGCAGCCTTTGAGTATCGGTCGACGAGTCAAGCAGGCGTTGAACGATCGAAGGCGGATCTTGGATATTCATTGATCGTTCCCCATCACGCGCGGCATTGATCCGCTCGGCGAACCTTCAGTCCCCAAGGCGAACTCCCGGACGATATTGCTCGAGTCGGCCGGCCACCACGCTCCGGAGTCGTCCGTAACGACACACCCTTTTCTGCAATTCAGGTCGTAGATCCGCATTCCTGTCATTGGAGGTTGATAGTAATGGAGGGTAATCAGCGGATCCGCCTCGGCGTTCTCCATCTGATGGATCATTCCGCTCGGGGCGAAGACCATATCGCCCGGTGTCATCCGCTCCTCGAGATGACACACGGGTAGATCATGGCGCCGCTTGCGCCGGAACACTCTATGCAAGGCTCTCCCGGACAGGACGCGAACCCAGCCATAGGTATCTTCGCCGTGGTCATGGACGGCACAGGCCCTATGAGATCCCCATCGCATGAGCAGGACTTCCAGGGACTCGCTCTGGTGGAGCACCACGCGCGTATAGGGCGTAGTCTGTGCGGGGGGGAGACACTTCAACGCGGCATCGGGATCGATCGATGTGGCGGCGATCGCGCCTTGCAAGTCGGCCGGAGTCGTCGCGCCGCTTACGGTGACGATTCGCGATCGGCCGAGTTCTGACAGTTCGACAGTCACGGACGGGCCTCATTTTAATCTATGAGCGTTTCGGACGCTGGTAGCGACGATGCCTTACTATTGGTTCTACCAAGCATGAACGAAACATCATAAATTGTAAAGATATACACTTTTAGAAAGAAAACTATTGAATCAATGTCGCGCTTGAAGGGCGGCCCGCTTCCGAATCCCGTGCGACGGATGCCGCCCGGCCGTATGCGATCGCGCCTGTGCGCGGTGCTTGACGCCCTCGGGGCCCGTGCGTATAGTCCGCCCGCTTTTCACGGGAGCTGGCTGTAGGCCGAACGGGCGGTTCGCCGCGCGGACGGTTTAGACGCAGGATCTCGGTGGAGCGGCTCGAGCCGCCCCGGACCTCGGTCCGGAACGCGACACACGACGGGCCCCGCGAGGCGACAAGGCTCGCTTCGTCAGGGGTTTTTGCGTTGCGGCGCTCGGCCGTCCGGACTTGATCCGGATCTCCTCCGATACCGATCTTCGCGTTCAGGGCTTCCGGGGCGATGCCCGGAGCGTCGGTACACGAACCGGCGCGGGGGCGGGGAGCCGGTTGGCAGGACGCCAGCGGGTCCCGAGCCGGGCATCGGCGGGCCGTCTCTTGGGCCCGGTCGAGAGGTCACAGCAGGCGGCCGCGGGCTCGATCGAGCGCGAGGCCGTCGTTTCGTCAGGTGGTTCCGGCCAGAACGCGGGCGGCCGGAACGATCGTCACCGATCCGCCGCGGTTGCCGGTGCGGTCCTGGGGCCGCGCGGTCGTGATATCGAGGAAGGGATAGCAGCGAGCCATGTCCCGCCGCCATCGCGCAGAGAAGCGAGAAATCCTGCCGGACCCGAAGTTCGGCGACGTGGTACTCTCCAAGTTCGTCAACAACTTGATGTACCACGGCAAGAAATCGACCGCCGAGACGATCGTCTACGGCGCGCTCGACCGCATGCAGCAGCGCGCCCGGGTCGACCCGATCGAGGCGTTCCACGAGGCGCTGGGCAATGTCCGGCCGCAGGTGGAGGTGCGCTCGCGGCGCGTCGGCGGCGCGACCTACCAGGTGCCGGTCGAAGTCCGTTCCGAGCGCGGCCAGGCGCTGGCGATCCGCTGGCTGATCATCGCGGCGCGCAAGCGCTCGGAGAACACGATGGTCGAGCGGCTGTCGAACGAGCTCATGGATGCCGCCCAGCAGCGCGGGGCGGCGGTCAAGAAGCGCGAGGACACGCACCGGATGGCCGAGGCCAACCGCGCGTTCTCGCATTACCGCTGGTAACGCGCCGACCGCACCCGCGCGCGGCCGCACGAGACTGCTACCGAGGCGAGACACACAATGTCGACCCAGCGTCAGACACCGATCGAGCGATACCGGAACATCGGCATCATGGCCCACATCGATGCCGGCAAGACGACGACGACGGAGCGCGTCCTCTACTACACGGGTCGCTCGCACAAGATCGGCGAGGTGCATGACGGCGCCGCGACGATGGACTGGATGGAGCAGGAGCAGGAGCGCGGCATCACGATCACGTCGGCCGCGACCACGTGCTTCTGGAACGACCATCGCGTCAACATCATCGACACGCCGGGCCACGTCGACTTCACCATCGAGGTGGAGCGCTCGCTGCGCGTGCTCGACGGCGCTGTCGCGGTGTTCGACTCGGTCGCCGGCGTCGAGCCGCAGTCGGAGACGGTCTGGCGCCAGGCCGACAAGTACCGCGTTCCGCGCATGTGCTTCATCAACAAGATGGACCGCATGGGCGCGAACTTCTTCCGCTGCGTCGACATGATCATCGACCGGCTGGGCGCGACGCCGCTCGTCCTCCAGCTGCCGATCGGCGCGGAGAGCGACTTCAAGGGCGTCGTCGACCTGATCGAGAACCGCGCGATCGTGTGGAAGGACGAGTCCCTGGGCGCCGAGTGGGAGTACCAGGACATCCCCGAGGACCTCGCCGACCAGGCCGAGGAGTGGCGCCAGAAGCTGATCGAGACGGCGGTCGAGGCCGACGACACGGCGATGGAGGCCTATCTCGAGGGCACCGAGCCGGATGTCGAGACGCTGCGCGCCTGCATCCGCAAGGGCACGATCGGCCTGCAGTTCGTGCCCGTGCTGCTGGGCAGCGCGTTCAAGAACAAGGGCGTTCAGCCGCTGCTCGACGCGGTGGTGGCCTATCTGCCGTCGCCGTTCGACGTCGGCGCGGTCAAGGGTCTCAAGGTCAACTCCGACGAGGAGGACAGTCGGCCGTGTGACGACTCCGCGCCGTTCTCCGCGCTCGCCTTCAAGATCATGAGCGACCCCTATGTCGGGTCGCTGACCTTCGCGCGCATCTATTCGGGCACGCTCGACGCCGGGTCCTACGTGATGAACTCGGTCAAGGGCGAGCGCGAGCGCGTCGGCCGCATGCTGCTGATGCACGCCAACAGCCGCGAGGAGATCAAGTGGGCGGCGGCCGGCGACATCGTCGCGCTGGTCGGCCTCAAGCAGACGACCACGGGCGATACGCTCTGCGACACCTCCAAGCCGATCGTCCTGGAGCGCATGGAGTTCCCGGACCCGGTGATCGAGGTCGCGGTCGAGCCGAAGTCGAAGGCCGACCAGGAGAAGATGTCGACGGCGCTGGCGCGCCTGGCGCAGGAAGACCCGTCCTTCCAGGTTTCGGTCGATCACGAGAGCGGCCAGACCGTGATCAAGGGCATGGGCGAGCTGCACCTGGACATCATCGTCGACCGCATGAGGCGAGAGTTCAAGGTCGACGCCAATGTCGGCGCGCCGCAGGTGGCCTATCGCGAGGCGATCACCCGCCAGGCGGAGATCGACTACACCCACAAGAAGCAGACCGGCGGTTCGGGCCAGTTCGCCCGCATCAAGGTCGTCTTCGAGCCGGGCGAGCGGGGCTCGGGCTTCGAGTTCGTCAGCGAGATCGTCGGCGGCAACGTGCCGCGCGAATACGTGCCGGGCGTCGAGAAGGGCCTGCGCGATTCCATGACCTCGGGCGTCATCGCCGGCTTCCCGATGGTCGACGTCAAGGCCCGGCTGATCGACGGCGCCTACCATGACGTCGACAGCTCGGTCATGGCGTTCGAGATCGCGTCGCGCGCGGCGTTCCGCGAGGGCATCCCGAAGGCCAAGCCGGTACTGCTGGAGCCGGTCATGCGCGTCGAGGTCGTCACGCCCGAGGAGTACATGGGCGACGTCATCGGCGACCTGAACAGCCGCCGCGGCCAGGTTCAGGGCATGGATTCCCAGGGCAACGCGAGCGTCGTCAAGGCGTTCGTCCCGCTGGCCAACATGTTCGGCTACGTCAACACGCTGCGCTCCATGTCCCAGGGGCGCGCCCAGTACACGATGTTCTTCGACCACTACGAAGAAGTGCCGCAGGCCATCGCCGACGAAGTGCGCGCGAAGCTGGCCTAACAGGCGATCAGGAACTGCTGGCAACGGAGATTTGAAGAGATGGCCAAGGCGAAGTTCGAGCGCAGCAAGCCGCATGCGAACGTCGGTACGATCGGTCACGTGGACCACGGCAAGACGACGCTGACGGCGGCGATCACGAAGATCCTGGCGGAGACGGGCGGCGCGCAGTACCAG